>JANLRD010000036.1:0-32100 GCA_031368215.1 Acidimicrobiia bacterium | reverse complement strand
GTTGTGGTGCTGGGGATCAGGGGCCGGGGGCCGGGGGGATGGAGATCAGGGCGCGCTCGGCACGGGTGCGAGACCGACGACGACCCAGCGGTCGCCGAGCGGAGCGGTAATCACGTGCATCTGATGGGGGGCCGCCAGGGTCACGACGCGGGCCCACTGGTAGGCGCCGCTGCCGTAGGCGTCGAGCAGGGCCTGGGGGTCGTCCAACGTGTAGATGTCGCCGACCGATGCGACGCTGACCACGCCCGGAGTGGTGCAGAGCGAATCGGCCAGCCACACCGCCCCGAGCAAACCACCGGCGTACTCGCCCGCCGCGGTCTTCGTCCCTGACCGGCCCTCCGGCGAGCAACTCTTCTGGCGATCGGTCGCCCACGACACGACGTCGCCGGGCAAGCGGTTCTCCGGGGCGGCGTAGCTCTGGGTGGTCGTTCGCCGTTCCCACGAGACTTTCCAGCCGGACGCGTCCTTGCGCGCCGGGAGCTTCACGACTGCGGACGGACCGACAACACCTCGGATCTCGTCGATGGTCGGGGCCTGGTCGACGCGCAAGGCCGGGACGTTTCGGTCGTCACTCGCCTTCGGATCAACTGCGGCGGACAGCCAGGCCGGATCCCGTCTCAGGATGTCGGCGAACCGGGTCGCCGAACCGATGCGCTCCTGCTCGATGTCCGGAAGAAGCGTGAAGGCATCGGCGATCCGACCCGTAACCACCGCGTCCCCGAACGCTGCAGCCGCGGCGCTCGGGCTGGTGGCAACGATCGACGCAGCGCTACGTTCGCGCGACGACGGACCAGCGATGCTGTCGCGCGCTGAGTCGAGAGCCGCTTTCGATGGTGCTGGGAAGGACAGTCCGGGTTCGGGCGAACCGAGGACCAACCGAGACTGCGGGGCGGAAGCCTCGCTTGGAACGACAGGAACAGCCGACGCCTTCGGCGGGCGGGAGTCCGTCGGAGGCGCGGTGGTGCCCGTCGTGCCGGTGCAGCCAGAGAGCGCAAACGCGAGAACAGCAGCGGAGAGGCCGAGAAGCCTCCGCACGCTGCGCCGCTGACCAACTGTCTGAGGGAACCCATATCGTGGCGACATGCCGAAGGTTCGTCGCCGGCTACGCCTTGGATGCGTCGACGGCAAGAAAATCGAAACGATTGCGATGGCGAGTCGGGCGAAGACGGAGCGCCCCAGCGGCACCTCAGCGGGTCGAGGGCGGGAATGACGTCGATTGCCCTGAGCGACGCTCGGCAGGTGAGGTCAAGGCCGGTCGACCATCAGCCGATGAACCGATTGACGCCCGGACCGCGGGTAACCTGTCCCTACTCGACCACACGGCCGACCAGCCGTCCCCAGGAGATCATCATGCTTCGTAAGGCCCTTCGCACTGCAGCCGTTTCCGTTCTCGTCGGTGGCGCCGCGTTCCTCGCCGTCCCCGCATCCGCCCAAGACGCCACCACCACCGTTCCGGCCGCCGAGGCACCGGTTGCCGACACGGCCGCACCGGCCAATCCCCCAGCGGCGGTTCCGGCCGGCGGAGTTGCCGCTGGTGGCGGATTCATCAGCAACGACAGCGGCTCGAACGTCTTGCCGCTGGCGCTGGCCCTCGGTGCTGCTGGCGTCGGTGCCGGTATCTTCGTGTCACGCCGCCGCAAGGCCTGACCATCCCGTCCTCGCCGTCCGGTGAGGAGCAATGAACTCTGACCAACAGCCACCGTCCCGCACTGCGCCCGGGCGGTGGCTGTACGTCGTTCCAGCACTTCTCCTGCTGGCCGCCGGCTGGATGGCCGTCGCCCAACGGGCGGGCTCCACGGTTCGGCCGGCGAATGCCGACGAGGCTGCGGGGCTCGAACCGGCCACCGATCAGAACGATCCGAAGCGGTTCCGGATTGTCGCTCCGAACGTCATCGAGGACACCGCCACCGGCATTCGCCGCAACGTCGATCTACGACCGGGGCAGGACATCCCGGACCGTTTCACCGAGAACCTCCCAGTCAACGACAACCTTGCCGATGACCGCCGTTACGGAGTCGGCCCGCGCCCCGTGCGCGTACTGTTGGGTTCGATCGGCCTCGACGCCGAAGCCATCCCGATCGGCCTCGACGCGAATGGGGCGCTCGCCGTCCCTCGTCGGGCCGACATCACGGGCTGGTGGTCCGGCGGCTTCGTTCCCGGTGAGATCGGTCCCACCGTCCTGGTGGGGCATTACGATTCCAAGGTCGCTCCTGGCGTCTTCTCCAAGCTGCCGAAAGCCAAGGTCGGCCAGCTCGTCATTGTCGAACAATCGGACGGCTCGAAGTACCTGTACCGGGTCACCGATGTCGAGAAGCCCAAGAAGTCGGTCTTCCCGACCGACAGTGTCTACGGTCCGACCGACACGTCAACGCTGCGGCTCGTGACCTGTGGCGGGAAGTTCGACCGCAGCACTGGGCACTACGTCGACAACCTAATCGTGTACGCCGACCTCGTCGCGCAGATGCCCGGCCGAGGGATCATCCTCGGGTTCGACCAGCCGGAGTACTTCCCGACGACGACAACGACGCTGGTCAGCGATACCACCGTGGCAGTAACGAGCATTCCGAGCTCGACCACGGCTTCGCCACCGACCAGTGTCGTCACCGCGGGCCCATCGACCAGCCCGGGGACGCCGGGGCAGCTGCCGCCGGTGCCGAGCAACCCGACCGGCGCACCGACCGCGCCGTCGTCGGTCGTCACCGTTGAGGCCGGGGCGACCACGACCGTCCCAGCGGGTCAGCAAATCGGCGCGGCCGGCGAAGCACCCACTACCGCGCCGACGTAGCTCAACCCGACCGAGGCGGCGGTGACCTGTCGGACCCCGGGCCGGCGTCCCACATACCGAGGGCCGGCATCCCAGAAGCCCCGTTTCTGGCTCGAAATCCGCCCGTTTCGGTCGATGTGGGATGCCGAACGTGGTGATCTGGGATGGTGGGCCGACGGATCTCGGCGGAGAGCGCTAGCGGCCTCTGGCCTTTGCCTTGGCGGCCTTCTCGGCGTCCTTGCGGACCTTGCGGGCGGCGAGCTTGGCGTCACGATCCGGATCGATCGGCTTCGGCACGGTGATCGACACCAGTTCGGCCGGAGGAAGGGCAACGACCGGGTCGGACTTGAGCAGATCCTTCAGGATGGGCGATGCCAATGCCTCGCCGACGATGGCGGAGGCCATCATCATGCGGGTCGCACCGACCGAGTGACGTTCGACCAGGCCGGGAAGAGCCTCCAACAGTTCCGCCTCCGTCGGATTATCCGACGAGTCGCCCAGCGCTTCGACACAGTCGGCCAGGCAACGATCCGCCAACAGCGCGGCGATGCCCTCGAGGGTGCCGTTCATCCGACCCTTGGCCAGGGCGGCGCGGACCGAAGCGGTATCGGTGCCCTGGCAGCGCTGTTCGAGCACCTTCGACTGCTCTTCGGTCAGGCCGCTGACCATCCCCGCAAGTTCGTCGTCGGTGGCGGCCCGGACAGCGCGCTCGAGCAGGCTGATGGCGATCAGACGGTTCTGGACGGCGTTGACGGGGCGTTGGATCTTCTGCTGCGGGGAACTCACGGCCGAAGAGGCTACTGGTGCGTCGCGGAGCCCACGGCCCTTCGCTGCCGAAACGCGCGTTCGCTGGATGCCGGGGACAGCGGGAATCAGCCCATCGCCTTCATCGGCGCGTCCTACGCGCCGGCGCCAATGGCCCGGGCAATGGCGCCCGGGATGTCCGGGTAGCGCTTGGTCGATGCGCCTCCGTCGATCAGATGGAACGACCCGCTGACGAAGCGTGCCTCATCCGAGGCAAGCCACGCGACCAGGCCGGCGACCTCGTCAGGTGATCCATGGCGGCCAACCGTGGTGTTCTGGGCAAACTCATCGACGATCCCGGGGAGGGCGAAGAACGTGCCCGTCGCCGGCGTCTCGATCAGTCCGGGCCCAACGGCGTTGACGCGGATCCCCCGCGCTCCCAGCTCCATCGCGACGACCTGGGTCAACATGATCACCCCGGCCTTCGCCGCGCAGTATGCGGACATGCCCGCTGACGGCTGCACGCCGTTGAGGGAGGAGATGGCGTCGATCGCACCGCCGTCGGACATCACCCGTCCGGCGTGCTTCATGGTGAGGAACACTCCGCTGAGGCAGACATCGACGATGGCCCGGAACTCGTCGGCGGCCAACTCGTCGATCAGTGCGTACCCTCCCCGCCCCGCGTTGGCCACGGCGACATCCAATCGTCCGAACCGGGTCAACGCGAGCGTGCTGAGTGACTCGACGTCGGCCTCCACGGTGACGTCACAGCGCTGCGCGGCGACGCGCCCGGCGAACTCGGCTTCGAGCGCAGCACACGCGACGTCGTTGATATCGCCGACGACAACGCTGGCGCCGTCGTCGAGGAACCGCTGGACGCATGCCCGGCCGATGCCGGACACGCCCCCGGTCACGAGCGCGACACGGCCGTCGAATCGAGTTGTCATGGCGGGAGAGTGTTCCACGACCTGGGCACCCTCACGCATGAAGCGTGAGGGCGTTTACGTCCTCGCCGACAAAGTCGGGAACAGTTGAGGTATGGCACTGCTCTCGGTTCCGACCCTGCTCGCGTCCGCGGCCGACCGCGATCCCGATGCTCCAGCGTTGACCTGCGGCGAGGAAACGCTCACCCGCCAAGAACTACGCGAGCGTACGAACCGCCTCGCTCGGGCCTTTGCCGAGCTTGGCGTTCGGGAGGGTTCGCTGGTCACGATCGCGCTGCCGAACTCGATCGGGTTTCTCGAAGCGGCCGTAGCGGCGTGGAAGCTCGGAGCCGTCCCGCAGCCGGTGTCGCACCGTCTTCCCGATCGCGAACGCCAGGCGATTATCGAACTGGCCGACAGCGCGCTGGTGCTCGGGGCGAACCCGGAGGCCCACCCGAGCCGAACCGTTCTGCCGACCGGGTGGGAACCCGATTCCGCGCTTTCCGCCGAGGACCTTCCCGACGCCATCTCACCGACCTGGAAAGCGCCGACCAGCGGAGGGTCGACCGGACGGCCGAAGCTGATCCTGTCGGGGGCGCGAGCGGAGTTCGACGAGGCCGGCGCACGCTTCGGGATCACCGTCGACGGCTGCATCTCGGTGCCGGGCCCGCTCTATCACAACGCCCCATTTCAGTTCAGCTCACTCGGTCTGTTCTCCGGAAACCATGTGGTGATCCTGCCGAAGTTCGAGGCCCGATCGGCAGTCGAGACGGTGCACCGCCATCGACCGACGGTCATGCTGTTGGTTCCGACGATGATGAGCCGGATGGTCCGACTTCCCGCCGAAGACCGTGAGCATTTCGACATGTCGTCCCTGACGCACGTCTGGCACATGGCAGCCCCGTGCCCGCAGTGGTGCAAACAGGCATGGATCGACTGGGTCGGCGCGGAACACGTCTACGAGCTCTACGCCGGAACAGAAGCACAAGCGGTCACGATCATTCGCGGTGATGAGTGGGTCGCCCACCGCGGTTCTGTCGGTCGGGTCACGATGGGCGAGATGCGCGTGCTCGACCCCGAGAGCCACGAGGACCTCCCGGCCGGGGAAATGGGCGAGGTGTTCATGCGGTCGACGGGCCGAGCGCCGACGTACGCCTACGTCGGGGCCGAGGCGAACCGCATCGCCGACGGTTGGGAAAGCCTTGGGGACATGGGTTGGTTCGACGCCGATGGCTACCTGTATCTGGGGGACCGCAAGGGCGACATGATCCTATCGGGCGGGGCGAACATCTATCCGGCCGAGATCGAAAGCGCGCTTGCTGAACATCCAGCGGTGCTGTCGAGCGCAGTGATCGGTCTACCCGATGACGATCTCGGCAAACTGGTCCACGCCGTCGTGCAGGTCGACCCCGCGGTCGGTATCGAGGGGATCGACGAGGACGAGGTCAGGCGGTTCCTCTCCGAGCGGGTCGTCCGTTACAAAGTTCCGAGGACGTTCGAGTTCACCATCGAGGTCGTGCGTGACGATGCCGGCAAGGTACGTCGCAGCGCTCTCGCCGCGGAGCGCACGGCGCCCTAGCACCTGGCGTTTCACTCCTGGGTCAGCTGACGCGCCCTGGGTCAGCTGACGCGCCTTGGGTCGGCTGACGCGCGCCACTGCACTTTTCCCGACCCAACGACGTGAGCCGACCCAGAAGACGAGCTACGCCGGCTTGCAGTCGTAGAGCGTGAACGAGGCGCTGGTCGGCCCGCCGGCGAACGAGGTTTCGCCGGCGGCATCGCTGCCGGATTGCCAGGCACTCGAGGGAACCTCCGCGCACTCACTGGAGACAAACGAGGACGCGGAACCGCCGAACCCGCCGCGGCCGAATCCGCCACGTCCGAACCCGCCGCGGCCGAAACCACCGGCGCTGACGA
The DNA here is from genome assembly GCA_031368215.1 of Acidimicrobiia bacterium. Lineage (GTDB taxonomy): Bacteria > Actinomycetota > Acidimicrobiia > Acidimicrobiales > JANYDT01 > JANLQX01. Next base: position 25,752 of record JANLRD010000036.1, on the reverse strand, counting down.
GGAAATACCGGACCTTTCCGGCGGCGATCTTGGCCCGCAGTTGATCCTCGGTGAGGATCGGGTCGGATCCGATGAAGCCACCCATCGTCATCACCGGCTCGCCGCTCGAGATGATGATCGACTCGGCTTGCCCTGCACTCTGCACCGCAACCAACCACTTCTCCGTTCTGCGCTGCGACTGGAGGTACCCCACGAGGCGCTTCTGATCACCGGTCGGGAAGGTGAACCCGCCATTGGGCTGCAGACCGGACCGCCCGCCATTCAGCCCGGTCGCCTGCGCGTAGGGAAGCTGCGGCGTGACTCCGTTGGCCAGGGACGACTGCGTCCACAGGAGCGGGGCGAGAGCGACGAGCCCGACCGCGGCGATGCCCGTTCCCGTGGCTGCCTTTGTGCGGCGCAGGGTTCCGGCAATGAGGGCGACGACACCGACCACTGCGCCGAGGGCGGCGAGCCAAGCGAGCGCCGGCCGCCAGTTCAGCGAATCGGGGCGCCGGAGGACGGTCCACTGGGTCACGGCTGTCGCGGCGAGACCGACTGCGGGGATTGCCAGCCACGGCCACCGTCGCTCTCGCACCACTGCGATCAACTCGGCCAACCCGAGGCCGGCAAGTGCGGCAGCGGGTGGCGCCACGCTCGAGAGGTAATACGGGTGGACGATTCCCTTGGTGATGCTGAACGCGCCGCCGGCGATCAACAGCCAGCCCCCGAAGATGACCGTCGCGGCCAGCGATGGCGACGGACGGAACCGGCGACGGGCGAGCACGAGGAGACCACCGGCGAGCGAAAGGGGGAGGAACCACGCGATCTGTGATCCGAGCTCAGTGTTGGCGAGACGCAGCGGTCCCGGCTCACCGCCGGAGAAGCCGAGTCGGGGTATCCCGAACCCACCGGCCGGGCCACCGCGGGGCGCGCCGCCGAATCCGCCGCTACCCGGACCACCGGGTGCGGGAACGCCATTGGCAGTAGCGGGCAGGTTGACGCCCGGGAGCAGGCCGCCGATTCCCGTCGACGGCGCGACGTTGGCAGAACCCGGCAGGTTGATCCCGGGAAGGAGACCACCGAGACCGGGCCCTCCCGCGGCGGGCAGCCCGTTTGCCGCTCCGGGCAGGTTCACGCCGGGAAGAAGGCCGCCTCGGGCCCCGTCCCCGCCGTTGGCAGTCCCACCGCCCGCTCCCTGTTGGAATCCCGGCAACCCGCCACGGGGAAAGCCACCCGGAAAACCTCGGCCCCCCGGTCCTCCGCCACCGCCGAACCCGCCCTGGGTTCCCTCCACCTGATTGGCGCCGTTGCGCTCGAACGCGAGCTGGAACGCCGAGTTCGTCGCGCTCGACCCCACGTAGGGCCGCGACGATTTCGGCGTCAGATCGACGTAGGCGAACCAGGCCAGCCCGACACCAGCCATCAGCGCGACGCTCATCGCCGCACCCGCAACGCGTCGACGCCAGGCCAGGGGAGCGCACCACGCAAAGGCCAACGCGATCCCGGGCATCACCGGCACGCCGGCGAGCATCTTCGCGGTCATTGCCAGTCCGGCCACGACGCTGGCGATCGCCAGCCAGCGGAATCGACCGTTCGTGACGGCACGGACCGCGGCGTACGCGGCGCCCGACATCACACACACCAGGACGGCGTCGAGGTTGTTGGAGTGGCTGACCATGACATGGATCGGTGTCACGGCGAGGAACAGCGCGGCCACAAGCCCCGCTGTGCGCGACGACACCAGCGTCACCGCCCGGTAGACGAACCACACCGACAGCACTCCGGCGATCGCCTGCGGGACCAGGAGAGACATCTGGTTGAAGCCGAAGACCTTCGCCGAGATCGTCTGCACCCATAACGACAGTGGCGGCTTGTCCACGGACACGAAGCCACCCGGCTCGAAGCTCGCGAACACGAAGTTGTGCCAGCTCTGCATCATCGACCGGACAGCCGCCGAGTAGTACGCGTTGCCCCAGCCGACGTTGGTGAGCGCCCAGCCGTTCAACACTCCCGACAAGCTGAGCACCGCAAGGATCGGGCCGCGCGCTGCGACCCGCCGTCGGATCGCGGCGACGGAGGCGGGCAACGTCGATGACGGAGCACTTGCGGCGGGCAGATCGGGTCCGAGGGAGGTCACGTCAACCATTCCCGGAGAGTGTCCCGGACCAAGGTGAGGAGCCGGTGAGCATCGAGAAGGCGAAGCGTCAGCCAACGCTCTGATGTTCCGTGCTGGCTCGGCCGAATGAAGTTGCGGGCGTGTTGAACGACCACCTATGCGACGAGTCGAAGGACTTCGGCGACAGCAACCGCGGGGTCCGAGACCAGAATTCCTCGCATACCGACCGCAATTGCGCCGTCGACGTTGACCTGCATGTCGTCGAGGAACACCGCGTTCGTAGGGTCAACGCCGAGTGCGGAACACACGTGGCGAAAGATCCGAGCTTCGGGCTTTCGCATCCCGACCTCGCACGAATCCACGACCACGTCCACGACCGACTCCCAGTCTGCGAGATCCCGCCACACTCCAAGGGCTTTGACGTTGTTGGTCACGATTCCCGTTGCGACGCCTCGCCCTCGGAGGTCGGCGATCAGATCCATCATTTCCGATCGCAAGATGAGCGCGGCGCCCAGAATGAGGTCGACGGGCAACGGAGGGAAGCCGCTGTGTCCCCGATCGCGAGCCAGTTGATCAACAGCGCTGTTGAATCCGTCAAGCTCGATTTCGCCGCGCTCGAGCCTGTGCCACGGATGATCACCCGCGCCGTAATCGCCGCGGCCGACTGCGATAGCGCCAAACTCGCCAAGATCAAATCCGTGCTCGACCGCGGCCCCGGCCATCACCCGGAACGGGTCGTTCGTGATCACGCCTCCGAAATCGAAGAGCACCGCGTTTACCTGGTTCACCGAAGCATCCACTCGGTGACGGTACCCCGCATGCCCTTCGCTTGCCCGAACACGCTCCTTCAGAACGCAGCCAGAGTTGGCCTTCGCGAGCGATCGAGAATCCGGTGGCGGAAGGCGCAGACCACTGCGTCATGCGGTGAGCTCGTCCTCGCGCCACATCCCCGGGGCTAGTCCACCAAGCGTGAGCCCGGCCATGGCGACACGGACCAGGCGAAGCGTGGGGTGGCCGACCGCCGCCGTCATCCGGCGCACCTGGCGGTTGCGGCCCTCGGTGAGCGTGAGCTCGATCCACGACGTGGGCACCGACAGACGATGGCGCACCGGGGGGACGCGGGCCCACAGCCACGCGGGCTCTTCGACCCGGGCGGCCGAACCCGGACGACAGGCGACCCCGTCGAGCGCGAGAGAGCCGTCCGCGAGCCTGGCAAGCGCCCGTTGGTCGGGCTCCCCTTCGACCTGGGCGACATAGGTGCGCTCGTGGCCGTGGCGGGGATCGGTGAGGCAGTGCTGCAGGCGGCCGTCGGAGGTGAGGACAACGAGGCCCTCGGAGTCGCGGTCGAGGAGCCCGGCCGGGTAGAGACCGGCTTCATGTACGAACTCGGCCAGCGTGCGGGTGCCTGGCGCCGCGTTCGCCGGGAGCGTGAACCGGGTGACGACGTCAAAGGGCTTGTTGAGCACGACGACCCGGACCACCGCCCCAGTTGAGCAGACCGACACCGTTGCGGCCGCTCGTCGCGGCTCAATTCGCTGAAACCACAAGGCCGTTCGTAGCCTGGTCTGCGACCGACCAGTCAGAGACCTGTGCCTCCGGAGGCCCACCATGAGTTCCACCACCGACACGATCGCCCAATCGGACATCCAACTCGTCACGAAACTCTGCGACGAACTCCTGGCCGAGTTCCCGCCGGCAACGACCCCGGCGGTCACGTTCCTCGGCGCCCAGTTCGACAGGGGCCTGGCCTGGGTGCAGTTCGCTCCCGGCTTCGGGGGCCTCGGCATGGCCCCCAAGGTGCAGAGCACCGTAGACGGCCGCATGCGGGAAGCCGGCGCACCCGTCGCCTACTACCGCAACCCGATCGGCTACGGCATGGGCGCGCCGACGGTCTACACGTGGGGTTCCGAGGACCAGAAAGCGCGCTACCTGCGTCCGCTGTTCACCGGTGAGGAAGTGTGGTGTCAGCTCTTCTCCGAGCCGGGCGCCGGCTCCGACGTGGCCGGACTTGCCACCCGCGCGGTAAAGGACGGCGAGGAGTGGATCGTCATCGGCCAGAAGGTGTGGACGACCCTCGCCCATCTCGCACGCTGGGGGATGCTCGTGGCCCGTTCGGACGCCAACGCGGAGAAGCACAAGGGCCTCACCTACTTCGTTGTCGACATGCACGCACCGGGTGTGGAGGTCCGCCCGCTGCGCCAGATGACCGGGGATGCCGAGTTCAACGAGGTGTACTTCACCGACGCCCGCATCCCCGATGCCGAACGCCTCGGTGAGGTCGGCGACGGATGGCGGGTGTCGATCACCACGCTCATGAACGAGCGCGTCTCGATCGGTGGGTCGATCGCGCCGCGGGGGAGCGGACCCATCGGTCTGGCCGTGAAGGCGTTTCGAGAGTACGGCCACACCAACGCCTCCACCCGCGACGAGCTCATGAAGCTGTGGATCCGGGCCGAGGCGGCCCGTCTCACGAACATCCGCGCCGCCGGCAACCGCAAGGCCGGCACACCGGGCCCCGAGGGATCGACGGGAAAACTCGCGTCAGCCGAGCTCAACAAGGACATCTACGACTTCTGCATGTCGCTGATGGGCGCCGACGCCATGCTCTACGGCGACTACACGATGCATCGACCGGAAACCGCGATGGCGGGTTCCACGATGCAGCAGCAGTTCCTCCGCAGTCGGGCCAACTCGATCGAGGGGGGCACGTCCGAAGTCATGCGCAACATCCTCGGCGAGCGTGTCCTCGGCCTTCCCGGTGACGTGCGAGTCGACAAGGGCAAGAGCTGGCTCGAGGTGCCCCGCAACTGAGGCATATCCCAGCGTCGGCGCGGCGTGCGTTCGCCGCGCCGACGGGGTCAGCAGGGAATGAGGGAACCGTCGGCGCAGATCGCCAGACCCGAGGCGTCGCTCATGCGCAGCAGCGGCTCGGCCGAGGTCGGCCCGAGGGTGAGTACGTGGCGGGCCAGGACGGTCGACATGGCGGCGCGTCCACACGACACCGTGGCGGCGATGAGCGAATCGGGGCGCTTCGGCGCAGCGATGGCAGTGGCCATCCCCACGATGTGCGCACCACGGGCGACGACCATGACCGACGGGAGGACGGCGCAGCTGTCCTGGGGATCGGCGAGCACGATCCCCCCGGCATCGGAGGAGACCGGATCGATGCGCCGGCCGATCGACACGACAAGGAACGGGATCTCGTCGCTCGCCACTCCGGGGAGGAGGTCGTCGAGGACCCGTCCGGCGGTCAGCAGCGCGTCATCGTGGAGCACGAGCATCGGCGGCAGCGCATGGGCAAGACGGGCGAGGGTATAACGGGCCAGCTTCGAAGCCCCGGGCCCCTCGATCAGGACGTCGACCGGCACGGAGCCGGCGGCTCCGGAGCACAGGTGCCGGACATCGGCGGCGTAACGGGCGAGGCTGATGATCGTCATGTCCCCATAGTGATCGGTCGACCACGAAGAGTGGTGGATCATCGCAAGTGATGAAAACCCCCGAACCGACAGTCGTCCCTGAACTGGCGTTCGGACCAGGCCTTTCCTGCCGTGGCAGCGGCTACGCCGTTTCGACGACCTGAAACGCCTCGGCCGTCGAACCCGGGGCCAGTCCGCCGGACAACGCGACCGACTCGTTCCACATGCGGATGCGGGCTTGCATCCCGTCGGGATCGGGGAGCTGGCTGGCGTGACACAGCAGCGCGGCGATCTTGCGGTCGAACTGGGCGGTGGTGTCCACCCACTTGTTCGGCGTCGGCCCGCCCATCAGCCAGATCTGCCATGCCGAGTGCGGTTCAAAGCCTTCCTCCATCAGTTCGACGAAGGTGAAGGGATTGCGGGCGTCGGGGTAGACCGCACCCATCGTCGCCTCCGCTGTTGCGAGGTGGTCGGGGTGTGATCCGTAGATCCGGTTGAAGTCCCGCACCGGCGACTGGCACATGACGACATCGGGCTTGAAGCGTCTGATCTCGCGGGAGATGTCTTTGCGCAGGGCGAGGGAGGCCTCAACGGCACCGTCGGGGTAGCCGAGGAAGCGAAGCTCGCTCACGCCGACCTCCTTCGCCGCGGCGGTCTGCTCCTCCCGGCGAATGCGCGGGATCTCGCTGCGAGGGACAGCCGGATCGAAGCCACCGGCATCGCCGTCGGTGACGATGCAGTACCCGACCTCGACGCCGGCGTCGGTGAGCGTGGCGATGGTTCCGGCGGCGCCGAAATCGACATCGTCGGGATGGGCGGTGACGACGAGAAGGCGATGGATCGGACGGTCGTTGCTCATGGCACTCCAGCCAACCACGAGTCATGCGGCTTCGCCGCGCACACGTGGGCCAGCACGCTCGCTTCGGCCAGGTTTCCGGCGGGAAATCGAAGCCAGCTGGCCCGAGCGAGCCAGCCGGCCCACCGAGCTACGGCGCAGTGGGCGCAGTGGTCTCGACATCTTCGAAGCGATCGACGTCGCGTAGCGCGGTGAACCGCAACGCGTAGAACGCAACGACGACGAGGGTGAGCACCCCACCGCTGACGACTGCGACGACCGTACCGAAGAGCGCAGCAGCCATGCCGCTCTCGAACGCACCGAGCTCGTTCGACGCGCCGATGAAGACGTTCTCGGTAGCCAACACGCGCCCGCGCTGCTCAGGTGGCGTCACGAGCGGAACGAGCGTGGTCCGGACGAAGACGCTGACCGAGTCACCTGCGTTCAGGAGAACAAACGCCAGGAGCGCAACCCACACGTTGCGCGTCACACCCAGCAGCACCGTGGCGGCGCCGAACAACCCAACAGACACGAGCAGCACCTGACCGACATGTCGACGGACGGGCCGCACGGCCAGTCCGACTGTGACGACCGCCGCCCCCGCACCGCCGGCGGCGCGCAGATAGCCGACCCACACATCGTCGACCTTCAAGATCTTCTCCACGATCGCCGGGAGCAACGCGACGGCTCCACCGAAGAGGACGGCGAAGAGGTCGAGCGAGATCGCCCCGAGGAGCACCGGCGTGCGGCGGATGAAGCGGAAGCCTTCGAGCGCCGCGGTCAGCGTCGGACGCTCCTGCTTCGTGCCCTCGGGGGCAAGAAGGTGGGCGCGTCCGATCGCGCGGGGAATGAGCGAGACCAGCAGAACCGACCCGGCGAAGCAGACCGCGGCGATCTCGTACGGAAGCGAACGACTCGCGCGATTCGCCAGTGCGCCGACGACCGGTCCGATGATCGCGCTGCCTTGCCAGGCCAGCGACAAGGTGGCGACAACACGGGCGAGCTGACCGGGAGGCGCGGCGGCGGGAATGAGTGCTCGCATGGCGGGGGCGCCAAAGCTCCGCGTGGTGCCGTAAAGGGCGGCAAATACGAAGAACGGCACCACGCTCGTGGGACGATCCCGTACGAAGACCGCGAGACCGAGGAACACCAGGATCTCGAACGAGTACACGACGGCGACGACTCTCCGGCGATCGAAGCGGTCGGCTACGACGCCCGTGATCAGTACGAAGGCGATGCTCGGAAGGAACTCCGCGAGACCGAGCAGGCCCAGATGGAACTCGCGCTTCTCGACCTTGAAGACCTGGATGCCCAGTGCGGTGACCGCAGCCATGCCGCCGAACGAGGCAAGTGCCATCGCGATGACGCCGAGAACGGCCGGACGCCACGAATGCGCGTGGACAGGTTCGGGAGAAGTCGCGGTCATCGGTACTTTCGGTGCGGAGAGGGACCGTTGACCGTAGCCGGGACCGGGTTCACCACTTGGGCTGAATCGTCAGTCGGGGCCCGTATCTGGGCGGACTCATCCCGGCTGCTGCGATGAGACGGAGGACCCGTCCGCGGTGGGGCCGGAAGGGCTCGAGCAGCTCCACCATCCGCTCATCGGTACCCCGAGGCTCGCCGGCGAGCGCCCAACTCGCCGAGTTCTTGAGGTGGTAGTCGCCGACAGACACCGCGTCAGCGTCTCCGAGGGCAGTCTGCGACACCTCCGAGACGGTCCACTCGCCGATTCCCGGGAGTGCCTGCAGGCGTACCCGGCCTTCGGCCAAAGGCATCTCGGCTGCCTCCTCCAGGCGCCGGGCATAGGCGGCGGCGCGTCGGATGGTGTCGGAGCGCTTCCGTTCGACACCGCACGCGTGGAACACGTGGCTCGGTGTCCCGGCAACTACCACCGGGTCGAGTGGGAGGACGATGCGATGATGAGTGAACGGTCCCGGCGCGGGTTCGGACAGACGGGTCAGCAGAGAACCGAACGACACCCGCGATTCGAGACCGGTGACCTTCTGTTCGAGGATCACCGGAACCAGCATCTCGAAGACCGCCTGCGTACAGGGCACCCGCATACCGGGGAAGCGGCGATGCCACGCACTGACTTGTGCGCTGACGCTGGGGAAGGTGCTGTGGTCGTCGCCACCACCGACGAGGACCGGGGCCCGCTCACAGAGCCATTCGGCCCCCGGCCCCCACGCCTGCACCTCGATCCGCCCGGCGAGCAGACGGAGAAGCTGCGTGCCCGGCCCGAGCGGTGTGCGCGTGGCCCGCAGTACTTCGGTACGCAGGACGCGCATCGTCCGGTCGCGCCGCCCACGCCAGAGCACGCCGAGGGTTTGGCCCAAGTCGGTCGGATGGACCGGCGTGAACGTTCTCGAGCAGGCCGGGAGCAACGGTGGCTAGTGTCCCGAGTCGTAAGCAGCTCGCGGAATTCGCGAGTCGGATTTCGTCGTGGCAAGGACGAAGGAGGCAGCGCCTGCCTTGTCCAACCGCAACGACGAGGACGCCGCCACGGCGGAATCCGGCCGAGAATTCCGCAGCAGACTTGTGACTCGGGACACTAGATCTCAGACGAACCGGTTGGGAGGCAGCAGGTCTCGGCCGTGGAGGTGGGTCAGCTCGTTCATGGAGCGCAAGGTGCGATGGCCCCTCGACGAGGCCATCACGCGATGGATCGACGTGTACTCCGGGTGGAAGAAGCCGCCAGGGCGCGGGAGTTCGAGGATGTGGGCCAGGTAGGCACCGATCACTCCGCCGTGGCAGATCACGGCGACGCGCTCGCCGGGATGGGCGTCGATGATCCGGTTCATCGCCGCGACGACGTTCTTCTGGAACGTGATCGGGTCGCTGGCGCCGACCCACTCGCCGGCCATCATCGCTTGCCACATCGGATGGTTGCTGGCCTTGAGCTCCTCCACCGGGATGTAGGAGTTGGAGTCGCGGTCCCACTCTGCCAGGTCGTTGTCGACCGAGACATCAAGACCGGTCCGGTCGAGGAGCGGCTGGGCGGTCTCTCTTGCACGAGCCATCGGCGACGACCACACGGCGTCGATTCCTTCGGCCGCCAGGTAGTCGGCGAGCGCAGCGGCCTGGCGGTGGCCGAGCTCGTCGAGCCTCGGATCGGCGGCGCCCTCCTCAACGATCACCTTGAGTGGGAGGGCATGTCGGACGATCAGGAGTTCCATGGTGGGTTCCGAGGGTACCGGCGCTTGCCGGTGGACACCGAAACCTCGGGTGTCGGGGTGGTCTTGCGACGTTGGGTCTGCACGGCAAGTTCAGCCTGCAGCTTGGCGAATCCGAGGTAGCGCTCCTCGGTCAGGTCGCCCGCCGCGAGCGCCTCGCGGATTGCGCATCCGGGCTCGGTCCCGTGCGAGCAGTTGGTGAAACGGCACTGGTCGGCGAGCTCGGCGACGTCGTCGAACACCTCCCCGAGCATGTCGCCGTCGGCATCGTCGTCGGAGCTCCACGGAGCGACTTCCCGGATCCCGGGCGTATCGATGAGCAGCGCACCGGACGGGAGCACGACCAGTTCGCGCCACGTGGTGGTGTGCCGACCCCGTCCGTCGGAATCGCGCACTTCCCCGGTCTTGAGCCGGGCGTAACCGAGGAAGCTGTTCGCAAGCGTCGACTTCCCGGCCCCGGACGGGCCGATGACGACGAGGGTCGCTCCGCGGACGTTCCACTTGTCGAGCTGATCGACGCCCTCGCCGGTCCGTGCGTTGACGGCGACGACGGGAACGCTACGGGCGATCTGCTCGACCCAGGACATGTCCGTGTCGAGGTCGGACTTGGTCAGGACGAGCACCGGTGATGCCCCACTGGCGGCAACGACGGTGAGCTCACGTTCGGTGCGCCGAGGGTTGGCCTTGGCGTCGCCCGGCACGCACACGAACACCGTGTCGACGTTGGCGGCGATGACCTGCGCTCGCGACGGGTCCCCGCTGGCGCCACGTACAAGCACGCTGCGACGCTCAAGGACGCCTTCGACCGATCCACTTCCTTCGTCGAACCTGGGCGTCACAACGACCCAGTCGCCGACGGCCAACCCGTGTTCGTTGCGCAAGGTCGTGCGCAACCGGCCTCGCAGCCCGCACAGCAGGTCGATGGTTTCGGTCCGTACCGTCCAACCACCGCGGTCGTGTCGGACGATTCGGCCCGGGACGGTGCCATCGGGCAGCTCCGACGACGAGTCACGTTCCCTCGTCCAGCCGAGCCCGACGAGGGCGGTGAACCGCCATGCCGCTGCGGTTGGGTCAGGCATGCACTGGTTCGATCATCTCGACGCGGTGTCGCTGCGGTGCCGGTCGCCGTCGGCCACGTTGCTCATGTGGCGACTCCGGCATGGTCGAGTGCCGTTGCCCAGGTTGCGCCGTCGACGAGCAACGGGCGGTAGCCCATGAGCGCCTTGATCCGGTTGAGGCCAAGTGCGCCGACGAGGCGGTCACCCTTGCGATAAAGGGCGACGCCGACGCCGGCAGCGGGATCGCCTTCGATCACCCGCACCTCGTCGAAGGCCGTGGACCTCCCGAGAAACTGGATCTTGGTGCTGTACTGATCGCTCCAGAAGTACGGGACCGGCGTGAACGGCTCGGTGCCTCCGAGAATGGTCTGGGCGGCGTGTTCGGCCATCTCGACCGCATTGGTCCAGTGCTCGATCCGCATCACCTCGCCGTAGCGATCGTTCGGCCACCGAGCGACGTCGCCACAGGCGACGACACCTTCGACCACCCCGTTCCCGCCGTCGACGACACGGCACGTCGCATCGCAGAGCACCCCGTCCGCCACGACGACGCCCGATCCCTCCAGCCAAGCGGTGTTCGGCGCAACCCCGATCCCAACGACAACCACATCGGCGCCGATCACCGAGCCATCGGCGAGGTGCACCCCGTCGGCTTCGATGGACGCAACGCCGATTCCGACGATCAGCCTCGTCCCGTTGCGTTCGTGCAATGCGGCACACGCCGTCCCCATCGCTTCGCCGAGTTGGCGTTCGAGCGGCACCGGAGCGGCTTCGACGACCGTGACCTCGCAGCCCTTGGATCTGGCGGTCGATGCGACTTCGGAGCCGATGAAACCGGCGCCGACCACGACGACGCGAGCGCCCTCGACCAGCCGGGGGGCCAACGTCTCGGCGTCGTCCAGCGTGCGGAGGGTGAACACCGGAGCAGCGTCGGCGTGGGGGAGACGACGCACGGACGTTCCCGTCGCAATGACCAGCGAGTCGAATGCGAACGAGTCAGTACTCGTGTGCACGGTTCGGGTGCGGAGGTCAAGCGCCTTTGCCGTGACGCCGGGGTGATGGATGATCTCCTGATCGGTGAGAGCGGTGTCCGCCCGGGTGAGCCAGAGCCGATCGTGGTCGGCCACACCGGCAAGAAACTGCTTGGACAGCGGCGGTCGGTCGTAGGGCCGGTGCGACTCGGCGCCGAGCAACGCGATCGGACCTTCATGCCCGTGACGGCGAAGCGCTTCGGCGCAGCGAACCCCGGCGAGCGAGGCCCCGACGATGACAACGCGCGACGTCATCACGAACGCACAGCGCTCATCCTTCGACGGTGATCGCTTGGGTCGGACAGAGCATGGCGGCCTCCGTGACCTTGGCGCGGTGCTCCTCGCCCGGCTCCTCGATGAGGATGTACAAGAACCCGTCATCGCGGACTTCGAACACCTCGGGGGCTGCACTCATGCACAGCGCGTTGGACTGACAGCGGTCGAAGTCGACGGTGATCTTCATGGGCGAATCCTACGTAGTCGAGACGGCCAATCCAATCCCCGTGGTGTCGGAGCGGCCTCAATCACCCGGTGGGGTTACGACTACAGCCATTGGATGGAAGGATCGAGGGATGACCGACCGTCCTGTCACGCTTACCTCGGGCCTTCCGGAGACGATTGTGGACCTCGAACCGTCCGACGCACTGCGGGTGCTGAGCGACGCTCTGGCCGTCGCCGACCCGGCCGACCGGCGAGACGCGGTCTCGCTGGTCGCCGCCCGCTACCCGCGCATGCTCGATGCGTGGGCGCAGGTTGGCCGCCTCGGTCGCGACCCGATCGAGCGTTACGCCGCTCACCGCGTCGGGTACCACCGGGGCCTCGACCGTCTCCGGGCGTCAGGATGGCGGGGGAGCGGGTACGTGCGGTGGCGCCACGAGTCCAACCGGGGCTTCCTCCGGGCGCTGGACGGCCTACGCCAGGCTGCGAACGAGATCGGCGAGCTCGACGAGGCGGAGCGCTGCACGACGTTCCTCCACCAACTCGACCCAGACTGGGATCGGAGGCCCGATGCCGACTGACGCGGCGACCGCGCCGACCGTGACCGTCGATCGTCTGGCCGGTCTCGAGGTCACCCCCTCGGAGATCAGGGCAGCGCTCGCTCTCGTGGCCGGCACCGTTCATCGCACTCCGCTCCTTCGTTCCTCCACGCTCGACGCCAGGGTTCGGGCGACCGTCTTCTCGAAGGCCGAGAATCTCCAGCGCACCGGTTCGTTCAAGATCCGCGGTGCGCTGCATCGGTTGCTTCGACTCAGCGCCGAGGAACGGGCTGCGGGAGTCGTGGCGTTCTCGTCCGGCAACCATGCCCAAGGAGTCGCGTTGGCGGCCCGAATCGTCGGCGTCAAGGCCACGATCGTCATGCCGACCGATGCGCCCAAAGTGAAGCGAGAGGCGACGGCCGGTTACGGCGCCGAGATCGTGGACTACGACCGCAAGACCGAGGACCGCGAAGCCTTGGCGACCCGGATTGTCGCCGAACGTGGTGGCACGGTGGTCCCGCCGTTCAACGATCCGCTCGTCATCGCCGGGCAGGGGACCGTCGGCCTCGAGATCGCCCAGCAACTCCGCGCCCAGGGCATTGTGCCGGACATCGCCGTGCTGCCGATCGGTGGTGGGGGCTTGGCCAGCGGGATCGCGATCGCCCTGGTCGACGCCTTCCCGGACATTCGGATTGTCGGGGTTGAGCCGGCCACGGCAGACGACGCCCGGCAGTCACTGCTCGCCGGATCGATCGTCACGATCGGTCAGCCGATCACCATCGCCGACGGTGTCGCGACCCAAGCCGTCGGCACACATACCTTTCCGATTCTTCGATCGCTTGTCGACGAGATCGTGACCGTCAGTGATGAGGAGCTGCTACGCGCGCTTCGTTTCGTCCTCGAAAGGATGAAACAGGTGGTCGAGCCGACCGGGGCGCTCACCACATCTGCGTTGCTCGAGGGACGCGTCGACGTGAGGGGAAAGAACGTTGTATCGATTCTCTGCGGCGGAAACCTCGACCTCGCATTGCTTCAGCGACTGAGCGCGGCGTGACAACCCTCGCCGACGATCTGGCGTTTGCGCTGCGGCTCGCCGATGCCGCCGACGAGGTCACCATGGAGCACTTCCGCAATCTCAGCCTCATTGTCGAGCGCAAGGCCGACCGAACGGAGGTGACCGTGGCCGATCGCGGCGCGGAGGACGCCATCCGTACGCTTATCTCGATGGAACGACCCGACGACGGCATCCTCGGGGAGGAGCACGGCACACTCGAAGGCACCTCGGGCTGCCGGTGGATCATCGATCCGATCGACGGAACGAGTAACTATGTGCGGGGTGTGCCGCTCTGGGCAACGCTCATCGCGTTGGAGCGCGACGGCGAGCTCATCGTCGGTGTGGCCTCGTGCCCTCCGCTCGCTCGTCGGTGGTGGGGGGCGATCGGTCTCGGGGCGTGTCTCAACGGTGAAGCGATCCATGTCTCCGCAGTCACCGCGTTAGGCGACGCCTTCCTCAGTTACTGCGAGAGCCCGGAGTGGGAGTCGAAGGGCCGTCGATCGGGCGTCGACCGACTGCGACGTTCGGTGACGCGAGAGCGCGCGTTCGGCGACTTCTGGCAGCACATGCTCGTCGCAGAGGGCGCCATCGACATCGCCGTCGAGGCGGTCGTCTCGTTGTGGGATCTCGCGGCTGTCCAGGTCATCGTCGAAGCGGCCGGAGGTCGCTTCACCGATCTCGACGGGAACGCCAGAGCCGATAGGGGTAGCGCCGTTTCGACGAACGCGCGGCTGCACGATGCAGTGCTCCGCACGCTGAACGGATGAAGATGTCAGCAGTAGGCGCGCGAAGTTGTTTGCGCCGGCGCGAGACACCCAGAGAATGAGCACTACGTGCGCATAGCAACGGTCAATCTGCTCCACGGACGCTCGCTGACCGATGGTCTCGTGGACAACGAACGCATGATCCGCGCCGTAGGCGATCTCGGAGCCTCGCTGGTCGGATTGCAGGAGGTCGACCGGAATCAGCACCGGTCGGGAAACCTTGACCAGACCGCCGTCATCGCGAGATCCATGGCAACCGGGTCCGGAGAGGTGAACTACCGCTTCGTTCCCGCGATCGTGGGGGAGCCCGGCGCACAGTGGACGGCCGCATCTCAGGCCGACGCGCTGAGCGGACATGATCTCGAGTCCGGCGACGCGCTTCCCGCGGCGTACGGGATCGGGCTCATCTCCCTCCTGCCGGTCGACTCGTGGCATGTCATCCGGCTTCCTGCCGCTCCGGTTCGATCGCCGATCCTGCTGCCCGGAACGCGGCGGCCGATGCTTCTCCCCGACGAGCCGCGCGCCGCGCTCGTCGCGGTTCTGCGCGAAGGGGTGGCGCCGTTCCGAACCGTGGCAACGACCCACCTCTCGTTCGTTCCCGGATGGAATGTCCGCCAACTCCGGCGGGTCCTGCGCGCACTGGCTGAGCTCCCCGGCCCTCGGGTCCTCCTCGGCGATCTCAACTTGCCACGCGCCGTCGTGTCCCGGAGCTCGCGGGGCTGGACGTCACTGGCTTCCGTCCCGACCTACCCGGGAGCAGATCCGAAGATCCAATTCGATCACGTCTTGACCGATGCGACTTCGGCGCCAGTCGGGTCGTCGAGCCGAAGTGTCGCCATGACCATCTCGGACCATCGGGCGCTGGTCACGGACATCTGTTGAGCAGGCGTGCCGTCATGGTGGGGGCGACGACGCCTGCACATTCCGTCACTGCGCGACCCCACCGCGGCGAGACTGTCCGAGTGGACGCAATCGTACTCGCCGGCGGAGCCAGCCGCCGGATGGGGACAGACAAGACCCGGATCGTTTTGGGCGGCCGTACGCTCCTCGAGCGAAGCATCGACGCGCTGCGTCGGGCCGGCGCCGAGCGGATCGTGGTCGTGAGCCGCGACGGGGACGGCGCCGGCCTGCCTGAGGATGTTGTCGCCGTGTCCGACTCGAGTCCCGGCAGTGGGCCGCTCGGCGGCATCATCGACGGCCTTCGACACCTGGCACGCATGGAGCGAGACGCTTCGGAACACTCCGATGAGCAACGCGGCGATGGCGTGGTCATCGTCGTCGCGTCGGATCATCCCGACCACGATCCCGACGAACTTGCCTTCGTGGCCTCGCTGCTCGCAATGGCCACGGTGCAGACTGCGGCGGCCATCCCGGTCGTCGACGGCCGCGACCAGACCCTGCACGCGGCATACCGTCCGTGGCTGGCCGAACCGCTTGCCGCGCAGTTCGCTGCGGGGGAGCGGTCGCTGCATCGGGCCCTCGATGCGCACCCCACCGTGCGGGTCGAGCGGACGGGAGCTGTCCGGAGCTCCTATCGAGACCTCGACGATCCTGCGGACCTCGAGGCATACCGGGCCGGGTCAGCGAGTGTGGCCGAAGAAACCAGCGGGTAGTCTGGCCCCGATGAACGACCCCGTGCCAGGGATCGGGGTCGCCGAACTCGGAACTGCGTTGCGCGTCGGTGGCGTCCTGATCGACGTCCGTGAGCCCGACGAATACCTCGAAGCCCACGTGGGCGGTGCCCGGCTCGTGCCGCTGCAGAACGTCCCCGACGTGGTCCCTGAACTCCCCGCCGATCAGCCGGTCTACGTCATCTGTCTCAGCGGGGGCCGCAGCCACCACGCCGCATCGTTCCTTCGCGGCCGGGGCATCGATGCGATCAACGTGCTCGGTGGAACTGCGGCATGGGTGCGCGCCGGATTGCCGTATGTGAGTGGTCCCGACGCCGGCGTGCTCGCCGATTCCGGGAGCGACGAACGATGATCCGGCAAGCGTCGGGCCCGAGCTCTGCCCACGCGGAGGTGGCCGGCCTCATCCGAGTTGACACCGACGAGGCGCTCGCCGAGCTGATCGACGAGCTCCTCGGCCACGAGGCCTACTCCATCGACACCGAGTTCCTCCGCGAACGCACCTACTACCCGCAGCTCGCCCTGGTGCAGATCGGCTGGGCGGACCACGTTGCGGTCATCGATCCGCTGCTCGTCGACATCCGGCCGCTCCGGCGACTCCTCGAAAGTGACGTCGTCGCGGTGTTCCACGCCGCCGACCAGGATCTCGAAGTGCTCGACCTCGAATGCGGTGCAATTCCGCGCCGGATGTTCGACACCCAGCTCGCGGCCGGGTTCGTCGGATTCTCGACGCCGTCGCTCATGACGCTGGTCGAGCGGTTGGTCGGCGTGAAGCTCTCGAAAGGCGACCGTCTCACGGACTGGACGAAACGGCCGCTGACCGAGGCCCAGATCCGCTACGCGGCGTCCGACGTCGTCCATCTCCTCGAGATCCGCCGTTTGTTGACCGCTGAACTCGAAGCCACCGGTCGGATGGGTTGGGTCGACGAGGAGTCCGAGATCCTTCGGCTGCGCCCGCGCGGCAACAACGATCCCAACACTGCCTGGTGGCGCCTCAAGGACGGCCGGGTACTCCGAGGCCGCGATCGTCTCCTCGCCCAGGAGATCTGCGCATGGCGGGAGCGCCGCGCCCAGCACGACGACCGCCCCGTCCGATTCGTCCTCCCCGATCTCGCCGTCGTTGCCATTGCGCAGGGACACCCGAAGACGACAGCAGAGCTCGTCAGCCTTCGTGGCATGGATGGCCGTTACACGAAGTCGCAGGGCGGACAGGAGCTCATCGATTGCGTTGTGCGCGCCGAGCAGCAGTCGATGGACGCGCTTCGGCTGCCCGACCCTGACGACTTCGACCGGCGCCTGCGCCCGGCGCTCACGCTCATCTCTGCGTGGGTCGGGCAGTTGAGCCACGACGTGAAGGTAGAGGCGTCGCTCCTCGCCACACGGTCCGACCTCGTCGCCTTCCTCCGAGGCGATGCGGGGGCGCGCCTGGCCTCGGGATGGCGGAATGAGGTCCTGGGTGATCGGGTTCGCCGAGTCATCTCCGGCGAGGCGGCGATCGCCTTCGACCGGGTCCACGGACTCGTGCTGGAGCACCGGTCCGGCAACGAACTGGTCGTGCCGATGGCCCTGCCGAGCGCGGCCTGGGAGACCGAGGCACCCGATCATCGTCTCGAGGGCTACGACGAGACGTCCGCGACCTGACCCGGCTGCGCATATATCCGCTGTTCAGCGCTGCATTTCGGGCGATACCCGATCCGGCGGACTGCCTCGCCTACGCTCGGTTTTCCGCAAGACGATCGCTTTTCGCTCACCGGTTCCTCATGCGGGCACCGGAGACTCGTACCCGGCCACCTGGGACTTCCCCAATCGAAGGAGACCGCCACCAATGCTCACCACTCGTTTTCGCCGTTCCCGTCTCGTCGCGACGTTTGCCCTCGGGGCGACGTCCCTCATCGTCGCGCCAACGGTCGCGCAAGCACAGGCAACGCCGTCGATCGTGCCGCCGGGCCAGACCAACGCCTGCCTCGGCTATCCACAACTCACGACCGTCGCCTACCTCAACGAAGGCAAGTTCGGCTCGGTGATCCGGGTGTACGCCAAACCCGACGAAACCTCGCAGCTCATGGCCACGCTCGCCGTCGGCTTGGAGATCAAGGGTCGTCCGACGTTCACGGTGATCGGCACCGACGGTGACTGGGTGCACGTCAACGCCCCGATTCGCCCCAACGGCGCAACCGGTTACGTCCGAAAGAAGGACGTGAAGACCTACCAGCACCCGTGGGCGATCATCATCGAACTCGGTCGCAAGCAGCTCACTGTCTGTAACTCCGGTCGTCCGGTGCAACGCGAAAAGGTCGGCGTCGGCGTTGCCGCAAAACCGACTCCGACGGGCGCCTGTTTCACCGTTGAGCTGATCAAGACCCGCAAGCCGAAGGGTGCCTACGGCCCCTACGCGTACGGGCTCTCGTGCTTCTCCGATGTCGTCTTCAGCTTCGGCGCCGGCGGCGATGGACGGCTCGGTATCCATGGGACCAATGATCCGAAGAAGCTCGGCACCGCCGTCTCGAGCGGGTGTGTCCGCGTGAGCAACGCCGGCATCACCAAGATGGCCAAGACGCTGCCGGTCGGCGTGCCGACCTTCATCGTCGCCTAGCACTGACACGCGTTTCTCGGACCACGCACCGGGCGTGAACGGCATGCGTCGTTCACGCCCGGTTTGCGTAGTCGAGGGCTACGCTCGTCGCTCGTTCCCACCCACGTTTGTCACGACGGAGACCGCGATGCGCATCGAAACCCGCCACACCCCATCGTTCGGCACGGCCCGCTGCACGCTGAGCGGCGGTGAGTCAGTCAAGGTCGAGGCCGGTGCGATGATGGCCATGAGCACCGGGATGAACCTGCAGGCGAAGGCCGAAGGCGGTGTGTTCAAGTCACTCAAACGAGCTGCGCTCGGTGGCGAGTCGTTCTTCCTCACCACCTATCACGCACCCGATCAGGGCGGCTGGGTCGACGTCGCTCCCCGCCTTCCCGGCGATCTCGTCACGTTCGAGCTGACATCGCAGCGCTCCTACGTCATTCAGAAGGGCTCGTGGCTCGCCTCCGCCGCCGACATCGCGCTCGACACGAAGTGGGGCGGGTTCAAGAACCTCTTCGGGAGCGAAGGCGGGTTCGTCGTAAGGGCGAGCGGGAGCGGGCCGCTGTTGCTCAGCTGCTACGGCGCGCTCGACAAGTGGGAGCTCGCCGCCGGTGAGTCGATCACTGTCGACACCGGCCACATGGTGGCCTACGAGGACAGCGTCTCCATGACCCTGCGCAAGATCACGGGTGGCCTCGTGCAGTCGTTCAAGAGCGGCGAGGGCATCGTGTTCGACTTCACCGGCCCCGGCACCGTCTACACGCAGACGCGCAATCCGAACGAGCTGCTCAGCTGGATCGGAGCCTCGATCGGCACCGGGAACTCATCGGGCGGGCTGGGCGGCGGACTGCTCGGCGGCCTGATGAGCCGGGACTGACGCCCCACGGCCCTGGTTCGTCCGTGGGCCGGCACACTCGCTTGGGTCAGCATTCGCGGTGAAAAACCAAGTCAGCTGGCCCGAGCGAGCCAGCTGGCCCACGGGGTGTTCGTGGTCGGTGGACTCTTCGGCCGTTCGGCGAGGAATTGATCGCGCGATTACTTCGGGACGTTGGTCCCTGGTGGACGGAGAGGTCTCGTCTGTAGCTTCTCCTCAGGATCCGGCACCGGCCCGGGCCAAGGGGAGGTCGAAATGCGACGACGTCGTCACGCGCTCAGCGGAGCGCTCTACGAGGTGGAGGCCGACGGCAACGTCCGGGTCGAGTCTCGGGAGGGTGTGACCGGGCTCTTCACTTCCGGCGGGGAGTGGATCTCCGGCGATCTCCACCAGTGCGATCCGCATCTGTGCGGGTGGCTGGCCGGACCGCAGCTCCCGCCGCGCCTCGCCGTGCTGCCGCGCTTCCGGGAAACGGCCGCAGCCGGAGCGGCGGTCACATCATGACCATGGTCGACGAAACCAAACCGCCGCTGCTCACCTACCAGCAGTTGCTCGACACCGATTCCCACGAGGTGCCCGATGTACTTCGGTGGTTCTCGCCGATGCCGCCCAGCGAGGCCGACGTGCCGGTACTCCGCTACACGTCCGCCGAGTTCCACGCGTTGGAGGTGGAGAAAGTGTGGAAGAAGGTCTGGCAGATGGCGTGTCGGGAGGAGGACATCCCGGTCGTCGGTGACCACATCACCTATGACATCGCCGGGTGGTCGATTCTCGTGGTCCGTTCGACCGAAACCGAGATCAAGGCGTTCATGAACGTCTGTCCGCACCGCGGGCGCCTTCTCAAGGAGAGCCCGGGCCGTTCGAACGAGATCCGCTGCGCCTTCCACGGTTTTGCCTGGGAGCTGAACGGCCACCTCAAGCAGGTGCCGTGTCAGTGGGACTTTCCCCGCCTGGTGGAGGGGGAGTGGTCCCTCCCCGAGGTGAAGGTCGACTTCTGGGGCGGCTTTGTGTTCATCAACATGGACCCGGACTGCGAGTCGCTCGAGTCCTTCCTCGGCGATCTGCCGGCGCATTTCGCCCGTTGGCCGTTGGAGGATCGCTACAAGGAGGCACACGTCGCCAAGGTGCTCAACTGCAACTGGAAGGTCGCCCAGGAAGCCTTCATGGAGGCGTTCCATGTGGTTGCCACGCACCCCCAGTTGCTGCCCAGCCTGGGCGATGCGAACACCCAGTACGACGTCTTCGGGAACTTCTGCCGGGCGATCACCCCCAACGGCACCCCGAGTCCGCATATCGGATGGGTGCCGACCGAGCAGGAGATCTTCGACGCCATGACCGACCGAAACCTCGACGAGGAACCGCGTGGTGTCGTTCCGACGGGCGAGACGGCGAGGCACATGGCAGCCGAGGCGGCGAGGAGAGCGCTACGGCCAGCGATCGGTGACCGTGCGGACGAGCTCTGCGACGGCGAGCTGACCGAGAGTATCTACTACACGGTCTTTCCGAACTTCCATCCGTGGGGCGCGTACAACCGCATCACCTACCGCTTCCGCCCCTATGGCAACGACCACCGCCGCTCGATCATGGAGTGCATGTACCTGTCGCCGTTCCCCGGCAACGAACGTCCGCCCGCCGCGCCGATCCACTGGCTCACCGACGACGACGACTGGACGGTCGCCTCAGAGCTCGGGATGCTCGGCCGGGTGTTCAATCAGGACGTCTACAACCTTCCGAAGGTGCAGGCCGGCCTCGAGAGCATGACCAAACCGGGTGTCACGTTCGCCGACTACCAGGAGACGAAGCCCCGCCACGTGCACGCGCTGCTCGACGAGTGGATCTCGCGCTGACGGTCCTCGTTGATGGTCGCCGCTGACGGGCACCGCTCAGCAGCACAGACCGCGGGACACCTGTTCGCGGGCGCAGCTCACGACCAGGTTGCCCCGGACCACGTCGAACCCGACCAACTCGAACCCGACCAACTCGAACCCGACCAACTCGAACCCGACCAACTCGAACCCGACCACGTCGCGCCAGACCAGTTGCCCGAGACGAGGCGGCCATCCGAGTCGAACACTTGATTCGTCCAGGCTGCTCGATTCGCAGAAGCCTGTGACCACGTGCGCGACTCGAACGTACTATCGCGAGCAGTTCGTTCGCCCGTCAGAACGACCTTGGACGCGGTCTCCGATGAGCGCTCCAGATGCAGGGAACCACGGGCAGATTCGAGCGACCCGGTTCCGGTCGAGGGCTGGAACTTCTGTGCTGCGATCAGGGCGTCGGGTGTCGGGGCTGCCAACGCCGCAGCCACATCGATGATTCCCGCTCCTTGCTTGGTTGGACTCACCGAGAGGGATCGGGCAGTGTTCTTCAACAGGGCCTTCACCTGGTCGGGAGACAGCGTCGGGCGTTGCTGGAGGAGAAGCGAAACCGCTCCAGCGGTGGCGGCGGCTGATTGCGACGTCCCCGAACCCCGGAAGAAGCTGGTGCACGTGGCGGGGTCGTAGAAGCGCCCGGCAGCAAAGGTGACGTCGAGCGTTGATCCAGGATTGCGCAGGCTGGCAATCGCTATGCCCGGTGCGACGAAGTCGGGGTTCCGCAAGCCGTTTCCGACGGCGGAGAAATCCGGAACACTCCACGTCTTGGCCACCGAGTCGTAGGCGGACGACCCGACTGCCATGACGAACGGATCGGCCGCGGGATTTCCCAGTCGTCCGAGTTTCTTTCCGTCGTTGCCTGCCGAGACAACAACGACGATTCCGGCCCTCCATGCATTTTCGACGGCGTGGGTCAGAGGATCGAGTTTGTAATCTGTGTTCGCGTCGGTGGAATACGACAGGCTGATGACCCGGATGTTGCGACCGAACGCTCTCCTGTTCTGGACGGCCCAGTCGATCCCTGCGACGACCTGGGAGATGTCCACCGTGCCGTCGCTTGCTCCAACTTTCACATTGATGATCCGTGCACCGGGAGCGACGCCCTTCGACAGGGGCCCGCCAGATCCATCGCCGGCGATGATGCCCGCCATGTTCGTGCCGTGGCCTTCACCATCACGAAAACTCGACGCCGCGTTTCCCGACTCGGTCGAGAGGTCCGCGGCATCGACGAACTTACCGGGACTGGTCAGCCCCGGAACCCCGGTGACGCCCGTGTCGATCAGCGCAACGTCGACACCCCGGCCGTCGAAACCCTGATTCCAGGCTGCCGGAGCGTTGATTTGTGCCGCAACCATCGGCAGAGTCGTGGTCGAGGAATCAATCGCCCTGCCCTCGCACGCGGCCGACGCAACCCCCGGCGACACAGCGACGGCAGCGAATCCACCGAAACACAGGGTCGCACCGACCACCGCGGAAATGAGCGACGAGCGTCGCCGCGTGTGTCTCAACGGTGAGGGGAGAACCAGATGCATGCCAACGACGGTACGACCACGAAGAGTGTTCACCCATAGGCCTTTCGGCCGTGCACCGGCGTTCAACTCCGCACGCGTGATCACTGCCGAAGCGGACCGCGAACCCAAAACAGTCGGCCAGCGGTCAGTCGAGAGGATCGAAAGCCTCGCGGACGCTCGGGAACCTTGCGTTACTCGGACTCGCTCATCCGAACTCTGCTGTCGGCGAGCGCCTTCTGCACGATGGCCTCGACGTGCTCAGGATCGATCCCCAGGCGATGGCCGATGTGTACCGACCACACCTCGGCACGGACGTTGTTTTCGAAATCGATCTCCGCGCGCAGATCGGCTCGTGCACCCTGACGGTTCTGGCTGATCATGACGAAGGTTGCCAGGAAGATCGCTTCCAGACTGACGACCATGGTCAGGAGGCCGAACGGAAACTTGTCGAACTCCCAGCCGAGGCCGGCCAGTCCGACGTTGAGTGCGATCCACGCCCCGAACCACGCCACGTGGATGTACACAAAGCGCATCGAACCCGCGAACGTGGTGATCTGATCCGCAGTCCGGTTGCCGGCGCGGCGAATCGCATGGCGGAGGCCTCGCTCGGTTCGGACGATCGACGCGACGATCCCGAAGCTGCCGTCGATCGCTCCGTCAGTGCCATCGAGGTGTTGACAGGCGTCGCACCGGCCATCGGCTTGTCGACCCGCGGTGGAGATTGTTTCACTCATGCGGTGATTCTGACCGACACGTGAACGTCGGTGGGGCGATCGCCCAGGCTGGGCTCTTAGCGTCTCCCGATAAACGCGGCGAAGCGATCCATCGGCGTCGCATCGTCGGCCGCTGGGACCGGCGGATCGAACATCCCGGCGACCCGATGCTGGTCGGCGTAATCGTCGCCGAACGCGCGGAGTCGCGCCACCAACCCATGATCGAAATCGGCCGGCATGCCCAGGCTTCGAGCAACATCCCATGCGTGCACGAGATGGTCGGCTGCGAACATCTCGGCGAGAGCTGCGCCGGAGAGCGTTCCCCACGGGAGGGGGAGTGGTCGGCTGAGGAGGGTCGGATCGGTGCGGTACAGCGAAACGGTTTCGTCGATCGCCTCACGGTATGACGCCACGGGGTCGGCACCCAGATGATTTCGGTAGAACTCCGGACCGATGTGGTCTCCACGCACTCCGTACGAGACCATACGCGCGCTTCCGACCATGTGATTGACAAGCGCACGTAGGTTCCAGTCCGAGCAAGGGGTGGATCGACCCCACGCGTCTGCCGGTGTGCGCGCCACGAGTGAGTAGGCCAACTCCATCGACTGCGCGAGGTCGGCGAGACACCTCGCCTCCGCCGGTGATACCCGCGGCAGGCCACGCGCCTCGGCCTCGTGTTCGGAGAAGAACACCACGCCCGCACCCCAGAAGTGGGCGACCGTATCCTTCGGCAGGTTGGCGACCGCCGCGGGCCCACAGACCTCCGCCAACTCCTTCTCCGTGAATACACCCCAACGGTCGAAGGCCTGCGTGACGGTCGGTCCCGGTACGGGGTCGGCAGTGACACCCGGGCTCGTCGTCTCGAGAGCGTCCACGTACGCCTGGTACGGCATCCATCCCGGGACGGTGACCTCGCCGCCGGGACCTCGAAACACCAACGTCGGAAATGCGTAGCGATCGTGACCGTCGGTCTGCTTCATGGACCCGATGCCGACGTCGTCGCCAACGAGGTGGCGTACGTGATCATTCGGCCGACGCGTCTCCTCCCAATCGGACCGATACGCAGCGGCCGCCTCCACGCTCGCGAGGTCGTCCAACCATCGATCGACGTCGAGTCCGACGACGCCTTTCGCCGATGCCGCGAACTCCTCGGGGGAGGAGGGAGTTGCCCCGAACACGAACGTCGACTCGCGGAAACGGCGAAGCACGGCCGCGCCCACGGCCGGCCCCTGCCGCTCTGCCGCCTTCACCGCCAAGCCGGCCGGGTCGGTGGATCGGGCCATGCGGCGCATCGGCATCGGATACGGCTGGCCGGTGTAGGCAGAACTGCGCCGCCAGTACTTCTGCATCGGCGCGGCCGCCCGGATCGGATCCCAGTCGTCGCGTCCCTGGGACGCATCGTGCACGAGCCCGCCGAGAACAACGCGCCAACGGAGGTGCGCGCCGTATCGCCACTGCAAGAGCCGGAGCTTCGGCTCGGTTCCCCAGGCCCACGAGCAGATCGGGTCGGTGTATTCGACGACGTCGACACTCGGGTGGTCGTGGTCATTGGCCATGGTGTCCTCAGGACGAGAAGTGGTGGATGTCCCAGGTGAGCAGGTTTGGCTCCGCCGTGCCAGCCGGTCTCGACCGTCGTCCCAACTTTACATAACTATGATTCTCGGCGAGCCGCAGGAGAGTGGTCGGCCAGCGCCGAGACCTGGCGTGCCGCAGCCAGCAGCGATATGACGACGAGGCGAAGGTCGGCGACCGACTCCGCGTCACGAAGGTCGGCCTCCGCATCGGTCACCGCGCACGACAACACGTAGATCTCGTCGTGCAGGCGGTCCACGTCGCGTCGCGCAACGATGATCTCGTTCTCGTCGACGCCATGTCGCACCGATCGCTGGCGCGCCTCGAAGTCGCGCTGCCGACAACTGCGTTTGCAGAACCGCCGAGGTCGCCCCGGTCCCTCGGTCGGCGTCACCGGCTGCCGGCACCATCCACAAGCAACGATCTCCCGCTCCCCTTCATTCGCCGGCAGTTTCGACACCGTGACGATATTAGGTGATGTGTGACTTGACATCAACGAGGTGGACGAGTGCGCCGGACTCGATGGCCTCTTCACCAATCGCGTCCACGCCGCCCTCGGCCAGCCCGTGGAGAACACGCTGCACGATCTGCGCTGGGGCGCC
>JANLRD010000015.1:0-8169 GCA_031368215.1 Acidimicrobiia bacterium | reverse complement strand
CGCTAGCTGCCCCAGCGTCCCGTGCCGAAGCGGTAACCGACGGAGCGCACCGTGTGGATCAGGTTGTGCTCGTCGCCGAGCTTGGCCCGCAAGCGGCGGATGTGGACGTCGACGGTGCGCGCACCGCCGTAGTACTCATACCCCCACACCCGTGACAGGAGCGTCTCCCGGGTGAAGACCTTCCCCGGATGGGTGGCGAGGAACTTGAGGAGCTCGTACTCCATGTAGGTGAGATCGAGCGGCCGCTTCTCGATCACGGCCTGGTACGTCTCGAGGTTGAGGATCAAGGGTCCGTACTCGACAACCTCGGGCCGACTTCCCTTGCCGGCCCGCCACAGCAGATGGCGTAGGCGTGCTTCCAACTCGCGAGGGTGGAACGGGGACAGACAGAAATCGTCGAAGAGGTCCTCGCGGAGCTCGAGGTCGTTGAGCTGCGAGCCGCTCACGAGCAGGAGCAGGGGCTCGACCGGGACGTCACGCTTGCGCAGAGCTCGGCACAGAGCCCAGGCGCCCTCAGCGTCAGTGTCGGCGGTGACGATCACCGCACCCCAGCCGTCGTCGGGTTCGAGTCGTTCTGCCGCGCTGGGCGTCGACGCGCTCATCCATCGGTACCCGGCGAGGTCGAGGGTCTGGGCCAGGACCGCCGGCGGTGGATCAGGGAAGACGAGGATCGGACTGAGAGCCATGATCGTAGGTGTACGTATCGAGGGCTAGAGGGCGGGGAGGTAGCGGTCGAGTTCGAACTGGCTCACGTGGGTCTTGTATCCGGTCCATTCGACCCGCTTGTTTCGGATGAACCAGGAGAAGACGTGTTCGCCGAGCGCGTCTCGCACGAGTTCGCTCGCTTCCATCACATCGACGGCCTCACTGAGCGATCCCGGAAGCTGCGCGATCCCGGATGCGAGCATCTGCGCCGCCGTGAGTTCTGTGTTGTCGAGTTCGGGCGGAAGCTCATACCCGTTCTCGATGCCGCGGAGCCCCGCCGCGAGAAGCACTGCGTAGGCGAGGTACGGGTTGCACGCTGGGTCGGGCGCGCGGTATTCGATGCGCGTCGACGACTCCCGGTTGCGCTTGGGCGTCGGGACCCGGACCAGGGCCGAACGGTTGTGCCGGGCCCAGGTGATCGACGTCGGCGCCTCGTAGCCGGGAACGAGGCGCTTGTAGGAGTTGACCCATTGGTTGGTGACCGCGGTGATCTCGCGGGCATGGCGCAGAACGCCTGCAAGGAACTGCTTCGCAGTGGACGAGAGGAAGTAGGGGTCGTCGGCGTCGTAGAAGGCGTTGTTCCCGTCGCGGAAGAGGGACAGGTGCGTGTGCATCCCGCTCCCCTGGACGCCGGCGATCGGCTTCGGCATGAAGGTGGCGTACACGCCTCGCTCGATGGCGACCTCCTTCACGACCAAGCGCAACGTCATGATGGAGTCCGCCATCGTGAGCGCGTCGGTGTAGCGGAGGTCGATCTCCTGCTGACTCGGTGCCTCTTCGTGATGGCTGTAGCGGACCGGGATGCCGAGGGCCTCGAGGTGGGAGATCGTCTTGCGGCGGAGGTCGCCCGCGGCGTCCGCCGCTGACAGATCGAAGAAGCTCGAGGTGTCGAGCGGCTTCGGCGGCCGACTGGGATCGTTGTCGGCGAAGTAGAAGTACTCGAGGTCGGAACTGGCGAAGAACTGGTAGCCGAGCGCACCCGCCCGATCGAGACTGCGTCGAAGCACCTGCCGGGGGTCGCCGAGGAACGGGGTGCCGTCGAACTCCGTCACGTTGCAGAACATGCGGGCCACCGGCTCTTCCGTGCGCCAGGGCACGATTTCGAAGGTGCTGGCGTCGGGGTTGGCGAGCATGTCGGATTCGATCTGGCGGCTGAACCCGTCGATGGCAGATCCGTCGAAGGAGATGCCCTCTTCGAGGGCGTTCTCGAGCTCGGCCGGTGTGATTACGAGGCTCTTGAGCGAACCGAGCACGTCGGTGAACCACAGCTGTACGAATCGGACGTGGCGCTCCTCCATCGTGCGCATGACGTAGTCGTTCTGGTCCGCCACCCTTCCGGTGCGGTCATCGCGGTCCTCGAAGGTCGGCGAGGCATCGTCGTCGGGTCCGGCGGTTTCAATCGGCACACTTACCATCGTGGCCTACTTGTCGACGGACGTGAAACGCTGGGAACGGCCCGTTCACACACCTGTAACGAGCGCAGGTCGCGAAACATGAAATGCCGTATCCGTTCACATACCTGTCACAAACGAGCAACTGTTGGGAAACGACTCCCTGCGATCGTGTGTACCTCTCCTTCCGGACTCTGCTCGCTCGGTGCTGCTTCGCTCCACTGCTCGCAACGCCGGTTCGAACGGGGACGCTGATCTTCACCACTACTCATCCCCGGACGACACGTGCCGGGGACACAACGAAAGGCCCCTCTGTGGCGTACCAAGCCGAATACATCTGGATCGACGGCACGTCGCCCAGCCCGCTGCTCCGCAACAAGACCAAAATCGTCGCCGACGGTGCCGAGCCCGGCATTTGGGGCTTCGACGGTTCCTCGACCAATCAGGCGCCCGGCGACAAGAGCGATTGCGTGCTCCGGCCCGTGTGGAGCTGTCCGGACCCCATCCGTGGCGGCAACAACATTCTGGTGATGAGTGAGGTCCTCCTCAACGACATGACGCCGCACTCGACCAACACGCGCGCTGCGGCGGCAAAGGTCGCGAAGAAGTACGGCAAGCAGGAGCCGTGGTTCGGCATCGAGCAGGAGTACACGATGCTCACCGCCGAAGGCCGCCCGCTCGGCTTCCCGAAGACCGGCTTCCCCGGGCCGCAGGGTCCGTACTACTGCGGCGTCGGCACCGGCCGCGTCGTCGGCCGCGACATCGTCGAGGCCCACACCCAGGCGTGCCTCGACGCCGGCATCTCGATCTCCGGCACCAACGCCGAAGTCATGCCCGGTCAGTGGGAGTTCCAGGTCGGTCCCCTCGGCACGCTCGAGGTCGCCGATCAGTTGTGGGTTGCTCGCTGGCTGCTCCACCGCATCGCCGAGGATTTCGACGTCGTGATCTCCCTCGACGCCAAACCCGAGAAGGGCGACTGGAACGGCGCCGGCGCCCACACGAACTTCTCGACCAAGGCCATGCGTGAGGACGGCGGCTACAAGGTCATCGAGAAGGCCTGCATCGCCCTCGGCAAGAAGGTCGACCTGCACGTCTCGAACTACGGCCATGACATCGAGAGCCGCTTGACCGGCAAGCACGAGACTGCCCCGTACAACAAGTATTCGTACGGTGTGTCGAACCGTGGCGCTTCCGTCCGCATCCCCTGGCAGGTCCCGATCGAGGGCAAGGGCTACATGGAGGATCGTCGCCCGAACGCCAACATGGATCCGTACACCGTGGCCCGACTGTTGACCGACACGATCTGCTCGGCACTCGCCTGACCCGGGGATCGAGCAGGGCCCGACTGTTGACCGACACGATCTGCTCGGCACTCGCCTGAGTTCGCACATCGTCTGACGTGCCCGGTGGGGCGGTCTCCGGGCCGCCCCACCGTCGCGTACGGTGATGATCCGTTCGGGAACTGCGGCCGAACACCTCCGTGCGGCGTTCGGAGGTGTTCTGCCCCTAGATATTGGGGCAACCTCTCTCCCAGCGTCAGCGGAGACGGTGGAGGGGGCGTCGAACCAGGCGGGAGGTCCCGACGACGGCGCGGAGGAGGAGCCATGCGGCCCGTGTTCCGGTCGCGAACGGAACACCACCTTGGCGATCGCGCATCTCGACGCCGATTTCGGAGATCCGATCCGGGCCCACGAGCTCGGCGGCGGCCAGACAGGCCTCGAAGGTGTCGCCGAGGTAGGACGACGGAAAGTCGTCAGCGAACGCCGAGAGCAGCGGTTGGCGGATCGATCGGAACCCCGAGGTCGGATCGGAGACGGACAGACCGACGCGAGCCCGGAGTCGGTGTCGGAGCAGCCAGATTCCGGCGCGTTTGGCGACGGATAGCCGCAGCGGCTCGTCCGCCAGGAACCGTGACCCGATCACCAAGGCGGCCTCGGGTCGATGCCCGAGCAAGCGCGGGATCTCATGCACGGGATGCTGGCCATCCCCGTCGCATTGCACGACCGTCGTTGCGCCAAGGGTGAGTGCAGCGGCGAAACCGCGCCGTAGGGCGTGGCCGACGCCGAAGGACTGGTCGAGCCTCACCACGACGGCACCGGCAGCACGCGCCAACTCCCCGGTGGCATCCGATGACGCGTCGTCGACCACGACCGACAGGTACCCGAGCGCGACGATTGCTCGCACGACGCCGCTGATGGTCTCCGATTCGTTCTGTGCCGGGGTCACGACGACGGCGACCGGTGCCACGTTGCCCCGCCGCTCGCGCTCTCGGCGCTCGGCTGTGTCGGCCGGCGGTGTCGGGTCGCTCATCCGCGTTGCTCCAGGGACCGCGAAAGCGGCCCGGTGAGACGCATGATCGTCGCCTTCGCGAGGCCGTCGAGACTGTCGTCGTGGGTCACGATCACGAGGCCCATTCGCGGCACGTGGACGTTGAGTCGGCGCACGAGCTCGAGCGTGGATTCGTCGAGGTGATTGGCCGGCTCGTCGAGAAACAGCATGTCGGGATGGCGCAGGAGGGCGCGAGCGACTGCCAGCCGCCGACGTTGCCCCCCCGAAAGAAGTTCCCCATCGTCACCGACGGCGTGGCCGAGGTCGAGGCGCAGGCCCACCGTTTCGAGTGCGGCCCGAAGTTCCTCGTTGGAGGAATCGGCGCCGAGCAGGCGAAGGTTGTCCTCCACCGTGGTCCGGACCACGATCGATTCCTGACCGACGACGGCCACGCGGGCAAGGACCGATTCCGGGAATGGCGCGACCATCGCAATTCCGTTCACGAAGACGGATCCGCTGTCGGGCACCAGACGACCGACGAGGATGCCGAGCAGCGTCGACTTCCCGGCGCCGTTGTCGCCGCGGAGCACCAGCGTTTCACCTCGGCGGACGGTGGCTGACGTGTTCGTCAGCACCGGTTCATGCCCGTAGGAGAACGAGATGTTGCGGGCCTCGATCGACTCGATCGAGCCAATCATCGGGATCGGTGTGCCTGAGGTCGCGCCTGTCGGCTGGTCGTCCGTCGCAACACTGCCCGTGAGTTCTCCGAGCGACTCCAGGGCGAGTCGTCCGGAGATGATGGGTGACAGGGCGAACACGATCATGCGGGCGCCGTTCTGGGCCACGGCAAGGGCGAACAGCGTGACGAGGAGCTCCGGTGTTGTCAGGCGGCCCTTGGCGAGTTGTTCGGCGGCATAGGCCAGAACCATGGCTGACGAAACGGCGAACGCAATCACCTGGCTCTGCATCGACCAGGTCACGGCATTGGTCTGCGTAGCGGCCGCGGTCGCGAAACTCCGCAACGGCTCTCGCACGCGGTCGATGGCATGGTCTTGCACGCCGTGGTCCGTAAAGAGCTCATCCGCGCGGAGCGTCTCTTCGAGCATGCTCGAAACGCGGTGATGATGCTCCCAGTACTCGCGGTGGCGGGCTCGAATGTGCAGCGATGACTGAGCGGCAGCCGCGACGATCGGCACGGAGCTGGCAATGACCAGCAACCCGAGCGTGAGCTGGATGCGCACGACGACGGCCAGGCCGGCGGCCAGCAGGATGACGGCAGGAAGGAGGAGCCCGAGGACGGCCTCGGCGTGGGCATCGACGCGGTCGAGGTCCAACATGATGGTGCGGGCGGCCATCGTGCGGTCGGTGCCCCGCCGCTCGGTCCATGGACGGTCGAGACACATCCGCAGGAGGTCTGCCCGGCGCGACGCGGCCGCACTCTTGAAGATTGCACTCAGCTTCGTTCGTGACTTCAGCACCAAGAGCGCACCAACGATCTGCACTGCGAGCGCCAGAGCGGTGTAGGCCAGGAGCGCTGCGGACTGTGACCGCTCGGCCCGCGTGACGGCCCGCTGCATCAAGAGGCTGGCCGGCAACACGGCGATGGATCCGATGCACGAAGCAGCGACGGGCACCGCGACTCGACGCGGAGAAATCCGCAGATAGCGGAAGGGCCCCGTGAGGCTTCCCGGCCGTGCGGAAGGACGTGTCTGGCTCACCCTCAGAGCTCGTCGGGGAGCCGGAGATCGCCGCGCGGCGAGACGCTCACCGAACCGACCTTCGGGCCCGGCGGCAGCGTGGTCCGCTTGAACTGCTGGGTATGGAACCGCCGCCAGAACACGTCGAGCCAGCGGTCGATGTCGTCGTTGCTGTAGGTTCCGGCGAACACCAGCTTGCCGAGAGCGCCGATCTTCTCGCGGGTCTCGCCATTGCGCAGAAGGTGGAAGAGGAAGAAGTCATGCAGCTCGTACGGGCCGATGACGCCTTCGGTGTCCTGGACGATGTTCCCGTCGGCATCGGGCGGAAGCAGCTCGGGGGAAACCGGCATGTCGGCGGCGGCGTGGAGGACAGCGTCGAGTCGGTCGTCGCTGCCGGCGCGGTGATCGGCGAACCACCGAACGAGATGGCGGACGAGCGTCTTCGGGACCGAGGCGTTGACGCCGTAGTTCGCCATGTGATCGGCATTGAAGGTGCACCATCCCAGTGCCAACTCGCTGAGGTCGCCCGTTCCGACCACGATGCCGCCGACCTGATTGGCGATGTCGAAGAGGATCTGGGTCCGCTCGCGGGCCTGGGCGTTCTCGAACACGATCGAATGGTCGGTCGGGTCATGGCCGATGTCGCGGAAGTGCTGGGCGACCGCCTCTCCGATCGGGATCACCCGCACCGTGACGCCGAGGAGCTCCATGAGGTCATCGGCAACGGTGCGAGTGCGCTGCGTCGTGCCGAGCCCGGGCATGGTCACGCCGACGATCGCGGTGTTCGGGCGGCCGAGGCGCCGCATGGTCTCCACGCACACGAGCAGCGCAAGGGTGGAGTCGAGCCCTCCGCTGACCCCGATGACCAGCCGCTCGGCGCGTGCGGCGAGAACGCGTCTGGCGAGTCCGGTCGACTGGATCGCCAGAATCTCCTCGGCACGCGCATCGCGGGTGGCAATGTCATCGGGGACGAACGGATTGCGGGCGAAGGTTCGGCGCAGTTCGCGCAGGGCCGGGAGGGGGCGGTCGATCTCGACGATACGCATGGCGTCGTGGCGTGGCGCCGTGGACCAGGTCACGTCGCGGGCGCGTTCGTTGAGCATCCTGGCGATGTCGATGTCGGCCGAGGTCGATGCCCCCTCAAGCCGGAATCGCTCGCCTTCGCTCGACATCGCACCGTTCTCGGCGATCATCGTGTGCCCCCCGAAGACCAGGTCCTTCGTTGATTCCGTCGGCCCGGCACCGGCGTAGGCGTAGATCGTGTGGGTCCGCGCGGATTGCTGTCGGACGAGCTCGCGTCGGTAGTCGGCCTTCGCGACGAGCTCGTTGCTGGCCGACGGGTTCATGATGACGTTCGCGCCGCCGATCGCGAGACCGGTCGATGGCGGGTCGGGGGCCCAGAGGTCCTCGCAGATCTCGATCCCCAGCAGGATCGGGCCCCGACGGAAGAGCAGGTTCGGGTGCACGGGGAACGGGTCGAGGCCGGCCACTGTCGCCATGGCGTCGATGCCGAAGCCCGGGGTGAACCAGCGTCGTTCATAGAACTCGGCGGCGTTCGGAAGATGCTGTTTCGGAACTGCGCCGATCACGCGACCGGCGTCGAGCACGGCGGCAGCGTTGACCTGGCGCCCGTCGGGCAGGTGGAGCGGTAGGCCGACGACGACGGTCGCGTCGAGCGCCGCAGTTGCGTTCGCAAGTGCCGCGAGCGCCGCTTCGGTCTTCTCGCGAAGTCCGTCGGTGAGGAAGAGGTCCTCGCAGGTGTAGCCGGTGAGGGAGAGCTCGGGGAAGCAGATCAGCGCGGCGCCGTCGGCGGAGAGCCGGGCCGCCCAGTCAGCGATCTCCGAGGCATTCGCGGCGGGGTTGCCGAGGTGCACCGGCGGGGCCGCCACGGCGACCCGCACAAACCCCAGTGCTCCCCAGTCCGACATCATGCGCCCGACGCTACCTTCGCCGTCCGGGAGGTGAGCGTTGGGAGAGAGATTCCATGCCACTGGCGTGGCGCCACGACGTCATGAGAATGTTTCGGCGGGCTGGTTGTGCTCGGTACACCTTGGTGCGTGTGTGCCCGTGAGAGAGATTGAGTTGGGACCTTCCTGGCACCACGACAT
>JANLRD010000239.1:0-2794 GCA_031368215.1 Acidimicrobiia bacterium | reverse complement strand
CCACGACCTGGGTGTCGGCGACATGGGAAACGGGCACGAATCAGACGACGAATGTCGTTGCCGATGCCCGTCGCCATCTCGCGACGAATGTCGTCGAGATGTTCCTGGGTGAACCCGATGTCGCGTGGAAACGCCCCGAGTAGCGACGTGGGCGTGCGCTTTGCGATCGGGACAAGGCGAACATGATCGCCCGGCCGCACACCTAGGCGAGCCAGGTCCCGGGCGTCGACTCCGCCGTCCGGACCGACAACGATCTCCAAAGCGTGCTCGCTCACGCCATCAAGTGCACGGGCTTTCCCGCTCTGGCAATCGACAGCCGGCGATGGCTCACCATACAGACTGCCCCGACGCCATCGCCGGGACCCTCCCGGGCTACGGAGCAGCGTCGGTGGCGATCTCCGATGCCACGTCTCGCCGGACGTGGAGAACGCGCCACACTTCGATGCGCTCTTCGGCGATCACGTAGAACACGAGATACGGGAACCGCGTCAACGGACGGGCGCGCAGATCGGGGATATCGAGTTCGTAGGCAAAGCGGAGACTTCCCGCCTGCGGGGAGCGTGCGATCTGGTCGAGAACCCGCTCAACTGCGTCGACGAATCGCAACGCAACGTCGCCACCTGCTTCGGCGAGGTAGTAGTCGGCGGCCGCGTCGATATCCGCCGCCGCTGCCGCTCGCAGGTGGACGGACCTCTCGGACACTCGAGTCAGCCCGCAGTTCGAATCCGCCGGCGCAATGCCTCGAAGTACGACAAATCAGCAATCGGACCCGGAGCCGACGCAGCACCATCAAGAAGCGCACGGCGAAGCTGCTGACGGTCCTTGTCTCGGCGGATGAGATCACGCACATACTCGCTCGTCGACCCATAACCGCCCTCTCCGACCTGATCATCGACGTAGGCCTTGAGCTCGTCAGGGAGCGACACGTTCATGGTCGACATATGAGGATTCTACTGCCTTATGGCAAAGCTTGCCATCCCACTCAGCCCGGAATCGACAGCGTGGCGGGTTGACCCGGTTCAGATCCTCAGCAATGCCGGGAACATCGCAGTCGGCCCCGCAGATCCGCAAACCCCTCGGCGAGATCGTGAGCCCCGGCCAATCCGTCGCGCCCTAGCCTGAGGCTCGAACAGCCTCCTTCGGGGCACGGGACCCCATTCCAACCGTCGGAACTGGGCGGTTTGCTGTCGTCTAGCGTGATCAAAAGTCGAGCGAATCTGGAGTTGGACAATGAAGTGGGTATTCGCGGGGATTCGGCGTCATCTTCGTGTTCATTTTATCTTTGTACCGGGCACGGTCTCGTTCTTTGCATCGGCGCTCACTACTCCAGGGCACAGGGTTCCGTTTTTTTCTGGTGCGGCTGTCGTCTTGTCGTTTGCCTTGCTTGAAGTCCTCCGAACTGTCCACCTTCGTCGCTCCCGACGGCGGATGACATTTCGGGATGGCGACCTGACGCTGAGGCCGTCGCGATTGAGGGACGGGCCAGCGGTAGAGCGACTTGTCACCGCCGAGGTTTGCAAATCGTATGGCTGGACGGACAAGACCAGCAAGTCTGTCTTACGTTGGCTTCGAGTTGGCGCTTTACGGCACTCCATCATTGCAATTGGAAACCGGGTAGACGGCTTCATTTGCTACAAAGAGCAAAAGGATGTCGGGTTAATGCACATCCAAATGTTCGTTTTGTCAAAGTCCTTCGAGTCCGATATGCAAGAACGCATCCTTCGCTTATTCGTGCGTGGATCGCATTCAGTTGGGATCGTTCCCTCCATCGGGCTGATCAACCCTACATTCGGGAACCTTTGGGAGCGCTGCGGGTTTACTGCCGAAGGCGAAGAAGTCATCGAAAATTTCGAAGGCACAAAAGATGCCTGTACGCGGTACACCGCTCGGCCGTCCGGTGCCCCGGTACTTCGCCCCACTGGCATCGGTTTTCCGCGCGGGCTTCGGCCGGATACGACGCGCAGGCACGCCGAAGAAAACGCATCGCCTCCCCACACGCCTGAACAGCGGCATGATTCAACTACCACGCGGTCCACAAACGGCATCGGCAACAAGCGCGACGACGACGCGTTGCCCGGCATGACTGGCGGGCACCGAGTAGACGCACCGTCGGACACAGACCTAGGCCATGGTGTCGACCCGTGCCGTGAGACGTGTGGTGGCATTGAAACGGTCACTGTTCAACGGCCACAGGGCGCCCTGTTGAAAGATCCACGGCACTTCACCCATTCACCCGCAACGGTCCCGCGACCAGTCACGAAGCGCTCTGGAGCTGCCCCGGTTTGGCGGACACCCCCGTGTAAGGGTTTGAGGACCCTGAAAGTGAAGTGTCAACAATGTCTTCATTGAAGAAGCCGGCGCCGCCGGTGAAGAAGTCTCAACCGCCGTTATCGAAACGGCCGCGTCGTAAGTTCACAGAAGAGTTCAAGGCCGAATCTGTCCGCATGGTCGAAGAGTCCGGCGGGTAGATCGGACGGATCGCCCGCGAGATGTACTACCGCCAAGCCTGGGCCACCCGGGCCGACGCCCGCCGGACCGTGATCCGCTGGATCGCGACCTGGTTCAACCCGCGCCGACTCCACACCACCAACGGCTTCCGCTCACCCGCACAAAGGGGCTCTTCGCGATTTAGCGGGGTTGTAGGGCGATGAGGGTCCAGTCGCATCCGCCGATAGCGAGCAGGATCCGGGTCCGGTAGTGAGCGAAGTTGGTGAACCCGGCAGCGACTCGTTTGATTTTCTTTATGATCGAGTTCAGTCCTTCCGTCGGCCCGTTGCTGGCGCCGGTGGAGTGC
>JANLRD010000234.1:0-19081 GCA_031368215.1 Acidimicrobiia bacterium | reverse complement strand
CCCGGACCCGTGACCAGTTGATACGGTCGAGCCACGTGCCCAGCCGCATGCCGATGGTGAAGACCGCGAAGCCCCCGAGAGCGTCGAGTATGAAGTGGTTCGCAGTCGCCACGATCGCGAGGAGCGTGAGCAGTGGGTAGGTGAGCAGGAGGAGCTTCCGCGGCCAGGTTGTCGCCCATGGCCAGAACGCCACCGCGCACCACGCCGCCCAGCCGAAGTGCAGGCTGGGCATCGCCGCGAATTGATTCGACACCTGGGCAACTGGCCCGGACTTGAAGTGCCAGGGTCCGCCGATCACCTCCAGGGTGTCCACGTAGCCGTAGCGCTCGGGAAGCAGACGCGGAGGCATGAGCGGGAAGAACTTGAATCCGAGGAGCGCGAACCACGTCATCAACGCCAGCCCGTTGCGGATCGATCGGTACCGCCACGGAAGCTTGCGGTAGCACCACACCATCGCCGCGATCGTGATGAGGAAGTGGGCGATACCGTAGTAACCGTTGAGGAAACGCATAAACGGGCGGGATCGCAGGAAGAAGTCCTGGATGGTCTCCTCGTGGTAGAGCCCCATCCAGCGCTCAGCCTGAATGACCCGCTTCGCGTTGGTGAACGCCTGCGCCTTCGCGTCAAGGTTCGCCCCCTGGCTGTTCCGAACGAACCAGTACGCCCCGTAGAGCAACCCGATGATCGCCGCCTCGTGGATCAGGCGCAGCTTCGGGCGCGAAGGCTCGTCCGTGGGCGCGTCCTCGCGGAACCAACGATCGACGAATTCTTCGTCGATCTCGGCTGATGCCGGCTGCGGAGCAGACGGTTTCGGCGGTTCCGGCTCAGCCGGGGAGACGAGGTGATCCGTCATGAACGGGTGCCAGCGTAGGGGAGTCGCTCCGCCGGGGCGGTGACGTTGCGGCGCTCCGCTATTTCGGGTCGACGTGGACCGTACCGAGCGCATCCGCCCTACATTCGGAGATGGCCGCAAGACTTCCGCGAGCCGTTCGTTCCCCTGGAGTGCCAATGACCGTCCACACCCCGCCTCTGCTGACCCTCGTGGGTCAGTCAACTCTCGAATCCGTCCTGGCGGCTGCACTGCGCACCGGTGGTGATTTTGCCGAGGTCTTCGTCGAGGACCGGGTGAACAGCTCCGCGCTCATGGACGACGGACGGATCGAGGAGTTGACGAGCGGGGCCGAACGCGGCGCCGGAATCCGCGTGATCCGCGGCGACACGACCGGTTTCGCCCACACCGCCGATCTCTCGGAGAAGGGCCTCCTCGCCGCCGCTCAGGCGGCGAGTGCCGCCGCACGAAGCGGGGTCGGCGGGTCTCGTTCGGTGGCGCTCACCGATCGTTCACAGCCCCGGCCCCATCTCGTCTCGATTGATCCCGTCGGGGTGCCGAAGTCGGAGAAGGTCGAGCTCCTGAAGCGAGCCGACGCCGCGGCTCGAGCCGCCGGGTCGGCCATCCGACAGGTGACCGTCGGTTACGGGGACGCCCGACGACGCATCCTCGTGGTGAACTCCGACGGCATGTTGGCCGGTGATGAAACGATCCGGACACGTCTCATGGTGCAAGCCGTGGCGCTCGGCGACACCGGGATGCAGACCGGCTACGACGTCGCGGCGAAGACGATCGGCTGGGAGATCTTCGACGACTACGACGTCGAGGCGATAGGCCGAAAGGCCGCCGGTCGGGCGCTGACGAAGCTGGCGGCCCGCCCCGCCCCGTCGGGCAAGGTCACCGTGGTCCTCGAAAAGGGAGCGGGCGGCACCATGTTCCACGAAGCGTGTGGGCATGGCCTCGAAGCCGACCTGGTGCTGAAGGACACGAGTGTCTTCCGCAACCGCGTCGGGCAACAGGTCGCGGCAAAGGGCGTCACGATGGTGGACGACGGCTCCTACGCGCGGGAATGGGGCACCAGCGCGATCGACGACGAGGGCAATCCGACGAAGCGCAACGTGCTCATCGAGGACGGGGTCCTCACCGACTACATGTGGGATCTCCGGCATGCCAAGAAGCAAGGCCATATTCCGTCGGGCAACGGCCGTCGCCAGAGCTACCAGCACCTACCGATCGTCCGGATGACGAACACGTACCTGCTGGCCGGTCAGGAGGATCCGTCGGGAATCGTGGCGGGCACCGAGTCCGGGATCTACTGCGCCAAGCTCGGCGGTGGCCAGGTGAACACCGCAACCGGCGACTTCGTCTTCGGCATGGTCGAGGCGTATCTGATCGAAGACGGCCGCATCACCGAACCGCTGCGCGACGCCAACCTCATCGGCAACGGCCCACAGGTCCTCCAGGCCATCGACGCAATCGGGAGCGACTTCGCCACCGGCGTCGGTACCTGTGGCAAGGACGGCCAGGGCGTGCCGGTTTCCGACGGCAACCCAACGCTTCGCGTGCAGGGCATCACCGTGGGCGGCACCGCGGCATGAGCGCTGTGCTCGTCGAGGTCGCAGATGTCTCTGTTGACCGCTCCCGGGGTCCTGGCGTTGAGCGGCAATCCGATTCTGCCTTCGCCGCTCCCGGGGTCCTGTCACCGGGATGCTTCCCACTCTGCGGTACTCGCCCGTTGTGCTCCTCCGTCGCACCGGGTCTCCGTTCCTCGGCGGGCCCCTTCCCGGTGCCACCCCTCCCGCTATCCGAGTTGACGTTCTTGCCACATTCTGCGTTGTGTCGTTGGTCTTCTCGACGTTCGACTTCGGGGCTTGGGAATCCCTCATGAGTGATCTTGGGGATCTGGTTCGGCGGGTTGTGGGGTGGGCCGAAGGGGATGAGCAGGTCGAGGCCTACGCCGCGCACTCGCGCGACACCGACGTCGAGATCTACCAGGGTGCGATCGAGACGCTCTCGAGCGCCGAGACGAGTGGCGTGGGCATCCGGGTCGTGCTGCCCGGTGCGGACGGCAATCGTCAGGGCTTTGCCTACACCGGCTCACTCGATGAGGCCGGGCTCCGCGCCGCGCTCATCGAGGCAAGGGACAACGCGTCATTCGGGACTCCGGATGCCTTTCTCGGGCTCACGTCGCCCGACGGGGTGGCTCCGGCTGCGCTCGACATCTGGGACGAGTCGCTCGTCTCGTTCGCGACTGACGCGAAGGTCGAGATGGCCATGGAGCTCGAACGTCTCGTCCGGGCCGGGGACTCCCGCATCCGCTCGCTGCGCAGCGCAAGCTATGGCGACGGCCTGATCGAGGTTGCGCTTGCATCGACTGCGGGCATCGACGCGTCGTTCCGTCGGACCGGTTGCTCGGTCGTCGCCTACGCAATCGCCGGAGCCGAAGACGACACCCAGACCGGGTTCGGCTACTCGGTCGGCCGTGCTCCCGGCGGTCTCGACGTGGCCAAGGCCGCAGCGATGGCCGTCGATCGTGCCACGCGTCTACTCGGCTCGACCAAACCGCCGTCGCAGCGCACCACTGTGGTGTTCGACCCCTACGTCACGTCGTCGCTCCTCGGCATTCTGGGTGGCACGCTCAACGGTGAGTCCGTTCTGAAGGGTCGATCGTTGTTCGCCGACCGCGTCGGACAGGAGGTCGCCGTCGCCGGCTTCACCCTCGTCGACGATCCGACCAACCCCGATGCGTTCGGGGCAACGCCGTTCGATGCAGAGGGACTCGCCACCCGTCGCATACCCCTGATCAACGACGGCGTGCTCCAGGGATTCGTCCACAACTCCATTTCCGCCCGTCGGGCCGGCAACGGCGCGGTGTCCACCGGCAGCGCCGTGCGCGGTGGGTTCAAGGGCACGCCGGGTGTCGGTTGCCGGGCGTTGACCGTTCGTCCCGGCACCATGTCGGTTGACGAGATCCTCGCCACCGTGGGCGACGCTGTCCTCGTCCAGTCAGTGAGCGGGATCCACTCGGGTGTCAATCCGGTGAGCGGTGACTTCTCCGTCGGGGCGGAAGGCTTGATGGTCCGCAACGGTGCGCTCGCCGAGCCGATCCGCGAGTTCACGATCGCGTCGACCCTCCAGCGGATGTTGATGGACATCGTGGCTATCGGCTCCGATCTCGAGTGGCTCCCGGGTGGTTCGGCGGGTCTCACGCTGGCGGTCCGCGACATGAGCCTTTCCGGGTCGTGACCGACGCCGCTGATCGCCGGGCGGTTCGGGGTGCAGTTCGCCGTGCGACTCGAGATGCTCGCCGCGCTCTCGACGCGAGCGCCCGAGAACGTCTTTCCGAGATTATCTGCGCGCATATTATCTCCAGCCTTGAGTGGACATCGGCATCGACGGTCACCGTTTTCGTCCCGATGGTTCCCGAAGTCGACGTTTGGCCCTTGGTGGCGCAAGGACGCGCCCAGGGCAAGGCGATGGCCATCCCGCGAATCGTGGACCGGGCCGGTGGGATCATGACCTTCGATCGTCTCGCTCGCGAGAACGCATCCACAGTGGCGGACGGGCGCGCGGACGAGCTCGTCGACGGTTTGTTCGGTATCCCTCAGGCCCGTCATCTTGATGAGGTCGGTTCGGAGGAGGTCGATCTCGTGATCGTGCCGGCGACAGCGCTGGACGAGAACGGCGACCGACTCGGCGGGGGAGCCGGGTATTACGACCGCTGGCTTGCCAACGCCCGACTCAACCCCGAACGGCGGCCCGTCGCGGTCGGTGCAGTGTTCGCCGTGCAGATGCTCGCCGCGGGGAGCTTCCCGGTGGAGCCGCACGATCAGCGACTGGACGCGTTTGTCACCGAGCACGGGATACGTCACTGCCGTAGCCCGTGGGTCGGCGCCTGAGCGTCGTGCACACGACGTCGCCAACCGGACATCGTGTCGCCACGCTCCCGCCGCACATCGAGCGTTTCCTGCCGCACCTCGACCCAAAACGGTCTGTTTGTGCTCGATTCGTGGTGATGTGCGGCGGACGTGGGCGGATGTGCGGCAGGAGTGCGGTGATGTGCGGCAGGAGTGGGGAACGCCCACAACCTGCGTGGCGGTCAAAACGCCGGACCGGCGACGGGTCGTAGTCTCAGGTCATGACCCAGCAGCCGACCAAGCCCCGCTTCGTTGCGGGTGCCGACCACGCCGGAGTACACCTCAAGGAGATCCTCGTCGCCCATTTGCGCGAGAGCGGCATCGAGGTGCTCGATCTGGGCACCCACGGCGACGCGTCGGTCGACTACCCGGACTACGGAGTCGCAGTTGCCCGCGCCGTTCTCGACGGACGCGCCGATCTCGGGCTGGCCGTGTGCGGAAGTGGCATCGGTATCGCCATTGCGGCGACGCGCGCAGGTGCGCGTGCGGCCACTGTGCACGACGTGACGAGCGCACGCTTTTCGCGGCTACACAACGACGCCAACGTGGTGTGCATGGGCGAGCGTTTTCTCGGTGTCCAGGTTGCCAAGGACGCCCTGGACGCGTTCGTGGCCACACCGTTCGAGGGTGGTCGCCACGCCATCCGGGTCGCCAAGATCGAGGCGATCGCCCGGCCCGACTGAATCCAGTTACCGCGGGTCGCGAGTGGTTGCCGGCAGTTCGGGGGGAACCGACGTGCTCGGTGCGACGGTGGTGACGGTTGACGTCCGCGTCGGCGCGGTGGTGACGACGTTGGGCACCGCGGTCGCACCGGGGGCGGTACCGACATAGCCGGCTTGGGCGAGGGCCCAGACGATGAGGTCGCTGTAGTACCGCCCGCCGGTCCCCGACAGGTGCAACTTGTCCTTGCCGAAGAGGTAGGTGCGGTCGCCCGCTGCCTCGTTCCACTCGAGGATCCGCATGTTCGGATAGACCTTGGTCTCCTCGCGCAGGAGCGCGTTCAGCTTCGGTGCCCATTCCCGGGTTTCACGCATGGTGATGAACAGCACCGGGATCTTCGGGCCGATGGCGTCGACGAGGGCGGCGAACTGCTTGCGCGTCGGCACCCCGTTGTTGCCGAGGTGGATCACGACAGCGCCGAACGGTGGATGCTTCGCGGTCTCCGTGCGGTACACCTTCACCCCTTCGATGAAGGGACGGGAGATCGCGGCATCGATGACACTGCCATTCCCGAGCCGGTCTCGCAGCGCCGGCGCGGCTCCCTTCATGATCGAATCGCCGATTGCCAGTACTGCCGGTGGTCGGGGCGCGGTTGCCTCGGCGATCGCCGTAGCGAC
The DNA here is from genome assembly GCA_031368215.1 of Acidimicrobiia bacterium. Classification (GTDB taxonomy): domain Bacteria; phylum Actinomycetota; class Acidimicrobiia; order Acidimicrobiales; family JANYDT01; genus JANLQX01. The sequence goes on along the minus strand of JANLRD010000234.1, from coordinate 12,998 downwards.
CGCGTCGGCCGAGTTCATGGTCGTGTTCGGCTGCCGCGGGTCGGGCGGCGGGACGGGGAAGGTGGTGGGGACTGCGCTCGTCGTGACGGCGCTCGTCGTGACAGCGCTCGTCGTGACGGCGAAGGCCGGGATTGGCACCGCCGGTGCCGGCGGCGGCTCGGTCGGCATCGCGGTGGGAGCCACGGTCGGTCCCACGGTCGGTCCCACGTTCCCTCCCACGGTCACCGTCGAGGTGGCACCGTCAGTCCGGACGACGAGTTCATCAGATGGGTTCGACAGCGAGTCGGCGATCCCGTCGTTCAGCGCCGCTCGGCTCACGCCGGCTGCGCCGGCGGTGAACACGAGCGCCGTTGCGACGGTGCCGAGGTACCACGTCGGCGGTCGGGCGCGCTCGTCCGGGCGACCGGCCAGGCCCGCCCACCAACGTCCGAGCACCCGGCGACGAAACGGCTGCTCGACCCACCGGTAGGAGATCTCCGTCAGTGCCATCGAAACGGTGAGCCGTATCCCCGCCAGCGCCCAACGATTGATGCCCACCGGTACATCGATCCCCGGCTGTGTCATGGCGACAACCGGCCAGTGCCACAGGTAGAGGCTGTATGACCGCACGCCAATCCACGTGAACGGTCCGAACGCCACCGCGCGTTCGGCAATCGAACCGGGACGCGTTGCCGCCCACACCGAGGTGGTGGCGAGGATGGCGACCAGCGCGAATCCGCCCCGGTAGAGAAAGATATAGCGGTCCCCGACCGTCGTCACGGTGACGCCGAGAAGGGCGACGGCCGCCAGCCCGGCGGCGCTGGACGCTCGCGTGCGATTGCGGGTCGGTGCCGGGGCGTCGGTGCTGATCCACAGGGCCAACGCCGCGCCGAGAAGCACGGCGACCAGCCGGGTGTCGGATCCGAAGTACACCCTCGACGGGTCCACCCCCGGACGGTAGGCGACCGCGCACCAGGCGGCAGAGATCGCGCCGAGCAGCGTCGTGATGACGGCCATCCGGCGATGGTCCCGACCGGTCACCGCGGCGACCACGAGGAGGAGAACCGGCCAGACCATATAGAACTGCCCTTCGATCGCCAACGACCAGAGGTGACGGGTGAGCGGGGGCCGACCGAGACGGTCGAAGTACGACGTCGAGGATGCGATCATCCGCCAGTTGCTCATGAAGACCGCGGATGCCGCGAGGTCGATGCGCCCGGCCGCGAGCTTTTCGGGCACCCGGAAGCCGTACACCGCGCCGATGGCGGAGAGGAGGGCAAGCAGGGCGGGCACCAGCCGACGCACCCTTCGAATCCAGAACGCCCGGACGTCGATCCGCCCCGAGGCCGACAGCTCGTCGGTCAGTATCTTCGTGACCAGGAACCCGCTGACCACGAAGAACACGTCGACGCCGAGGAAGCCGCCCTTCGCCCCGGGAAGTCCGAAGTGATAGGCGACGACGACGGCAACGGCGAGCCCCCGGAGGCCGTCGAGGCCCGGAAGATGGGTGATGGATCGCCCGTTCACTCGGTGAAAACAGTAGCGGTGGGAGGCGGACGTGCTCTTTATGCATCGCGGGCGGCGCAGCGACCCCGGGTAGCCTTGTTCTGTGTCCGCTCTTGCTCACGCCCAGCCACGCGATCCCGTGTTCGACCTGATCGACGCCGAACGAGAGCGCCAACAGTCCGGTCTCCAGCTCATTGCGTCGGAGAACTTCACCTCTGACGCGGTCATGGCCGCGGTGGGCTCGGTCCTCACCAATAAGTATGCGGAGGGCTATCCCGGCAAGCGCTACTACGGCGGCAACGCGGTGATCGACGAGGTCGAGCAGATCGCCATCGACCGGGTCAAAGCGATCTTCGGGGCAGAACACGCAAACGTACAACCCCATTCGGGAGCGAACGCGAACACCGCTGCCTATCTCGCCGTGCTCAAGCCCGGGGACAAGGCCATGGGCCTGCGCCTCGATCAGGGCGGCCACATCACCCACGGCCTTCCGGTCAGCCTCTCCGGGCAGTTCTACGACTTCACCTCCTACGGGGTCGACGAGAAGACCGAACGGATCGACATGGACCATGTGCGCCACGTCGCATTGCAGTCCCGTCCGAAGCTCATCGTCGCCGGAGCCACGGCATACTCGAGGATCATCGATCCGGAGGCGTTCCGCCAGATCGGCGACGAGGTCGGGGCCCTGCTGATGTTCGATGCCGCCCACATCGCCGGGCTGATCGCCGGCGGCGTCCATCCGAATCCGGTGCCCTTTGCCGACATCGTCACCTTCACCACCCACAAGACCCTGCGAGGCCCGCGGGGCGGATGCATCCTGTCCACCAAGGAGCTCGGCCCCGCCATCGACCGCGCGGTGTTCCCCGGCTCGCAGGGTGGACCGCTCGAGCACGTGATCGCCGGCAAGGCCGTTGCGTTCGGCGAGGCGCAGCGCCCGGAATTCGCCCGCTACGCCCAACAGATCGTCGCGAACGCGAAAGCGCTCGCCGAGGCTCTACGGGTGGAGGGATTCCGCCTGTGCACCGACGGAACCGACAACCACCTCATGCTCGTCGACCTACGCCCGTTCGACACCGATCTCACGGGCAAGGTCGCCCAGGAGGTGCTCGACCGCGCCGGCATCACCCTGAACAAGAACCAGTTCCCGTTCGATCCGAGGTCTCCCTTCGTAACGAGCGGCCTGCGCATCGGAACACCGTCGGTGACCACTCAAGGGATGACGGAATCGGAGATGCCGCTCATCGCCGGGCTGCTCGGCGAGGCGCTGCGACGGCGGGACGACGCCGATGCGCTCGTCGGTATCCGCCACGAAGTGGCAGAGCTCTGTCGGAAGTTCCCCATCTACTGATCGTTGCCGTCGTTCGGGCCACGATGCCCGACCAACGATCCACGACAGCCACCACGACCAAGTCAGCCACGACGGAACCCGGTGCTCGGCTACCTCACGATCGGATCGATTGCTGCGCTGGTCACTGCGGCGATGCTGCCCCTGGTGATTCGTCTCGGCTTCCGCTACGAGATCCTCGCCTACCCCGACGGGGAGCGCCGGCTCCACGACCGAGCCGTCCCCCAGGTCGGCGGAATCGCCATGCTGATCGGTGTCATCGCCGGCTTCATGGTGGCGTCGCGGGCTGACCAATTCCGCGAAGTGTTCGCGTCGTCGTCCGAGCCGGTCGGCGTCATCGTCGGAGCGGTTGTGATCACGGCGATCGGGTTCCTCGACGATCGGCTCGATCTCTCACCGCCGGCGAAGGTCGCCGGGATGGTGCTCGCAGGCAGCGCGCTCTACGCGCTCGGCGTCACTCTCGATCAGGTGCAGGTGCCTTTTCTCGGCGCGATCCAGATCTCGCCGGACTTCACCGCGCTCGTCACGGTTGTCTGGCTCGTCGGGATGTGCAATGCGATCAATCTCATCGATGGCCTCGATGGCCTCGCCGCGGGGATAGTGGCGATCGCTTCGGTGGCGTTCTTCCTGTATTCGACGAGGTTGTTCGATGCCGGTTCGATCGACGGATCGAACGTCGGCCCGCTCGTGGCAGTCGTCGCCGGGGGTGTCTGCGTCGGTTTTCTTCCGTACAACTTCAGTCCGGCGCGGGTGTTCATGGGCGATGGCGGAGCACTGCTCCTCGGACTTCTCCTCGCCGTGTCCACCTCGGTGGTCGGCGGGCGTTCGGTCCCCGGCATCCCGATTCCGAACCAGACCTACTTCTTTCTCGCCCCGTTGTTCATCCCGCTCCTCATCCTCGTTGTGCCGATCGCCGACACGGCGCGTCTGCTCGTCACGCGGACCGTACGCCGTTCCGGGTTCTCGACGGCCGATCGTGAGCACATCCACTACCGGCTCGTCGAGTTGGGTCACGGGCCGCGTCGAACGGTGCTCATCCTGTGGTCGCTGACGACGATCGCCTCCGGATTCGTGCTCGCGCCGATGTTCTCGTCGGGACGCTGGCCTCTTGTCCCGCTCTTCCTCCTGCTGCTCGCGACCATCGCCTTCGCGCTGCTTCATCCGGACCTTCGGGCGGAGCGACGCCAGCAGAGAGGGCCGTCGACCGCGGCGACGGGAACGCACGACGCCGTTCCCGACAACCCCGAGTCCTCGCCTGATGCCCCAGGGTCCCTCTGACCGCTGCCGGGCTGGGGATGCGGCATGTCGCGCCGACCCGCCGCAGACTGCTCGATGGTGCGCCGCTGGGCAGATTCGGCGTTGTTGTGCTGCGACGGGAACGGGCGGGACCGTCTCGTGGTCTGATCGGCTCCATGGGCACCTCTGATGCACAGTCGGGTCGTTGGCGGATCGGCGCGAAGCCGTCGCAACTGCTCGAGCTATCACGCAAGTTCGAGTTGTGTGCGCAAGAAGTGGACGCCGCCGCCCGCCGATGCGCAGCATCCGCGTATCTCGCTCCGGTCGCACCCTTGCGGCTTGCACGACTGGCATCTTCGGTGGCCGAGCGCGTGCGCGAGGTCGGCCGCGCGCTCGATGCCGCCGACCTTGCCCATCGGCTGACGAGGGTTTCGTCGACGCTGCGCGCCTCGATGCGGAGCCGTGGGCTCGTCGCTCCCTCGCAGGAGGCCCACCAACTGGCCCTCGGCGATGGTCGGCGGTTTCTGCGGATCGATGCCCGGGGCCACGGCGCAGTGGTCGAGGTGTTCGGTGACCTTTACCGCGCCGCGCACATCGCGGTGATCGTGCCCGGTATGACGAACTCGCTGCACGACTACGACGGGAACGCGCGGGTAAAGGGACGTGACCTTGCTACTGCCATGCGCGCTCAGAACCCCGACATCGCCGTCGTGTCGTGGCTGGGCTACCGCACGCCGGACCTGAGCGTCCGAGGATTGCTCGAAGGAGCTACGTCCGGTCGCGCGACGGTCGGGGCCGATGCGCTCGTGGCCGACCTCGAGGTGATCCGCCGGATGGCACCCGGTTCGCACATCACGATCGTCGGGCACAGCTACGGATCGGTGGTCGTGGGCGAGGCGCTGAAATCGCGAGCGCTCGCTGCCCGTGTCGCGGCGCTGCGGATCGGCGATGTCGCGGTGGTCGGGAGCCCCGGCATGAACGTCGCCACACGAGCACAGCTCGGGCACCGGGAGATCGACGTCTGGGCGGCGAGGGTGCGCGGCCTCGACCCGGGCCATCTGTCGGTGACGCTGAAGATGCGATGGCGGGCGTTGGTTCCGCGGCGCGTCCCGTTACCGTTCCCGTTGCCCTTCACCGGTCCGCCTGTCGTCGTGTCGGTCGACTTCGGTCCGCCGAGGCCACGCGACATCATTCCGTTTGCGCCGGTGCACGGTCGAGATCCCTCGTCGAGGGGATTCGGTGCGCGGCCGTTCTCCGCTGCCGGAGCAACGGACCACGGCAGCTACTTCGTGCCGGGAACGGTGTCGCTGGCGAACCTCGCCCGGATCGCCACCGACGATGAACTTCCTGGCGACTCGAAGGGCGACCCGGACGACCGCGTGGCCCCGAAGCGAGGTCGGTGAAGAAAGGGGTCGCAGCGAGTTGCGAAGGGTTGTAGGCGCCAGTAACCTTGTGATTCGATTCACAAGCGACTTGGCGAAACGTAACGTTCGCCTCCACACTTGTGCCTCGCTGCAGGCCCCCTCCCGCCCCCGAACGAACGCCCCTGATGCTCGAACGCGACTTCCGACGCAAGCTCTACTCCGGCTACGCCGATGGTATGACGCGCGCCTTCGAACTCGTCGTCGCTCCGCTGGTCTTCGGCCTCGTGGGATTCGCTCTTGACCGTGCGTTCGACTCCACGCCTGTCTTCACCATCATCGCCGTGGTTATCGCCTTCGCCGGGACCGGCGTGAAACTCTGGTTCGGCTACGACCTCGAAATGCGCAAGCACGACGAAGGTGCGCCGTGGTCGAAGCGCTCAGCCGACCCCGGCCCGGGAGCAGGATCGTGATGGGTGGTCCCGTGCCCGCGAACGCCATGCTCAGCCCCGCAGGTGGCCACCGCGTCGAACTCAGCGTGGCCAGGGACATCGCGAAACGAGCTGCGTTCGTCGCGCCGGTGCTGCTGCTTCTCGGCTTCGTCGGCTGGGGTTTCGCCGGCGTCTGTTCGGTGGCGTTCGGCCTCGGCCTCATCGTCGTCAACTTCTTGCTCTCGGCGTGGCTGCTCGACACGGCGGCGCGGATCTCGGTCGCGTTCGTGATGGCCGCGGCGCTCTTCGGTTACCTTCTCCGGCTCGGCCTCATCACCGTTGCCGTGCTCGTCGTCAAGGACCGACCGTGGATCGAACTGATACCACTCACGCTTACCATCGTCGTCACCCACCTCGGCCTGTTGTTCTGGGAAATGCGTCACGTCTCTGCGACGCTCGCGTTCCCGGGTCTCAAGCCCAGTCAATCCCTCGTCAAGGAGTGATCCACTCGTGAGCATGCTCAGCGGATCTGTTCTCGCAAGCCTCGAATTCCCACCCATCAGTCACTTGCTCGGGTGGAAGAGCCTGACCGGCAGCGGGGCATTTGCGATCAACAAGGTCGCCATCACCAACTTCTTCGCGGTGTTGGCGACGTTCCTCTTCTTCTTCGTGGGTTCACGCAAGGGCGCACTCGTTCCGAAGGGCATGCAGAACTTGGCGGAGTCGTCGATCGACTTCATCGAACACAGCATCGCCGACGAGGTGATGGGCCACGAAGGCAAGAAGTACGTGCCGTTCCTCGCCGCACTGTTCTTCTTCGTCTTCTTCAACAACATTCCGGGCATCATTCCCGGATGGCAGATGCCGGCCACTGCCCGCATGGCGGTACCGGCGATGTTGGCGATACTCGTGTGGCTGGTGTTCAACATCGCCGGGATGAAGTCTCAGGGTGTGGGCCACTACTTCAAGGGCGCGTTGTTCCCGCCGGGAGTCCCGAAGGCGCTGTACATACTCGTGACGCCGATCGAACTCATCTCCACATTCCTCGTCCGGCCGTTCTCGCTCGCCGTTCGTCTCTTCGCCAACGTGCTCGCCGGCCACATCTTGCTCGTCACGTTCGCCGTACTGACCCAGACGATGGTCACGGCCAACACTGCGGCGCTCAAGCCAGCGGGCATTCTCCCGCTGTTCATGCTCATCTTGATGACGGGCTTCGAACTCGGCGTCGCCTTCCTTCAGGCCTACATTTTCACGCTGCTTGCCGCTGTGTACATCGGTGGCGCAGTGCATCCCGAGCACTAGAGGCGCTCGGATCCAACATCGCGAGACATCTCGTCGCGAACACACAGGCAACACCAGCTACCCGAGCAACACCATCAAGTACAGCCCCAATTCGACACCTCTCCAAGGAGCAACACCATGAGCATCCTCGCCCAGGCCGCCGAAGCAGCCCTGACCGCTTCGGATCTGAAGAACAATGCCGCCGCGTCCGGCGCCGGACTCGCCTATGGCCTCGGCGCCATCGGCCCCGGCATCGGCATTGGCTACCTCGTCGGCAACGCCGTACAGGCAATGGCCCGCCAGCCAGAGGCCGCCGGCATGGTCCGGACCACCATGTTCCTTGGTATTGCCTTCACCGAAGCCCTCGCCCTCATCGGCTTCGTTGTCTTCATTCTTCTCAAGTTCGCCTGATCGGCGAGCGGCCCGAAACCAGGAAAGGGAGCCATGCGCTTCAACAAGCTTGCAGCAATCGTTGCGCTGACCTTCATCGGCGTCGCCGTACCGGCGACCACGACCCAGGCGTCGCTCCGTTCGGCAGTGATCGTTTCGGAAGGAAAAATCAGCCACGCCGCGGAAGAGTGCATCAAAGCGCTCGAAAACGGCGAGCCGGTGGAGAACTGCCAGAAGGCTCCGAACCCGATTCTCCCGGCGTGGGACGAAGTCTTGTGGGGAACCGTCTCCTTCGCGGTGCTGATGCTCATCATGTGGAAGTTCGCTGTTCCAGCGATCAAGAAGACGATGGCAGCCCGTTCGGCGCGTATCGAGAGCGACCTCGCTTCGGCCGACAAGGCCAAGGGCGATGCCGACACGATGATCTCCGAGTACAAGGCGAAGCTCGCCGACGCCCAGTCGGAGAGCAACCGGATCATCGACGAAGCCCGACAGCAGGCCGATGCGGTCCGCAAGGATCTCATCGCCCGCGCAGAAGCCGATGCGTCGGCGATCCGGGCGAAGGCCAGCGAAGATCTGAACGCGCAGGCGGACCGGTTGAAGGCCGATCTCCAGGCGCATGTGAAGGGCCTGTCGCTCGATCTCGCCGAGAAGGTCGTCGGAGCGAACATGAACAAGGAAACCAACGCGGCCCTTGTCGATCGCTACATCGCCGAACTCTCCAAGAACTAAGAACCCGTTCACCAAGAACTGATTGCAAGGACGTCCATGAGTGCTCTCGCTGAGGGATACGCCGCTGCCTTTTTGGAGGTGGCTCGCGCCGAAGGTGCCGTTGGCATCGTCGGGAACGAACTCGCCACCTTCGCCGGCGCTTTTGAAGGATCACCGCAGCTCCAGTCTGCGCTGACCGACAACTTCCTGCCGGTCGAGCGTCGTCAAACGGTTGTGTCCGAGCTGCTCGGGCCCACCAGCCCCGTCACCTCCAACTTGGTGTCGATGCTCGTCGGAGCGGGCCATGCGAAAGACATTCCCGCTGTCGCGTCGGCGTTCCTCAGCCGCGCTGCCACCGAGCAGGGGCGGGTGTCGGGCGAAGTTCGCACCGCCCATCCGCTCTCGCTCGATCAGCAGGCGGCCCTCACAACAGCGATCGAGAAGTCGACCGGTAAGAAGGTCGTCCTCACGTTCCTCGTCGATCCGTCGGTCCTCGGCGGCGTCGTCACCACCATCGGGGACACCGTCATCGATGGCACCATTCGCAATCGCCTCGAACAGCTGAAGGCTGCGCTCTAAGCGCGCAGACTTTCAGTACACGTAGTTTCTTTCCTCTTGCCCGTCGCAGCACTTTCGTAGGAGAACCCGGACCACCATGGCCGAGCTGACGATCAACACCGATGACATCACCGCCGCCCTGCGCAAGAGCCTCGACGGGTTCAACCCGCAGGTCACCCAGCAGCAGGTTGGCCGCATCCTCGAAGTGGGTGACGGCATCGCCCGTATCGGCGGCCTTCCCGGTGCCGGCGTGAACGAGCTCTTGGAGTTCGAGGGTGGCACGCTCGGCCTCGCCCTCAACCTCGACGAGGACTCGATCGGCGCCGTGATCCTCGGCGACACCGGCCACATCCAGGAGGGCCAGAGCGTCAAGGCGACCGGCAAGATCCTCCAGGTCCCGGTCGGAGACGGCGTCCTCGGTCGAGTCCTGAACGCCCTCGGCGAGCCGATCGACGGCAAGGGTCCCCTCACCGGCGATCTCCGTTCGCGTCGCGTGGAGATCCAGGCTCCGGGCATCGTGAAGCGCAAGCCGGTCAAGGAGCCGATGCAGACCGGCATCAAGGTGATCGACGCCATGACCCCGATCGGTCGTGGGCAGCGCGAGCTGATCATCGGTGACCGCAAGACCGGCAAGACCTCGGTGGCGATCGACACGATCATGAACCAGAAGGGTCTCGGCGTGAAGTGCATCTACGTCGCGATCGGCCAGAAGGGTTCGTCGGTTGCCGAGACGGTGCGGGCGCTGGAAGAGGCCGGTGCCATGGAGTACACCGTGGTCGTCAACGCTCCGGCTGCCGACCCGGCTCCGTTCCAATACCTCGCCCCGTTCACCGGTGCCGCCATCGGTCAGCACTGGATGGAAAACGGTGAGCACGGGCTCATCGTCTACGACGACCTGTCGAAGCAGGCCGAGTCGTACCGTCAGATGTCGCTGCTGCTGCGCCGCCCGCCGGGACGCGAGGCCTACCCCGGCGACGTGTTCTACCTCCACAGCCGGCTCCTCGAGCGTGCGGCCAAGCTCTCCGACGCCATGGGCGGCGGATCGCTCACCGCGCTCCCGATCGTCGAGACCAAGGCCGGCGACGTGTCGGCCTACATCCCGACCAACGTGATCTCGATCACCGACGGCCAGGTGTTCTTGGACCTCGACCTCTTCAACTCCGGTATCCGTCCGGCGATGAACGTCGGTATCTCCGTGTCTCGCGTGGGCTCGTCGGCGCAGATCAAGGCGATGTCCGGCGTGGCCGGCTCGATGAAGATCGACCTCGCCCAGTTCCGTGAGCTCGAGGCGTTCGCCTCCTTCGGATCGGAGCTCGACAAGGTGTCCCAGGCTCAGCTCGACCGTGGCTACCGTCTCGTCGAACTGCTCAAGCAGCCGGCGTACTCCCCGCTTCGCGTCGAGGAGCAGGTCGTTGCGATCTTCGCCGGCACCCGCGGCTACCTCGACGATCTCGAGGTCAAGCAGGTCGGACCGTTCGAAGCCCACTTGCTCGAAGCGTTCCGCACCCAGCACCGCGACATCCTCGACGACATCCGCACCACCGGGAAGCTTCCCGAGGGTGATCGTCTCGGCAAGGCCATCGAAGGCGTCAAGGCGTCGTTCGCGGCCAAGGGCTGAGTCGGCAAGAGCCGTCTCGTCCGTCAGCACTCCAAGCAATGAAGGGACCACATCGTGGCCGGTGGTGAAGAACGAATCCTGCGGCGCAGGATCAAGAGCGTCAACAGCACGAAGAAGATCACTCGTGCCATGGAGCTCATCGCCGCTACGCGTATCGTGAAGGCGCAGCAGCGCGTTGCCGCGGCTCGTCCTTATGCCGATCAGATCACGAACGTGATCCGGTCGCTCGCGTCGAGTGGCGCCGGTGCCGGTCAGCCGCTGCTCACGCCCAAGGACGCGGTCAAGACGGTTGCCTACATCGTGTGCGCGGGTGACCGTGGCCTCGCTGGCGCCTACAACTCGTCGGTGATCCGCCTCGCCGAGCGGGCGCTGCAGGCCGACGTTGCGCTCGGTCGCTCCTACGTCCTCATCGCCGTCGGCAAGAAGACCGAGGAATACTTCAAGTTCCGCGGCTACAAGATCGATTCGTCGTTCAAGGGCTTCACCGACAACCCGTCGTATGAGAACGCCCGTGACATCGCCCGCTCGATTCAGAGCCGCTTCGACGGAGGCGAGGTCGACGTCGTCGAGTTGGCGTACACGCAGTTCCTCTCCGCAGGTTCGCAGCGTCCGGTGCTTCGCCGCTTCATGCCGATCGAACTCGACACCGCCGCGGGTGCTTCGGGCGAGGGCGCCAGCGCCGGTTACGAGTTCGAGCCGGAACCCAACGCCATTCTCTCCACCCTCTTGCCTCGTTACGTCGAGAGCCGTCTGTTTGCCGCCCTTCTCGACGCGGCCGCTTCGGAGCATGCCGGTCGTCAGCGGGCCATGAAGTCGGCCACGGAGAACGCCGGCGAGCTCGTGAAGAAGTTCTCCCGGCAGATGAACACCGCTCGTCAGGCCTCGATCACCACGGAGATCATGGAGATCGTGGGTGGTGCCGAAGCCCTGAAGAACGCGTCGGCCGATCTCATCCCGGCGCAGACCCACAACCCCGATCTGTTCCAGGAGCGCGTCCACCCCGCGCACCTGCACGGCTCGGCGAACAGCTGAACCGGCTCCTTCGCCACTCCTGTCCTTCCCTCGCACACCCCAGCACTCCAAGGAAATCATCATGACGATGACCGAGAACACAAACCTCCTCGAAGGCCGGATCGTTTCGATCGCCGGTCCCGTGGTCGACGTGGAGTTCCCCGCCGGGTCGCTCCCCGAGATCAACGACGCGGTGATCCTCACGGTCGTCATCGACGGAGTGACCGAGGACGTCTGGGCCGAGGTCGCCCAGCACATCGGCGAGAACCGCGTGCGCGTCATCGCCATGCGTCCGACCGACGGCATGGTTCGCGGTGCCACGGTCCGCCAGCTCGGCCACGGCATCACCGTGCCGGTCGGCGACATCGTCAAGGGTCACGTGTTCAACGTGCTCGGCGAGCCGCTCGACACCGGCGGCGCCCCCCTCGAAGGCGTCACCGAGCGCTGGGCCATCCACCGCCGGCCCCCGGCGTTCGACACCCTCGAGCCGAAGCGCGAGATGTTCGAGACCGGCGTGAAGGTCATCGACCTGCTCGAGCCCTACGTCAAGGGCGGCAAGATCGGCCTCTTCGGCGGTGCCGGCGTCGGCAAGACGGTGCTCATCCTCGAGATGATCACCCGCGTCGCCAAGGAGTTCGGTGGCGTTTCGGTGTTCGCGGGAGTCGGTGAGCGCACCCGTGAGGGCACCGACCTCTGGTTGGAGATGAAGGAGACCTCGACCGGTGAGGAGGGCAAGTTCGTCATCGACAACGCTGCCCTCGTCTATGGCCAGATGGACGAGCCGCCGGGCGTTCGTCTCCGTGTCGCCCTCTCGGCGCTCACCATGGCCGAATATTTCCGTGACGTGCAGAACCAGGACGTGCTCCTGTTCGTCGACAACGTCTTCCGCTTCACGCAGGCCGGTTCGGAAGTGTCGACCCTGCTCGGCCGTATGCCTTCCGCAGTGGGATACCAGCCGAACCTCGCCGACGAGATGGGCCAGCTCCAGGAGCGGATCACCTCGACCCGCGGCCACTCGATCACCTCGCTGCAGGCCGTTTACGTTCCCGCCGACGACTACACCGACCCGGCCCCGTTCACGACCTTCCGCCACCTCGACGCCACCACCAACCTCGCCCGTGAGATCGCCGCCCTTGGCATCTTCCCGGCCGTGGATCCGCTGGCGTCCACTTCCACGATCCTCGCCCCCGACGTCGTCGGCGATCGTCACTACGGCGTGGCCCGCCGCGTGCAATCGATCCTGCAGCGCTACAAGGAACTCCAGGACATCATCGCCATCCTCGGCATCGACGAACTGTCGGAGGAGGACAAGGTCCTCGTCCAGCGCGCCCGCAAGGTCCAGAAGTTCCTTTCCCAGCCGATGTTCGTGGCGAAGGCGTTCACCGGTCAGGAAGGCATCTTCACCCCGGTCTCCGACACCATCGAAGGCTTCGAGAAGCTGTGCGCCGGCGAGTTCGACACCGTTCCGGAGCAAGCGTTCCTGAACGTCGGCGGCATCGATTCCGTGCTGGAGAAGGCTGCCAAGCTCGAGCGCGGCGAGTGATGGATCTCCATGGAGCGGCTGGGAGTGG
>JANLRD010000230.1:0-16992 GCA_031368215.1 Acidimicrobiia bacterium | reverse complement strand
GCGTTCGCCGCCGGCTTTGCGTGTTGGTGTCAGCGGAGTCGTGCGACCAGTTCCAGATCCGAGTCCACTCTGCGTGTTGGTGTCAGCGGAGTCGAGCGACCAGTTCCAGATCCGAGTCCACCATCATGTGCACCAACTCCTCGAACGTCGTGCTTGGCTCCCAACCCAGTACCTTCTTGGCCTTGGCCGGATCACCGATGAGCAGGTCCACCTCGGCCGGCCGAAGAAAGCGCTCATCGATCACGACGTGATCCTCCCAGTCGAGGCCGACGCGCTCGAAGGCGACCTGGCAGAGTTCTCGGACCGTATGCGTCTCGCCCATGGCGATCACGAAATCGTCGGGTGTGTCCTGCTGAACCATCAGGTGCATCGCTTTCACGTAGTCGCCGGCGAAGCCCCAGTCGCGGCGGGCGTCGAGGTTGCCGAGCGGCAGCTTGTCCTGGAGACCGAGCTTGATGCGGGCGACGTTGTGAGAAACCTTGCGCGGGAGAAATTCAAGGCCCCGTCGCGGGCTCTCGTGGTTGAAGAGAATGCCCGACGACGCGTGCATGTCGTAGCTCTCGCGGTAGTTCACCGTGATCCAGTGGCCGTAGACCTTGGCCACGCCGTAGGGGCTTCGTGGGTAGAACGGTGTGTCCTCGTCCTGCGGGACTGCTTGTACCTTCCCGAACATCTCCGATGACGATGCCTGGTAGAAGCGGGCGCCCGGGTCGACGATCCGGATTGCGTCGAGCACACGTGTGACACCGAGCGCGGTGGTATCGCCCGTGAACACCGACTGGTTCCAACTGGTCTGCACGAAGCTCTGCGCGGCCAGGTTGTAGACCTCGTGCGGTCGGGACTCGCTGATCACCTGAACCATCGAGGCAGCGTCGAGGAGATCGCCGGAAACGAGCGTGAGACGGTCCTGGATATGGGCGATTCTCTCGAACGTGACCGTGGACGAGCGTCGAACCATCCCGACCACCTCGTAGCCGAGATCCAGGAGGTGCTCGGCGAGGTAGGACCCATCCTGTCCCGTGATTCCGGTGATGAGCGCGCGCTTCTTTGCCATGGCATTCAGTATCGGCGCCTTTTCCGCGGACCTTCAGCCAACCCAGTTGGCAGGATGGCGAGGCCGTCGGACCCTACAGTTGGTGTCCGTGAGCCGAGTGAGCGGATCGAAAGCGCTGGGTGACCACATCGCGGTGCTTCGCGTTGAGCGCGGATGGACGCAGCAGGACCTCGCAGACCGCCTGGCGATGAGCCGCACCGCACTCTCCCACCTCGAAGCCGGCATGCGGGTGGCATCGGAACGGACCATCGTGATCCTCTCCGGCGTGTTCGGGATCGATCCGCTCAGCTTCGTGAACGGAACGTCGTATCCGATGGCGAAGGCCGAGCGCCTTCCGGTGATCGCCGCGCTCCATACCGAGGTCGACATGGCTCTGGCGCTGTGTGCGGCGGAGACGGAGGTCGCCGCCAGGTCCGGGAATGCCGGGCTGCTGGTCGAACGGGCATCGTGGTGGGCGCAACGGCTGCGTGTGCTGGAGCGACGTTGGCCCGACGAGCGCGACTGTCGACGCCTCGCCAAGGAGACCGCGCGTCTCGTTTCGCTGGCGACTACGCCCGACCTCGCCCGCGAAGTGAGCTGACGCCTCTCGGGGTCATCGGCCCGGAAGGTGCGCGTAGAACGTGAGAAGGGTGCCCTCGGGCGTGGTCACGGTGGTGTTGCGATGCCCCCAGGGCTGATCAGACGGAGCGCTCAGGATGACGACGTCTGCGCCGGCAAGTCGATCATGGGTCTCGTCGATCGCCTCGGGCGAGTCCAGTTCGATACCGAGTCGGAGTCCGTCATGGGCCATGCGGCTGTCGACGAGCTCGACGCATCCGCCGGTGGTGAGCCGTAGGATCATGCCCGCAGGTTGGAACTCGTCGGCCGGCCATTCTTCGACGACGCTCGCTCCGAGTGTGTCGCGGTAGAAGGTGCGTGAGCGCGCGAACGTCGGCGTCGGGACGATCACCCGGAGATCAGCCACGCGGGACAACCCGGAGAATGAGGGCGGCAAGCTCCGGGCCGCAGTCCTCCTGCAGGAAGTGGCCGCCCGACGTCGTCGCGTGTGCCTGCCCCAGAGCGCCGGGGACGTCTCGTAGAAAGATCTTCTCGCCGCCTTTGGTGACCGGATCGTTGTCGCTGAAGGCGCACACGAAAGGCTTCGTCCATGACCGGAGGACCTCCCACGCTGCCTTGTTCGCCGCTGCGCTCGGGTTGTCGGCGTCAGTCGGCACCAGCGACGGCAGTTGACGGGGCCCGGCCTTGTGCCCCTCGGTCGGGAACGGCGCATCGTAGGCGGCGATCTCGGCGGGGGAGAGGTCCCGGCCGGTGCCGCCGTTCACGATGACGCCGACCGGGAACGTCTCGACGGTCTGGGAGAACTTCTGCCAGGCCATGAACGCGTCGGTCGGCTTGTTCTCACCCGTCGGAAGCCCGGTGTTGGCGACGACGACGGCAGCGAATCGGTCAGGGTCGGCGGTGACGAGGCGCAGGCCGATGAGCCCACCCCAGTCCTGTCCGAAGAACGTGACGCCCGTGGGATTCACCTCGCGGATCCACTCGAGCATCCACTGGACGTGCTGCTCATAGGTATGCGCGCTTCGCTCGGTTGGCTTGTCGCTTCGGCCGAAGCCGACAAGGTCGGGGGCGAGGACCCGGCAGCCGCCTTCGACCAACGTCGGGATCATGAAGCGGTAGAGGTAGCTCCACGACGGCTCCCCATGTATCAGTAGCACGACCGGACCGTCTGCCGGACCCTCGTCGAGATACGCGATCCGGAGGCCGTCGGGGAGCTCGACGTGGTGGGCTTCGTACGGCCAGTCGGGTAGGGAGGCGAACGCTGCGTCGGGCGTGCGAAGGGTTTCCACGACGGATGATCCTGGCATGGCGGTCGTTGGACCGGCGAGTCCGCATGTCGACGTGTTGGCGATGGGCGACGGGGCTCCGGAAACGAAAACGCAGAGCCAGCGGCTCTGCGCTTGTGACGACGGAGTGGCCCTGACGGGACCATGTTCGAACCCCGACGTCCGAACCTCGACGTGGGCCGCCAAACGGCATGGCGCGGGAGTGTGGGGGGCGCCTGAGCCCGACCACGCTCCCGGCCGATCGGTGTGGAGCTTAGGGGATTCGAACCCCTGACCTCTTGCATGCCATGCAAGCGCTCTACCAACTGAGCTAAAGCCCCGTAGCGGGTGACGAAACTAGCACGCGGTGCCGCGCGTCCCGACGGATCAGCCGACGAACTGCGCCGCCGAGCGGTCGACGAAGTGACCGGCGACGATCGCTCGGGCGGCGTTGTGGGCGGGATGGGTGTCGTAGACCTTCCAGTCTTCGACAGAGTCGAAGGTCGCGGCGATCCCGAAGTCCCAGTTGCCTTCGTGCATCCCGGTTCCGACGGCATACGTCCGCATCTCGGGAATGGCGGCGGGTAGCGCCCGGAGGGCGGCCGTGAATTGGGCGACCCGCTCGGGTTGGATGCCCTCGGCGAAACGGAGAAGAACGATGTGGTTGATCATCGACGCACGCTAACCCGAGCCGTCCATCGGCATGCGGCTGGGGCGCACCGGGCCAGCCCGGCTGCTGCGTCAGCGGAGGGTGAGGATCTCGCAGCCGTCGTCGGTCACGAGGATCGTGTGTTCCCACTGCGCGGTGCGGGCGAGGTCGACGGTGACCGCCGTCCAGTCGTCGTCCCAGAGGTCATAGTCCGTCGACCCGCTCATCGTGATCATCGGCTCGATGGTGAAGGTCATGCCCGGCTGTATGACCATGCGGGCGTTGCGGTCGAAGTAGTGCGGCACGTTCGGTGCCATGTGGAACACCTCGCCGATGCCGTGGCCGACGAAGGCACGCACCACGCCGTAACCATAACGATTGGCGTGCGCTTCGATAGCCTGGCCGATCACGTTGATGGCACGGCCGGGCTTGACCGCTTCGATACCGAGCTCCATGCATTCGCGGGTGACCCGCATGAGCTGCTGCGAGGCTTCGTCGACGTTGCCCACGCCGACCATGATCGACGAGTCGCCGTGGACGCCGTTGAGGAAGATCGTGGCGTCGATGTTGAGGATGTCGCCGTCGCGAAGCGGCCGATCGTCGGGGATGCCGTGGCAGATGACCTCGTTGACGGACGTGCACAGGCTCTTGATATAGGCCGGCGACCCGTAGCCGACGCAGCTCGGGTAGCCACCTTTGGCGATGTAGAGCTCGTGGGCGATCACGTCGATGGCGTCGGTGGTCATACCCACTTCAACTCGGGGGCCCAGCTCCGACAAAACCTCGGCGACAGCGCGGCCCGCCACTCGCATTCGCGCGATCGTGTCGGCGTCCTTGACGAGCGAGACGTTGGTCTTCTTCGGTCGTCCGCCGTTCGCGACGTAGTCGGGCGCGGCGATGGTGTCGGGGACGGGGCGGCGGGGCGACACGTTGCCGGGGAGCACCGTCGGCTCGGTTACGACCGTGGCGTTCGCTGAGGCCTTGTGGCAGCGCTTGAACTTTCGTCCGCTCCCGCACCAGCAGGCGTCGTTCGATTTCGGCAGGACGGAAGGTCGGGTGATCGTGGTCATAGCGGGGTGCATCCATCGTACGCCCGCCGCCCGCATTTCGATGACGTACACCACCCCTCACCTTTCCGGCGATGCCTCGCCGCACACAACCGCTCTGCTGCCGCACATCGCCGATCTGCTGCCGCACATCGCCGATCCCCTGCCGCACATCGCCGTGTTTCGGTCACGACAGGGCGCTCCCGGGCGGATGTGCGGCACGCGGTGACCGATGTGCGGCGCTTCGGTGGCTGAGCAGCAGGGGGAAAGCGCCAGCTACGCCGACCGGCGCCCACCGAGGCCCGCCCGAGCTCGACGCATCACCGCCTCGATCGCCTCGCACATCTCTTCGGGATGGTGCTCGACCTGGTTGGCGGAGAACGTGACCCAGTGGAAGCCGAGTTTGTCGTAGGTCGTCTGGCGCTGATGATCTCGCTCGAAGGTGCGCTCGTGAAACTCGCGACCGTCGATTTCCACGATCAAGCCTTGGTCGGGGAGCACGAACGATGGACGTGGTCGGCGTCGAAACGGAAGTACAAAGTCGACGCGGTGCAGGATCTTGCCGCTCGGCGAAATGATCGCCATTTGTCGCCACGGTGAGTAGCCGAAGTATCGGAGTCGCTGAAGACCGAGAGTTTCGGCGTAGCTCTCCGTCGGCGGCTCGGTGCCGCGTTGATTCAGGACCTCGTGGAGGAGTCGGTCGCCGGCGCTTCGCGACCCGCGAACTCGTAGAGCTGCGCATTCAGCGAGGCCTGCCCGAAGCGCATGTTCGACGGCGAACTCGACGCGGTCGAGCGGATGAATGCCGTCAATAAGCGCAGCGCGCTCGAGGGCTAACGGTTGGTTGCCCAGGTGGCGAAGCACCAGTGTCGGGTGGGCTATCTCGACGCCGTCGACGACCGATGACGGCCACCACGGACGAGCCCGGATGATCCCTTGTTCGCTTGTTCTGGCCTCGGGCTTGCACGCCGCAATGGGCCACTCGAGATCCCGAAAGCCATCGAGGCCCAGCGCGCGTGCGGCGATCGGGCCGGTCAGGACGGGTGAGAAACGTTCAGATCTGGGCATGGCAGTCCTCCGGAGCACAGATGTACGTCGACCGGGGAAGGCGAAGGCCATGCTGGCCCCCCTGGCGCGGCCTGCCAAGCGGCGACGCGCCGCGACGCCGGAGGCGCAAGTGGTCGGCGTCGTGTGGCGCTCTTGGGCGCCGTCGGCGATTCACCGCACATCGCCCCTCTTTCGCCGCAGATCGCCCCTCTTTCGCCGCACATCGGCCCTGTTTCGCCGCACATCGCCCAGAATTCGGTCAATTCGACATCGTAAACACTGATCTGCGGCAGGAGAGGGGTGATCTGCGGCAGGAGAGGGGCGATCTGCGGCGGAGGGCAGGCAGGAGAGGGGCGTATGTGCGGCGGACGGGGCGGCAGGAGAGGGGTGATCTGCGGCACGAGAGGGGCGATCTGCGGCAGGAAAGGGGGATATGTGCGGCGCACGATGGCGTCCCCCCGAGTGGTGGGGAAGTGGGGGTCGCGGCCGGGAGGGGGCTTGTAGCCTGGTCAGCCATGTCTGACGCCGGTCCGCAGTCCCCTACACCCGCCACAGGCGGTCCTTCCTTCCGCTACAACGCCACGCTTGCGGGGGAGATCGAGGCGCGCTGGCAGGAGCGGTGGGACGCTGAGGGCACGTTCCACACCCCGAATCCGACGGGTCCCTTGAGCGAAGGGTTCGACGCCGTCGCCGACGCCAAGAAGCTGTTCGTGATGGACATGTTTCCCTACCCATCGGGTGCGGGACTCCACGTCGGGCACCCGCTGGGCTTTATCGCCACCGACGTGTTCGCCCGGTTCAAGCGGATGACCGGACATAACGTGCTCCACACCATGGGGTTCGACGCCTACGGTCTCCCCGCCGAGCAGCACGCGGTGGCCACAGGTCAGCACCCGCGGATCAACACGGAGAACAACGTTGTCACCTACCGTCGCCAGCTCCGGCGCCTCGGCCTGGGCCACGATCCCCGGCGGGCGGTGTCGACGACGGATCGCGACTTCCTCGAGTTCACCCAGCGGATCTTCCTGCGCATCTTCAACGCCTGGTTCGATCCGGACGCGACGAATCCGCTTGGCGGTCAGGGAGCGGCTCGCCCCATCGACACGTTGATCGCGTCGTTCGCCGACGGGTCGCGCCCAACCCCACATGGACGGCCGTGGGCTTCGTTGAACGAACGCGAGCAGCGGACGTTGGTCGACTCGCATCGCCTCGTCTACTCGGCCGAGGTGCCGGTGAACTGGTGTCCCGGTCTCGGCACGATCGTGGCCAACGAGGAGGTCACCGCCGACGGTCGCAGCGACAGGGGCAACTTCCCCGTCTTCAAGCGGAACATGACGCAGTGGCTGATGCGGATCACCGCGTATGCCGAGCGCCTGATCGACGATCTCGATCTCGTCGACTGGCCTGAACCGGTCCGGCTGATGCAGCGAAACTGGATCGGGCGGAGCCTCGGCGCACGGGTGAGCTTCACCAGCAGCGCCGGTGACATTGAGGTCTTCACGACACGCCCCGACACGTTGTTCGGTGCGACCTTCATGGTGCTCGCCCCCGAGCACGAGTTGGTCAGCGCGCTTACCGTGCCGGCGTGGCCGAAGGACACGGACCCGAGATGGACCAACGGGCACCAAACTCCTGCTGCGGCGATCGCGGCGTATCAGGCTGCGGCAGCATCGAAGTCGGAAGTCGACCGCCAGGTGGAGACGAAGACGAAGACCGGCGTTTTCACCGGGTCGTTCGCGATGAACCCCGTCAACGGCCGAGCGGTCCCGGTGTTCATCGCTGACTACGTGCTGATGGGCTACGGCACCGGGGCGATCATGGCGGTGCCGAGCGGCGATCAGCGAGATTTCGAGTTCGCCCGCCAGTTCGGTCTGCCGATCGAGGCGACGATCCGTCCTCCCGATTCGTGGTTCGCCGAACACAACGTGAACCCGTCGCTCGACTGCGGCACCTGGCCGATGGCCTACACCGCCGAGGGGCCTGCGGTGAACGGTGTCAATGAGACCCTCACCCTCGACGGCATGGGCAAAGCCGACGCCATTGCCGCAACGATCGGTTGGCTCGAAGCGAACGGCCGAGGGTACGGCACCGTGCAGACCAAGCTGCGCGACTGGCTCTTCAGCCGGCAGCGCTACTGGGGCGAGCCGTTCCCGATCGTCTATGACGAGATCGGGCCGATCGGCCTGCCCGAGTCGATGCTGCCCGTCGACCTGCCCGACACGGATCAGTTCGCCCCGCGCAGCTTCGATCCCGAGGACTCGCAAAGCGAGCCGGAACGCCCGCTCGACCGTCTCGTCGAGTGGAAGAACGCCACGCTCGACCTCGGCAACGGAAGAGGTATGCGCACATATGTGCGCGAGACGAATGTGATGCCGCAGTGGGCCGGTTCGTGCACGTACTACCTGCGCTACATCGATCCGACGCTGGTCGAGGCGATCACGGTTGAGGAGAACGAGCGCTACTGGATGGGCGATCGCGGCGTCGATCTCTACGTCGGCGGTGTCGAGCACGCTGTGCTGCATTTGCTGTACAGCCGCTTCTGGCACAAGGTCCTGTTCGACCTCGGCGTCGTCGGCACCCCGGAGCCGTTCGCTCGGCTGTTCAACCAGGGCTACATCCAAGCCTTCGCCTATACCGACTCGCGCGGGATCTACGTGGAGGCGAGCGAGGTCGAAGAACGCGATGGCGAGTTCTTCCATCACGGTGAGAAGGTGAACCGCGAATACGGGAAGATCGGCAAGAGCCTGAAGACCATGGTGTCGCCGGACGACATGTGCGAGTCCTACGGCGCCGACACGCTGCGGCTCTACGAGATGTCGATGGGCCCGTTGGAGCAGTCGAAGCCGTGGGACACCCGGGCCGTCTCCGGTGCTCATCGGTTGCTGCAGCGCATCTGGCGCGTCGTCGTCGATGAGGACTCGGATGCCACTCGCGTCACCGACGTGACGCCGACAAACGAGGATCAGGTCATCCTGCACAAGACGATCGAAGCGGTGCGATCGGCGATGGACGAACTCCGTGTGAACACCCCGATCGCCCGTATCACCGAGCTCACGAACCACCTCACCTCGACGTATCCGAACGGCGCGCCTCGTGTACTCGCCGAACCACTCGTCCTGATGCTCGCTCCCTACGCCCCACACCTGGCCGAAGAGCTGTGGTCCCGCCTCGGCCATTCCGGGTCGCTCATCCGGGCCCCGTTCCCCGTGACAGATCCCGCCTACCTCGTGGCCGACACCGTCGACGTGCCGGTGCAGGTCAACGGCAAGCTACGTTCCGTCCTCACCGTCGCCACCGGTACCGACGCTCCGTCGCTCGAAGCGCTGGCCCTCGCCGATGAGAAGGTCGTGCCTCACCTTCAGGGCAAGACGGTCCGCAAGGCGGTCGTCATCCCCGGCAAGCTGGTCAACTTCGTCGTTTCCTAACCGCGACGACGCAGGCGTGCCGCCGGGGTGACGCCGGGGTGACGCCGGGGTGCCAGGGATTTCTCACCTGACGGGACTACCGTTGTCGCTCGTGATTCGTGCTTCCTCCAAACCTTCGATCCTCCTTGGCACCCTGGTCCTCGCCGGACTCGCGCTAGCTGCGTGCTCCGAAAAGAACGTGGCGACTCCGGCGACCATCATCGAGGACACCTCGATCGGCTACGCCGCTGCGGCCACCGACGCGCCCACGACGCTCGCACCGACGACAACGGTCGCGATGGTCGCCCCCAAAGATCCGAAGGACTGCCCGGCTGCCGATGGCTCGGCCCCGCAGAAGCGTGAGTTCAAGGCCGAACCGCCCTTGTGCATCGATGTGACGAAGACCTACGTGGCCACGATGGAGACGTCGGAGGGCACGATGACCTTCAACCTCCTTGGGGATCGGGCGCCGCGTACGGTGAACAGCTTCGTCTTCCTTGCTCGCCAGAAGTACTTCGATGGGCTCAACTTCCACCGCGTCGTGAAGGACTTCGTGCTCCAGGGCGGTGACCCGAAGGGGAACGGTTCGGGCGGCCCCGGCTACGCGTTCGCCGACGAACTGCCTAAGGCCGGGGAGTACAAAGTCGGTTCGCTCGCCATGGCCAACTCGGGTCCGAACACCAACGGAAGCCAGTTCTTCGTGATCTCGGGTCCGAACGGAGCATCACTTCCGCCCAGCTACTCGTACTTCGGCCAACTGGAGCCGGGCAAGGGTGAGGACGTCATCAAGAAGATCGACGCGCTGTCGCCTTCGGGCGACGGGCCGCCGACCAAGCCGGTCACGATCAAGAGCGTGACGATCGCCGAGAAGTAGGCCGACGGGCTCGTCGGCGAGCCAGCACGATGTAACCAAACAGCGCACTGCCGGGTCTGAGTACGCGTGCTGAACTCTGCGCCGCAACGCCATCTTCGGACGCTTCCTGAACGCATCGTGGAAGGGTCGAGTCGGGGCACGCTCACCGTGTACCACCACGATGAGGGTGAAACGGTCACCTGGGCCCAGGTCCATGCCGATGCGATGGTGCTTGCGGCGAACCTCCGTGATCTCGGCATCGGCCTTGGGCTGGGTTCGCACATCGCCATGCTCGGTCCCACCTCTCGTCGACTCGTCACTGCCCTCCAGGCCACGTGGCTGCTCGGCGGATGTGCAGTCATGCTGCCGCTGCCGATGCGGCTCGGTTCGCTCGACGAGTTCGCCGCCCAGACCCGGGTGCGGGTCCGCAATGCCGACTGCGCCGCAGTTCTTGTCGATCCCGACTTCGCGCCGTTCTTCGCCGCCGAGCCAGGTGACCCCCCGATCGTCATACTCGACGACGCACTCCTCGCGCCGTCGGGGACCGCGCCGTTCGAGATCGCCCGGGTGGCCCGGGAAGCGCTCGCGATCCTGCAGTTCACAAGCGGGTCGACCTCGGCGCCGAAGGGCGTCATGCTTC
Organism: Acidimicrobiia bacterium; assembly: GCA_031368215.1. Taxonomy (GTDB): domain Bacteria; phylum Actinomycetota; class Acidimicrobiia; order Acidimicrobiales; family JANYDT01; genus JANLQX01. The sequence continues at coordinate 6,476 of JANLRD010000230.1, read as the reverse complement.
CCCACCAAGAGGTCTGCGCGAACCTCGATGCGATCGCGATGGGCGTCGAGCTCGATCGTGACGTCGATGTGGCGGTGTCGTGGCTGCCGCTCTACCACGACATGGGGCTGATCGGCCTGCTGCTGACGCCGATGACCACGGGTGCGTCCCTGGTGCTCGCCGGTCCACAGGACTTCATGGGTGCGCCGAGCCGGTGGATGCGGTGGATCTCTCGACATCGGGGCACGCTCACCGCCGGCCCCAACTTCTCCTACGTGCTCGCTGCCCGTGCCCTGCACCGTGAGGAACAACTCGACCTCTCGTCGCTGCGTATGTCGCTGAACGGGGCGGAGCCCGTCGATCCGGCAACCGTCGACGCGTGGCTCGACGCCGGCGAACGGCACGGTCTTTCACGGGGCGCGGCGTTTCCCGCCTTCGGCATGGCCGAGCTGACCTTGGCCGGTTCGTTCCCTCCGGTCGGCCGCGGTCTGGTCACCGACACGGTCGATCTCGCGGTGCTGGAGACGGAGCGTTTCGCCGCTCCTTCGACGCCCGGGGCGAAGGGCGCCCGTTCGTTCGTGAAGCTGGGGCGTGCGGTTGAGGGCCTCGAACTCCGGATCGTCGATCCGCAGGACGGCCGCGTCCTCATCGAGCGCGAGGTCGGCGAACTCGAGATTCGTGGCACCAGCGTCACGCCCGGGTACTACAAGCGACCGGACGCCACCGCTGCAGCATTTCACGACGGTTGGCTCCGGACCGGAGATCTTGCGTACCTGGTCGATGGCGAACTGGTGGTGTGCGGTCGGCAGAAGGACGTGATCATCGTCGGTGGTCGCAACGTCTGGCCCGAGGACATCGAACGCGCTGTCTCCACCGTGAGCGGTGTCCGTCCGGGGAACGTCATCGCCTTCGGTGTTCCCGGGCGCCACGAGAAGCACGAGAAGGAGGAGGTCATCGTCGTGTGTGAGACGAAGGCCGACCCCGCCGACTACGCGTCGGTCATCGACGCCATCAAGCACCGCGTTCGCGACGCCGTTGGCCTACCGGCCCACGATGTGGTGCTGATCGCCCCGAGCTCGATGCCCAAGACATCGTCGGGCAAGCTGCAGCGCTCGGAGTGCAAGCACCAGTACCTCGCGGGAGCTCTCGAGACCGTCCTCGTCTGATCAACCGAATAGCGGTCGGCATTCTGCCGTCGGGGCCCGGCCGGTGATCAGTGCCCGGTCACCACAGTGTGCTCACCGGGAAGTTCGAGAAGGCCGGATCTGAGGTCACGATGACGGCGCCTTCGATCCCGCCCTGCGCGGCGAGCATCCGGTCGAACGGATCTCGATGGTCGGTACGGAACGAACCGGCGACAAGCGCGTGCCCGACGGTGATCGGTAGTGGCGTCGCTCGCAGGTCGGCGATCGTCGCCTCGAATCGCAGGAGGATCGCCTCGCCGCCGGGGAGCTTTCCGAGGCGGCTCTTCGTGGACACCTCCCATGCGGATGCAGCAGAGACGAGCACCTCGTTGTCACGGTCGTCGATCGCCGCGTTTGCGCTCGCACTCAGTCGTGGCGAGCCCACCGCCCGCCAGAGGAATGTGTGGGTGTCGAGGAGGAGCTTCATCGTCGTCGAGTGCTCATCGTTCCCACGACGAGAGCTCGTCGTCGGGCAGCGCATCGAAGAACGGATCGCCAGAAGCGATGTCGGGCCAGACGCCGGCGAGCATGCCTGACGGGCGCGGACCGGCTTCCACTGCGACCAAACGCGCGCACGGCACGCCGGCCCGGGCGATGACGATGTCCTGACCGTGCTGCACCTCATCGAGCAGCCGGGAGAGGTGGGTCTTGGCTTCGTGGACGTTCACCGACTTAGTCATAAGACTTAGTCTACCCAGCAAACCTCAGATATAAACCGGGAAGCAACGCGCCGTCCAGGTCCGATAACCCGTGCGAGGGGCGCACCTGCGCCCGGAGGGCCTGCGACGACTTATGCCGCAGCCTTGAGATCGCCGAGGATCCCGTCCCACAAACCGGGCGCGGTTTGGTAGGGGGCATAGAAGCTGATGCGGTCGACCGCGTCGCCGCACCGCGCGGTGATGGCTTCGGCGACCTTTGACGGCTCGGCCACGACGGAGAAAGCCTCGAGCACCTCGTCGTCGAGGGCCTCGCCCATCTCCTTCCATTTCCCCTGCTTGGAGAGGCCGTTGAGCTCCGTCTGCAGCTCACCCCATCCGTGGAGTTCGAGGACGGTGCGGTAGGCCGGCGTGGATCCGTAGAACGCGATTTGGGCCTTGGTGCCGACTTTCGCCGCTTCCATCTCGGCCTCGTCGCGTCCGGTGGTGACGAACAGCGGGAGGCTGATCTCGAAGTCCGAGCGGGCGCGTCCGGCCTTGGCCAGGCCGCGGTCGAGGGCCGGGATGGTGACTTCTCGCAGGTAGCGGTCGGTGGTGAAGCCGTGGGCGAGGAAGCCGTCGCAGGTCTCACCGGCCGCCTCCGTCATCAGCTCGCCGACACCGGCGAGGAACACCTTGGGTGTGCCGTAGGGGTTGGGGCCCGGGTTGAAGAAGGGGCTCATGAGGGTGTGGGTGTAGAAGTCGCCGCGGAACTCGAGTTTGGTCCCCTCGTTCCAGCAGGACCAGATGTGGCGCATGGCGAGGATGAACTCGCGCATGCGGGGGGCCGGGTTGGACCACGGCATGGAGAACCGCTTCTCGATGTGCGGCTTGATCTGGCTGCCGAGGCCGAGCACGAAGCGTCCGCCGGACAACGCCTGGAGATCATTTGCGACAACCGCCGTGATCATCGGGTTGCGGGCGAACGCGACGGCGATCGAGGTGCCGACGAGGACCTTTTCCGTGCCCTGGATGGCCATCTGCGACAGCAGGAACGGGTCGTGGTTCGTCTCCGGGATCCACACCCCGTCGTACCCCGCAGCCTCGGCGCGCTTTGCGCCCGCCGCCGAGTCGGTCCAGCTTCCGTAGGCTCCACCATCGATCTTCATGCATGTGACGGTAGCAAGCGTCCAAATGCTGGACCAACCGGTGGGCCTCGAAGTTCCGCGTCGATTTCGATCACGACATGGTGACGACCCGGTCGGCCCGCCTTTGCGCCGACGCCAGATCGTGGGTGATCACCAGGATCGCCACTCCGGTGCGGCTTCGGACTCCATCGAAGAGGTCAAACACCTTTCGTGTGGCGATGGGGTCGAGAGATGCCGTGGGTTCGTCGGCGATCAGAACACCGGGTTCCGAGGCGAGGGCAAGGGCAATCGCAACACGCTGGCACTGGCCACCGGAAAGCTCATGGGGGTAGCAGCGCATGCGCCGATCGGGATCGTCGATGCCGACGAGCGTGAGCAGGTGCCGGGCGCGTTCACGCGCGTCGCGCCGGGAGAGACCGAGATGCACCCGCGCCGCTTCCGCGATCTGGGGTCCGACGCGGCTGACGGGATTGAGCGAGCGACGCGGCTCCTGCATGATGAGCGCGGAGCGGTGGCCGCGAGTGCGCGTGGTCTGCACCGAACCTGTGGCAACCATGGCGTCGTCGAGCGCGCCAACGATGGCGCGAGCCACGGTCGTCTTGCCGACGCCGGATGGGCCGACGAGGGCGACCAGTTCGCCGGGGGCGAGTCGGACATCGAAGTTGGACACGATTGCGTGAGCGAAGCCGCTCTTCGGCGAACGAATCGAAACGGTGAGGTTCGAGACGAGAAGCGCGGCGTCATCAACTCGTCCGGTTGCGAGCGAGCTGCGCTCGATCAGGCGCGTCGCCCGGCGGCGAACTTGGAGGACCGGACCGCGTTGCCAACGGTCGACGATCACGTTGACCGAGAGCACCGTGAGGAAGAACAGCAGCGATGGGATCAGCGACCACCACCACGCCGTGGCGAGCTCGTCCCTCCCGGCGGCGACGAGGCGACCCCAACTGGCGTTCTCCAACGGGACACCGAGTCCGACGTAGGAAAGCCCTCCTTCGACGAGCACGGCCGCTCCGCCGACCAGCGCCAACAACGACCCGATGGGCGCCGTGAGGTTCGGGCGCAGCTCTACCCACATCACTCGAGCGCTCGTTGAGCCGAGCGATCGCGCGGCTGTGACGAAATCACGGTCGCTGATCGCTCGCGTGGCGCTGCGGCTGACGCGAGCGACGAACGGGGTCGAGATGATCCCGACAACGACGATGACGGTGCTGACCGTTGCGCCGAGCGAGGTGACGAGGACAACAGACACGATGAACGCCGGCATGGACAGTGAGGCGTCGAGAAGAAGAGAAATGCCTTGGTCGATGCGTCCGCCGATCAGGCCCGCCGACATACCGAGGGGCAGTCCGATGAGGGCAGCAACAAGGGGAGCGCCGAGGCCGACCAGCAGTGTGACCCTGGTCCCGTGAATGCACTGGGCGAAGAGGTCTTCGCCGAGTCGGGTTGTTCCAAACGGGTGGTCCCAGTTCGGTGCAGCAAGACGAGCGCCCGGGTCGAAGCGATTGGGGTCGATGGGGAGCCAGGACGCGGTCAGTGCGCTGAGCGTCAGCAATGCCATCCATGAGAGGGCTAACCACGACCCGATCCGTGCCCTCATGACGGGACGTAGTCGCCGGAGCGGTGCAGTCGCGGGTCGAGGCGCGTGTGGAGAGCGTCCACGACCTGTGCAACCGTGAGGAAGGCGATCGCCGCGATCACGACGAGCGCCTGAATGACCGGTTGATCGCGTCGGCCCACGCTCTGCACCGCCAGACGTCCGAGTCCCGGCAGGGCGAAGACCTGCTCGATGATCAAGGTCCCGCCGAGCAATCGTGCGAACTCCAGACCGATGAAGGAACTCACGTTGATCGAGGAAAGACGGAGCGCGTGCCCAACGACGATGCGTCGACGGGAGTAGCCCATCGCTCGGCACAGTGTCGCATGGTCCGAACCCAGGTTGGCGACGAGATCGGCGCGGAGCACGCGTGCGATGGCTGCGCCGATAGGCACACCCAGGGTGAGCGATGGGAGAACCATCGAGCGCACGTTGGCCCCAAGGTCCTCGGTGAGGGGGACGAACCCCACCGCCGGAACCCAATGCAGACGGATGGCGAAGACGGCCAGGAGGAGCGCGGCAATAGCGAACCCGGGCGTCGCCAAGAGCGCAAAGCTAAGTGCGCGTATCGTGGCGTCGAGGCGTCCGCCTATTCGCCGAACGCTCAACAGCGCGAAGCCGAAGCCGGCGATCACGGCAACGATTTGCGCCGCAATGGCCAGCTCCAGCGTGACCCGTCCGGCTCGTGCGACCATGTCGACGACGTCTTCCTTCGTGGCCGAGCTCTTTCCGAGATCGCCGCGGATGGCCGCTCCCGCCCATCGTGCGAATTGCACTGGCGCAGGCGCATCGAGGCCGAGTTCGGCTCGCGCGGCAGCCGTCGCCGCCGGGTCGCCCGACTCGGCGGTCGTGAACGTGGCTGCATCACCCGCGAGGAGTGACTGCAGGGCAAACGCGGCGATCGACGCGAGGAGCACGAGCGCGGCGAATCGGATGACGCGACGTCCCGGACGCGCCATCCGACCCACCTCGATCCGGCGCGTGGTCAGCAGTTGCCGATCCCCGCGGTTCGGGCCGGGAAGCCACCGACGGCACTCATCCCGCAGAGCTTCGGACTGGCGAGCAGCGAGACGGTTCCGACGGAGCCGACGATGAACGGCACGTCGCGTCGGGTGAGGGCCTGCACCTTGGCGTAGGCGGCCTTGCGGGCTTCAGGGTTGGCGCCGGAACGGCCATCGTTCAACGCTTGGTCCATCTCCGGGTTCTTGTAGCGGGCGACATTGGCGGGTGAGGCGCTGAACAGCACCGGAAATGCCGTGGCTTTCGTGGTCGGGGTTCGGTGCGACGGAAGAGCGAACCCGTCCTGGGGCCTGACGGGCGCGCCGCTCATCGCTCCTTCAACCCACCGAAGCGGTCGCACGAATCGTGCTGAAGCTTCCATCTGCTCGCCAAGAACTGTCATGGTGACAGCATTCGGGACTGGCGGCAACAGATCATCCCCCGAACGGGTGACTGGCGTTTCGCAGGTCAGCTAGCCCCCGGCGACTTCGACGAGGGTGCGGCCCCGCACGGCGCCCGCCCGGATCGAGGTCAGCGCTGCGTCGAGTCCGTGGAGGTCGGTTCTCACCGCGATGGAGCCGAGGAGGTCGTGGGGTTTGAGGTCGGTTGCGCACCGCTGCCAGATCTCGGCCCGGGTGATCATGTCGACCTGGACGGAGTCGATGCCGAGCAGGTTCACGCCGCGCAGGATGTGGGGGAGCACGGTGCCGTTGAGTCCGGCGCCGCCCGTGAGGCCCGACGCCGCGACCGAGGCGCCGTAGCGGAGCTGTCGGATCACCGTGGCGAGCGTGGTTCCGCCGACGCAGTCGACCGCCCCGGCCCAGCGCTCCTTCTCCAGCGGGCGAGCGGCATCGACGGCGAGTTCGGAGCGGTCGAGAATCGTCGTGGCACCGAGGGAGCGGAGGTAGTCGTGCTCATCGGCCTTGCCGGTCGACGC
>JANLRD010000076.1:0-7825 GCA_031368215.1 Acidimicrobiia bacterium | reverse complement strand
CTGGCGAGGACGACCGACGGTTTTGCACACTTACGGCACCGACCGCCACGACGATTGCGAAGACCGCTGTTCCGACGGCCAACAGCGCCCGGCGTCGGGTCAGCATCGGGAACATTGCGAAGTCATCCCCCAACGCTAATTCGGGTTTGTCACTGCCGATTCGTGCCGAGTGGTGTCGACCACGCCGGACGGGATGTCTCGGTCGCCGCGAATCGCCACGATGCGTCGCAACGGGATTCCAATGTGGCTGCCCTGCCAGCGTCGGGCGACGCGCACTGCAGCCCGGGCTCGTGTCGATGAGCGGCCGGGTAGGTAGAACGATTGGACGAAGGATTCACAGTCTTCTTGCCCGCTCAGGTCGAGCCGGAAGCGTCTGCGCTCATCGCTCACCACATCGAGCCCGTGGGACTGCAACAGCGCCGCCGTGTTCGACAAGGCATCGTCATTCGGATACCCGAGCCGAGCTACGCGCAGCGCGATGAACAGCCGTGCATATCGAACCCGGTCTCGAAACGACAGAGGACTCCCGGCCGGGAGAACGACGACGAGAATGCCGTCCGGACGAAGTACGCGGGCGACTTCGTCGAGAGTTCGGTCAAGTGGCTGCAGGACGTGCAGCGCCATCGAGCACACGACAGCGGCAACCGCCTTGTCGCTCAGCGGAATGTCGCTGGACGATGCAAGAATCAGTGGCGTTGCGCCGGCGCGGGACGCGACGCCAAGCTCTGCCCGAGACGAGTCCATGCCGATGCACAGCAGGTCGGGAACCAGCCGCCGCAATGGGCCGCTCCCGCACGCCAGGTCGAGGACCGGACCACTTGCGTCGAGTGCCTGAACTGCCCACTCATAGGGGCTCGTGGCGCCGTCGCGCGCTTTGCCCAGAACAGCCTCGGTGATGCCCGGCCGTTCCCCGTGGAACCGCCGTAGATAGCTTCCCCACGTCGCGTCATTCATGTCCGAACCTCAGTCCCCGATGTGTCGTCGTACGATTCGGGTTCGGAGAACCCATGCCGTGACAACAGTGACAACAGACCCGAGGATCGGCAACCACATGTGCACATGCGCGCCGCGACACGCACCAATGTTCCGGTCACGGCCGTGAAGCGGAGCGCCGTGAGTTGGTGTGACCCCGGCCCGCCGACACCGATCGGGCCCTTGGCGTGTCGAACGAAGGGGTTGAACGGGGTGCCCGTGCTGCTCCTCCATGGCCTGCTCGGTTCGAGCCGGTTCTGGGGTGGGGACTACGACGAGCTGGCGGCAGACGGGCGACTTGTCGTCGTTGACCTGCTCGGGTTCGGCCTCTCCCCGCGACCACCGGGCCGCTACGACGCCGACGCGCATGTCGACGCAATCCTCGCCACCCTGGACGATCTCGGGATCGGTGACGCAGTGGTCATCGGCGCCCATTCGTTCGGCGCCATCGTGGCCGCAGCGCTTGCTGAACGCGCACCTGCGCGCGTCGCCGGGATCATCATGTTCGGACCACCGGTGTACACATCGGAAGGGCAAGCCCGCCGGCGGCTCGCCGGTCTCGGCGGCATGGCCCGCCTCTTCGCTCGCGACACAGCTTTCGCCGAACGTGTCTGCCGGTGGATGTGCGCTCACCGAACCCTTGCCGCGACAATCGCCGTGATCGCACGGCCCGATCTTCCCGCCCCGATCGCCCGTGACAGCGTGCAACACAATTGGATGTCGTACTCCCGATCGATGCGCAACATCATCCTCGGCGACACCGCCCATCACGTCGCTGTCGCCGTCGACGCGTTGGCCATCACCGCACCACACGGCGCAAAACGGATCGCGACACCGATCGTGATGATCATCGGCAAGAAGGACCGAGTCCCCGACCCCGCCGTCGTTCGGATGCTCACCGAAAAACACCGAGGCGTGCGCACCGAGCGATGGGACGGCGGTCATGACCTTCCCCTGCGCGCACCGCGCCGTTGCATTTCGATGATTGCGTCGATGCGCCAACAAGTTGCCCTTGCACCGCTGGACGACGCAGGCCGATAGGTCCTTCACTTTCAAGACCTGCCGCGCCCCAACGACGTGTCACGGCCACGCGCGCGTAACCACAATCTCACCGTTGCCGTCCGGTCGTGGCATGTCCACCTCGATTGTGTACACATCGAACGACGCCGTGAACGAGATCGTGCTGGCCAAGTCGATAAGTCCGTGGTGGTCGAGAAACTCCACGATCATGCGACGCTCATCGGGGGTCCGAGGCGACAGCTCCGATGACCACTGCGGCCAATGAAGATGGTTTTTCCCGCCGCACCGATGGACCGCCGGGGGCTCAACCGCGCTGGTCAATGCCACAACCTCCCCGAGCAGTGCACGGCCCGACTTGGTGTCACATCGGCGAGCGAAGCCCAGAGCCGTCCCACCGGTAATTGCCATCGCGCCAACCACGACTGCCGCAGCGACGCAGAATGCTCGACGACGGATCCACCGCATGGAAACCAACGCCGCGACAACGACTACGAACGCGGTAAGCCAACCGAGTACGGCTGGGCCTCGGACGAAGCGGTCCCACGAAGAGGTGGTCGACAGGTATCCACGAACCGTCCGCGCGAGTCCGGTTCCGACCGTCAGGAAGAGGGCAAGGATGAGCGCCCGCACCCACCTGTTTCCATCGGGTCCCGTTCGATCCGATCGATACGTGGGCATCCGTGAACCTTAAACGGCAGCCTATCGCTGGAGCCTGAGTTGTCACCGCAACATGTAGGTGCCGGAGGAAATGTGGCGTGACCACAGCAGGTATCGCTCTACGAGCGGACTCCGAGCTACGCGTGTTTGCGGAGCGGCGCGATCTTGTTCAGCGTCTTGCGGACCTGGTTCAGTGGCGTTCGGCCCGACCAGTCTCCTGCTTGCCGGAAATTTCCGTCGATGAGAAGTGTGGACGGGGTTTCGTAGACGCCGTAGTAGTCGAACAACGCTTCGTCTTTGCTCCAAAGCATCCGCACGCTCGTCAGGCCATGGCGCTTTGCGAACGCCATGGCTTCGCTCTGGGTGCCCTGGGTGCCGATCCCGAGAACGGTGAGACGCAATCGTTCCTGTCGAGCAAACTGCTCGATCTCGCGGGCTTCCGCGTTGCACACAGGTCAACCGGGAGCCCAAAGCCATACCAGCACGGCCCGCCCGGGCGTACGCAGCCTGGCGAGATCGACGGGTCGACCATTGCGAAGGTCGACCAGATCGAATGAGGGGATCGCAGCCTCTGCGGCACCCGTGTCCGGTGGCGCCGTGGCGGGGACCGGGCGTTTGGCGGCAGTGGCACCCGCACCTGCACCCTGGAGCCCGAGCATGAGCATCGAAGCGCACGCGAGGACCGCTGCGCGTCGCATTCTTCCCATCGCCAGCGAGGTCGGCTGGAAGATCACGTCCTTACGCACCATCCAGGGAGCCTACTACCACATCTTGTAGTAGAGGTCGCTGTGGCGTCTCGGGCTGGGCGTCTGGAGTTGCAGGTCGCGGCCGGCCGTAACGCCACCACGGCTGGTGGCCCTGGTGGTAGGTGTGACGTCGTCGGAGGTGGTCGCGCGCTCGCGTGAGACAACCATGTCACCGTCATCAGGCACGCCATGTTGGCCGCTACCGTCGCGCACAGAGGTCCCGGCACATGAAGCGCCGCTGTCACGTGGGACAGAGCGTGATCAAGAGTGCCTCGAAATGGTGCAACTGGTAGAGCGCGAATACGAGACCAGCGCTGCTGGAAACGATGGCGAGGGCTGTCAACATACGCGAACGTGTAGGTGGATCGAGGAGAAACTCGGCGCGGCCGGCCTCTCCGAGTCCGGCAAAGCCAAGCGCAGCACGGTTCGACCGGTGGGGAAGCAATGCCACCTTGGCTATCGTGCGTGCCACCAATAAGCGATCGCCGTGCACTGCGTGCACCGCTTCATCATCAGCCCAACGCTCGAGCGAGAACTCCAAACGATGCGTCAACGGTCGGATCATCGGCAACATTGCCTCGGCGGCACGGGCAATCGTGAGGTACCTGTCGTGTCGATGATCGGCATGTGCTCTTTCGTGCGCGAACACCACGTCCTGCTCGTCGGCGCCCAGCTCACGAAGAAGTCCGGACGAAACGATTGTTGCGGCGTCGGGCCCCGGAACAACAAAGGCAAACACGTCATCGCTCGCCACGATCGACGTTCCCGTCAGATGCGACGAGCGGAGTGTTCGTTGCACCTTCCAGAAACGCGCTGAACGGACGATTCCGGTCAGCATCGCCACCAGGGCAGGGACGCCGAGCCAGTTGGACACGGTGTTATGCGCGCCTACGATCGGCGAACACCATTGGAGCTGGGCAGACAACCAGCTGACCTGAGCTAGGTAGCGAAACGCGATGAGCCAAATGCCGATCACGGCGACCGTCGCTACCCAGACGACGCTTGCCGTCAATACGGCAGCCGACACACGGGGATGGAGGCGCCGATGGATGAGTGGCAGCAGTCCCGAAAGCATCAGGCACGCCATGAACGGATGAAACCAGTACAGCATCATCACCGTCGGTCTCCGTCGAGCAATGCTCGGAGTGTGGCGGTGTCGCGTTTGCCGAGACCGTTCACGAAACCAGCGAGAGCACCGCGTCGATCGTTGGTGTGGCGCAATATGACCGCAATGCGCTGCGCTGCCAGCTCCCCTTCACCAAGCGCCGGCCGGTAACGAAAGGCCCGCCCGACGGGTTCGCGACTGACAAGGCCCTTGTCCAGCAAACGCGTCAATACCGTGGCGATACTCGTGTATGCAAGATCGAGACCGGTCCGGTGCAAAATTTCTGCAGGAAGAAGCCCCTCGCCGGCGTCCCACAGGGCCCGCATGATGTCATCTTCCAGGGCACCATCAGGGCGTCGCATAAGCCTTCATTCTACCCGACGACCGGGTTTCCTGGCCGTTCGAGACGGCTGCGTGCGGCAACAGCTGCAGCGTTGGTACTCAGACGGCCAACAGTTGCTGCATCTCGGCGATTTCCGTTTCCTGCGCAGAGATGATTTTGCCGGCGAGTTCTTTCACGACGGCCGCTTTGCCGTCGGTCTCGATGGTCTTGCTCATGGCAACGGCACCTTGGTGATGGCGAATCATCATCTCGAGCCACAACTTGTCGAATGCCGGTCCGGTGGCCGCTTCGAGTCCGGTCATCTCCTCGGAGGTCATCATCCCGTCCATGCCTGCCATACCCTTTCCTTCGGTACTCATCCCGCCCATTCCGTCAACGGGTTGACCCCACTCTTTCAGCCATCCGGTCATCCGCTCGATCTCGGGATCCTGCGCACTCTGGATACGGGTCGCCAGGTCCTTCACCTTCGCACCAGCGTTACGGGCCTGGTCGAGAGCAATCGTCGCCATCTCCACCGCCTGCTGGTGGTGCGGGATCATGCCCTGCACGAACGTGACATCACCAGCGTTGAACACGGCGTCTGCAGCGATGATGTCGGCTGCGGCGGCATCGGCCGCAACGGTTTCGGACGCGCTGGTGTCGGCAGCGACGCTCTTGGTAGTGGGGTCACTGCTCTTCGTGGTGTCACTGGCGATGCTGTCAGACGATGACGAACACGCGCCGAGCACCAAAGCAAGCGAGAGGGGTAGCGAAGCGAGGGTGAGTGCGCGGAGTTTCATGGGGGGTCTCCTATTAGCCGTCAAGAAGCAGCAATCCTACACGATGTCGTAGTCAGCATCGGGCGTTCCGCCAGAACTCGCTCCCTCGGCCGAGAGCCGTTTCTGCACGGCATAGGCGCCAATCATTCCGGCCACCACGACCAGTGTGATCAAGATCACACCAGCCGGACCAAGGCTGGCGAGGTAGTTCGCCACCCAAGCCCGCCGCCGGTCGACTCCCGCGACGAGACCGTCCGTGGAAAGCTTTCCGGAGTACACCCGCAATTCCCAGCGCGCATACCACATGGAGTAGGTACCACTCAGGATCATCATGATGCCGCCAACCTTGGGCGCATATCGCGAGACCCGCCGAAAGGCATTTCGTGGCGAGCGGGCTACAACCGCACCGACGGCCAACGCGGCAACGACGATGCCCATCCCGAGCGCGTACGCACCGTACGTCAGGAGTCCTCCGGTCGCAGATCGACGTCGGCCGACTGCGACGATCGCCAGAAACGGGCCCACCGTGCACGACAGCGACGACACCGCATACGTGATTCCGAAGCCGACCATAGACACGACGCCTCGACCCGACGCCCGGTGACGAGAGATCAGCACCGGAAGCGCCACCTTGCGGCCCGACAACACCGCGACACCAGCCAGCACAACCAGTGCACCAACGATGAGCGTGACGAAAGGCAGCCGCTGTTGGAAGCTCGCCGAGACCCGATCGAGAATCACGCCAGCAAGAGAGAAGACGGTCACAAATCCGGCGGTGACCGCCAACGCTGACAACCCCGCACGCCCGAGCCGTTTCGGCACCGTGGCGTTTCCATCGCCCGAACCGACGAACATGGCGAGATAGGCCGGAAGCAACGAGAACCCGCACGGGTTCACGGCCGCCACCATGCCCGCAGTGACGGCGAGCGCGACTGGTGCATTCATGAAACGGTCACGTCCCCGGTTGTTGTCGGAGCCTTCTGGTCGGCACCCGAACCCGAATCGAACACCGGGCGAGAGGGGCAACGTCGCACACTCCAGACCAATGCAATCGAGGACACCACGAACACCAACGCGGACTCACGCTCCACCCGCGACGGTCCGAAGGCCGGAAGAAACCAACTCGCGACCAGCCGGACACCACCCAAGATTGCCAATGCACCCAACACTGTTTGCGCTGGCTTACGCGTCCTTGCCCGGCGCAGCACAACGGCAGCAACACCCAGAGCCCCGGCAACGAGCACGCCCACAGGCACCATCGTCGAACCGAGACCGTTCGGTTTCAGACCCACGCTGGCGACCGGCCCGAGGCAGCCATCACGAACCAGACAGCTGGCCTCGTACAGCGCCACCCCGATCAGTAAGTACGGCATCGCCGCCGCCAACGTCACCATGGCACCAACATGGTCAACAGCTCGACGAACCCGGACGAGCACCCACACCAACGCCACGAAAACGCCCGCCCAGAACTCCACCCCCGCACGCACAACCATCAAGTCACGCAACCGGAACACCGATGCCGGATGATCGAGCAGTACGAAGATCACACGGGCCGCGAGCAATCCAACAATCACCGGCGTCGAGATCAGCTCGACCACCTGTGCCCGATCCACCGCAGTCGGCGGCAGGGCGCGCAGCATCAACTGGACACCCCCCAGCACGATCAACACCGTCAAGAGCAAACCGGTGTCCACTACCGCATACCCCCGACACGCCCACGCGACTTGTACATCACCGAACGCGCAGCGATTCGTCGATCGACGCGGCAAGGCGCTGTTCCGAGATGCCGCCGAACACCTGGCTGACGAGGACTCCATGGCGGTCGAAGACCAGCGTGGTCGGCAAACCCTTCACCCGAAGGAACGCGCTGATGTCCGATGTCACGTCGACAACACTCGGATACGCCATCGAGTACGAACGCATGAACTTCAACCCGTCAGCAGGGCTGTCGCGTGACAACACACCCAGGAACGCCACCTTGCCCCGATACCGTCTCTCGGCACGGGCCAGCAAAGGAGCCTCAGCCCGACACGGGGCACACCACGAGGCCCACACGTTCACCACGACCGGGCTGGCGGCCCCACTGACCATGCCCTCGAACGTCTTCAGGCCAGCCGGCTGAATCGTTCGCTCCTTCGGCCACGCAACGGCCGGCGCCGAGATAACCAGATCGCGGCGGTCGGTCATCCCAGTAGCACAACCAGCGAGGACGACAGCCGCGAGC
>JANLRD010000132.1:0-45374 GCA_031368215.1 Acidimicrobiia bacterium | reverse complement strand
TGGCCGAAACGCACGTCGGCCCGATAGCTGGGGCCGAGGAACGGCTCACCGGTCTTGCGGGCGAAGCGCCACTGCAACGAGATCCGCGGCTCGACGACTCGCCCCCTGAGGTACGGGACGGAGTGCTCCCAGTCGGCCTGGCATCGACCGCCCATCACCAGCAAATCACCTGACCCAGGGGAGAGGTCGTGCGTCGCGCCGTGCGCGGGGGCGTCGACGAAGCGACTCTCGCGGGGGCGCAAGAGCCACGGGCGAGTGGCTCCAAGTGTGAGTATGCCGATGATCGTGTCGTCGAGCCACCGCATATCGGTGTCGCGATGAAAGCCCTGACCATCGCCGCCGTCGCGGTACTGGATCATCGAGAAGCCGGCGAACTCCACTCGGTACGTCCGCTGGATCCATCTCGTGACATCCGCCAGGACGGGATGCGGAAGCGGACGCCCCCGGTGCCACGACGCGCCGAGCCGTTTCTCCTCGACAACGTGGTCGTAGCGGAACAACTGCGAGGTCCGCCAGGGCACGGTGTCGCGCAGATGCGCGAACAGTTCGTCGGCGTTGCGCAGCCAGTTCCGCGACACGTCGACCCATGACGTTTCGTCGAGCGCGGTCCGCTCTACCGGAGCCGCGAGATCGACGGTGACGATCTTCCCCACTCCCGTGACCGTAGTGGCACGGCCCGACTTCTCGACAAGGATGGATCCGTGGACAACGAAACATCTCCACCCGACCCGGCGGTGGAACATCACGATTGCCCGTTGTGCAGTCAGCCCAGCGAACGCTGGCGACAACAGCATGGCTTCTGGATTCGGGACTGCAGGGCGTGCGGGCACCGCTTCGCCGAACTGCGCACGAACCATGACCACCCGGCAGCCGTCTATGGCGATGACTACTTCACGGGCGGCGGCGCCGGCTATCCGGACTATCTGGCGGAAGCGGATCTCCTACGTCAGCAGGGTTGGCGCTACGCAGAACTCATGAAACGCCATCGGGCGACGGGCACGATGCTCGACGTCGGCTCCGCTGCCGGCTTCATCCTGCAGGGCTTCTTGGATCGCGGCTGGCGCGGGCACGGGATCGAGCCGAACCCCTCGATGGTCCGGTACGCGCAAGAAACGCTTGGCGTCCCGGTCAACGTGGGAACGCTCGAAGATTCTCCAGACGCGGACGAGGCGTTTGATCTGGTGACGATGATCCAGGTGGCAGCTCACTTCTTCGACGTCAAGCAAGCGTTTGCGGCAGCGGTTCGCCAAACCAAGCCGGGCGGGTACTGGCTCATTGAAACGTGGAACTGCAAGAGCTGGACAGCCAGAATTCTGCGAACAAGGTGGCACGAATACAGCCCACCCAGCGTCCTTCACTGGTTCAATCCCGACAACCTCTCGCGATTCGCCGCAGAGCATGGCTTCGAAGAAGTCGAAAGAGGCCACCCGGCCAAGTTCATCAGTGGTGCACACGCAAAGTCGTTGTTGCGTTTCAAGCTCCACGATCTTCCGGCCGGCAAGCTGATCGTGAAAATTCTCGACCTTGTACCCGACCACTTGCGGATCCGGTACCCGGCGGAGGACCTCTTCTGGATTCTGCTGAAGAAGCAGTAGCCGAACATCGACAGGCGTCAGCCCTTGCGCTGCTCCTCAGCGTCGACGCCCGGATCCACCTCGGGCGTCGACGGCCAGGGGAGCGCTTAGCCGTCAGAGGCCGATCGACGGATCGATGAACTCGTTGGTGGCGAGCTGCTCGGCCTTGAGGTCCTTCGGCACGCTGGCGATGCCTGCTGCGATCATCTGGTCGATCCCTTCCTGAACACGAGCGAGGTCGAAGTTTCCGAGCGTCGCGTCGGGACCATTCGAGATGAGCCCGAGGTCCTTCATGGTGGCAACCGCGTATTCGGCCTCACCGGCGGAATAGACGACCTCGTTGAGTTCGGCGAGCATGTCGACGATCTTCTTGTTGGCCGCCGCCGGATTGTTCAGATAGTCCTTGGTGGACTGCTGGATCATCGGCACGAGCTTCGTAAGGCACGGACGCAGCGTCTCCAGGTCGGCCGAGCGGATGCCGAGCGGCTGGGAGTAGAAGCGCACACCGGCGTCGTAGACCAACTGGTAGGCCACTTTCTTGCCCCATTCCGGGAGCTTCTCGTACTCGTACGGTTCAGCCGAGGCGAACCCCTGCTGAGCGATCTTGCCCTTCTCGGACACGAACCGCGCCGGGGTTCCGTCGAAGGAACCGTCCCACAGGTTCTTCGGCACGACACCCTGCTTCGACAAGATCTCCTGCCACGGACCACCGGGGAACACGTTGATGGTCACGCCCTTGGCACCGAGATCGGCGATCGTCTTCACGTCCGGATAGGTGGCCGGATCCCACATGACGATCTGGGGGTTCTTCTCGAACGGAGCGACGACGGACAGGGTCGGGAGCTTGGCGTAGTCGTTGGCGGCCGAGTCGTGGCTCGTGAAGCCGAGCGTGATCGTCTTGTCGGTGTACATCTGGGCAGTCACCGGAGAGAAGCCGATCGCCGGCCCGCCGGAGCGGATCTGGAGCACAACGCCGGTGTCGGATCCGTCGCTGGCGATGAGCGGCCCGGAGATCGTCTTGGTCTTCTTGTCGATCGCAAACGTGTCACCGAGCAGATTGAACAGCGGGCCCCGTTCGGCCGACGGGTACCAATCGGTCTGAATGGCAACGGTGTCCGGGCAGACACCCTTGAGCGACCCGGCCATCGAGGCACCGGTTGCGGCGGCGCTTGTCTCCGCAGCGGCAGTCTCTGCGGCGGCCTCGGTTGGTGCCGCGGTTTCGGTCACGGCAGCCGCTTCTGTCTCAGCTGCTGCAGCGGCGGTGGTCTCCGCCGGTGCGGCCGTGGTGTCAGCGGCGTCGCTGCCACACGCCGTGAGCATCAGCCCGACGACAACCGGCAGGATCGCTGCCCGCAAGGTTCGGTGTGTGTACATGGCTCCCTCTCAGGCGCTCGCAGGCTGGTGGACGGGGCGAGGCCTGCCAGCAGTATTCCACAGAGGAATATCAAATGCATGTCGGGACTATTACAACTTCTTTCGCGCCCGAACTTTTGCCGCCGCCTTGCCCGCGGGCGGCTGCCTCGCCACGACGTCGACGTCCTCGCTGACGAGGATCAGAAGAAGGCGGGCGGGTTTGTCCAGGACCCGGTAGCGCTGCTGGACGCCACCGCTCGCCGAGATGCAATCGCCTTCGGCAAGGGTCAGACGGGTGTCGTCGAACTCGAATTCGTAGGAGCCGCTGAGGACGAGGCAGACCGAGTCGTTGCGGTGGAGATACGGCGTCGGCGCGAACTCCGTCGGTCCACTGTCGAACTCGACCACCCGGAGTTGACCCGAACGCCGCGTCAATGCCTGGCCCATGCCCGGGTCATGCTCGTAGGCGGCCATCATGCGCCGCTCACTGCGGCGGACGACATCGATCATGGCTGGCGCGTCAGACCCGGCCAACAGCCCGACGGCGCTGCTCCCCAACGCCTTGGCCACGCGATCAAGCGCGCCCATGCTGAGCCGTCCGACGCCGCGTTCGACCTTGCTCAGAAACGGCTGAGAGAGATCGGCGGCGGCCGCCAAGGCAGCCATCGTGAGCCCCTGCTCCATTCGGCGGGCCCGGATCGTCCGACCCAGGCTCTCGGTGAGTTCGTCAGCTTGGGACATCAACCGACGACCGGCTCCGTATTCCTGTGTGGAATACTCTGCGGAATGGTGATACCCATTCACTCGACCCTACCCAGCCCCCGGAAGGGGAACCAGCGATGGACCGCCTGATTCTCCGGGGCGGCGCACGGGCGGATGGATCCCGGGCGGACGTCGCCATCGACACCGCCTCCGGGCTGATCATCGAGGTCGGCATCGTGTCCGACGCCTCGCACGATGCGCCTGGCGACACCGTCGAAGACTGCACCGGGAAGGTGATCCTTCCCGCCGGGGTGGAGACCCACGCCCACCTCGACAAAGCGTTCCTTTCCGCCGGCGTACCTGTCCCGGCCGACCTCGACGCCGGGGTCGCCGAGTGGTTCGCAAGAGTCGGCGACCTGACGCACGAGAGCTTCGTGGAGCGGGCGACGGCCGCAGTGGAGGCACTCGTCGCCCGGGGCACGACCACCATCAGAACCCACGTCGACATCGCCACCATCCACGAACTCCGCGGTGTGCACGCGCTGATCGAGGTTCGCGATTCGATGCACGCACGCGGGATCGCTGACATCGAGTTGGTCGGCCTCGCCGCACCGCTCGGCGGGCTCACCGGCGCGCCCGTGCGACGACTTCTCGACGAGGCAATCGAGGCAGGGATCGACATCGTCGGCGCGAGTCCCGATATCTCTCACGATCCCATGGGCGCGACAACCGACGTGGTCGACGCGGCGCGGCGCTCAGGCCTCCGCATGGACGTGCACACGGACCAGACCATCGACCCGAACCTCTTCTTCCTGCCCGAACTGATCCGACAGGTGTCTGCCCACGGGCTCACCGGTGCCGTGGCCAGCCACTGCGTCAGCCTCGCCTCGCAGGACATCGACACCCAGCGGCGGGTCGCTGACCAGCTCGCGGCGGCCGGCATCGCCGTGTTCACCATGCCGCTCACCAGTCTGTTCCTCTTCGGATGGGAGGAGCTCGTCAGCCCACCACGCGGCGTCACCGCGATCAACACGCTTCGTGCCGCCGGTGTGGTGGTGGCCGCGGGGTCTGACAATGTGCAAGACCCGTTCTTCCCCTTTGGACGGTGCGACCCGTTCGAGACTGCCGGCGTCCTCGCGCTCGTCGCCCATCTCACGGCAGAGGAAGCGTGGGACATGGTCAGCGGCGCCGCCCGGCAGGCCATGGGACGGCCGTCCGTGACGCTGACGCCCGGCTCGCGCGCCGACCTCGTCGCAATCGACGGAACGAACATGACCGAGGCGCTGTCGATGGCGAGCGAAGACCGGATCGTGGTGCACCGCGGCCGCGTGGTGTCGCGCACCACAACGCGCCGCACGCTCCTGGCTTGACACTCTCGCGTCTGGCGGGGCAATCGAGCGGTGTCCCGGGAAATGCGACGCCGGGTCGTTGAAGACCCGGCGTTGCGATCGGCACCTCGAAGGCGAAGAGGTCAGCGTGCCGCCATCCGCACGTATTCGCGCTCACCGGCGCCCACGTAGAGCTGACGCGGCCGGCTGATCTTCTGCTCCGGATCGTCGAGCAGTTCCTGCCAGTGCGCCAACCAGCCCGGCATGCGGCCGAGGGCGAAGAGCACCGTGAACATGTCGGTCGGAAAGCCCATGGCCTGGTAGATCAGTCCCGAGTAGAAGTCGACGTTCGGGTAGAGCTTGCGCTTGATGAAGTACTCGTCGCTCAGCGCCGCCTCTTCGAGCTTCAAGGCAATGTCGAGGAGCGGGTTCATCCCGGTCACCTCGAACACGTCGTAGGCCGTCTTCTTGACGATCGTCGCGCGGGGGTCGTAGTTCTTGTACACACGGTGACCGAACCCCATGAGACGGGTCTCCGCCTTGCCGCTCTTCACGTCCTCGAGGAACGCCTTGACATGGCTGATGTCGCCGATGTCGCGAAGCATCTTCACGACCGCCTCGTTGGCGCCACCGTGCAGCGGACCGTAGAGCGCCGATGCCGCGCCCGCGGCAGCCACGTAGGGGTCGGCCTGCGATGAGGCGATCACCCGCATCGTGGTGGTACCGCAGTTCTGCTCATGATCGGCGTGCAGGATCAGCAACTGGTCGAGAGCGCGTGCGAGCTTCGGATCGACGGTGTGGTCGTCGCCGATGCGCCACATCATGTTCAAGAAGTTCGACGCGTAGTCGAGCTTGTTGTCCGGGTAGACCGTGGGCTGGCCGACGCTGAAGCGGTGGCAGTAGGCGGCGAGCGTTGGGGCCTTGGCGATCAGTCGAAGGATCTGCTTCTGCCGGATCGCCGGGTCATCGATGTCCTTCGCATCCGGGTAGTACGTGCTCAGGGCGGCGAGGCCCGAGACGAACATGCCCATCGGATGGGCATCGTGGTTGAACCCCTCCATGAAACGCTTGCGCACGTTCTCGTGAAGAAAAGTGTGGTGGGTGACGTCGAAGGTCCACGCTTGAAGCTCGTCGGCAGTCGGGAGCTCACCGTTGAGGAGCAGATACGCGACCTCGAGGAAGGTGGAGTGCTCGGCGAGCTGCTCGATCGGATAGCCCCGGTAGCGAAGGATGCCGGCGTCGCCGTCGATGTAGGTGATCGACGACCGGCACGCGGCAGTCTGCATGTACGCCGGGTCGTAGACCCACATCCCGGGATCAAGCTCGCGGATGGCCTTCGACGAGATGCCACCGTCGACGATCGGCACCTCCACCTGCTTGCCGGTCCGGTTGTCGATGATGGTGAAGGTATCGGGCATGGTCATCGTTTCTTGAGTCGGGGCCGGCTGAGGGGTTCAGATGTTCTGGTACGACGAAGCGAGTGCGTAGCGGTACACATTGGTCTCGCGTTGCTCGAATCCGATGCGCTGGTACAGCCGGTTGGCCGCCTCGCGCGAGGGTCGAGACGTGAGGTCGACAGTTTTCGCGCCGTGCTCGGCGGAGATCTCCAATGCACGGCGGTTCAACAGTTCGCCCACGCCCTTGCCTCGGGCGGCGTCATCGACCACGACGTCCTCGATCCACGCCCGGACGGCCGTCGGAATCGGGAAGACGACGAGGGTGAGGCTCCCGAGAATGGCCCCGCCGTCCTCTCGGGCCACGAGCAGAAAGCAGGCCTCGTGATCGGCGATGGCCTGGAGTTCAGCCTTGGAGGGGGCAGGGGAAGACCGCGAAAGCTGGGGAATGAGTCGAGCAAATGCCGCGACGATATCGTCGCCTACCTCGTTGGCGACTTCGATCGTGACTGGCATCGTGGGGAACTCCTCAGCAGGCAGGCGGGTGAAACGGGACGTAGGGAGACAGGGAAAATCCGTGGCTCCAGTAATCGACGGCAGAAGGCTACTTCCGGTCAGACGAGTTCCGGAAGGCCGGACAGCGAGGAATCTCCGCAGCCAGCAATTCGTCGATCTCGGGCGACCAATCCCGGTCCTCGGTCGAGGCACCATCGGCCTGCCAGAGCCGACGGCGTTCGGCCAGCGTTCGGGCGATCTCGCCGATCGACGCCGGGAGGGCGCCGGCGATCCGGTCGCGCAGGATACGAGCCAGGGTCGGGCTTGAACCGCTGGTGGAGACCGCGACGATCACATCACCGGACCGGTGAACGGCCGGGAGAAGGGCCGTGCACCGCTCGGGATCGTCAACCGCGTTGCACCAGATGCCCCGCCGTTCACACTCGTCGGCGACGGCCTGCTGCACGGTGCGGTCGCCCGTGGCGGCGACCACGTACCAGGCGCCGTCGAGGTCGGCCGGCTCGTACGGCCGCTCGACAAGGGTCAGTTCGTCACTGGCTCGCGCGTGGCGAGCCCGTGCTCGAAGCCCGTCGACGATCATCGGGGCGACCACCCGGACGGTGGCGCCGGCATCGAGCAGTCCGCCCACCTTGCGATCGGCAACGGTGCCTCCGCCGATGACAACGGCAAGGCGACCGTCAAATCGCAGCACGACAGGGAACATCGGCCAAGTCTCGCCGACGGACGCCGTCTCGACCACCGAATCCAACGTCGACAACCCGACCGGCGCTGACAGACTCGACCTGTGGGCCACTCGACGCGCCGTCTCCGAACCGACGACCACGCCGCGCTTCGCGCGCTCCGGCTCCGTGCCCTTGCTGGCGAACCCAGCGCCTTCGGCTCCACCCTCGATCGGGAGGCAGCGTTCACCGAGGCCACCTGGAAGGACCGCCTGCGCCCCGACGCCCACCCGAGCTTCGGCGGGTTCGACGAGGCAGGCGCGTTGGTCGGTCTTGCCGTCGGCTTACCCGATGCTGTGGACGCTTCCCTCGCGCACCTGGTCGGCATGTGGGTCGACCCGATGGCCCGCGGTGGCGGGCTCGCCGCGGAACTCGTGGGACTGGTCATCGACTGGGCCTCGGCCTGCGGCTGCCGGGTCGTCCGGCTGCACGTCACCGACGGCAACGCCCGGGCCGAAGCGCTCTACGCCAGGCTCGGTTTCGTTCGCACCGGCCACGTCACCGTTCGGGAACGGGACGGCCTCGACGAGATCGAGATGGAGTTGACCGTCACTCGCCTCAGATGAACAACTGATCAGATGAACGGCAGGTCGACGAGGCGACCGGGGACGCTGCCGCCGCCAAGCGCGACCTCGACCTGGTCGCCCGGCACGGCGTCGACGCTGACCAGTGCGAAGCCGATGTTCGCTTCGAGCCGATACGACCAGATGATGTTGGTGAGGTCACCGACCCTGCGTCCGCCGCAGGTGATGTCGAACCAGGTGAACGAGGACTTGTTCGGCGTGTCACCGTCCAAGATGACGCCGAGTTGGTGGCGCTTCGGACCCTCCGCCTTGATCCTGCGCAACACGTCGATGCCCACCGTGTCGTCGGGAACGTCGAGGTCGACGTACTTCTCCATACGAACCTCGAACGGGTTCGTCTTGTCGTCGGTGTCGCCGCCCCACGACAGCAGACCGCTCTCCACCCTCTCATGGGCGTTCGGGTTGCCGGGACCGATGTCCCACGGCCTGCCCGCCTCCTTGACGATGTTCCAGAGACCCGTGCCCTTGGACCCGTCCTTCAGGTAGATCTCGAACCCGCCCTGCTTCGACCAACCCGAACGCGCAACGACGACCGGAATCCCCTCGATCGTTGTCTCCCGGAACCAGAAGTACTTGAGGCCGTTCACCCAGTCACCGAAGATCGCCGCTGTTACGGCGGCCGCCTTCGGTCCCTGGATGGCGAGCGGCGACACGTCCGGCTCGACGATGTCCACGTCGAGTCGCCGCTCCGCGGCGATCGCCCGGGCCCAGAACAAGATGTTCGAATCGGCGATCGACAGCCAGAAGCAGTCTTCGGCGACGCGCAGCAGGACAGGGTCGTTGATCAGCGTCCCGGCGTGATTGCAGATCGCCACGTATTTCCCCTGCCCGACGACGCATTTCGTGAGGTCACGCGGCGCCAGGATCTGGGCAAGACGGGCGGCGTCGGGTCCCTGCAACTGCACTTGACGTTCCACCGCGACGTCCCACATCGATACGCCGTTGACGAGCCGCCAGTACTCGTCTTCCGGGTGACCGAAACCGGTCGGCATGAGCATGTGGTTGTACGTCGTGAAGCTCGTGACCCCCTCGGCCACCGTCGACTCGAAGAACGGAGACGGACGGAGACGGGCTGACGGGAAGATCTCAAACACGTTTGCGTACCCTTTTTCCGGTGAGGTCCGACCGACAGTAGGTCGCGCGGATCGACACGATGGCCTGCCGGCGTGATCGTACGCACACGTAGCATTGAGGGACATCGTGCGATGTCGATGACCTCGTGCCCGGGCAACGCCGCCTTTCAACTTCTTCCGATCGTCCGCGCTGAGGTCCACCGGCTGCGGGTTGCCGCAGCTACGACCACTCGTTGACCCGCCCGTCACGAATAGGATCAGGTGACGTTGACCAGGCGGAGGGTGATCTCGACGGGATCGCCATCTTCGATTTCCTCGGCCCTGCGCACGGCCTTCTTCACCGGGAGCACGAAGCACTGACTCTTGGAGTCGGGAAATACCGACGTGGAGAACTCCGTGTCCCCGATCTGCGCTGCGACCTTGACCGATCCGAAGCCGCCGCGCAGGCCGTCGGTCTCCTCCCGGATCATCTCGGACACGTCCCGTGGCACCGTGGCGAAGTACCACGCGCTGTCGCCCGACCACCGGCTGACCTCGGAAGAGAAACGGAACTCCACGTTCGCATTCTGTTGCACCGAACGAAGGGACGTTCGAAGACGGTTGACGCGGACGCGTCACGGGCGCATACTTCGGTCAGGACCGAAATACGGTCGAGACAGCGAAAGGAACTCCCATGGGCAAGTTCGTGTTGGCGTACCAGGGCGGCGGGATGCCGGAGACGCCGGAAGAGGGCGAAAAGGTCATGGCGGCGTGGATGAGCTGGTTCGGATCGCTCGGCGCGGCGATCGTCGATGGCGGGAATCCCTTCGGGTCGTCGAAAGTGATCAGCGCCGATGGTTCGGTGACCGACGGAGGCGCAGGCGGACTGACCGGCTACTCGATCATCAGCGCGGAAAGCCTCGACGCCGCCGCCGGGCTTGCCCGCGGATGCCCCCTGCTGACGAGCGGCGGCACGGTGGCCGTCTACGAGACCCACGACATGGGCTGATCGGTGGCCGACCTCACACCCATGGTGCAGGCCGAGCGCGCCTCGCTCGCCGCGTACCTCGAAACCCTCACTCCGGCGCAGTGGACGGAGCCCACGTGGTGCACCAAATGGAACGTCCAGCAGGTGGTCGGCCACCTCATCGCCGCGGCCAACATCACCGCGCCCCACTTCTTCGCCGCCTTCATCAAGTCCGGCTTCAACTTCGACAAGGTCGTCGAGAACGACCTCGTCCAGTACGCCACCGGCACCCCGGCCGAGGTGTTGAAGCGATTCCAGGGTGTGATCGGCAGCACCCGAAAACCGCCCGGGCCCGGCTACGTAGCGCTCGGCGAGGTAATGGCTCACGGTGAAGACATCCGACGAACTCTCGGGTCAAGGGGCGACCACCCGCGTGAACACCTCGTCGCCCTCGCCGACGCGTATCGCAAGACCGGAAAACCGCTCAACGGGAAGAAGCGCAGCACCGGGCTTCGGTTCGTGGCCGACGACATCGAGTGGTCTGCCGGCGAAGGACCGGAGGTGCGCGGCCCGGCGATGTCACTCATTCTCGCGATGGTCGGCCGACGCCGGGCACTCGACGACTGCACCGGTCCCGGTGTCGAGATCCTCCGGGGTCGCTGACCGAGGAGCGACGGAACGACCGAGCCTTGTTGACAAGCCGGGCATCGTGACGGAAACGACGACCCAGCGTCTGCTTGACGCGCTCGGTTCACCGGTGCGACGCGAGATCCTCTGGCTCGTCTGGGACCGAGAACTCGCCGCTGGCGAGATCGCCTCCTCGTTCGACCTCGGCGCGGCGACGATCTCCGAGCACCTCCGGGCATTGCGGCACGCCGGGCTGGTGACCATGCGCGTCGATGGGACCTTCCGCCGCTATCGAGCCGACCGCAGCGCAGTGGCCGTCCTGCGGCCACTTCTGCGTGAAGACGAACGCAAGTGGTTTTCCCGGGCCAAACCCCGGCCGATCGCTCCCGGGCGTACGTCGGCGGTCGTCGTCGTGGAAACCGATGCCGAATGCGACCAGGCCGAAGCATTCCTTGCCTTCACCGATCCAGGGATCTACAGCCGCTGGGCGGGTGTACCCGTCACCTTGGTCGACGGTCACTTCGCCGCCGAGATGGAGTGGGGACTACGCGTCCGTGGCACCTACGACTACGTCGTCGAGCCTTCGCTGATCGTCATGAACTGGGACTTCGAAGCCGATCAGGTGCCCGTTCCGGGCGCAGGCCGCCGAGCGTATCTCGAGATCACGCCCCGGGTCGGCGGGTGTCATCTCGAGCTGCACCAACTCGTCCGATCGGAAAAGGAGGCCCGCTACATGGAACGCGCATGGGGCGGGATGCTCTCCCGATTCCGCGACGGAGTCCGGGACGCGCTCGACCACCTCGTCGGCCCCGCCCCACGACCTCGACGGCGGCGGAGCGCACCGAAGTAGGAATCTGCGCTGCCGTTCGGTCAGCCGTCTTCGGCCGAGCCGCCGACGATGTCGTCGGAGTAGCGGGAGATCCGGTCGATGATCATGTCGACGGCAGCGGGAGAGAGGTTCCTGTCGCTCATCGTTTCGAGCAGGTGATGGGTGAACAGCGTCAGCTGCTCGGTGCCGATGTGTCGGCCGGCGTGCGTCTCGCGCAATGTCGAGCCGGAATAACCGATGGGGCCGCCCAGTGCGGCGCTGAAGAACTCGAATTGCATGTGTTCGAGACGCTCACGGTGCGCGTCGTCGAAAAAGGGCCGCAGGTCCGGGTCGGCGAACACGCGCTGATAGAAGTCTCCGACGAGCCCCCGAACCGCGGCCTCGCCGCCGACCTCGTCGTACATGGTTGGCTTCACACGACACCACCTTTGCTCGCTGTCGCGCTCAGGCTACGAAGACGCGGGCCCGCCCGAACAGGGCCGAAAGCCCTTGAAGTGGGCCGGACGCTCGGTTCACGTCAGTACGCGCTTGCAGAACCCTTTCACGCCGACGCGTAACAACAGGGCTCCGACTCCTCCGAGCACGAGCAGGATGACCCACCATCGCATGTGCGGTACCCCCTTGGTCAGCGCCGCGCGCATCCCCTCGCTCAGGTAGACGAGCGGGTTGATGAGCACGGCGATCTGCAGCCAGCGCAGCTTCTGCAGCGACTGCCACGGGTAGTACACGGCACCGAGGAAGGTCATCGGGATCACGAGGAGGCCGAAGATGAGCGGCACCTGGCGCGGCTCGACGCGCGTCCCGACGAAGAGGCCGAGCGACGCGCACATGCACGCGCCGAGCACCATGATCGGCAGGAGGAGCGCGATGTTGATGTGAAGATGGATCGGGTTCGCCGGTATCACCAGGCCCATCGGAAAGACCAGCGCTCCCGCGATCAGCGCCTGCAGGGCGCCGGCCACGACCTTCTCGATCGCGATCGCGCTGACCGGCAGCGGCGCGAGCACCCGATCCTCGATCTCACGGGTGTAGCCGAAGTCCTGCACCAGTGGAAGGGCGACCGCCTGGATGCCCTGGAAGATCATCGTCGACGCGATCACGCCCCCGACCAGCAGCGTGGAGAAGCCCGCCGCCCCGGGTCCGCCACCGACTCCCTGGCCGATCTTCGGGAACACGTACGTGAACACGAACATCAACAGCAGCGGCTGCATAACTGTGCGAGCGAGGAACATCGGGAACTCCTTGCGCAGGACGCGCAGGTCCCGGGCGAGCAGGGCGAGAAACGTCGCTCGTGCGGTGCTTCGCACCGGTGGCACCATCGGGGGGAAGTGGACGGCGGGCGGCTTCGATGCCGTGGTGTCGTTCATCAGTCTCGGAGCTCCGTCCCGGTCAGTTGGATGAACACCGTTTCGAGTGTCGGCTCGGCGACGGAAAGGTCGGTGACCTCGAGGCCTGCCTCGGTCGCGGCGTTCATGAGTCGGGGCACGATGCCGCGCCCACCGCGCACGTGGACCCGCACGCCGCGGGCGATGAGCTCGGTCTTCACGACGCCCTCGCTACCGCGCAATGCGTCAGCGAGTCGCTGCGGCTCGACGGTCACCGTGATGGTGACAACGGTGTCGGCATCGACGCTTCGCTTGAGCCCCGTGGGGGTGTCGAGGGCGAGGATGCGGCCGTGGTCCATGATCGCAAGGCGGTTGCACAGCGCGTCTGCCTCCTCCATGTAATGCGTGGTGAGGAGCACGGTCTGTCCGGACTCGTTGAGTTCGCTGATCAGCTCCCAGAGGCTGAGGCGGGTCTGCGGGTCGAGTCCCGCGGTCGGCTCGTCGAGGAAGAGCACTGCGGGTCGGTGCATGATCGAACGGGCCACCATGAGACGCTGCGCAAGGCCGCCGGAGAGCGTCGGGACGCCGGCGTTGCGTTTCTCGCTCAGACGGAACACCTCGAGAAGCCGGTCTGCCTCCGTGCTGGCCTGCTTCGCGGACATGCCGAAGTATCGGCCGTGGAACACCAGGTTCTCGTGGACGTCGAGGGCGCGGTCGAGTGTGTTGGTCTGCGAGACCACCCCAATGCGCTCTTTGGCCGCCGCTGGATCGGCGACGACGTCGATGCCGGCCACCCACGCCCGTCCCGACGTCGGGATGACACGCGTCGTCAGCATGCCGATGGTCGTGGTCTTCCCGGCGCCATTGGGACCGAGCAGCCCGAAGATCTCGCCTTTGCGCACTTCGAGATCGAGCGACTCCACCGCAGCCCCGCGGGTCTCGGGCGGTCCCGATGGCACGGCGGGTGGGGCGGCGGGAGGCCCCGGTGGCCGTCCGCCGGGGCGTCCGCCGGGAGGGCCGAACGCCGGAGGACCGGCGTAGACCTTGCGCAGGGCCTCCGTGCGGATGACGGCGTCGATTCCGGTGGTCATGCTCGGGTGCCTTTGGTCGGAGAGAGCTACGGACACTACGTCTCCCGGCCAAGCACCCCAACCAAGCGCCGAACAACTTGGCGCGCCTGCACACTCCGAGCATGCACGGACTGCTGCCTCGAGCCGGGGCCGTGGGTGAGTGTCGAACGGAAGCGGGCCCGCCGCCAACGTCACAAAGTGGACCTAACGGCACAGCTCTTGAACTTTCGGACGCGACAGGATATCCGTCAGAACTGTCGACAAGTTACATCTATGTAGTTCTTATTAGTGCTGATCCATCCCCTGGTTTGACTGACAACTCTTGTGCCACAGTACAATCAACCGACGTGGACACGCCGTGGATCAGTTTCCAAGTCGACCTCTCACGAATGCCGACAACATTTTGGCTCGACCTTGGCGAGGTGCGGTCCAAATGCGAGCACCTGGCGAGTGTCCCCCTGCCGCCGGCCTACGCAAAGCAGCTTCACACTCTCAGCCTGACGAAAGGCGTCCACGCGACGACATCCATCGAAGGGAACACGCTCACCGAGGACGAGGTGGCAAGCATCGTTCGCCATGCTGGAGCCGGCGCCACGAACTACCACGAACAAGAGGTGGCAAATGTGGTGCGCTCGTACAACGCGATCCTCGACGAGCTCCTCCAAGGTGGAGCGCCCAAGCTGTCTGTCGAAATCATCCAGCGCTTCAACCGCGAGGTCCTGGATGGACTCGAGCTAGACGACGACGTCCGGCCGGGGAGAATCCGCAAACACTCCGTAGTCGTTGGCCCCTATCGGGCACCCGATTGGGACCGATGCGGCGGACTCCTCACCCAGATGTGTGCGTGGCTCAACTCGCCGACCTTTGTGGCGGATGGTCCAATGAAGATTCCGATAGCCGTGATCAAGGCCGCACTCGCCCACCTCTACCTCGCGTGGATTCATCCCTTCGGCGACGGAAACGGCCGAACTGCACGTCTTTGCGAGTTCCTCGTGCTGGTCACGAGCGGGGTGCCGACAAGTGCCGCGCATCTCATTTCGAACCACTGCAACAAAACAAAGGACGAGTACTACCGTCAACTTCGCTACGCCAGCGAGAGTGGCGGTGATACCTCGCGGTTCCTCTCGTACGCCGTTGCTGGCTTTGTAAGCGGGCTTACGGAGCAGCTGGATTGCGTCTACAAGCGCCAGTTCCGACTCACATGGGACGAATATGTCCTCACCCACGTCACCGGACGAGACGCCGCGATGCGCGACCGGCGAACGCTCGTTGCCTCGGAGCTGCTCTTTCGCAGTGCTCCTGTGCCGCGGGATGAAATTCCTGACCTCAGCCCGCTTCTCGCGAGGACCTACGCAAAAACCACATCCCGAACCCTTGCTCGTGACCTTGAGGAACTTGTTTCCATCGGACTTCTTCGGGAATCGGCTGACGGATACGAGGCGAACAGCGCTGTGCTGATTGCGCTTCTTCCGACCCGGGTCCCGGACTCGTCGGGTCCACCGACATCGATCATGGACCGACTCGAACGTGCACGCACTTCCGGCCAAGGACCATCGACACGCTGACCGAGTGAAACCGACCTAGGCCAACGGCCGAAACACTACGTTGTAAGTCCCACAACAGCCGTGGGCGAGGGGGGACTTGAACCCCCATGAGGTTTCCCTCGCTAGCACCTGAAGCTAGTGCGTCTGCCATTTCGCCACTCGCCCGAGTGAACAGCCGGTAGATCGTAGCCGAGCACCGGAGGCCGCCGGCGAGCGAATCGGCAGCGGCCCGGCCAGGCGGCATGTCGTCGCTAACCTCGGTTGGCACGATGGGACTCCAGGGAATCGAACGGCGTCTGGAGCAGCTGGTCGAAGGAAGCTTCGCCCGGGTGTTCCGCACCCATGTGCGCCCGGTTGAGCTCGGACGCCGGATGGTCCGCGAGATGGATCTCGGCACGACAGTCGGCGTCAAGGGTGATCGGGTCGCCCCCAACGCTTTCGCCTGCAGCGTGTCGTCGGACGACTACGCCCGTCTCATCCCCTTCGGAGAGACCCTTGTCACCGAGCTCGCGGAGATGGTGGAGACCTACGCCCGTGACGAGCGGTTGACCCTCAAGGGTCCGGCCATGGTCGAGATCGTCACCGACGAGAGCTTGCGCTCGGGACGATTCCAGGTCGCCGCCGAGATCCGCCCCGGCCACCGGTCGGAGGCTCCGACCGGCTGGCTGCAGCTTTCCAACGGCACGGTCGTCGCCCTCCGCAACGCCGACCCGATCGTGATCGGCCGGTCCAACGAATGCGACATCGTCCTCTCCGACCCGAACGTTTCGCGTGAACACACCGAGGTGCGCATCTTCAACGGCCGGGCCACCGTGCTCGACCTCGGATCGCTCAACGGCACCAAGCTGAACGGCCGAGGAGTGCCGGCGGACGCCCTCGGCCTGCCGCTCGCCGATGGCGACCGCATCCAGATCAGCACTACGACGGTCACGTACTCCACGACGGAGCCGAGCCGACGATGAGCGACTCCGTCCTCACCGTGTTGAAGCTGGCGTTCCTGGCCGGGCTGTACCTGTTCCTCGCTCGTGTCGTGCGGGCGGTCTGGGTCGAGATCCACGCCGAGCGCGGCTCGCTGGCCGAACGCGTCCGCAGCGGGTCGGACGGGGGTGGCCAGGCCGCGACCGAGGCCGTGTCGAGTGCCCGTGAACGGCCGCTCGCCCCGAGGAAGGCCCGGCGTGAGATCCGCTCGTTCGAACTGAAGATCGTCGAGCCGCCCGAACGCCGTGGACGTACGTTCGCGATGTCGGACGAGATGACCATCGGGCGTGCCGCCGGATGCGCAGTGTCGATCGAAGATCCGCTGATCTCTCAGCTGCATGCTCGGATCTTCCGCCGCGACGGGCAGTACTTCGTGGAGGATCTCGGCTCCACCAACGGGACCTACCTGAATCGCAAGCGTGTCGGCGGACCGATCCCGATCGCCCCGAACGATCGCCTCGCCATGGGCGACACCGTGCTGGAAATCAAGAAGTAAGTGTACCTATGACAGAGAGGCAACGCAGCGGTAGCGAGGACTCGTCGCGGCACCCCGATCATCGGGTGAGCCTCCGGTCCGGCGCGTCAACCAGCGCCGGACGCGTTCGCACGAACAACCAGGATCGCTTCCTCATCGTCGACGATCGGCTCTTCGTCGTGGCCGACGGGATGGGCGGCCACGTGGGCGGCGAGGTCGCCGCACAGCTGACGGTCGAGACGTTGGCGCGGCTCGGTCCCGGGGATGATCTGCTGAGTGCCGACTCGGTGGTGGCACAGGTGGAGATCGCGAACCTCGGCATTCTCACCAGGGCCCAGAGCGAGCCGGACCTCCGCGGCATGGGCACCACGCTGACCGGCATCGCGGTCGTCGAAGGTGACGAGACCACACCGGCTCTGCTGCTCGTGATCAACGTCGGCGACTCCCGCACGTACTGGCTGCGCGGCGGCGATCTTGAACAGCTCTCCGAAGACCACTCCGTCGTCGGAGAGCTCCAACGCGAGGGGAAGCTTTCCGCCGTCGACGCCCGGACCCACAAGAGTCGTTCCGTTCTCACCCGCGCCCTCGGTGTCGAACCCGACGTCGAGTGTGACGTGCTCGAGATCGTCCCGTTCGTCGGGGATCGATTCCTGATCTGTTCCGATGGGCTCCCGACTGAGCTCACCGACCAGACCATCGCCTCGACCCTCCGCCAGATCCGCGACCCGCAGGAAGCAGCCGCAGCACTCGTCCGTGAAGCGGTCGACCATGGAGGGCGCGACAACGTCACGGTCATCGTCGTCGACGTCGTCAGCGGCGTCGACGGAAGCGGGTTGGCGGTGAACGAAGCGAGGTCACGGAGCGGCGCCGATGCCACCGCTGCGCCGGGCGATCACGCGGCACGGACGGGTCGATCCTCGGCGCCCGATTCGATTCCAACGCCGAAGGCGCCGCGACGCCCGTGGATCGTGAACCTGCGAGTTGCGCTGTTCCTGGCATGCGTTGCCGCCATCGCCGGCGTGGTGGTCTGGACGATTCAGAACGATCCGACATCCGACACTGTGCCTTCGGCAAAGACCGTCACGGAAACGACAGTGGCGACCCTGACGCTCGAAACAACCACGCCCCCGGGCGAGACCGTACCCGGGGCAACAGTCTCCTCAGCCACAGCAGAGACATCCGTCAACACGGTTGCCGGGACCGAGAGCAACACGGTGAGCGATCCGGTGCCCGCGGCCGTCGTCGATCCGTTCGCCACGACGACCACAACAGCGACCGCCACGACCACGATCAAGAAGCCGCGGTAGCCGGTGGAGCGCCTCACCCGACTGGCCGTGCCCCGTCGCCGAACTGAGCTCGGGCTGATGGTTCTCGCCGTGGCACTCACGGCGAGCGCCTATACCCTCGTCTCGCTCGGCAAGACGGCAACCGTGCCGACGAACATCCGTCCGTTCGTGGGCGTCGTCGCAGCGCTACTGATAAGCGCACATATTGCCACGCGCCGGTATGCCCGTTTTGCCGACGCCACGATCCTGTCGATCGCAGCAGTGCTGAACGGTATCGGCTACGTGTTCATCGTCCGGCTCCGCCCAGACCTCGCGAACAAGCAGGCTGCCTGGACCGGGGTCGGCATCGGCTGCTACATCGCCACGATCCTCATCGTCCGCGAGGCGAAGCGACTGCAATACGCGCGCTACACCTTCTTCTTCGCCGGCATCGCCCTCCTGCTTGCGCCCCTACTTCCCGGCATCGGCTACGAGCGCAACGGGTCGCGCATCTGGGCCCGACTCGGACCGATCACGTTTCAGCCGGGAGAGGTCGCCAAGCTCACGCTCGCCCTGTTCTTCGCGTCCTACCTGGTCGAGAAACGCGAGCTCCTGGCGGTTGCGGGGAGGCGGGTCTTCGGCGTGCATATACCGGAGTTCCGTCACCTCGGACCGATCCTGCTGGCGTGGGGATTCTCGATTGCCGTGATGGTCGCCGAAAAGGACCTCGGCTCCTCGCTGCTCTTCTTCACCCTGTTCGTATCGATGCTGTGGGTGGCGACCGGACGCACGGCATTCCTCGGTCTCGGTGCGGCGATGTTCGCCGCCGGAGCAACCGCGGCGTACCAACTCTTCGGCCACGTGCAAACGCGAGTGACCACGTGGCTCGACCCGTGGAGCTATGCGTCCGGAAGCGGCTACCAATTGGTGCAGAGCGCGTTCGCATTCGGGTCGGGGGGCATCGCCGGCACCGGCCTGGCACAGGGACGCCCCACCCGGATTCCGGCGTCGTACAACGACTTCATCATCGCGGCCATCGGTGAGGAACTCGGCCTCTTCGGGACCACCGCGGTGCTGCTGTGCTTCCTGCTACTCGTCGGCGCCGGCCTTCGCATCGCGCTTCGTGCCGACACTGCATTCGACAAGCTTCTCGCGGTCGGCCTCACCACCATCGTCGGGATGCAGACGTTCATCATCGTCGGCGGTGTCACCCGCCTCGTGCCGCTCACCGGCGTCACGCTGCCGTTTGTGAGCTACGGCGGCTCCTCCCTCGTCGTCAACTACATCCTGCTGGCGTTGCTTGCTCGGATCTCCCACGATTCCAACGCCCGACTCGGCGAGCCCGAGCCACTGCGCTGGCGTCAGCGCCGACAGGAGCGAAAGCAGAAGGACACCCCCACGGTCCGAGGCACGGAGGGCACGCTGGGCGGTGACAGCTTCGGCAACGGGAATGAAGACGAGACCAGGATGCTGGACGGCAGCGGTCGATGAACACGCAGATCCGACGACTCGGCATCGCCCTCGTCGTCCTCTTCCTCGCCATGATCGTGCAGCTCAACGTTTTGCAGGTCATCAAGGCCGACGACCTCGCGAGCGACCCGCGCAACTCACGAAACGCCGAACGCGACTTCGGCCAGCAGAGGGGCCGCATTCTCACCGCCGACGGGAAGGTCCTGGCGGAGTCGTCGAAGAACCCCGACACCCAGAGCCGGTATGCCTACGTTCGCGAGTATCCGGGCGGCTCGCTCTACGGCCACCTCACCGGGTACTTCTCGTTCGTGTACGGCACCACCGGGGTCGAACACTCCTACAACGCCGATCTCGCCGGCCGAAAAGTGACCCTCTCACCCAAGCGGCTACGTGATCTGCTCGCATCGAAGACCGTCACGAGCGACGTCACGCTGACGATCGACGATCGGATCCAACGCGTCGCCGCGAAGGCTCTCGGCAACCGTCGCGGGTCGGTTGTCGCGCTCGATCCGCGCACTGGTGCGATCCTCGCCGCGGTGTCCACGCCGCGATTCGATCCGACCCCTCTGGCGTCCACCGACATCGAGACGACACGCACTGCGTACGAACGTCTGCGTGACGATCCCACCAAGCCGTTGCTTGCCCGCTCCTATCGCGAGCGGTACCCACCGGGCTCCACGTTCAAGGCGATCACCGCCGCTACGGGTCTCGAGACACAACTGATCGATCTGACTGCGCCGGAGTACCCACAGCTCCGGGAGCTACCCCTCCGCTTCACGCAGCGGCCGCTGCGCAACTTCGGAGGGGCCGAATGCGGCGGGACGCTCGACGTCGTCTTCCGCGTATCGTGCAACACCGCGTTCGCCCAACTCGGTCTTGACCTCGGACCCGATCGTCTTCACGACGGTGCCGTCGCGTTCGGATTCAACCGCACGCCTCCCCTCGACCTCTCCCCCGGTGCCGCTGCCTCGACCTTCCCGGAAGTACCGTTCTTCAACCGCAACGATCCCCAGCTGGCGCAGGCTGCAATTGGCCAGGGCGAGGTGGCGGCCACGCCGCTGGAGATGGCCCTCGTCGCGTCCGCGGTCGCCAACGGCGGCGTGATCATGGAACCGCACGTGATGCGTGAAGTCCGCAACTCCGACGGGACCAAGGTCCGTGGTGAGCCTCGCACTGAGTGGCGCCGGGCGGTGTCCGAGGAGACTGCGGCGACGATACGAGACCTCATGGTCGACGTCGTCAATCAAGGTACGGCGCAACGGGTAGCGATCGCCGGCATCCAGGTCGCGGCGAAAACCGGAACCGCCCAGACGGGCCGCAAGACGGCCCACGCCTGGATCATCGGCTTTGCACCCGCTGACAAACCAACGGTCGCGGTTGCCGTGATCGTGGAGAACCAACCCGAGGTGAGCACGGCCACCGGAGGCAGAGTTGCCGCGCCCGTCGCTCGCCAAGTCCTCGAGGCCGCACTTGCGGCACAGGCCGGTCGGCGATGACCCGAACCGTATCGGGCCGCGGTGCGGAGAGGCCGTGCCGGATGCCCACCTCCGCACAACCCCCGCCAACTAGCGTCTGAGGCAATCATGGGCTTGCAAGACATCGTTGTGAACAACCGATACCGGCTCGATCAGCGTCGGGGTCGCGGGCTCCTCACCGACGACTTCGACGCGCACGACACCCTGCTCGACCGCCCCGTGACGGTGAAGGCGCTCCTCCCCGAACTCGCCGCCGACCCGAACTTCGTCGACCGCTTCCGGTTACAGGCCCAGGCCGCCGCAAACCTCACGCACCCCGGTCTTGTCGGCGTGCTCGACTGGGGACGCGAGGCCGAAGGCATCGACGGGCGCCCGGGACCGACCTACTTTCTCGTGACCGAACACAACGCGGATCGCACGCTGACCGACTACGTCGCGTCGAACGGCCCTCTCCCGGTCGAGCGGGCGTTACACGTCCTGATCGGCATCACTTCGGTGCTCGATCACTGCCATCGTGAGGGCGTGCTCCACGGCGGTCTCACCCCCGATCTGATCACCGTCTCGTCAGGCGGGGACGTGCGGATTTCGGAGGTCGCACTCGCGCATTCATTCGCCCCCGACTGGAATCCGCCGGAGGTTCGATGGGACCAGGTGCTGTGGCGTGCCCCCGAGTCCTTCCGTGGAGAACCCACCGATGCTCGAACGGACGTGTACCAGGTGGGTGCGGTTGCGTATTACCTCGTCACCGGCCTTCCGCCCTTTCCGGGTGAAACGGTCAGCGTGGTTCGAGAGCGCGCCCTGGAGACGATCCCCCCGGCCCCGATCAAGAAGAACCCCAAGGTTCCAAAGAGCCTCCAGTCGATCATCGGACGGTCGATGGCGAAGGTACCTTCGGAACGATTCGCGACTGCAGCCGATCAACGCGACGCGTTGATCCGGCTGCGCGAGCAACGCGTCGCCGCTCGACCGGCCGAAGCGGCCGATGGCTCCGTCGACGATCCGACGGCCATCTTGACGCGGCCGGCCGACCAGCCGATCGGTGACCGACGCGAAAGCGCTCTCGCCGCCATTGGATCGAATGACGGAACCGACGATGCCACCGCCGTGGCTCCGCCTTCGACAGGACGGAGGCGCACGGTGACCCTCCCCGACGACGAGGTTCGCGTCACCTCGGACCTCGCACGGCTCGACGGCAAGCGGAAGCGCAACGGCCTGTACCTCATCGTCCTTATCGTCCTGCTCGCGGTCCTCGGCGCACTCCTTTTCCTGCTGGCCCGTCAACTCGGCGTGCTGAAGGACTCGAGTGCCACGATCGAAGTACCGAACGTTGTCGGACAGGAGTCGGGTGAGGCGAACCGGGTTGTCGCCGCTGCCGGGCTGGTTGTGAGCCCGCTGCTCGAGCCGAACGCCACCTTCGCCGCCAATGTGGTGTTCAAGACCAAGCCCGCCGCCGGCGTAAAAGTATCCAAGAACGCCACGATCACTATCTACGTGTCCACTGGCGTCGACAAGCCGGTCATCCCATCGGTGATCGGAGACACCTTGGAGGTGGCCCGATCGAAGCTTCTGGCCGGAGGCTACGTGATGGTCACCGCGGAGGAGCCGAACGACACCGCGGCACCCGGCACCGTCATACGGCAGGATCCCGCGCCCGACTCCGACGCAACGGCTGGGCAGACGGTGACCGTCTTCGTGGCCAAGGCAACGCTCACCGTCGAGATCCCCGACGTCGCCGGGAAGTCGCCCGATGACGCCCGTATCGACCTCACGAAGATCGGGTTCCGGGTCGCTGTCCAGCAGGAGGCATCCCCCACAGTTCCCAAGGGCACCGTCGTGCGTACCGAACCGGCGGCTGCGGCCAAAGTGGATCGCGGTTCGCCCGTCGTCATCTTCGTCTCGGCCGGAAAGGGCATCGCAATCCCGAGTGTCATCGGAGTCTCCCAGGCCGAAGCCACAGCGACACTCGTCGGCGCCGGGTTCACGGTCGACGCGACGTCGCGGGCCGTGAGTGATCCGGGTGATGTGCAACGCGTCATGTCACAGACGCCGAGCGCCGGAACTGAAGCCGAGCCGGGTGCCACGGTTGTCATCCGGGTCGGGGTGCTGTCGAACGAGACGACAACCTCTCGAGTGCGGCGAACGGTGCCAACGGACAACACCACCGTCGTGACGGCATCGCCGGGCACCACGCCGGCACCCACGGCTGAGCCGACCGCTGCTCCCACGCCGGCACCGACGCCGGCACCCACTCCCGCACCAACCGTGGCCCCCGTTCCCGTCACCGCGCAGACACCGACCACCGCTCCCGCCTGATCGACCCCCGTTCTCTATGTGGCGAGGGCGAGGAAGTTCTGCAGCAGCCGATGGCCCCCCTCGGTGAGGATGGCCTCGGGATGGAACTGGACGCCGTGGATCGGATACACACGGTGACGCACCGCCATGACGATGCCGTCCTCGGTTGTGGCGGTGACCTCGAGTTCATCGGGCATCGATGCCGGGTCGATCACGAGTGAGTGATAGCGGGTGGCGGTGAACGGCATCGACAATCCACCGAGCACGCCAAGTCCTCGGTGGTTGACCGAAGAAGTCTTGCCGTGAAGCAGCGTCGGGGCCCGGACCACGTCGGCGCCGAAAACCTGTCCAATGGCCTGATGACCGAGGCACACGCCGAGGAGCGGAATGTGCGGCCCGAGTTCAGCGATCACCTGTTGACTGATGCCCGCGTCCTCGGGGCGGCCCGGCCCGGGAGACACGAGGATCGCGTCCGGGCGCAGCGTCCGGATCTCGTCGACGGTGATCGCATCGTTGCGGTGGACGATCGGCTCGGCGCCGAGCTCGCCCAGATACTGCACGAGGTTGTACACGAACGAGTCGTAGTTGTCGATCACCAGCACGCGGACCACGGCATTGCACGGTAGTGGCGCACGCCACCGGGTCGCGGCGGGATTGCCTCCGAACGAGTTCCGTGTCGTGCGCGGCCCGGTCGGCTGCGCATCGGTACGCTGGAGTCGTGGCCTCTCCCGACAAACCCAAGACCAAGATCAGCGGAGCCCGCCGGGCAGCACTTCAGGGTGGACGGTTCACGCCCAAGGGGACCGTCGCGAAGACAAAGGGTCCGGCGAAGAAGAAGGATGCGAGCGACGCGTCCAAGCCCACCGCCGGCGCCTCCGAGCCGAAGACGCCCGCCTACGCCAATACCGGCCGATATACCCCACCAAGCCCGCACGAGACGACAGCGGGGGCCCAGGAGACCAAGCCGTGGGTCGTCCCCGCACTTGCTGTCTTCTTGATCCTCGGCATGCTGCTCATCATCAACTACTACGTCGGCATACTGCCGGGCGGCCGATCCGGCTACTACCTGCTCGGCGGGCTGGTCTCGATCACCGGCGGGTTCGCGGTGGCGACACAGCTCAAGTAGTGCGCAGCGGCTCGGGTCACCGAAGGCCGTTCACCGGAGTTACACCGGTGTGATTCTCCCCAGCGTTATCCACAGCCTGGGGAGAAGCTCGTATGCACGGCTCACGCCTCGATCGCCTCACCGTCGACGGCGATCAGATCCATCTCGTCCATGCAGTGGCGCGGCGGAACGGGGTCGACCACATCGGACTTCACCATGCGGATCTCGGTGCCGCAGGACGGGCACCGGTAGCGCAGGTTGACCCGACGGAGCTCGCCGTCGGGCGGCGGCGCCGGGATCGGCATGGCGATGCCCCGGACCATCGCGAAGCCGGCTCGGAAGATGAGGTAACCGACGCCGAAGGCGATGACCACCTTGAAGAGCGTCCAGAGCACGTCGTCAAGGGTATCGGTTGGGCGCGGCAACCTGGCTGCCGCGCCCGCTCGTGCGATCGGACTGGGTTGCTCCATCCGCGCGGGTCAGCGTCGCATTGGCTCTGCGCAATCGCCGCCGGAACTGCCTACATCCGCGCGGGTCAGCGTCGCATTGGCTCTGCGCAATCGCCGCCGGAACTGCCTACATCCGCGCGGATCAGCGTCGCATTGGCTCTGCGCAATCGCCGCCGGAACTGCCTACATCCGCTCGGGTCAGCGTCGCATTGGCTCTGCGCAATCGCCGCCGGAACTGCCTACATCCGCTCGATCAGCGTCGCATTGGCCATGCCGCCGCCCTCGCACATCGTCTGCAGCGCGTAGCGGCCGCCGATGCGCTCGAGCTCGTTGAGCATGGTCGTCATGATGCGGGCACCGGACGCGCCGAGCGGGTGCCCGAGCGCGATCGCGCCGCCGTTCACGTTCATCTTGGCCGGGTCGGCACCGAGCTCCTTCAACCAGGCCAGCGGCACCGAGGCGAACGCCTCGTTGACCTCGAAGAGATCGATGTCGTCGATCGTGAGTCCGGCCTTGGCGAGCAGTTTCCGGGTGGCCGGGATCGGGGCCGTGAGCATCATCCGCGGGTCCTCGGCGGCGAGGGTGAACTGGACGAACCGGGCACGGGGGCGCAGTCCGAGCGCCGCTGCCTTCTCCTCGCTCATGATGAGGATGGCCGCCGAACCGTCGGTGATCTGTGACGAGTTGCCCGCAGTGACGCGGCCCTCCGGGAGGAATGCCGGCTTGAGCTTGGCGAGGGTCTCGGTGGAGGAATCGGGGCGGATACCCTCGTCCTTCGTCATCATCTCGCCGTCGGCACCCATGACCGGGTGGATCTCCCGCTCGAAACGGCCTTCGGCGGTGGCCCGGGCGGCGCGCTGGTGGCTCTCGGCGGCAAACGCGTCCATGTCGTCGCGGGAGAGTCCCCACTTCTCGGCAATGAGCTCGGCGGAGATGCCCTGGGGAACGAGGCCGCCGAGCGGCTTGTAGCGCTCCGCGACGAGATCGCCCATCGGCTTGCCCGGGCCCGACGCCACGGATGCACCCATCGGCACACGGCTCATGTTCTCCACCCCGGCGGCCACGACGATGTCGTATGCGCCGGCGATCACACCCTGCGCGGCGAAGTGGGCGGCCTGCTGAGACGAGCCACACTGGCGGTCGACGGTTGTACCGGGAACCGACTCGGGCCACCCGGCGGCGAGGACCGCGTTACGGGCGATGTTGAGACCCTGTTCGCCGACCTGCATCACGCAGCCCATCACGACGTCGTCGATGAGCGCAGGGTCAATGCCCGTTCGCTCGACGATGGCCTTCAGGGTTTCGGCGGCGAGGTCGACCGGATGCCAGTCCTTCAATTTGCCGTTCCGGCGTCCGAGCGGCGTACGAATGGCATCGACGATCACAGCAGTAGGCATGAGAACTCCTCAGGGCGGGCAGAACTTGACTGTACGGTCAAGTTTTTGGCTGCTCCACTTTCCCACGCAGACGCGCCATTCGCCCAACCCGATCACTCCCGGTGCGCCGCCCGGGTGAGACGGTCGCGCACGGCCGGGCCGAGGCCCTCACCTTCGGGCGCGACGACAACGAGGGTCGCAAGACCGAGCAGGTCGGCCAGACGCAGCGATCGGTACAGTAGGGGAGCGAGCGCATCAGCCGTATAGGGCTCCGGCGCCTCCAGCCGGACAACGCTGTCGGGCACCGGCACGGCGAGCGGGCCGAGGAAGCCCGTCAGCCCCGGTTGGCCCCGCACTACGTCACCGGCGCCACCGATCGTCACCACGCGCACTGCAGCGGACGGTGCGTAATGGGCGGCGAGCATGCCGGGGGCCCGGGCCGGACCCGTCGGCAGGCGGAGCACCGATTGCCCGAGCACTTCCTCGACCCGTTCGACCGGGAGCCCGCCTGGCCGGAGCAACTGAGGAACGTCGCCGACGAGTTCGACGATCGTCGACTCGACGCCCACCGCTGAGGGCCCGCCATCGAGCACCACATCGAGGCCGTCGACGAGCGCGTCGGCGAGATCGGCGCGGACGTCAGCCGCGGTGGTCGGGGACACACGGCCGAATCGGTTGGCCGACGGCGCGGCGATTCCGTCACCGAACAGTCCGAGGACGGCGAGGGCAACGGGGTGCAACGGCACGCGGACCGCGACGGTGTCACGACCGCCGGTCACCTCGTCGGGCACCGACGGGTGGCGGCGGAGCACGAGCGTGAGAGGTCCCGGCCAACAACTCGCGGCGAGCATGCGGGCACCATCGGGGATGTCCACCGCCCAGTCGTCGATCTGGGACGCCTCAGCAAGGTGCACGATCAGTGGGTGGTCGACGGGCCGGCCCTTCGCCGCGAACACACGACGAAGGGCCAGGGGATCGCGCGCATTCGCGCCGAGCCCGTAGACGGTCTCCGTCGGAAGCACGACCAGACCGCCGCGACCGAGGGCCGCAACGGCGGTCCCGACCGGATCGACCGTCAGGTCGAACGGGGGCAGGACAGGCACTCGGGTCATGACGATGGGCGTCGGACTCGTCGGCGACGCACCGGCGTATACCTCGTTCGGTGCGACCACAAAACCCTCGTGCGCGTAGAGCCGGGCGAGGCGCGGCTGATAGGCGCTCACGGCGAGAAGGAGTCGCTCTGCCCGAAGGCCGAAGGCAAATCGGGCGACTTCGTCGATCAGTCTCGCCGCAATTCCCAGGCCCCGATGTTCGCGGAGAACGGCGAGCTTGCTGATCTCGACCGTCCGCCCATCGGGAGTGGGAACAGCGAGCACGCAGCCGATCGGCGTGTGGTCCAGCCGGGCCACGATGGCGGTCGCACCGCGACCCAGCGCTTCGGTGACGTCGTCGCCGGTGATGCGGTGCCCCGACGAGCGTTGATCGACCGTTCCCGCCCAGGCCTCGCGGACAAGGCGGGCGATCAGCGTCGCATTGCCTGTGGCCTCGATCGACACCTCGCTCACGGGCTCGTTCGAGGATTCCTCCGGCAACGCGTTCGGCACGGCTCAACGATGCCACCCCGGCTGGTTCGTGCGGACCGAGCCGCCCTACGGTGGCGGGCATGAAGAACATGGACCGCTGGCTGGGCGACGGAGGAATGGGCATCATCGCCGCAATCGGCGCGTCGATCGACGCCTATGGGATCGCGGAGTCGACCAAGGACCAGGGTTGGTGCACGGGGCGCTGGGAACCGGCGCCACTCGCCGCCAATCCGCACGGCATCGTGCAGGCCGGGGTGCACGGCATCGTTCTCGACGCGCTGATGAACTTCGCCATCAACACCGCATGCGACGGGCGAGACCGCACCAAAGCGACACTCGAGATGAAGGGGGAGTTCCTTCGCACTGCGAAGGTCGGCGACACCCTGAGGCTGCGCGGCGACGTGGTGCGCATCACCAAACAGGTGGCGTTCGCCGAAGCGAAGGTCTTCGACGCCGACGGACAGCTGGTGAGCAAGGCCACGGGAACCTTCCTCCTCCACCGCGAGGCCCCTGCTGCTTCCGCCGGCCCGGTCTGACCGCACACTCGCGCAGTCGTCGCGCCGCCGGGCGCCTCCGATCTGACACCAGTGCGGCAGAACGCCTCCCAGCCGCGTTGGGAGGTGTTCTGCCCCCATATATGGGGGCAACCTCTCTCCCAAAGCAATTCCCGACAAAACTGGTCGGATTTATCGGCTATTGTGTTGCCGCCTTCGATCACGACCGTGATCGCTTCGTACGAACTTCTTTGAAGGGGACCACCATGAGCCTGCGCATTGGCGACGTTGCACCAGATTTCACCGCCGAGACCACCCACGGCACCGTCCACTTCCACGAGTGGCTGGGCGACTCGTGGGGCGTGCTGTTCAGCCACCCGAAGGACTTCACGCCGGTGTGCACCACCGAGCTCGGCCGGGTCGCCGCCCTGAAGGACGAATGGGCGAAGCGCAACGTGAAGGTCATCGGCCTCTCGGTCGACTCCGTCGCCTCGCACCTCGAGTGGGAGAAGGACATCGAGGAGGTCAAGGGCACCGCGGTGAACTTCCCGATGATCGGCGATTCCGACAAGAAGGTCGCCGACCTCTACGACATGATCCACCCGAACGCCAACGACACGTTCACGGTGCGCTCCGTGTTCGTCGTCGGCCCGGACAAGAAGATCAAGCTCTCGCTCACCTACCCCGCGTCCACCGGCCGGAACTTCGATGAGATCCTCCGCACGATCGACTCGCTGCAGCTCACCGCCCAGTACAAGGTCGCCACACCGGTGGACTGGAAGAGCGGTGAAGACGTCATCATCGGCGCCGCAGTGAGCGACGACGAGGCCAAGACGCTTTTCCCCGACGGTTGGACCACGGTCAAGCCGTACCTCCGCACGCTGCCCCAACCTGGCCGCTGAACCACGAGGATCCGAGGCCGGTTTCTTCGTCGGGGGGCGAGGAACCGGCCTCGCTTCGCGTCCCGCCGCGAAACGCAGGTTGACTGGAGCCGTGGCCAACGGTCGATTCGCGCCCTCGCCGACGGGTGAGCTCCACGTCGGCAATCTCCGCACGGCCCTCGTCGCGTGGCTGTGCGCACGATCCACAGGCGGGCGGTTCGTTCTCCGTTTCGAGGACCTCGACCGGGTCACCTCGAGGCCGGAGCATCAGCTCGCACAGCTCGAAGACCTTCTTGCCATCGGACTCGACTTCGACGGTGAACCACTCGTGCAATCGACGCGGTTCGACGCCCATCACGAGGCGATTGACGCGCTCACCACCGCCGGCCACACCTACGAATGCTTCTGCACACGACGCGAGATCGCCGACGCAGTGCGCGCTCCGAACGGCCCGGCGACGTCACCCGGCTACCCCGGCACGTGCCGCAGGCTCACCGACCGTCAGCGCGCTGAGCATCACTCGGCCGGTAGGCCGCCGGCTCTGCGACTTCGTGGTCATGGTACAACGGTCGTCCACGACCGGTTCCGGGGGCGAGTCGAACTGCCGGTCGACGACGTCGTGATCCGGCGCAACGACGGCGTTCCTGCCTACAACCTCGCCGTCGTCGTCGACGACGCCTATCAGGAAGTCGAAGAGGTCGTGCGAGCAGACGACCTGCTCAACTCGTCAGCGCCTCAGGCCCGCATCGCCGAGTTACTCGGCATTGCACCGGTATCGTATGTACACGTTCCTTTGGTGGTTGCGACGTCAGGCGAGCGTCTCGCGAAACGCGACGGTGCTGTGACGTTGGCCGATCTCCAGGCTGTGGGAGTCTCGGCGGCGCAGGTCCGCAGGGCGCTCGATCGATCGATCGGCATGGCCGAGGGAGCCGGGACGGTGCGCTTTTCCCTTGCGTCGGTTCCGCGGAACCCCTGGGTATTCGATCCTTCGGAGCTCTAGCCGCGGCCGCCCGGGTGGAAGTGGCGGGCCTCTTGCATCCGCCGCCACTGGCTCTCCGCAAGCGACGTGACTTCGCGCACAGGCACGCTCAGCAGACGCGCGACCTTCATCGAGTCGGCGTGATCGGCCTTTGCCCGACCGGGACCGACGCGAACCCGGACCGGGTGACCGTGCACCTCGACCTCCTCGTGGTGCCGAGTCGCAATCCACTCATCGACGTTGCTCTGCCGAA
Source organism: Acidimicrobiia bacterium (assembly GCA_031368215.1). GTDB lineage: Bacteria > Actinomycetota > Acidimicrobiia > Acidimicrobiales > JANYDT01 > JANLQX01. Next base: position 14,715 of record JANLRD010000132.1, on the reverse strand, counting down.
CAACAAGAGCACCCGTCTCGTCGATCAGCACCATACGGAGTTGATCGGCCAGGAGCGGATCGCCCAGCGCGCTTATCTTCTGAGCCGGACGCCCGCCGCGCATGGTGATCGGAGTAAGCCACGCGTCGGTCGCACCCGCCCCGATCAGTTCTTCGATCGTGTGAGCCAGGACCTCTCCGGTCACGTCGTCCACGTTGGCTTCGAGCAGCGTGAGTTGCTGCGTCGGAGCCCGGTGCGCCAGCTGTCGACCCAGCACGACCTGCGTGAGCAGTGGCAATCCGTCGATCTCCTGGGCGGCGGCGCCGTGGCCGATCGCATCAACGGCCATGGCCGGCATCGCACCGAAGGACTGTGACAGCGCCGCCACGATCGCCGCGCCGACAATGTCGGTGAGCTCTGCACCGACCTCTCGTCCGTAGGTGACCGCACCACGCGAGGCGAGAACGGACACGGCGAGCGGATCGGGGATCGGCACGAGGCCATCGCGCTTTTTTACGGTACCCACGCCGAGTGCAACCTGGCTGCAGTGGAGTTCATCGATGTCAAGCACTTCGAGCGCAGCGCAGACGGCGACGGTCTTCACGATCACGTCGAGCCCGGCCACTTCGATCGTGCGGAGCCAACCACGTCCGATCCGATCATCACGCGCCAGGGCCTCGAAGACCGTATCGATGCGCGTGCGAAGACGCGGTGGGAAGCGCGCCTCTTCGATCAGCGCGTTCATGTGGGCGATCGTCCGCACCACGGAACGATCCGGCGTGGCATCGACCGACGCCCGGATCGCGCCGATCCCGTTTCTCTTGACGACCTCACGGCTGATGTCCCAGCCCGTCACCGGGAGGCGCTCGACGAGCCGGCGGACCTCGACTTCGTCGGCACCGGCATCGATCAGCGCCCCGAGCGCGGTGCCGCCGGTGATGCCGGCGTAGCAATGGAACCACGCCGTGCGCAGCCCGGAGGTCTCGATGGGGCGTTCCACCGAATCGCGAGCTTCGGGCCTGGGCATCGGACCATCGTTGTCGGAGATGGCCTCCATCACCAAGTGCTGACAGCCCGTTCGAGGTCAGACCGTCGACATGGTTCTCACATCACGGGCGTTGGACTGCGATGTCGGTCTGGGCGAAATCATCACCCACGCAGAGAACCGTGCCCTGCAGCGTGACTGCGACTCCGAAGGTGAAGACGTCACCAAAGTTCAACGCGGCCGGGTGCCGACCCTTCCCGAATGCCCGCCAGCCTTCAAAGGCCCGTTCGGCCATCTCACGATCGAAGTCGACAACGTCGATCTCCGCGTCGCGAAGAAACCGATCGATGATGCCACTGGCCGTCGGACCGATCTTGCTGTTCAATACGAGACCGAGTTCCACGAGGGTCGGAGAGCCCATGATCCGACGGTCGGCTGCTTCGAGCGCATCAATCAACGCCGGAGCACCGGGCTCGGCGAGGATCACCGCGACGGCAGCGGAGGTATCGATGACGAGCGTCGTCACGCCGGCAGTCCGTCACCGTCGTATCCGACAACCTCGTCGGCGCTTCGGTGATCGAGGATGGGGAGCGCCGAGACATCACGTTGGAGTCGGCGCACCTTCTCCGACAGGCTGACCCGACCACGCTGGCGAGCAAGCCGCTCACGCAGCGACACCTCGACCACCTCGGTGAGCGATTCGCCGGTCACGGCCGCCAGTTCCCGGGCAAGTCGGTCGGCGGTATCACTCTTGATGCTGAGCGCCATGGAAGAAGTATAGATCAAGAAGACCTGTCTATACACGACGGCCGGGTGTGGACTGCAAGCGGTCATCCACAAACGCACGGGCGAACCGCACCGCTGGCAACGTCGCTCGCGGTCGAGAAGCCGACTGGGGCGCAGAACGACCGAGCCCCTCGGAGCCGCTACGAGTGCGGACCGGTGCCTGGCTGGGTGCCGTCAGCGGTTGCATAGGACTCGCCCAGGCTTCGGCGCATGATGAGGTCGACCGCGGTCCAGATCGTCTTGGTGAACGGATAGACGACGAGCGGGGTCAGACCGGCAAGCACGCCCCCGGCGATGGCCAGTGCTCCCACGGGAGCGTCTGGGAGGGTGAGCGCAAACCCGACGGTGATCAGGGCGACGATGACGATCTCGGTGATGATGACGCTCACGACGATCGCTCCGAGGAAGAAGCCTTCCTCCCGCTCGAAGCGGTAGTCACAACCGGGACACCGATCCACCATGGTGAGCCACCGCCGGAAGAGCCTCCCGGATCCACACTGGGGGCACTTCCGTCGTGCGCCACGAACGAGCATCTTGAACGGACCTGGCGCGGGCCTCTGACCATCGAATCGTGGATCATCTGTACGCATAGCTCTAGACCACGACGATCGGTGTGCGCGGCGTCCACGGCATCGTGCCGAGTCGACGCGCTCCCGCGACACCGTCGAGGAGGCCGCGATGTGTCGACACCACGAGCATGCGTCCGGACGGGCCACGAAGGACTTCGTCGAACCGGGCGCTGTGATCGTCGGGCAACGCGACGTCGTCGTCGACGACCCAAACGGTTCGCTGCAGCACGTCGGCACGGGCCGGCGGCTGAAAGGTGCCGCGTCGGGCGATCACCAGGAATCGAGTGATGGCACCGGCAAGGTTGCCGACGCTCGAGCGCGCCACCTCGAGGCCGAGCTCCTCGCCGATGCCGGCGGCGGCCAGAGCGATCCCGTCGTGCTCGTCTCGAACCCGTACGCAGGCCTCGGCGGTGGAGGTGCACTCGACCGCGACGAGCTCGTTGGCAGCGATGAACTGGGAGCACTGACGGATTCCCTGGGGGTGTGAGAGCACGCGCATGCCGGGGCGAATGCCGACGCCGGGATCGACGTAGGCATCGAAACGCACCGGCACGTCGACGACCCCATTGGCTTCAAGCGACGGATCGCAGGCCGAGAGCACCTCGGCAGCAAGATCGACGAGGCCCGAGGACGAGTTCGTGATGGGCACAACTGCGAGGTTCACTGCGCCGTCCTCGACAGCACGCACAAGCGTGCCGAAGTCGGGATACTCCGTGCGGACGATCGACGAGTCGGGATCGAGGAGACCGCGGAGCTGGCGGGCCGCCACGTCGGAGAACGTGCCCGCCGGACCGAGGAATCCGATGCTGCCGACCGGTCGGTCCGACAACGGATGCATTGCACCCGCCGGCCACTGGAACACGTCGTCGATGCGATGTTGCACCTCGCGTTCCAGAGCCAGGAGGTCGCTGTCGATGCGGCCGACCAGACGGAGGACGCATTCACGCTGACCGAGCCGCACCTCTTCGGAGACGAGTTCGGCCCGGACCACACCGCGAACGCTCTCGGCTGTGCGAACGGCCGAAGCTCCCGCGATCGCTTCGGGAATCAGCACCTTCACACCGCGAACAACCGTGGCCAGCCATGCGTCGAGTTCGTCGTCGAGTTCTGCGGGGTCGAGGAGGCGAACGCGACCGAGACGGAACTCGACCGACCGGCTCCGCCCGCCGATGCCCAGCTTGCGGGCGTTGGCAATGGTCGGCTCGTCGAGCAGCAGTGCGGCGCGTCCCGGCGAGCCGACGAGGAGATCGTCGAGGACGAACGACGTGGGCGTGACCTTGACGACCCGCCCGACGTGGAGGCGGTCGCTTCCGGACAGCCCCCGCACCCCGACGAGTGCATTCGTTCGACGGTTCGCGGCGACCCGGGCACGCGTCGACTGCACCGCCGAGGTGGCGAGTGCGCCCGCCTCGTGGATCTTGGCGAACAGCCCGCCGGAGAAGTGCGACCGCACGTCCTCGAGGTACTCCGTCGTCGTGTCGAGGTCACCCTCGGCGACTGCCTTGCCAAGACGGGATCGCGCAGCGATCATCGCCTCGGCGATCCGGCCTTCACGATCGGCCGCCTGGATCGACGCCGTCGTGAGGTCCTGGGCGGGCGCAAGCACACGGGTGCTCAGCGCGAGGAGCAGTTCGAAGACCGGCGTGCGATTGGCCCACAGGTCGCGTTCGATGTCGAGACCGGAGTGGCCCACGACGTCGGCAAAGGTGAGCAGCGCCTGGTGTGTCGCAGTCTGGACCGTGAGCATGATCTCGTCGTGACGGGCGGCATTCATCTCGTTGACCGTGCCGCCCGCGATCTCGAGCGCCGAGGACAGCCATCGGTGCGCGTCGGTTGCCGCAGGGTCCGGGCAGACGACGAAGGTCTGGCCGTCGGCGCGGGGAGCGTTCACCCCGAACAGCGCGTGGAGACCGACGATTACCGCGTCGGGTCGGACATCTCGGAGTTCATGATCAGCGCGCGTACGGTTATGCGAACACTCGATCACGGTCGCGTTCTGCGGCGCTCGGCCGAAGACATCGACAGCCACCGCTCGAAGCGTGGCGAGAGGCACTGCGATGACGACGGCGACGTCGACGCCCGGGACGAGCCCATCGAGCGGTGAGAACGACGTCGACGACGACACCTTCTTCGCATGCGAGTACGGATGCTCCATCGAGAGAACCGAAGAACTTGCGTCGATGAGCGTCACGCTCTCCCAGTCCATCGAACCGAGCACGTGCTCACCCAGCCACCGGCCCACTCCGGCAGCGGCCCCGACGACGACCAGATGACGCGGGGCGACGATCGGCGTCGACGGTGAACCGGTCATCACAGGAAGGTGAGGCTACCGGCCGAGCTGCGCCATCAACGCGCTGAAGATGTCGGACGCGCCGGCCGTGCGTTCCCACTCGTCGGCGATGGGGTCGTGGTCAACGGTTCCGACAGCGTCGGGCTCGATGCCGAGCAGCGTCACACAACACGCGCGGAGCTCCTCGGCACGGAGGGGTTCCTCGTAGGCGCTGAAGACCTCGAGCCCACCCCAGAGCGACTCCGGTGCGGCGATGGCCACGGCCTCGTCGGCCGCCGGCTGGGCGAGCCCGGTTGCGATCCGTCGGAACACGTTTGTGGTGGAGGTGGCAGGTGGCCGTCGATACCCGCCGACCGGGTGGAGGCGCCATTCGAGGGTGACCTCACCGGGCCCGTCGTCGCGGAGCCAGACCTGCGAGCCGTTCACGTAGGTGTCTGTGGGTTCACCCAACTGCGCGTCGAGGGCGACGATGAGCGCGCGAGTGCACCGCCACACTGCGACGGTCGGCAACGGCGGATCGAGGTCCAACGCGAATCAGCCGTTGGCCGTGGCCATCGTCGCGATCGCCGCGCGCGCAAGTTCCGGCTTGGGCGAATCCACCGTCATCGTGATTCCGTCGTCGTAGCGCTTGGAGAACGTGGTGACGACCCGACCGGGAACACGGTCATCGACGACGCGGCGCCACGTTTCGCCCACGATCGTCTCCTCGACACCGACGAGCTGCAGCGGATCACGGAGTCGCCGGGCGAGGAACTTGTCGTTCGTCTGCCAGACATGGACGGACTTCCCGGCATCGGTGGAGCTCCCGCGGACGGTGTACCAAACGTTGAGTTGATACGCCTGGAAGCCTTGCTTCGAATCGGGCTTGTCGAGAACGACGCGCACCATCGGCGCGTTCTCCGGCAGCACTTTGGGAAGCCGGATCTTGAACGGGATGTCGGTGAACGCCTGGCGGAGGTCGCGTTGGGCCTTGACCGACGCATCGCCCCGCAGGCTCGCCTGCCTCGCGCCGTTGGCGATGAGCGAGAGCGCGAGGATCGCCGGGAACGCGAACACGATGATCCCGGCCCGACGACGAACCTTGTTCCAGATCGGCTTCTCCAGCTTGGTTCCGGGCAGCCCGTTCATCTGCTGCATGGGGTTGGTCGGTTGTGCCGCGATGCCCTCAGCCATGGACGCCAGGCTAGGAGACTGCCGACGGAACCGTATCCTGTGACCCATGACACGAGCGCTTGCGAACTTCGTCAACAGTCAGAGCGTCGGCGCGGCCGACGGGGCCACGACCGACGTGGTGAATCCGACGACCGGCGAGGTCTACGCGACCGCGCCGCGATCGGGTGCCGCCGACATCGATCAAGCCTTCGTCGCGGCCGCCGCGGCGTTCGAGACCTGGGGCCGCACCACACCGTCGCAGAGGTCCCGCGCGCTGCTCCGGATCGCTGACGCCATCGAAGCCCGGGCCGAGGAGCTCGTCGCCGTCGAGGTGGAGAACACCGGTAAGCCGGTCTCGCTCACGATGAGCGAGGAGATCCCTCCGATGTGCGATCAGATCCGCTTCTTCGCCGGTGCCGCCCGGGTCCTCGAGGGCCGGTCAACCGGTGAGTACATGGCGAACATGACGTCGATGATCCGCCGCGAGCCGATCGGTGTCGTCGCCCAGGTCGCTCCCTGGAACTACCCGATGATGATGGCCGTGTGGAAGTTTGCACCGGCGATCGCCGCCGGGAACTGCACGGTGCTCAAACCGTCGGACACGACTCCTGCTTCGGCCCTGCTGATGGCCGAGATCGCCGCCGAGTTCCTCCCGCCCGGCGTGTTCAACGTGATCTGCGGCGACCGCGACACCGGCCGGGCGATGGTCGCCCACCCGACGCCCCAGATGGTCTCCATCACCGGTTCCGTGCGCGCCGGCATCGAGGTCGCCCGCAGTTGCGCCGACACCCTCAAGAAGGCGCACCTCGAACTCGGCGGCAAGGCACCGGTCGTGGTCTTCGACGATGCCGACATCGAGGCCGCCGCCGCGGCGATCGCCATGGGGGGCTACTTCAACGCCGGCCAGGACTGCACCGCGGCAACGCGAGTCCTGGTCGGTCCGCGCGTTTACGACGACTTTGTTGCCGCGTTGACCGAGGCGGCCCGGGGGACCAAGACCGGCGCACCCGACGACGACAACACCTTCTACGGCCCGCTCAACAACCCCTCGCAGCTCGCCCGTGTGGCCGCCATGGTCGAACGGACACCGTCACACGCCACCGTGCAGACAGGCGGGTCACGGATCGCCGGTCCGGGGTTCTTCTTCGAACCGACCGTGGTCTCGGGGATGCGCCAGGACGACGAGATGATCCAGGACGAGATCTTCGGCCCGGTCATCACCGTGCAGCGCTTCTCCGACGAGGACGAGGCAGTCCGCTGGGCCAACGGTGTGAAGTACGGGCTCGCATCAAGCGTGTGGACCAAGGACCACGGTCGGGCGATGCGGATGGCCCGCGCGCTCGATTTCGGCTGCGTCTGGATCAACACCCACATCCCGCTCGTGGCCGAGATGCCCCATGGCGGGTTCAAGCACTCCGGCTACGGCAAGGATCTGTCGATGTACGGCCTCGAGGACTACACCCGGCTCAAGCACGTGATGACGAACCTCGAGGGTTGAGGTCGCGGGTCATGCACCCGCGTGGTCGCGAACCGGTACGGACCAGCGTGCCGTCGTGCCGGACGGCGACGACCACACGTCGAAGGTCCCACCGTGCTTGCTGGCGCGGGTCGACGCGTTGTGCAGTCCCTGGCCGGCGGTGACGATGCCGACCTCGGCGCCGACCCCGTTGTCGGCCACTTCGATCGTCAGTACGCCGTTGGCGTACTCGACCACGACGTTGGTCGTCGTTGCCCGGGCGTGCTTCGCCACGTTGACCAGGAGTTCGCGCACGACTTCGAGTCCGTTTGACGCGACATCAAAGGCCACATCGTCGACGTCACCCCGGAACTCGAGGCGCGGGGTGAAGCCGAGGATCCGGGAAGCCTCGGCCACAGAAAGGCGGACGGCGTGGTGGAGTCCGTTCTCGAGACCCCGCTTGGTGTGGAGCGCGAACACGGTCGCCCGGATGTCAGTGATCGCCCGATCGATCTCGTCGATGACCGAGTCGATGCTCGGACCATGTCCGGCCCAGACGACGCCCGAGTCGGCGGCGCGCGTCGCCTGCAGGTGCAGACCCGCCGCATAAAGCCTCTGGATCACGCCGTCGTGGAGATCGCGGGCGATGCGCTCACGTTCGGCTTCGAGGGTGAAGAGGTGCTCGGAACGGCGAAGGACGCGTTCGGCTTCCTGCCGGGCGGCGGCGTTGCGGGCGGCGGCGACGACGAACGACTCACCATTGAGCGTCAGGGGGCTGAGGCTCACGTCGACCGGCACGGTCCCGCCGTCGCGGCACTTACCGATCAGCACGCTGCCCGCTCCCATCGCACGGGCAGTCGGCGCCGCCCGGAACAGCGCGCGATGGCCGCGGTGGACCTCTTGCTTCGCGGACGGGATCAGCACCTCGATCGACTGTCCGACGAGCTCATCGGGGACCCAACCGAAGATCTCCTGCACGCGATCGTTGGCGAAGACGATGTCGCCGCGGTCATCGATCACGACGGAGGCGTCGGGGCTCTTCGAAGTCAGGAGGAGCAGGAACTCCAGGCTCAGTTCCATCGACACTCGCTCGGTGCTGCCGTCAAAGCGTTTCGCGTGACTTCACGGCGAACACGGCAGCCTCGGTTCGCCGACTCATGCCGAGCTTCATGAGGATCGACGACATGTAGTTTTTGACCGTCTTCTCGGCGAGATGGAGGTCGCCGCCGATCTGGGCGTTGGTCTTCCCCTCGGCCACGAGGTCGAGGATGCTCCGTTCGAGTTTGGTCAGCGATGCCAGACGGGGGTCTTCGGTGGCGACCGGGTTGCGGATCCGCTCGAAGAGGTTGCGCGTCATCGTCGGATCGAGCAGCGAGTCACCGTTGGCGACGCGACGAACAGCGTTGACGAGATCGGTGCCGCGCACCTGCTTCAGGACGAACCCCGCAGCGCCGGCGAGAACCGATTGGAACATGGCGTCGTCGTCGGCATAGGAGGTGAGCATCAGGCAGCCGATCTGGGGATGGGCCACGCGGATGTCCCGACACACCTCCACACCGCTCCCGTCGGGCAGGGCGACGTCGAGGACCGCCACGTCCGGCCGGGTCGCCCCGATCCGGTCGAGCGCCTCGCTGCACCGGCTCGCCGTCCCGACGACCGAGATGTCTCCGGACGACTCGAGCAGATGGCGCACACCCTCACGCACGACCTCATGGTCGTCCAGAAGGAAGACCCGGATAGGCCGTGTTCCACCGGCGCCGTCGGCAATGCTCACGACCTTGAGTCGACCACCCATCGGTCATGTGCAGCAAGGGTCCTAGGTCCCGAGTCGACTATTCAGTCGGCGGCGGCACCGCTCGGAACGACGACCACCGGGCAGGTGGCGTGATGCACGACCTGGGTCGCGACCGATCCGAGGACGAGTCCGAGGAAACCCCCGTGACCCCGAGCGCCGACCACGAGGAGATCGGCACCTTCGCTGGCATCGACGAGCGCCTGGGCCGCCGATCCCTCGGTCACCACCGGATCGATGGACACGGTGGACAGCGAACCTGACCTGGCCTTGGCGATCGCGTCAGCCAGTAGTGCCTCAGACGACTCCCGCATGACGCCGATGTCGACGAGCCGCATCGCCGGGAAACCCACCGCCGCCTGGTAGGACCATGCATGGAGGACCCGCAGTGACGCTTCACGGAGCGCCGCTTCACGGAGCGCCCAGCGAGGAGCCGCGATGCTTTCGTCCGACCCGTCCACCCCGACCACGATGCGTGCGTCCATGGGTGCCAGCGTGCCCCCGAGCCGGAAAACGCGGACAGGGCCAAAGGTCCCGGCCGGTCGGGGCCCTTGCGCTCTAGGACCACTGACGCCGGGGCGGCACCGTCGAGGAATGAGTTCTTCTGCACCTGTTGAGTACCGTCAATCCTCGGAGGGCGCGACACTCGTGGCCCTGCTCGGCGCAGGATTGGCCATCGTCCTGGCGCTGGTGGCGTTCGGTTTCAGTGTCCGTGACCGGGCCAAGAGCGACTCGTCGGGCGGCGCAGCCGCATCGAAGATCACCGATGTCGCTGTCACGCTGAGCGACTTCAAGATCACGACCGCAACGACCACGTTCCCGGCCGGCCAGATCCGGCTGAACGTCTCGAACACCGGGTCGGTCGCCCACAACCTCGGCGTCGGGGGCATCGGCAAGACCCGCGACATCCCGCCGGGATCGTCGGCCGTCCTCGACCTCGGCGTCCTCGAGCCGGGAACGTACAACTGGACATGCGACATCCCCGGCCACGCCGACATCGGCATGAAGGGAACCTTCCAGGTGGTCGCGTCGGGCGACGGTGGCTCGGCGGGCTCGGCGGCGAACGCCGCGCCTGCAGGCGAAGCGGCTGCCGCAACGGACCCCTACGCCGGGGTGGATGAGGCCCACCGAGCCGTGGTGCAGGAGTTCCTGCAGGGCCTCCCGGCCAAGACCGCCGGCCTCGGCGGCCAACCGCTGAAGCCGACGATGGAGAACGGCATCCCGGTCTACGACATCACCGCCAAGGTCGTGCAGTGGGAGGTGTCCCCCGGCCGCAAGATCGAGGCGTGGACGTACAACGGCACCGTCCCCGGGCCCGAGATCCGGGTCAAACAGGGTCAGCGCGTACAGGTTCGCATCAAGAACGACCTCCCTGAGTCGACCTCGATCCACTGGCACGGCGTGGAGATGGCCGACAACAAGCAGGACGGCGTCACGTTCGTGACCCAGGACCCGATCACGCCCGGCCAGACCTACATCTACGACCTCACCCCGATCAACTGCGGCTCGCACATGTACCACTCCCACCATTCCGCCGACGCCCAGGTGCCGCTCGGTCTGCTCGGCGCCTTCATCGTTGATTGCACGACCACGCCGGTCCCGGCTTTCGCCGCCCACGACAAGGAGTACACCGAGATCCTGAGCGACGGCCCCATGGGCTTCTCCATCAACGGCAAAGGGTTCCCGGCAACGTCCCCGGTCGTGGCCAAGGTTGGCGAGAAGACCCTCGTGCGGTTCATGAACGAGGGACTCATCATCCACCCGATGCACCTTCACGGACATCGCATGACGGTGGTGGCCAAGGACGGAAACTTCCTGCCCCAGCCCTACGAGGTCGACACCTTGAACATCGCTCCGGGTGAGCGCTACGACGTGATCGTCGCCTCGAAGTACCCAGGGGCGTGGGCGTTCCACTGCCACATCCTCACCCACGCTGAATCGCCCCAGGGTCTCCACGGCATGACCACCGTGTGGGCCGTGCAGCCGTGACGCTTCGCTCGCTCATCGGTGCGGCGGCGTTCGCTCTGGCCCTCGCCGCCCCGATAGCGGCGACGGCCGCATCGGAAGCACCGAAGCCGACGCTGACCCTGCGCGAGGTCAGCGGAAGTGGTGCGGAACGAACCTACGAGGCCGACCTCCGGTTGGGCGGGGTGCCCGTCAAGGCGGGAGACCTCGACATCGGCGGGCTGGGGGACGATCCCGACCTCCGGGTCCCGACGCAGCCGATGCGGGCCTCCGGCTCGGCCTACCGTGCCACGCTCCGGTTCTCGAGCGGCGGTGATTGGGTACTCGTGGTCCGTGCGCACGCACCGGTTCAGATCGTCGAGTTGTTCACCGTCAAGATCGACAGCATCCCGGTCGCCGACCACGCTCTTGCCGCGGCCTCACCGTCACGCCGGGCCATGCTCCGATTGGATCCCAAGACCTCCACCGAAGCGGTGGTTTCCACGCACGGAGCGTCGACCTCGGTCGTGAACACCAGTTTGCCAAGGACGTTCGACCTCGAGGCCGCACTCATCAGGGCGCTCCATTCCCTCGGCGCCGTGGCATGGCTCGTATCCGTCCTCGGCCTCGTGCTCGCCAATCGTCTCGGTCCCGGGTGGGGTCGCGATCAGCTCACGTCGTTCATCGCCCAGCGCTACACGATGCTCGCCGGCCTCGGGCTCGGCGTTGTCGTGTTCACCGGATTGATCAACATGCAGCGTTCGTCCGCCGGCCTTTTCCATCCGACCGACCTGCTCCGCTCGGGGCTCGGCACGGCGTACCTGTGCGTCTTCGCCGTCAAGATGGTCGCCGCGATCGCGTCGCTCGTGACGTCAGCGAGGATCGGCCGAGTCCTTTCAGTCCGGGGGTACGGGACCCGGTCTGCTGCATCAACCTTCACGCCGGCGTCGTTCGCGGTAACGGCGTTCCCCGCCGAAGCCGTGCCCGGGACCGTGACCCCTTCCGTAGCCCCGCCGACCATGACAGCGTCGTCACACGCACGCCTGTTCCGCCTGGCCGAGACGAACGTCGCCATCGGCGCCTTCATCCTCGTAGCCGTCGCCATCCTCGGACAGCTCCACCCGCTGCTGCACTGACATCGGAGAACAACCATGGCAACTTCCAACGGCATAGACCGGATAACGGAGATTCTCGGCGAACGCGCCGACGATCTGCTCGGTCATCGCTGCACGACGATTCCGGCAAGCCGTCTATCTCTTCCCGGGCCGGGGTTCGTCGACCGCGTCGTGTCGCTCACCGATCGTCCGATACCGGTGTTGCGTGCACTCGAGACACTGTTCGGCACCGGCCGTCTCGCCGGCACCGGCTACATGTCGATTCTTCCGGTCGACCAGGGCATCGAGCACTCCGCCGGCGCGTCGTTCGCCAAGAACCCGGACTACTTCGATCCGATGAAGATCGTGGAGCTGGCCATGGAAGGAGGGTGCAATGCCGTGGCCAGTACCCTCGGCGTCCTCGGCATGTGTGCCCGCAAGTACGCCCATCGCATCCCGTTCCTGCTGAAGTTCAACCACAACGAGTTCCTCTCGTACCCGAACGCCTACGACCAGATCGCGTTCGCGTCGATCCGCCAGGCGAGGGAGATGGGGGCGGTGGCCGTGGGCGCCACGATCTACTTCGGCTCACCGGAGAGCAAGCGTCAGATCCAGGAGGTCGCCAAGGCCTTCGAGATGGCCCACGAGATGGGCATGGCCACGGTGCTGTGGTGCTACCTGCGCAATGCCGATTTCAACAAGAAAGCCGAAGGCGGTCCCGACTACCACGTGGCCACCGACCTCACCGGCCAGGCCAACCATCTCGGCGTCACCCTCCAGGCCGACATCATCAAGCAGAAGGCACCGGAGACCCCGGCCCCCGGCTTCGACGACCTGAAGTTCGGCAAGTCCGACCCCCGGATGTACTCCGAGCTCATGTCGGCACACCCGATCGACATGACCCGCTACCAGATCGCCAATTGCTACATGGGCCGGGTTCCGCTGATCAACTCCGGCGGTGCGTCGGGCGCCAACGACCTCCACGACGCGGTCGCCACTGCCGTGGTGAACAAAAGGGCCGGTGGTGCCGGCCTGATCTCCGGGCGCAAGGCCTTCCAGCGGCCGATGGCCGATGGCGTCGCCCTCCTCAACGCCATCCAGGACGTGTACCTCTGCGACGAGGTCACCATCGCATGAGCCGGGCCTCGGCTCGAGGGGCTGCGTTCGCGCTCAGCTACGAGGCGTCTCGTGCAGGTGCTCGTTCATCATCCGCATGAGGTCGTAGATCTCCTTGCACTTCGGGCAGATCGGGAGCTGCAACGGATCACGCTGCGGGACGAACACGTGCCCGCACAGCGCCTCGATCGGTGTACCCATGATCCGGGCCTCGAGGACAACCGCGGTCGCCGTCTCGCCCGGCTTGGTCACGACGATGTGGGCGTGCTTGCCCGGATCGAGCTCAACGTCTTCCTCGGTGATCGTCTCGACGACCGGAGCGGTCTTCAGTGCCATGCGCAACGATACGCCGCTTCCAAACCGCGTCTGCCAGTGATCGCCGACGGGGCCACCGGGTAGCTCCGCGCTGCCCCCGCGCGATGACCTCACTGCGGCCCCCGGGCGAAGACCTTGCGGGGTCCTGTCACCGATCCTCCCCATCCGCTGCGGTACTCGCCCGTGCTCCTTCGTCGCCGGGTCTCCGTTCCTCGGGCGGGGCCCCATCGGCGCCACCCCTCCAGGCCATCGCCCTACCAGTCTCCCGGTCTCCGTTCCTCGGGCGGGGCCCCATCGGCGCCACCCCTCCAGGTGATTGCCCTGTTGGCACCTCGATCACCGCCCTGTGGACCCCGCAACGCCGTCGCCCCGAGCACCACGTGACCACCACGTCACAGCCTCACCGAACCGTCATCGTCGCAGTGCGAGACTGACCTGTCGACCTCACCGGGGAGCTGTGTTGCCCAACCCAGACAAGAACATCACGGCCGCGAAGCCGTTGGCCGCGAGCGGATCCAAGCCGGCGAAGAAGAAAACCGGTCTCAGATCCAAGGCGGCCGACCCGCTCGACGACATCAATCGCTCGATCATCACCGAACTGCAGATCGATGGCCGTCGGAGCTACACGGCGATCGCCGAACGGGTCGGACTGTCCGAAGCGGCGGTGCGCCAACGCGTGCAGAAGCTGGCCGAGGACGGGGTGATGCAGATCGTCGCCGTCACCGACCCGATGAAGCTCGGTTTTCAGCGCGTGGCCATGGTCGCGATGCGTGTCTCGGGCGACGCCACTCTCGTCGCCGAGGCCCTGAGCAAGATGCCCGAGGTCAGTTACGTCGTGCTTGCCGGCGGTAGCTACGACCTGTTGGCCGAGGTCGTGTGCGAGGACGACGATCACCTCATCGACGTGCTCAACACGACTATCCGCCAGTACCCCGGCATCCGGGAGACGGAGACGTTCATGTACCTGCGGCTCTACAAAGAGTCCTATACGTGGGGCGTGCCGTCGACGTGACAACTGCCCGGCGAGCAGCGAAGCGCAGCGGAGCAGCGCAGCACCATCAAGCAGAGTCCTCTACGGGGGGCGTGCCGTCGTCCTGACACCTGCCCGGCGAGCAGCGAAGCGCAGCGGAGCAGCGCAGCACCATCAAGCAGAGTCCTCTACGTGGGGCGTGCCGTCGACGTGACACCTGCCCGGCGAGCAGCGAAGCGCAGCGGAGCAGCGCAGCACCATCAAGCA
>JANLRD010000089.1:0-24749 GCA_031368215.1 Acidimicrobiia bacterium | reverse complement strand
TGACCATCCACTACGGCGACCGCCTCAACCAATAAACTAAGTAGACGTAGCAAACCCGAATCGGCCACTTGCACAAAGGTCCAGACACACCCGCACCAGAAGAAGATTGCGATGGGGACGGTCCCCAGGGGCAGGCGAACTGTCAAAACGACCTGATGTTCGGGACCTGAATGTTGCTCCCCCGCAAGCGGTCGATCAGCGCTCGGACGCTCGATCGACTACGAAGCCAATCTCTTGGTCCGGTCCTTCGATTCGCCTTCGCGACCGGCATGACGACACGACCGGGGGTCGCGTTCGCCGTCCGACGCAAGACCAAGTCCACCGGCGCACCCACCCGTTTGTAACGATCCCGAGAGTCCGGTCGCACAACCGCGACCCGATTTCCAAACGGCATCGCCAGGAGCTCGCCGTCCATCGCCGAGAGGACGTCGCGTTCCTGCTCCCTTCGGTGAGCGGCCGTAGAGAGCTAGCAGCCCGAGAATCCATCTACGCCCCACCCAAAATGCGAGCACCAAACTCCCCAGTTCACCTGCTATTTCCGGGGGAAGCAATTAGCTGACTAACGAAGACCCGAGCGCGACGCGCTGGGTATTGCGTACTCTCCGAGCAGGCTGAATCCACGGCATTGACTTTCCAGTTGTCGACTCGTAACATGACCATTTGAAGCCCTCGGTCCCGGCTAGTTCCGCCCGTCGGCGCAGTCATGCACGATGCTTGCACCAGAGACATGGGAGCCTGTGAATTATGACTAATCGAACAAAGCCTCATCGTCCAAGCTGGCTGAGGAGCGCAATCGCGGCCGTCCTCGTGGTAGGCGGTCTTGCCGTCAACGTTGTGGACTCGAAGCCGGCGCACGCCCAAACGTTCTATTGCGGCGGGGCTGTATGGGCCTTCAATCCTGGCGCGTACCTCATAGTCACGCAAGGAGAGGTGTATTGCAACGGGCCGACCCAATATATCACTATGAACTCGAACTGGTATGTCTATAACTACACGACGGGATCCGCGACTCTCCAAGCGGTGAATCCGCAGTGGAGCTTTGGGTCTTCGCAGTTGATTTGGAACGACTATTTCAACGGTTCACCATGGCTTCGGTTCAATCAAGTCTGCGGAGCCGGCGTACCCGTCGGAGGAGTGGGCTACTACGCCTGCCCAGGCAATATCGGCTGGTTCTAGGGAGGATTGACAATGAAAAACACATATCGACTCGCTACTTCGCTCATGGTGTTGTCTGCCCTAATCGTCGGCGGGTGCGCCGCTGACCAGAGCGGCAGCATGGAGATTTCCGAAGCTCCTCCGGCACCTCCGTTACCTGCCGATTTCAAACCGCCCGTTGCAAGGAAGTTGCCGGGAAAGGTCGATGTCGCGGTGGACTGGATTCCGAATGGCTACGTGCAAACGAACGGTCAAATGACGACGTTCACCCTCGGTCGTCCTTCTTCCGAGAACGAAGCCCCTGGCCTTGTCCGAACCTGGATGCGCGAGGGGGGAAAGCAGGGAAACCTAAATGTCATCGGTATCGTCATTGAGTCTTCTGATGTGGACAACCCGGCCGTGAGCCCCCGAGTGATTGCTGCAACAGGAGAATCCCTACGCGACGTCCGGAACGGTACGGAGGTTCTGAAGGTCGTTCAGTCCACGGGGTCCCACGATATTCGTTGGACGGAGGGTGGGCTAGACGTAAAGGTTCTCCTGATCGGAGACGAATGGGATGATGCGTCGGTGGATCGCCTGGTGAGCGGTATTCGGTTGCTCCGGACCTGAGTCCGCGCCGATGGTGTGGGCGGCTAACTAGGAGGGCATGGCGCCACCGGCGAGGTTCCGCGCCCCTGTGTTGCGGCGTTCCCACGTCAGTCTCTGGCGGGCCGTTCGAACGCGTTACAGCTATCCGTCCGGCGGGCCGATGCGAAGGCCTCCCGTCACGGAAAGGCCTCCAGCGAGGACGGTTGACACTGGAACCAGCTACGTCAGCTTTATTCCTGCGACAAGTCGCTCGATGTCATCGGCCGTAACGGTTGGCGATTCGACAATAAGTCGAACATCTAGGCGACCCTCCGTCCATCGAACGTCCCAGCTCTGGCGGGGGGTAGCCACGTAGACCTTTGCGCCGGGCCTCAGGTTGGTTTCGATCCGCGCACCCCGAAGTGAAGACGGATTCATGCTCGGGTCCGAACGATTGCTCGTCTCTACGACGGCGATGATGAACTCGATCTTCGTCGGATTGACGGGCCGCATCCACACTCGGAAGAAGCCGGGTGCTTCGCGTGGCGCCGAGGCGTTGGCGGTCGAGCCAAAGGAGAAGGATGTTGCCAGCGCGCCTTTCGCTTCGACGAAACCTTCAGGCAAATACACCGCACTGAACCGAAACCCTGCCGGTAGCGAGCGGGCGACCGGCGGCCTTACGACTTCCGGCGAAGGGAGGATTGGACCCGGCAGAGTCGAGGGAGTAGCCGCGAGCGCGCCGTCGGCGACTGCGACATGCGCTGACGCAAGCATGAGCGAAGCGGCAACGATGCTTTGGGGAACTCGTCTCAGGTCCATGCGCCGCACCCCGGCCTCGTTGTACGGATGGCCATTGTAGAGACCGTGAACCAGGCGTCAACGAGACATCGTAATCTTCGCCGGGGGAAGCGAGCCGTGTGTCAGCAGAGCTTTACCGAGTGGCATCTCTCGTAGGGCCTTGCGTTGGATGAGCGGGAGCGTGGCGACGCTGGGCCGGTCGTCGTTGCGTTGGTAGCGAGTCAGTGAGCTGGGGACGTGTTCGTCGCCGCTGATGCCTTCGACGTAGCTGAGTCCTTCGAGGTCGCTCATGCCGGGGAACCAGATCTTGGTGAGGAAGTTCGTGAGCAAGACGTCGGACCGGGGACCGAACTTCGCCTTGATCTGCGCGATCGACTGCCAGATCGTGACGAGTTGAACGCCCATGCCGGCGAGTGTTGATGCCCACACGGGTAGGTCGTCGAGTCGCATGTTGCCGGCCTCGTCGATGAGCAGAAGGATCTCGGGGTTGATCGTCCGACCCTGGAGGTTGCGCTGGTTCACTTGCCCGACGAGGTCGCCGATGAGCCCGCCGAGCACCCCTGCCGATCGATCGTGGTCGATCAGCGGGGCGACGATGTAGAGCGTGTTCGGTCCGGAGCACAGCCAGTCGAGGTCGATGTCGCACGACGATGCCGAGGCTGCGATGCCGAGGTCGACCCACGGCCACACGATGTTCGCTGCGGTGGAGTACACCGGTGAGATCGAGCGTGGTTCCTTCTCCCAGAGGCCGAGCAGCGTCATCTGGGCGAACCGTGCGAGGTCGCGCTTGTCGCGATCAGTGGCGGCGCCGAGCGCCTGGAGAAGTGGTGCGACTTCGCCGATCTTCTTTTCGGTCGGTCGGTCTTCGGAGGCGACCCAAGTGGCGACGTCGTGCATCGTCTTGTTGGAACCGGCTGCTATTGCGAGCAGGCCGGACAGGAGGATCTCGGCCTGTTTGCGCCAGTGGTCGCCGCCCTCGATCGTCGCCGGTGACGGCGCCGCCTTGACGAGGTGCGATGCCGCTCGCATCGCACCTTCCCGTGTTCCGCATCCACGCAGCGGGCTCCACGTGGCGGTGCCGAGGCGAGCGGCGTTGGTCGGGTCGAACACTTTCACGTCGGCGTTCGGTAGCGACGATCGTTGCGCGATGGTGTCGTCGAGGAGGTCACTCTTGACGGAGACGATGATCGCCGGGCCGCCCCAGTGTGCGATCTGTCGTTTCGCGAGGGTGCTCTTGCCGGAACGAGATGGTCCGATCGCGGCGACTCCCCCGCGGCCGTTGCTTACGTCGCGCCCGGGCTTGCTTCGTGGTGTTCGGTGGGCTTCGGTGACGACGTACTTGCGTCCGAGTTTGCCGAACAGGAGACGGTCGGGTGGCGGCGTCTTGACGAGTAGCGGTCGGAGATCTCGTGGTTTGGCGAAGCGTGCGTTGGTTTGCACGCCGAGGCGTTCGCGGCGATCAAGTGTGTCTCGCGGTCCTCGAAACAAACGGATCATTCCGGCCGCGAGCGCGATTGTCGCGGCGAACACGATGAACGTCGATGCCCAGTAGAGGACCGGACCGGGAAGCACGGCGGCCACCTCAGGTGGCCAGGCGCGCTTGGGTTGTCCCATGGTCTTGGGGAGTTGTCCGATTGCTCCGAGGACGAGTTTGATCGACGTGGAGAAGAACTGTCGATGGCGGAGGTAGGCGGCGAGTTCCGCACCTGCCCACACAACCGTTGCGAGGCATGTCGCGACGAAGAGCAGGGCGAGGATTGGGCCCTCGGGCCCGGTGTCGTTTGCGGTGGGGCGTGTGTTGGTGTTCATGGTTCTCCTCAGAGGTTGTGGTCGGGGGTGAGGTCGATGGCTGCGGTCTTGGCGGCGGAGTGCTGCAGCGATTTGATGAATGCGTCGAGCGGGTTGAGCTCGGGCGCGTTGTCGCTGTGGGGTTGCGCGTGGTCGGGCGGTTCGGCGCGGACGATGTAGGCACGGTTGGCGTTGCGTCCTCGGGTGAGGGCGGTGTAGCCGTGCTCTTGGGCGTAGGTGTCGTCACCGAGGACGAAGACTTCGTCGACGGTGATGCCTTGGGCTTTGTGGATGGTGGTGGCGTAGCCGTGGGTGAGGTGTTCGGCGACGTAGTCGAAGGGGAGCGTGACGTCGTGGCCGCGCCGAAGGGACACGGTGAGTCCGTTGTCGTCGAGTGATTTCACGCTTGCTCGGTCGCCGTTGAGAATGCCGATGCCGTAGTCGTTTCGGAGGGCGACGACGGTGTCGCCGGTTGCGTACTGGTGGTCGCCGAGTCGAAGAATCGGCTCACCGAGTTCACCGGTCGCGCGGAGCAGTGCGCGTGCTCGTTCGTTGAGGTCGTCGACCATTGATCGGCGGGGTGCGACCATGAGGACGTCTTGTCCGGCCGAGCGGGCGTGGTGCCAGTCGGCGACGAGTCCGTCGCGGAGGTGATCGGCGTTGTCGGCGGTGACGATTCGCCCGTGTCGGTGGAGTCGGGCGATTGCGGTCTCGATGTCGCCGGAGCGGAGTTCGGCGGCGGCTTGTCGTTCGACGCCGTCTCGTTGACGGCGGTTCTCGGTGAGGGTGTGTGGTTCGAGTCGGGTCGTGAGCGCGCTGAAGAGTCCGCCGGCGTCGATTTCCGGGAGTTGTCGGTTGTCGCCAACGAGCACGACCTTGGTCGATGCTTGGTGGGCGCGGTCGATGATGTTGGCGAGCTTGCGGGTGCCGACCATTGCGGCTTCGTCGATGACGAGCACGGTCTGACGATCGAGGCGTTCGTGCCCGGTGTCGAGAGCGCCGACGAGGCGGTCGATCGTTTGCGACGGAATGCCGGAGCTGCTTTGCAGCTCGGCGGCGGCGCGTGCCGATGGCGCGGCTCCGATGGTGCGGAACCCGGCGGCGTCCCATGCGGCGCGGGATGCGTCGAGCATGGTGCTCTTGCCGTGTCCGGCTGGTCCGATGACGATCTCGATGGCGTCGCCAGAGCGCGCTATGGCAGCTACCGCGGCGGCTTGGTCGGGGCCGAGGGATGGTCGGGCGGCGAGTGCGTCGTCGACGAAATGGTTCGATACGACGGCGAGGTGTCGGTGGCGTCCGTTGAGTGCGGTGTCGACGGTGCGCTGCTCGAGGGCGAGGATTTCGGGTGTGGTCCAGCGGTCGGGGCCGAGCGGGATTGCGTGCCCGGACCGGATGAAGTTGTCGGCGGCGTGTTCGATTTGGGGAAGGCGGGCACCGTCGGTGAGGGAGTCGCAGACGGCTTGGAGCAGGGTGCGGCGGTCGAAGGTGGCGTGTTGCTCGGTGACCGTGGTGGCGAGTGATCGGGCGTCGATGGTTGGGGTGGCGTGTCGTGGTTGGAGTGGAAGGTTGCGGAGCGAGTCGCGATAGGGCTCGGCGCGGCGGGCCCAGCTGGTTTGGAGGTCGTAGAGGTCGACGTCGAGTTGTTTGCTTTGGCGGGTGGTGAGTGTTGCGATGGCGGCGGACTTGGGTGAGGCGAGTCCGTTGCGGTCGAGGGCGTCTTCGATGCTGCGGCGGCGGGAGGAGAACTCGCGGGCGAGGCGTTGGTCGAATCCGGCGACGGGTGCTGTGCCGTTGTGGACGGGTTCCCAGATGAGTCCGACGCGTTCGGTGAGCTCGGCGCGAAGTGTCGCTTGGTAGATATGGCCGGCGGTCTTGGCGTGACGGTAGATGTCGCGGCCGTCGAGTGCGGTCCAGCGTCCGTCGGGACCTTTGGTCATGTTGGCGATGAGGACGTGGTCGTGGAGTTGTGGGTCGAGGTTGCGGCTGTCGGTGTGGGTGACGGCGAAGGCGACGAGACCGTTGCCGTCGAGCACTTGCGCTCCCCCGGCGCCGCGCCGAACGGACACGGCAGCGGACTCGAGATAGCGGAAAGCGCTGTCGACTGCTGTGTGATGCGCTGCTTCGATCTCGTTTCGCATGCGTTCGCCGCCGAGGGCGTGGAGGATCGAGAGCTCTTTGCGGGCGGAGAGTGCCAGGTCGAATCCGAGGGTCTTGACGGGTCGCTCGCGCAGCGTCGTGGTGCCGTCAGCGGTTTGGCCGGAGAGGACGTTGAGGATCTGCTCGGTCGTCGGATTGCTGGTGAGCCCGACCTCGTGAGCGAGCTGGCCGACCACTCGGATTGGCCGGTCCTTCAGGTAGTAGGGGTCGAGGCGGTCCTCGATCTCGCCGAGGTGGTAGCCCTTGTTGGCATCGGTGATCTTGCCGAGCGACGCCGTCATGGCGTGCCGCCGATCGCTGTTTCTTGGACGTCGCGGACGGCGCCAGCCGTTCGTTTGTCGCCATCACGCTGAGCCGAGGGTCGGGTCCAGGACGGCCGTAGGCCGCCCCGTAGGGGCGTGAGCGAAGCGAGCGTCCTTGACGCGATCAGCGGGTCAGCGCACACGTTCCCGGTCTGCCGAGTTCGCCCGAGCATGCGGGTGGTGACGACAACGCGGTTCGTGTCGAGCGGGGCGCCGCGACGTCGCGGCATCGGCACGCACTGCCAGTGCAAGTGTGTGGACTTATCGTTTTCGGGCGCGTGGGGTGAAGGGGTTGGCATGTTGCAGCTCCGTAGGGGGGTGGCAGCGGCGTGGTTGCGCTCGTCTGCTCGGTCAGTTGGTTGCGTTACGCGGCGATCGAGATGCCGGCGATGTCAAGGTGCAGGAGGTAGCGCGGCGTTGCGAAGCGACTGGCGTCGGGGTTCACGAGTTCGACGAGATGGTGGCGTTCGAGTTGTGCGAGGCAGCGGCGAACGGTGTCTTTGCTTGATGCTGCGAAGGACGCGATGTCTCGCAGTGATGCCTCGACGATTCGTCCGTCGGCGGTCTCCTCAGCGAGGTCGGTCAGGTCGAGCAGGAGTTGGGCTGACTGGTGACCGATGCGCCGGCGGATTGCTTGGAGTGCTGCTCGGTCGGCGAGGAGCCGACCGGTGGGTGCGGGTCGGATCATTGGAGGTTCTCCGGGGTCGGGAGCGTGTCGACGAGTTTGGCGAGGGCGGCCTTGGGGACTCGCAGTCGTCGGCCGAGCTGGAGCACGGGGATGCCCTCTTTGCCGCCGGTGAGTCGGTAGCGCTTGGTGAGTTCGTACGCCTGGCTGCGGCCGAGGCGGAATGCCTTGGCCATTTCCTCGACGGTCAACATGTCGGGTAGTTCGTCAAAGTCCACGTTGCGTCTCCCTGATCCGATACGATGATGCATCGCACCGATGCGATGACTACTCATAGTGGCCAGTCCAGGATCGAATTGCAAACGCGTAGTTCGCTTTGACTGGGCGAGCTTTGCGACAGGAGAAACGATGGCGAGGAAACGACTTGACGAACCGCAACCGGTCGGTCGGCCGCGCTGGAACGCCAGTCAGCTCGTAGCGTTCAATCTCGCTCGTGCTCGACGCAAGGCCGAGCTGACGCAACAGGAGGCCGCCGAGGCGATCAGTCGCTACACCGAGACGGAGTGGACGCAGGCAACCGTTGCGACGGCGGAGTCATCGGTGACCGGCGCTCGGATCCGCCAGTTCTCGCCTTCGGAGCTGTTGGCGTTCTGCTTCGCCTTCGACGTGCCGATCGGCTGGTTCTTCATGCCGCCCACCGGCGACGAAGCCGAGGCGCTTGAAATGCCGAGACACCTGAGCGGGATCGGTTGGGACTGGGTGTTCCGTCGCACAACGCCGACCGAGTCGGACATCGACGCCTACCTGGATCATCAGGGCGACTGGGCCCGGCGGTCGGAGGTTGCTTCGGAGCGGCGACCGTTTCACGATCGAGTCGGGCAGGTGTTGCGAGGCGGCGGGCAGACGCTCAAGGACGACGAGCTGCAGATGTACTTCCTGCTCGGGTTGTTCCGTCGTGGGCTGGGTGGACCCAGGGATCTTCGGCGTCAGACCTCGTGGGGGGAGGAGCGATGGTTCGAGGACGCAAGTGCGGTGCTCCATCGCGTGTCAGAGGCGTTCGCGGCGATCGGCCGGCGCGGACCGTCGCCGTCGCACATCATGCGGAAGAAGGACCTGCAGGACGCCCGATGGATCAGCGACGAGATCGAGCGGAAGCGCGCCGAGGCCGGTGTGCCGATCTGCGCAGAGTGCTTCCAGCCGATCGTGCTGGCGGACCCGGCTGATGGGGGGAGTTGGATACACGCAGACGAGGTGCGCGGGTTGCGCCCGCATCCTGCAGTCCGCGCGTCGTGAGCCGAGCCGGGAGCGTTGCGCTACTTCTCTGTGCGTGCGAGATCCTGCGCCAACTCCCGTCCGAAGTGCTCTAATCGATGCACGTCCGGGTCATGTCCAGAGACTGGCGTCAAAACCTGAATCCGAAGAGTCCGCCGTCCTCACGTTCGTCGGTCAGCTGCACATCCAAAAAGTGTTCGTCCGGCGTAAACCCCTCGGGGAGCGTTGTGGGCACCGAGTCAGAATTCATCGTAACTATGTACTGAAAGTCGTTGAGCGTCGAGATCTCATCTGCGAGCGCAAGGCCGCGAGCGACCTGGCGCTCATCAACGCCATCGAAAAGGTGACTGTCGTGAACGAGAAATCGCGGACCTATGCCACGTTTCGCGCAGATCTCTGCGACTAGCAAGTCAAAACAAAAGACCTGCATGTTTTGAATCCCCTTGCTCTTCCCAGACGGAATAGCAATCGAGAATGTGGGCCCGTTCTCGGAAGCTCCGATTTCGAGACTTCCGACTCGCTCTTCGTATAGTTGGGCCGAGAATTCCTCGAATCGCAGCACCAGCTCGCTGAGCTGCGCCTCTCGCTCGCGCTGATCTTCCTGAAGCGCTACGTGAAGGTCCTGACGCGCCTTCCGCACCCCAGCCTTCCCTACCGCAAGTTGGTCCGCGATCTTATAACTCGCGCGCAATCCCTCGAGCCGAGCCTGTGCCTTGCCCAGCTCCTCTTGAAGTCCAGACAGCTCAGCGAGCGCACCACCCGACCGAAGTGTCCTAAGGATTTCGGCCCGTCTGTCGTCAAGCTCTCGTTGCTCCGCTTCTCGCTGTGATATCCGCAATTCGGTTTGGCGAAGCTGTTCCTGAAGGTGGCGGGTGCGATTCTCCACTATCGACTCGTGAAACTGAGCGACTTCCTCGAATCGACGTCGGACAAGCTGGCCAAGTTGGACCCCAGCCGCCTCGTACATCATCGTGAGATCCTCGACGCTTGGGGGAGTTTCCACTTCGTACGTCGATCGAATCTGATCTGCCATTGACCGATCAATCGCGTTTTCATTTGCAAGGCGATGAACCTGATTGCTGAGAGTGTTCGCCTCCCGTTCAAGCTCGTGAAAGGAATCCACCACTCGAAAGTCGCCGACATTCGATCGCAGAGTAGCAACCTTAGCCTCTGCGAGCGCAACTTCAGTTCGAAGCTTGGCGACCGATCCGACCGTGTACGAACCGAGTCTTCCCTCCTTCAGCGCGTTCGCAAGCGCTTGTACGGTCTTCTCCTGCTCTCGAACATCGTCCCAACGACCCGCGAGCTTCCAGTCCAGTCCCAAGAGGTACGACACTGCGACCTGAAAGTCCGACGGTGTCTGCTGATAACTCTGTTTGAACGCGTCTTGAAATCCTCCGTCGTCGACGCGGCGAGCAAAGTACGACAGCAATGAGCGTGCCGATGGGCCATCCTCGCCTTCGAGCTTGAACCACGAGCGTCGGAGCATGGCCAGCCAATCACTTGGCTTGACGATGTCGCTGCTCGGACCAACATCGAGTTGACCGTCCCGTCTCGCTGTCGGCGAGGATACAGAAAGCGCACCTGGAGTTGCGCCAGACCTCGACACCGTCGTTCGCACGCCATTTAGATCGAAGTCCATGGAAAACCGCGATGTGCTCAACGCCTCCGACGCGAAAATCGAATTCTTTCCAACGTTTGCACCGAGCAAGAAATGCAGGAGGAGCACAAGGCTTGACTTGCCTGCGCCATTTCGGGTGTCAGTCTCGGAAGCATCATCGTGGCGTTCGGCCAACAAGATGTTGAGGCCGGAGCGAAAGTTGACTGTCTTGAAGCGCTGGTCCGACGAACTGATGCTGTGGATCATTGCGTTGTCCGTGTCAGGAGTCCGCGGTCACTGAGTTCGAGTGCGCCGAGCGCGAAGAGAAGATCAAGCGCCAATACAAACCAGTCGTAGGAAATCCGTGCGATCGGCGATGCCTTCCGTTGTTCGGTAACCTCAAGCCACAGGCTCGTTGTGCTCAGGGAGGTGTCCTTAAGTGCCCCGAGAATGTCGCCGCCGACAGTGATCAGGGCTTTCGAAGCAGGGACTCCTTTCGACGGAAGAATCATCGTGTTTCCCCCGGTATCTCGAAGATGTGGCACCGCTCGAAGAAATACGCAAGGATCGCCAGGGCGTTTGCAACTGTCCGGGAGTCGACTACCCCACCGCTAACCCACGCGAGGAGCAGGTCGAAAACGAGTGAAGGTGCCTTTCCCTCGTCTCGCAGCGACCTGTACCGGAAGGAAACCGCTTCGGAGATCGCATCGACATGCGAAGGCAAGAGGAACGCTTGACCCATGTACTGCTCGACGAGTGGTGCCCTCGAAGCGCCGAGCTTCAGAAAGGCAATCTGTTCAGTTGAAAGATCGTTCGCCTCAATCTTGATCGCAGGCACTGGTGCAACTTGGGCATCGGGGTTCGGCTGCATGTGTCCTAGCGCAGCGATCAAGGGGATCATCGCCGACGCATCGACCGAAAGAAAGTCATGCGGCGTAAGTGCCGGTCCAAGGATCGCCGAGCGATCCGCATCGTGCAGCTGTGCGAACTCCTCTCGCAATTCGGCGTAGCCCCAGGCCGTACAAGCTACAGATGTCGACTTCTTGTTGAGTTCCGCGATCTTCTTCGCCACCGCCGGAGCGAGACCGTCGAGGTCATCGTGTACAAAGACCCAAGAATCGAAGTACTCCTCCCAATAGGAGATCGCCCCCTCGTAGTCCTCGTCAAGCTTCTGCTCAAGCTTGTTCTGCGACATGGTCGAGGGCGCGTAGCACTGAAACAAGGTTCTGCGTTCAGGAGACCAACCGTCGTTCTTCCGGTCGCCGTCATTCCCCCACGGTCGCACCCGCTGAAACGAAGGATCACGTCGCTCCAAGATCTGCGCAAACAGCTCCTGATACGCGTTTCCGCGCCGCTCGGCGCACGCGAGTCGGAACTTGATCTCCCATCCAGACGCGAGCGGAGTTGCCATGGTCGCTACGTTACCGGGGGGATGTGACGAAGCCCGAGGACCGTCGCTTCGCCAGCTCGAGGAGCGAGTCCAATCGATCACTGACGGCTGTTGTGGCAACACCTACCGAGGAGCGGCAAGAACCCCACTCAGAACCTCGGCGGCGTTTCGATCAGCCGCGCCCACGAAGTGGGCGTACGTACCGAGTGTCGTGGCGGCGTTTGCGTGACCAAGCCGACCGGAGACCGTGCGAACGTCGATCCCTGCCGAAAGCAGGTTCGTTGCGGCGAAGTGGCGGAGGTCGTGGAAGCGGATGCCCGTCAGCTCCAACTCGGCGCAAAGCCGGCGGAACGCGTGTGTGACCCGGTCGGGCCGCCAGGGTTCGAGCCCTCGTTCGTGATCCGAGAACACAAACGCCTTCGGGTCCATCACCACTCCGCAGAACTCAGAACGAGACTCCACGCGAAGTCGGTACCGCTGCAGCTGCAGCATCGTCCCCTCATCGATTGCGATGCGCCTCGATTGATGCGTCTTCGTCTCCTTCTCGACGATCTCGTGTTCTGTCGTCTCAAAGATCGAGCGCTGAATCAGAAGCTCGGCGCGCTTATCATCGATGTCCGACCAGCGGAGCCCACACAGCTCGCCTCGACGTGCTCCCGTGATGACGGCGAGATGGATGAGCGTCGCCAGTTCCGGGTACCGACTCGATGCTGCTCGTTCAACTAAACGTGCGACCTCCTCCGGCGAAGGTGGACGAGTCGTCGCTTTACGAAGCCGGGGCGGTGATGCCTTTTCGGCGACGTTGATCGGCACCCAGTCCCATCGCACGCCTTGCTTCAGCGCCGAGCGAATGATCGCGTGCGCCTGCCTCACCGTCGCCGGAGCGAGACCCTTCTTCGTGAGCGATCGGTAGAACGAGTCCAACGTCGCCACGTCGAGCTTGCGGAGCTTGATCGGGCCGAGCGCCGGCTCGATGTGGGTGTTGATCAAGCGCTTGTAGCCGAGGACCGTTTGGTACGCGAGGTCGCTCTCGGCATGGTCGAGCCACGCCTTCACCAGACCGCCGAAGGTTGCCGTGGTCGACCCGCCGATCGATGCGGTCTCGGCCTTCGAGATGAGCGTGTTCAGCACACGCTCGGCTTCGCGCCGGGTCCCCTCGACGGACCGGCTGACCTGCACTCGCTTGCCGGTGAGCCGGTATCCCGGCGTCGATCCGGACCTCCCAGTACCCCGCACGCTTCTCTCGCAGCGACCCCCGCATGTGGGACAGTTTGCCAAATCCGTGGGACAAATGTGGGACAAACCGTCGTCGGGGTCTGGGCGAGATCTGCGACAGCCCTGCTGAGCTGGGGAAACGAAGTAGGGCGGGTGGGGATCGAACCCACAACCAAGGGATTATGAGTCCCGTGCTCTAACCATTGAGCTACCGCCCCGAGGGGCTTCTACATTGCCACCGCCGCGGCGCTCGTCGGGGATGCGATGCCGGGCCGTGGTCGGCCGAGCGGCGCGCCACCGATCCGGATGGATGCGGCTGAACACCTCCTAGCGGCGTTCGGAGGCGTTCTACCCCCATATATGGGGGCAACCTCTCTCCCAGCGACCCGACGACCAATTGCCCGGCGCTGTTGGCGGGCGCTGATATGGTGGCCGTGCCTTTCCGAGATAGCTCAGCTGGCAGAGCAATTGACTGTTAATCAATGGGTCGCAGGTTCGATCCCTGCTCTCGGAGCAACACGAACGGCGAGAACTTCGGTTCTCGCCTTCGTCGTTTCCGGCCCCGATTCGCCCGGCCGCGCCGACCCACGAGCCGTCCTCGAGCCCCAGGGGTTTACCGCTCGTCGAGCCAGATCGGGGCCCGTTCCAGGAGGAAGCGGCTCACTCGCAGGCAGCCGTCGAACACGTCGCAGAGCAGCTCTTCGCCGGCAAAGATCCTGGCCAGCGACACCGGACGCTTCGCCACGATGGTCAGTGACCGCTGGGGTGCGTCGGTGACCGACGCGAACGAGTCGATCGCCGACACCTCGACCGGGAAGTCCGGGCCGGCCGTACCGGCGAGCTCCGTGGCGAGCACGAGCAGATCGGGCGGCTGGGGCAGCGGCGGCAGCGCCCAGGTGAGCGTGAGGGGAAAGAAGAACTCGTCGGGCGGGTCGAAGTCCTCGCCGATCTCGTTCACCTTGTCCTCGAACGACAGCAGCACCCGGGGGTCGACCTCGAGCGTGAGGTGGAGGTCGAGGGGTCCGTTACAGCCCTCCTCGGGATGCAGGTCGACCTCCCACGCCTGGCGCAGGGAGTACGTCTCGACCAGGTGACGCTCGTCGTGCACGTGGAAGCCGTGATCGACGGTCGCGTGGTCCTTCAGGTCGGCGATGTACCCGGCCACGTCGATGACAGCCATCAGCGGTCCCCGGGAACGCCACAAGAAGGACGATGACTTGGGATTGTCCGCATCAGCCGTCGAGCCTACGCATGTCCGCGCCCGTCGCGGGCGGCGTACGCGTTCACGATCGGCTCCAGTTCCGCGGGGCTTGCCCCATGAAGGATGACCCCGTCGGCCCCGAGGCGGAACTGGTCCTCGACTGCGTCGACGCACTGCTCCGGGGAACCATTCGCCGATAAAGCCAGCCACTCTTCGGGAACCAGCGTGGCGAACCGCTCCAGCTCGTCGGTGGTCGCAAACGTGTCAATCGGCCGGCCGGCGAAGCTCTTCACCAGCGGATCGGCTCGGAAGCGCGTCAGGACCTCGGGGTCCCAGCCGTTGGTGCGAACCAAGAGGTCGCCGTAAGCCTGAAGGTAGGTGCTGAGCCGTCCGACCGTCTTCTTCAGGCGCAGCGGTTCGGGAAGGTGGTCGCCGATGGTGGCAAGACACGACCACACCTTGACCGTCGACGGGTCACGGCCGGCGCGCTCGGCCGCCAGCTTCACCGTGCGGACGCAGCGCTCCAGCGTCTCGTCGGTGAAGAACGTGTGGAGCACGATCTCGTCGAACGCCCGACCTCCCAACTCCAGCGAGTTCGGGCCGAAGGCCACGAGCCCGAGAGGGATCTCCTCCCGGAACGTCGGATCGAGACGAAGGACGGGATAGCGACCCGCCGGTCCGTCATGGCCGATCACCGTCTCACCGTTCCACAGCCGCCGCATGAGCCCGGCGAAGTCCTCCATCTGCGTCGTCGTGATGCGAGCGATCCCGTACGCATCGAAGAGCCGGTCGATCCCGCGGCCGATCCCGAGCGTGAACCGGCCGCCGGTCAGTCGGTGCATGGTCGTCGCGTACGACGCCGTGACGATCGGGTGACGGACACTGTGGTTGGTCGCCGCCGTCGAGATCTGGATGCGTTCCGACGCCACCGCCGCAGCGCCCGAGAGGGTCACCGCCTCCTTGACGTTCCATCGCTCGGAGATGAACGCCCGCCCGAGTCCGAGGCGCTCTGCGTCACGCAGCTCCTCCACCAACGCACGAGGACTCTCCGGTGCACCGGCGAGCAGATAGAAGCCGAGTTCGGGATGGTGAGTGACGGCGGCATCCACCCGACGAAATGTAGGCCGGGCCCGGCGCCTTGACCCAACGCTGATCTCCGCTCAACCTCGGCGGCGAACCGGTCGAAAGAGTGTGTGACCCCACGCGCCTGCGCCACGGCCGATGTCTCACGTCCCTTCGAAGGGAACACCCATGGCCACTCACCGATCTCGCCACACCTTCCTCGCCCCGCTGGCATCGACCGTCATCGCGCTCGCCCTGGCCGGTTGCGGCGACGAGAAGGCATCGCCGGCCCCCGCATCGACCACCGTCGTCGCCGTCGGTCAGCCGACCGAGGCGCCGACGGCGGTGATCGACCCTGCTCCGGTCGTGACCGACGCAGGCTGAATAAGCGACCGCAGAGCACACGGCAACGGCCTCTCGCGGACGGGAGCGTTCTGGGTCGGCCCACGTTCACTGGATCAGCTCACGTTCACTGGGTCGGGATTTGCGCACCTGCGCGCGTCGGCCGACCCAACTCGCCCAGCTGACCCAGCGCTTCTCGCGTGTCGAGGCTCAGGCAGCTTTGGCCAACTCGATGTCGAAGCTGAGCTTGACCTTCTCGCCGATGAGCACTCCGCCGGCCTCCAGCGCCGCGTTGTATTCCATACCAAAGTCCTTGCGGTTCACCTCGCCCTGAGCACTGAAGCCGGCCTTGGTGTTGCCCCACGGGTCCTTCGTGACACCCTCGAACTCGACCTCGAGGTCGACCGGCTTGGTCACGCCTCGCATCGTGAGATCGCCCGAGAGCACGTAGTCGTTGCCGTCGACGCGAATGCCCTTGGAGACGAACTTCCATGACGGGAACTGCTCGGTGTCGAAGAAATCGCCAGTCCTCAGGTGAGCGTCACGATTGGTGTCCGCAGTGTTGACGGTGGCCGGGTCGATCGTCACCTCGACGCTTGTGTCGAGACGATCCTCGGGCACGGTCACCGTGCCGGAGAAGCCGGAGAACGAACCGCGCACCTTGCTGATCATGAGGTGTTTGACCGAGAACGCGACGGATGAGTGCGCCGCGTCGATCGTCCAGGTGCCGGGGGTGAGGTCGGTGGGGGCAGGCATGATGAACTCCTAAGTAGTTGCTAGTGGAAACAACATCAGCGTAGGAGATATAGTTGCTAGTAGCAACCAAAAGGTAGACCACCAGTGCGTGACTCTGATCACAGCCCCCGATCGACAACACTCGTATCCATGCCCACTCGGCCGACCAACGAGCGACGACAGGCGTGGTACGCCGCCGTACGCGCCCACGGCGCGCTCACCGAGGTCATGGAGCAGCAACTCGAAGCGGACGCCGGGATGCCCCTCGGCTGGTACGACGTCCTCGTGAACCTCTATCTCGCCCCGGGCCACGCCCTACGGATGAGCGAGCTCGCCGATGCGGTGCTCATGTCGCGGAGTTGGCTGACCCGACGGATCGACCAGCTCGAGCGGGCCGGGCTCGTCGAACGTTGCTCAGCGGGCGACGACGGACGAGGGGTCAGGGCGCGTCTCACACGAGAAGGCAAGCGCGCGTATCTCAAGCTGGAACGCGTGCACTCGTCAACGATCGACACGCACTTCCTCCCGTACGCGACCACGGCCGAAGCCGAGGTCATTCAACGGGTGATGAAACGGGTCGCCGCAAACGCCCGACGCGAGCTCGGCCGTCCCGAGTAGGTCGGGCCTGTTCGCGCTACACCGCCCGGGTGAACGCCACGGCGCCGAGCAGCGTGCCGATGGCGCCGAGTGAGGCCATTGCCCCACCTAGCGCCAGCGCCCACTTCTTCTTCACCAGCACGTGCAATGCCGATCCCCCACCGGTGATGAGAAAGCAGGTCATCTTGAAGCCGAACCAGGCCTTGGCCGACGTCGGGTAGGCGTTGAAATCGATGACGAGCGCGTTCCAGACGCCCGTGAACAAGAGGATGACGTAGGCGGGCCAGGCCAACAGGGCAAAGCGGTTGGCGATCTTGCGCGGTGCGTCGGGTCCGAGCGTGCGCACCGTCGGGAGAAGACCTCCCAGGACGATCTGTCCGCCGACCCAGACGGTCGCGGCAAGCACGTGGATGAAGACCCGGGCGGTGTTGGCAGTCAAAGTCACGGCGACACGGTACCGGCTCGCGCCCGGCCACCCCCGAAGGTCCGACGCACCTAACCCGATCGCAGCAGGAATGCCAGCACGGCGGCGGCGATCTCGTCCGGACGCTCCGGCAGCATGGCGTGACCGGCGCCAGAGATCTCCACCAGCGCTGCGCAATCGCCGTGGTCCGCGACGTAATGCCGGCCGTTCTCCGGGTCGGCGATCGCGTCTTCGAGCGCCTGCACGACCAGGACTCGCGGCGCCACCGCATCCCACCACGCAGTCCGGTCCGTGCGCACCACCGCACCCCGCTGGTAGCGAGCGACGGTCGGCATCCACCCTCCACTCCACACCGACTGGTCGTTGCCCTCCGCGAAGAACGCGCGTCGAACGTGCTCGAGATGATCGGATCGTGCGAGCGACCCGTCGAAGCACGAGAGCAGCGAATGATCGATCACGGGTGCGATCGGCACGTATCCGCCCGCCGCGAGAAGGGTGAGCGTGACGACACGATCGGGATGGTCGGCGGTGAACATGCGCGAGAGCCTGTTGCCGAACGCATGGCCGATAATATGCGCGCTGTCTATTCCGCGTAGGTCCATCACGCGACGAACCTCGGCGGCGAGATCATGCAGCGTCGGCTCACCGTCCCACGACGGCAACGGATCGAGTGCGTGAGGGGCGAACCCGGCCCCCCGGAGGCTTGCACACAGCGCATCGAAGTCCGACGCGGGACGGCCGAGCGAGGGCAGGAGGACGACGTGAGGTGTTTCTGCCACCACGTCAGCGGCCGAGCTCGTGCAGTTCGATCCGGTTGCCCCACGGATCACGCACGAAGGCCTGCCGCGAGGTGCCGGCCGCGCGAATTGAGGTGACTGCCACGCCCGCCGCGCTGACCTCGGCGACGGCGTCTTCCAGGTCGTCGACGAGGATCGCCACGTGGTCGCCGTCTGGGGTACGCGGCGTACCGACGACGAGGTGGAACTGCTGGGCGCCCACGTCGAGCCAGGCGCCGGGGAACGGGAAGTCGGGGCGATCCGTGCGCTCCGTGAGGCCGAGCAACCCGCAATAGAAGGCCATCGCCTCGTCGCGGTCGCCGACCGTGATGTTCACATGATGGATCCCCTGGGGACGCAGGCTCATCGCGCGTCGTCGATCCGTCGGTGGCCAGGTGTTGTCGTCACGGCTCCATCATCCACCGCGGGCCCGGGGCCCGTCCATCACGCCCCACGCTTCCCCGCTCCCCGTCCCGTGGGCCAGCAGGCTCGCTCGGGCCAGCTCACGTCGGTTTTGTCGGCTCTTGCTGGCCCAAGCGAGAGAGCTGGCCCACAAAGAATGCGGACCGGCGGACCCGGGTGCCGTGGAAAACTGGTCGCCTTATGTCGCTTCTCTCCTCCGTCGAAATGGCCCCCCGGGATCCGATCCTGGGCCTGAACGAACAATTCAACGCCGATGCCAACCCCAACAAGGTGAACCTCGGCGTCGGCGTCTATACCGACGAGAACGGCAAGCTGCCCCTGCTCACGTGCGTCGCCGCCGCCGAGAAGGCCATGGCCGCCGAGCTGAAGACCCGCGGCTACCTCCCCATCGACGGCCTGGCGAGCTACGACAAAGCCGTGCAGCACCTGGTGTTCGGCGCCGAGTCCGCCGCCGTCACCGAAGGCCGCGTCGCGACCGTGCAGGCTCTCGGCGGCACCGGCGGCCTCAAGGTCGGGGCCGATTTCCTCCGCCGCCTCCTCCCGTCGGCGAAGGTCCTGATCAGCGACCCGAGCTGGGAGAACCATCGCGCACTGTTCACCAACGCGGGTTTCACCGTGGAGAGCTACCCGTACTACGACGCCGCCGCCCGGGGTATCGACGTCGACGCCATGATCGCCGCCCTCGACGCCACCCCGGCCGGCACGATCGTCGTGCTCCACGCCTGCTGCCACAACCCGACGGGCTACGACCTCACCCCGGCCGACTGGGAGCGCGTCATCGCGTCGGTCTCGTCTCGCGGACTCGTGCCGTTCCTCGATATGGCCTATCAAGGCTTCGGCGACGGCATCGCCGAAGACGGTGCCGTGGTGCAGATGTTCCTGGCATCCGGGCTCGACTTCCTCGTCTCCACGAGCTTCTCCAAGAGCTTCTCGCTCTACGGCGAGCGCGTCGGCGCACTGAGCATCGTGTGCGCCGACCGCGACGAGGCAGCTCGGGTGCTCAGCCAACTGAAGATCGCCGTGCGCACCAACTACTCCAACCCGCCCACCCACGGCGCCCAGATCGTGTCGACCGTGCTCACCTCCCCCGACCTCCGGGCGATGTGGGAGGACGAGCTCGCCGGCATGCGGGCCCGTATCAAGGAGATGCGTGGAGCGCTCGTCGACGGACTTCGCCGGGCCGGCGTCACCTCGGACCTGAGCTACATCACCAATCAGCGCGGCATGTTCTCGTACTCCGGCCTCACGCCTGAGCAGATGCAGCGGCTGCGCTCGGAATTCGGCATCTACGGGGTCGACACGGGCCGCATCTGCGTGGCCGCCGTGAATCACCACAACCTCGACGCGATCTGTGAGGCCATCGCCAAGGTCATGGCCGACTGATGGCCGAACCTGTCGTCGTCTCCCGTCGCATTGCTGCCACACCAGACCGCGTCTGGGCACTGATCACCGACGTCACGCGCATGGGCGAGTGGTCCCCCGAGACCACCAAATGCCGATGGATCGGCAAGTTGAAGAGGCCGCAGGTCGGTGCCCGATTCCTCGGACAGAACCGGAACGGGAAGCGGCGCTGGGCGACTCCATGCGTGGTCACCGAGTGCTCACCCGGACGAGCCTTTGGCTACCGGGTGAACGTCGGACCGATCGAGATTGCTACGTGGACATACGATATCGAACCGACCGACGGCGGATGCGTCGTGACAGAGTCCACGCTCAACCTCGAGAACAAGGTCGTGGCCAAGCTCGGTGACCTGATGACCAACGTGAAGGACCGGGCCGAACACAACCGTGCCACCATGACGGTCACCCTCGACCGACTCGCGGCAGCGGCCGAGTCGGTCTAGACAACGTGTGGCGTTCGGTCGCTTCAGAAGCGACTGAACGCAACATCTGTGAACGTCAGGAACCCGACCAGTTGGGAGCGCGCTTCTCGGCGAATGCGCGGGGACCTTCCTTGGCGTCGTTCGACGTGAAGACCTTCCCCATGAACGGACCCTGGATCGCCCAGAACTCCTCCTCGGTGGCATCGAGGCTGGCGCGCACCAGCTGCTTCGAGGCGGCCACGCCCAAGGGCGCATTCTTGGCGATCCGTTCGGCCAACTCGATGGCCACGGCGAGCGACTCGCCCTTCTCGGCGAGACGGGCGACAAGACCGTAGGCGTGCGCCTGCTCGGCGGTGATCGGGTCGGCCGTGAGCGCCAGCTCCATGGCCACGCCGTAGGGCAGGACACGCGGCAGACGCAGGAGACCACCGCCGGCCGCGAACAGACCGACACCGACTTCGGGGATGCCGATCTTCACGCCCTTCGCCGCGACGAGCAGATCGCAGGCGAGGGCCAGTTCGAGGCCGCCGGCGAGCGCAAACCCTTCGATCGCCGCGATCA
This sequence comes from Acidimicrobiia bacterium, assembly GCA_031368215.1. GTDB lineage: Bacteria > Actinomycetota > Acidimicrobiia > Acidimicrobiales > JANYDT01 > JANLQX01. Next base: position 3,936 of record JANLRD010000089.1, on the reverse strand, counting down.
GCGGCTTCTTCGAGCCGTTGCGGATAAAGACGTCCATCCCGACCGGGCCGCCTTCGGTAGCGAATGCCTTCAGATCCATCCCGGCGCAGAATCCCCGGCCGGCGCCCGTGAGCACACCGACAGTAAGCCCCGGGTCGCCGTCGAGCTGCTCAACCGCACGCAGCAGGCCCTGCGCCAGCGCCGTGTTGATGGCGTTCAGCGCCTCGGGGCGATTGAGGGTGATCACGAGGACGCGACCACGGACTTCGGTCAGGACAGCGGGGGCGGTTTCGTCAGACACGGCGGCGACAGTAGGTCAACGCCACGCCGTGCAAGCAGTCCGCCGCCGGCCGGTCGGACGCGCTCGCCACCCGACCTCAGCCCTCCCAGCCCTTGCGGCTCCCAGCCCTTGCGCCTCCCAGCCCTTGCGCCTCTCAGCTCCCGAAGCGGCACTCCCACGTGCCCGACAGCGCCGGCGGGCCTTCGTGAACGAACTCGCCCGACATCTCGTCGTCGTAGACGTACACCGTCGCCTGCGCCTTCTGTGGTCCGGCTGCGTCGGTCCAGCTCAGGTCGGCGGCGTAGCTCCCCGGCCCCTCGTAGGACCCCTGCGTCACGAGGGAGAACGCCGTGACCTTGGCATCCTTCGCGGCCGAGTAGCTCACCTCGAACGATTCGCCGTCGACGACGGTGCCTGGGCCGGAACAGAACCCGCCGTCTTTCTCGGGCTTCACCTTGCCGGCAACGGTGTCGGGCGCAGTGAACTCGACGGTGAGCGACTTCAGCGTTTTCCCGGCCTCCGCGCGGCGGGCCGCCAACGCCGCCTCCGAGCTCGACGCGGCAACCGCGATCGGGCCCTCGCCCGTCGTCGCGCCGGAATCGACCGCGGTCGGCGCGTCGACGACGGTCTCGACCCCGTCGGAGCCGCCAGAGCACCCGACGAGCCCGACGATCAAGAATGCCGGGGCGACGAGACGGATGAGAAACCGAGAACGAGGGCTCCGAACCATGCCCCATTCTTCCCCACCCGCACCAACGACAGATCCGACGGCGTGCAGCCCGGTTGAAACGTCCTGCGGCAGAACACCTCCCACCGTCGCACGGAGGTGTTCTGCCCCCATAAATGGGGGCAACCTCTCTCCCAACGTGCCGCTCTCGAGCAGCCCGGTTGAGCCAATCGGCCTACACAGAGCGGGGAGGGATCCGCCGATGGAACACTCGTGCCGGTTCTCCCGCCCACTGTTCCCCCACGCCGCCGAGCGGCCGACACTGTCCCCGTGATCGTCGGTGCCTGTGGATCCGCCGCGACCATCGGCGCGTTGATCCACCTCAACGCGAGCCCGAGCCGGATGGGGGTCCTGATCGGCGGGATGTTGGCCACCAGCGCTGGCCTCGTTCTCAGCTCTGCCCGTCTGTTCGACCATGACCGACGTCTGCGACGGCGAAGCACGCTCCTGGACGCGACGTCGAGCGACGTCCTCCTGATCGTCTCCAACGACCGCATCGTGCAGGCCGGAGGTGCGACCCTCCGACTCCTCGGTTGCGCTCCCGAAGCGCTGCTCGGCTGCGACGCCCGGGTCGTGCTGCCTTTTGCCGATCCGGAGGACTACGAGCGGTTGATCCTCCGAGGTCACACCGACCGACCCAAGCCGGTCGTCACCGAGAACGTCCACCTCCAACTCCACGACGGGCGCACCGCCACGATCGACCTCGTGGTGCACCAACCCGACGACGCGTCGGTCGACGGAACCGTCATCCGGCTCGTCGACGCCACTGATCGTTACCACCTCCACGAACGGCTCGGGAACGTCGGCGCGCTCGACCCGGTCAGCGGACTCGCCAACCGAGAGCGCACGCTCGAGCTCGGCTCCGCCGCGCTCCACCGCGCCAAACGGACAGGCGAACACCTCGCCGTTCTCGCCGTCCACCTCGACGGGCTCTCGGCGATCGCCGAAACCTTCGGGAACCATGTTGCCGACGAGGTTGTGCGCGTCAGTTCCGATCGACTCGCCACCGCGCTTCGAACGGAGGACCCGAGGGGACGCCTTGACGAGGAAGTGCTCATCGCTGTCGCCGGTGGGATGGCCCAGGACATCGGCCGTGGCTACGCCGTGGACGTTGCCGACCGGGTGTCGGAGTCGCTCTCGTCGCCGATCTACCTCGACGGGCACACCCTGCAGCTGCATCCGTGGATCGGCATCGCCCACCGGGCCAAGACATCGGGAAACCCGCAGATCGAAGATCTGCTCAACGAAGCACTGGAGAGCATGAGAGAAGTACGCCGGGCGACGACGCGTTGGGCCGCGCTCGACTGAGCTTCTCCGAACCCGTGTGGTGGTCTACTCCTCGAGATATTCCTTGAGGCGCTGGCTGCGTTGCGGATGACGGAGCTTCGCCAAGGTCTTCGTCTCGATCTGGCGGATCCGCTCCCGAGTCACGTTGAACTCCTTGCCAACCTGTTCGAGCGTGCGTGGCTGACCGTCGTCGAGGCCGAAGCGGCGGCGAACCACCTCACGCTCGCGTTCGTTCAGCTCTGACAGGGCCCGATCAACGGCTTGACGGCGTACCTTCTTGACCGCCTCCTCGGCTGGAGCGATCGCACTCTCGTCCTCGATGAAGTCACCGAGCGTGCTTCCGTCGTCTTCACCGACCGGCGATTCCAATGACACCGGGTCATACGCCATGCGCTGCAGCTCGCGAACTCGTTCCGGGGTGAGATCAACACGTGCGGCGATCTCCGCAGTGGTCGGTTCCCGGCCAAGCTCCTGCAGCATCTCGCGCTGCGTGCGCGTGACCAGCAGGATCACATCGACCATGTGCACCGGGATACGGATCGTGCGCGCCTGATCGGCGATCGCCCGCGTGATCGCCTGACGAATCCACCACGTTGCATAGGTCGAGAACTTGAAGCCCTTCGTGTGATCGAAGCGCTCGACGGCACGCATCAGGCCGAGGTTGCCTTCCTGGATGAGATCCAGAAGCGTCATGCCCCGACCGGCGTAGCGCTTGGCGATCGACACCACGAGGCGAAGGTTCGCCTCGGTCAGCTCCTCTTTGGCCCGCAATCCGTCCTTGACGGTTCGGTCGAGCTGTCGACGGGCGGCGAACGTAAGGCCCTCCAACGCGTTGTCGGCGGCGAGTTCGGCCAGCTTGGTCTCCGCGGTGATTCCGGCGGCGATGCGGGTCGCGAGAGCGACCTCGCCTTCGGCGTTCAGCAGCGAGACGCGTCCGATCTCGCGGAGGTACTGGCGCACCGGATCAGCGGAGGAACTGGCCCGGCCCATGTACGTCGAACGGAACGTTCCGTCGTTCCCGTCGTCGACGTTGCGCTTCTCGGCCGACCCTTCGTCGGGGAACTCACTCACGCTCGTTGTCCCCATGCCACCAACCAGGGTACCAACAGGCCGAGGGCCTCGACCCGCGCCGCGTGATCGACATCGTGGAGACGTGCCTGGAGATGCTTGAGATGGGCCACGGCACTCACGTCGACTCGGGCATCGTCGACTCCGGCGGCGGCAGCCGCGGCAAGCTCAGCAATGGCCCTGGACGTCGCATTACCGACGACGCGCGACACGGCATCGTCGGGTTCGGCATCCGGGGTCGGCATTTCGACCGCCAGTCGGTACAAGAGGTTGAGGGCAGCGACCTCGGTGGGATCATTTCCCCTGCTCTCGACAAGTTCAGTCGTCGCGGGAAGATCCGGCTCCTCGACGATCAGGTCGAACGCGGTGCGGAGGAGGGGATCGACGAACAGGACCGACGCCAACCACGGCAACACCTGGCCGGGCTCGGCGATGACCCAGCGCAGCACCTCGAGTTCGGCCGAGCGGGAATGATCCGACGCTGCGCGCGCAACAAGCGAAGCCGACGATGCCCGACCCTGATGACGGCTGGACGACCCCGCGGTTCCCCGTGCTGGAGTGGACGGCCAGCGGGACTGACCGGCCCGGCCCGGTT
>JANLRD010000063.1:0-29854 GCA_031368215.1 Acidimicrobiia bacterium | reverse complement strand
CTCCCTGGTGCTGCGCCGCTCGCTTCGCTCGACTGCTCGCAATACGAGTGTGTCGCTCGCGTGGGAGAGAGGTTGCCCCTGCGCTCACTGGTGCTGCGCCGCTCGCTTCGCTCGACTGCTCGCAACACGGCCGCCGCGTAGGTTGGGAGAGAGGTTGCCCCAAAATATGGGGGCAGAACACCTCCCAACGTCATTCGGAGGTGTTCTGCCGCAGGCTCGGGGACATGCTGAGCGGACGCGCCCTCAGCCTCCGAGAAACACGCGTTTCACGTCGTCGTTGCCCTGCAACTCCGCGGCTGTTCCGCTGATCTGTACCCTGCCCTCGCCCATCACGTAGCCACGATCGGCGAGGGCAAGGGCGAGCGGCGCGGACTGATCGACGAGGAGCACGGTCAGGCCCTCCTCGCGATGCAGGCGTCGGATGTAGGTGAAGAGCTCTGCCACGAGCTTCGGGGCGATCCCGAGCGAGGGCTCGTCGAGCATGAGCACCTGGGGACGATTGACGAGAGCCCGGGCGCAGGCGAGCATCTGGGCCTCGCCGCCCGACAGCGTCCCCGCCTGCTGATCGCGGCGCTCCCGCAGTCGAGGAAACAGTTCGAACATGGCGTCGATCGACGCGTCGCGTTCGGCGCGGCGGCGTCGGAGTTTGTATGCGCCGAGTTGGAGGTTCTCCAGGACGGTGTGGTCCGGGAAGATCTTGCGGCCTTCGGGAACGTGGGCGACGCCGCCACGGGTGACAGCCGATGCCGAACGGGGAAGGGCGCGGCCGTTGAAGCGGATCGAGCCGTTCTTCAGCTTGGCCAGGCCCGAGATCGCCCGGAGCGTGGTGGTCTTGCCGGCGCCGTTCGGTCCGAGCAAGACGATGAACTCGCCGTCGTGGACGATCAGATCGACGCCTCGCAGCGCCGGCACCTGGCCGTAGTTGACGGCCACGTCGGTCAGTTCGAGCACGGGCGTCGCCATGGTCATGCTCCCAACATTGCGATGACGTCGCCATCGCTCTGCTCGATTGTCGCCATGGTCATGCTCCCAACATTGCGATGACGTCGCCATCGCCCAGGTAGGCCCGCTGCACCTCATCGTGCTCCTGGATCTCCGTCGGGGTGCCGACGGCGATCACCCGTCCCTGCTCCATGACCGTCACCCGATCGGAGATACTCATGACGAAGCCCACGTTGTGTTCGATCACGACGATGGTGAGTCCGCCGTTCTTCAGCGTCGTGATGAGATCAGCGAGCGCCCGTACCTCCTCGCTGGTGAGCCCGGTGGCCGGTTCGTCGAGGATCAGGACCCGCGGTCGAGCGGCCACGGCCCGGACGAGTTCGAGGAGGCGCTTCTGGCCGTGGGACAGGTTGGCGGCCAGTTCGTCCGTCTTATCGGCGAGTCCCGCGAGGGCTAGCAGCGCTCGGCCTTCTGTCCGCATCGCCCGTTCGTCGCGGAAGAAGCCGGGCAGGCGCAGGACCGACGTGACGATCGACTGCTTCGAGCGCAGGTGCATGCCGGTAAGGACGTTCTCGAGCGCAGAGACCCGCTCGAACAGGTGGGGCACCTGGAACACTCGGATCACGCCCGAGGCCGCGACCTTCTCTGGCGTCGCAGCCACGGGTCGCCCGAAGATCTCGATGGTGCCGGCGTCCGCGTGGAGGAACTGGGTGATGCAGTTGACGAAGGTCGACTTGCCGCAGCCGTTCGGACCGATGATGGCGTGAATCTTGCGAGCGTCGACGGTGAGGTCGGCGCCCTGCAACGCCCTGATCCCGCCGAAGGACTTCTCGACGCCGAGGGCGACGAGAATCGGACCTTCACGGGTATCCGACGACGGGGCCGACGCCCAGGACAGGACGTCTGAAGTGACAGGGACGGAACCCGCGCCCGTCGGCGGACGACGGCGGGTACGGAACGGACCGGAGAGTCGTGACCCCTGGAAGGAGCCGGCGATGCCTTTCGGCACCGTGAGGAGCAGGACCCAGATCACGGCGCCGAGAACGAGCCAGTAGTAGAGCGGGTGTCGTTCGATGACGCCCTGCTCCGTGAGCGCTTTCTCGAGCACGGCATAGAGCACGACGCCCACGAACGGTCCGACGAGCGTGCCGCTCCCGCCGAGCAGGAGCCCCGTGAAGAGCACAAGTGGCGACGCGGCGATGATTGACGGGTTGATGAAGCCGCGGTGGTACGCGAAGAACACCCCTGCCAGCGCACCGACGGCGCCGCTCAAGGAGAACGCCAGGATCTTCACCGAAGACACTCGGATGCCCAGTGCGGATGCTGTGTCGGCCGACTCACGGACGGCTTGGAGGGACCGTCCCGTCCGGCTCTTGACGAGGTTGGCATGGAGCACGACGACGACGAGGGTGACACCGAGGACGATCAGGTACCGAGGCGTCGGTTTGAACCAGAACTGGAAGCCGCGTGGGGACGGGATCCCGTCTTTGATGTCGATGCGGTTCGGAATGGAGTTGATGCCGTCTTCGCCGAGGGTTACGCCGCGCCACTCCTTGGCGATCTCGTCGAGCACGTTGTTGAGGCTCAGCGTGATGATCCCGAAGTACAGGTAGGTGGCCCGCAGGGAGATTGCGGCCGAGAATGCACCGACGGCAGCGCCGGCGGCGAGAGCAATGGCGATCACGGCGATGATCGGCAAGCCCTGGCGGCTGGCGAAGTAGCCGGCCGCATACCCGCCGATCCCGAGGAAGCCGGCGTGCATGAGCGAAAGGAGCCCGGCGTAGCCCATGGCGATGTTGAGCGAGTACACGAGCATCACGCTGACGAGCGTGGACGTGCCGAGGTCGACGTACTCCGGCGCCGGCGAGAGGATGCTGATCTGTCCGGCGAGCAGCGGCCAGCTGAGGAGGAACGCGACGCCGATGAGCGGGAGGAGCTTCGGTCGGAGGTCGAATCGATCCAGCATGTCAGTGACCTTCGATGGGTTTGCCGAAGAATCCGTCTGGGGAAGGGGCCGCGGTCATAGGTGTGCAGATCATGTCAGTGACCTTCGATGGGTTTGCCGAAGAATCCGCTGGGGAAAAAGAGGAGCGCAACGGCGAGTGCTCCGGCGACGACGATGTTGCCGAGTGACGCGCTCACCTCATTGCGGACGACGGTTTCGAGGAACCCGATGAGCAGTCCGCCGACCAGGGCGCCCCTGGCCGATCCGAGTCCGCCGATCACAACGGCAGTGAATCCTTTGAACGTGTAGTTCAGACCGCTCGCCGGTCCAACGGCAAGCAGCGGCGAAGCGGCGAAGCCGGCAATCGCCGTCACCAGCACCGAGGCGATGAACGAAATGAGCGTCACGGTCTTCACCCCGATTCCCATGAGCTCGGCCGTGTCCGGGTCGTGTGCCGCGGCGCGAAAGGCGCGACCGTAGATCGTCCGCTTGAGGAACTGGTCGTAGGTCAGCATGATGACGATCGCCACGGCGAACGCGAAGATCTGCTGTCCGGAGATCTGGCCGTCGAAGAAGCTCGAGCCCTGCGGTCCACCGCCGATACGGAAGTTTCCGGCAACGAACGGTTCGGGCTGGAGGAACCCGCTGAAGTTCTCGAAGAGCAGCGAGAGCAGCGACGAGAAGATCAGGGCGGCGGCGAGCGTGGCGATGATCCACGCGTTGCGTGAGCCTGAGATCCGTACCGGCAGCATGATCACGAAGTGGGAGAGGACGCCGCCGAGAATGCCGGCCACGAGAAGGACCAGCAGCGTCGGAGCGAGGCCCCACTTCCACTGGGCAAGGCACTTGAAGGCGACAGCAGCGCCGAGGATGAGCGCCTCACCCTGGGCGAAGTTCAGGACACGAGTCGGCGCGAACACGATCGTGAAGCCCAGCGCGACCAGGCCATAGACGGCGCCGAAGTAGAGCGCCTCGATGATGATCCCGACGTTCAACGTCGCTCCTTGTCAGCGAATCAGTGAAGCGAAGACGGGGCGCCGAGAACGAAGTCTCGACGCCCCGTGTTCGGAGCACGCGTCGGTGACGCGTGCTGCGGAATGCGATTACTTCGCGGAGTCGGCCTTGCGAGCCATTTCCACGTACCAACCCTTGGCGTCCTTCTTCCAGCGCCAGAGGTACAGGTCGGTCACCTCGTGCGTCTCGTGGTCCGTCGTCGAGAACGACGCCGGCACGCCGGACGGCAGCTCGCCGTAGTTGAACTTGAGCGACTCCCACGATTTCACCACCGCGTCGGCGTCGGCGCTCTTGGCCTTGGCGACAGCGGTCGCGTACATGACGATGCAGTCGGCGATGATCGCCGTTCCGGCCCACTGCTGCACGGGCTGCTTGGTGCCCTTCTCGTAGCCGAAACGCTTGATCACTTCGGAGCTGTGGGCGGCGTAGCCCTTGGGCTGCTGGTCGAGCGGGATGCGGCTGAGGGCGCCTTGGTAGGGAGCTTCGTAGATCGCGTCTTCCATGCCGTCACCGCCGGAGTCGACGACGAGGTAGCTGCCGAGGCCCGAGCCGCCGACGAAGATTCCCTTGAAGCCGGCGGCCTTGGCGGCCGACACGGTCTTCGCGGCGTTGGCGTCGTTGTCGATCCAGATCGCCGGGTTCAGTTCAGGACGGGTCTTGAAGACGTCGAGGAGTTCTTTCACCTGCGGTGCGTGTGTCTGGTCGCTCGCTTGGGTGAACGCCGTGCCCGCCCAGACGATCTTCGACTTGTCGGCGGAGTCCGGGATGAGCTTGTCGTAGTCCTTGCCGGTGGCGTTGTTGGTGTAGATGAGGCCGACGATCCCGATCTTCTGCTCCTTCAGGTACTTGAGCGTCAGGGGGACGACGTCGGCCGCCGCGTCCTGGGCCCGGAACCCGTAGCGGAGCACCGTGCCAAAGCCCTGGTCGGACGCAACGCCGGCCTGGCAGTTGACCTTCTTGCCCTGTTCGTAGACGCCTTTCACGGCGGCGTACGTGCCGGAGATGGTCGGTCCGATGACGAGCCCGACGCTCGGGTCGTTGACGAATTCGCGCGCGTTGTTGTTGGCCTTGGCCGCATCGGTGACGGCGGGTCCGCCGTCGTCACGGGTGACCAGTTCCAGCTTCGCGCCACCAACACCACCGGCGGCGTTGATGCGGTCGATCTCGACCTGGATGGAGTTGCGCTGGAAGGCACCGAGGAAGGCGAAGGGCCCGGACAGGATGAGGCTCGCACCGATCTTGATCTTGTCCTGGCCGAGCTTGAAGCCGTTGAGATCGATCTGCGAATCGGCCGACGCACTGCTTGTGGCTAGCGCGGACGGCGCCGCCGTGGTGGCAGGAGCTGCAGTCGTGGCGGGCGCCGCGGTCGTGGCCGGTGCCTTGGTGGTGACCGTGGTCTTCTTCTTGGTGGTCTTCTTCTTGGCCGTTGCCGCGTTGGTGCTGCCGACGGTCGTCGCGATCATGGCGGTGGCGACGAGGCCGGTGATGAGTAGACGAGTGCGATTCCGCATGAAGCGCGCCTCCAGTGAGGTGGGTGGGTGTGGTGGGTGCATTCGTTCCAACCAGTGGAACGGTGTTTTGCTACATGGAACAGTACAGAAACAAGCGGGGTTGCGACAACGGCATCGTTGTGAACGGCACATGACGACGCTGTTCGCGGAACTGTCGGCGACGGGTCAAGGATGCTCCAGCGAGGTTGCTGGAAGCTGCAGCGGGGTGGGTCGGGACGACAGACTCCGCACGGCGTCGTGGAGGCCGCTGACGTCGGCCGTCGAGAGGGCCCGACCGGCATTCAGGGAGAACTTCAAACTGAGTTCCTCGAAGCTCATCGGGTTCTCCGGGCCACCGCGGTTGGCGTCGATCCGAACTTCGAGCGTTGCCCCCCGGCGGGTCGTCACGCGAAGCACCGCCGGGAACTGATGCGGGAAGATCTCCGTGCAGGCATCGTCAGCGACGCACGTGACTGCTGCGGCAAGGCGTAGTCGCTCCGGATCGGCGGCGTGCGCATCGGTGAAGTCATCGAGGTAGACACCGAGCCCACCTCCGCCGAGGAGCGCCGTTGCAACGGTGAACGGGCCGGAGAACTTCGCGTGGTAGCCCGACTTCGGCCGGATCTTCTCGTCTCTCGGTTCGGCGATAGAACGGAGGACGGGCGCTGGCAGGCCGAGTTCCATCGACGCGATGTCGCGATGGTCGAGCCCGTGCTCGGTCCGCATCGCAATCGCTGCGTCGATTCCGGCATGCGTGAAGTGGTTCGATGGATACGGCTTGTAGAACGTGCGAAGCAGTTCCCACCGCTCACCGAGCCCGCCGACGATCGCGTCGGCATCGTGCCAGGAGCGTGAAAGCGCCTCATAGAATCCGAAGCGGCCCTCGAACACCGTCGGCGGCCCGGTGATACCTGCCTCAGCCATCTGCGCGCTTACCACCGCCGCGTGTGCTGCCCACCCGCAATGGACGCGCTTGATCGTTCCGCCGGTTCGGTTCGCTTCGATGAGCCCGGCCCCCATCGAGCAGGCGATGGCCATGGCATTGGCCACGCCCTCGGAGTCCAGGCCGAGCAGCAACGCAACCGCGGCTGCTCCGCCGATCGTTCCGCAGATGCTGGTCGCGTGAAGGCCGTGCTCGAAGAAGATCGAGTTGCGAATCGACGGGTCGTACGAGCCCATTCCGAGGCGGTTGCAGATCTCGTCGCCGACGGCAATCGCAATAAGCGTTTCGAGACCTGAGGAGCCTCGTGTGTCGGCGGCCGCGAGGACCGCAGGGACGACCGACGCGCTCGGATGCAGCACTGAGGGAAGGTGGGTGTCGTCGAAATCGAGCGAATGGGCCAAGGTGCCGTTGAGGAGCGCGGCGCTCGGTGCCGGAAGCCTGCTGGCGACGCCGATGGCCGACGACTCGGGCGTCCCTCCCCAGGCGATCATGAGACGGCGAACGGCCTCCCACGGCTCCGGGCCGGTTCCTTCCCTTGTACCGAATGCGGCATAGGCATTCCCCAGCGCGTCGAGCAATCGACGCTGGGCGTCGTCGACAACATGGCTGGGGATCCCGTGGTCGCGCGACGTCACGGCAAACGCAGCCAGCCGCTGGACCAGGGTCGGATCGTTCATGCGGGGGCCGTCCGGCTCATTGATCTGTCCACTTACTGAATCACCACAGCAAGGGGGCGGACGGGCGATCCTGTCGCGCCGACGAGCTTCAGCGGTGAAAGCACGAACAGGAACTCCGTGATGTCGTTGACGGCCAGTTCGTGGAGACGCATCGACTCGATGATGTTGATGCCGTTCTCGACGAGCAGGACGCGATGCACCGGCAGGGTTCGATGACCCTGCCCCGGCTGTATCTGCTCGAAGGCGATCGTCTCCGCGCCCGCCATGGCGACGCGGCGCCCGGCGAGCCAGTTTCCGGCTGACTCGTCCGGACCCGGCGCCCCGCCCGACTGGCCCTCGTACGCGGCCCTGTCCGACCAGAGCGTCGACCATCCGGTGCCGATCAGCACGGCGTCACCCGGTCTGATTTCGACGTGTCCCGCTTCGGCAGCGGCGTCGAGATCGTCAGCCGTGACGGCCTCCCCCGGGGCGAGCACGGGAACGCCGCGGAGCTTGGCAATGTCGAGGAACACGCCGCGTCCGACGAAGGGCGGGATCTGGTCGACGCTGTGGCGGCTGAAGCCCCGGTTCGTGGTGACGTCGGCTGCCAGTACGGCGTCGTAGAGCAGGCCGTCCTGGCTCACGTGGCAGAGCGCGTCGATGTGGGTCCCGACGTGGCACCCGGTCACGATCATCTCATTGGCCGCCGACCCGCCGTCGGGCCGCGTCACGTCGCCGTGACGTCGGACCAGTGCCATCTGGAAGGTCGGGTGGTTCGGTGATTGCGGCATGCCGGCCTCGAAGGGCTGGGCGAGGTCGTAGATCCTCGAACCGGCGAGCGTGTCCCAGACCGACGACGGGCCGGGCAGAGCTGGATCGACAGCGTTCATACGATTCCCTTCGCAGCAAGCGCGGCCACATCGTCGGGCGTGAGACCCAACTCGTTGACGAGCACGTCGTTGTTGTCCGCGCCGATGGGGCGGCCTGTCCATTTGATCCGCCCGGGCGTGGCCGAGAGTCGGAACAGCACGTTCTGCATCCGCACCGGACCGAGCGTGGGGTCCTCGACGGTCGTCAGGGTCTCGAGGGCTTCGAACTGGGGGTCCTCGAACACGTCGGCGACGTTGTAGATCGGCGCGACGGCAGCCTCGGCTCGCTCGAACTCGGCGATCACGTCGGCCTGGTTCCGCTGGGCGACCCAGTCGGCGACCATGGCGTCGAGCAAGTCGGCCCGCTTGGCCCGCTCGGCTCCCGAGGAGAACCACGGTTCGTCGATGACCTCGGGATGGCCGACAAGGCGCATCACGCGTTCGGCGATGGTGTTCGCGCTCGTGGAGACTGCGACCCATTTGTCGTCGTTCGTGCGGTAGGTGTTGCGCGGCGCGTTGTTCACCGACCGATTTCCTGTTCGCGGCTGCACGATGCCGAGCTGGTCGTAGATGATCGGCTGCGCGCCGAGCACCGTGAGGATCGGCTCGATGATGGCGAGATCGATGACCTGTCCCTTCCCGATACCGCCGGCAGAACGCTCGCGATCGCGGGCGAACAGACACATCAGCACGGCGTTCGTCAAGGTAAGCGCGCTTATTCCATCGGCGAGTCCGAACGGCGGCAGCGTGGGCGGCCCGTCCGGTTCGCCCGTGATCGACGCGAAACCGCTCATCGCTTCGGCGAGGGTGCCGAAGCCGGCGCGGTGCGCCATGGGGCCGAACTGCCCGAACCCGGTCACCCTCGCGATCACCAGACGCGGGTTGATGGCGTGGAGCACGTCCGGTCCGAGACCCCACTTCTCGAGGGTGCCCGGCCGGAAGTTCTCGACGATGACGTCGGCGTCGGCGACGAGGCGCTTGAAGATGTCGGCGCCCTCCGGCGCTCCGAGGTACAGCGAAAGGCATCGCTTGTTGCGGGCAAGCTGCGCCCACCAGAGCGCGACCCCGTCCTTCGATGGTCCGTGCGTCCGGGCCGGATCGCCGCGGGGGTGTTCGATCTTGAGCACCTCTGCCCCGAAGTCGCCCAGGATCGTGGCCATCAGCGGCCCCGCGAAGAGCGTCGCCAGGTCGAGCACCTTGATTCCCGCGAGTGCTTCGGGTCCGAGGTCAGGCAGCATGATCGAGCTCCTGTCGGAGGTTCCGCACGGTCGGCTTGTTCGGATCAGGAAGCATCGGCGGGCGTGCTTTCCACCGACGGGGTGTGGAACCAGTCGGCCTCGAGGATGCGGGTGATCTGTTCGACCCCGGCGTCGGCGTCGAGCCCGCTCGGGGGAGCGAACACCACGGTGTCGACCATCCCGCGATAGCGACCGAGCTGTTCTCGGCATGCACGGGCCGTTCCGGCAATGCCCATCTGCTGCACGAGCTCCATCGGGATCGCCCGGACAGCGTCGTCGACCCGGCCGTCGCGAGCGAGAGCCATGGCCGGCTCGGCATCGAATCCGGCCGAACGGGCGACGTCGGCGAGGTACGGGACGCCGAGGTACATGCGCAGGCTTTCACGGAGGCGTTCCCAGGCGAGGTCGGCGTCATCGTCGATCGAACAGCGGAGCATCAGGATCCGTTCGATGCTTTCCGGTCCCGCTGATCGCCGCTGCTCTCCCTGCTTCACGGCCGGCGCGAGGGAGTCACGAAGACCACCAATCGTGTGAATCACGTTGAAGTACACGCCATCGGCGATCTCGCCGGCGAGGCGGGCCATTGCGGGGCGGGTAGCGGCGAGCACGATCGGAACGGCCGCCCGTAGGGGCGGGGTTGCCCGCCGGTAGCCGCGCACGGAGAAGTGTGTCCCGTCGTAGTCGACCGTGCTTCCTGCTGGGGCGCTGAGCGCGCGTCGGATCACGTCGACGTATTCGCGCATACGTTCCAACGGCTTCGACGGGTCGATGCCGTAATGATCGCGATTCCAGTGGTCGGGCATGGTCCCGAGTCCGAGGGTGAATCGCCCGCCGCTGATCTCGTCGACGGTTGCGGCCGCGGTCGCCGTGAGGATCGGTGGCCGGACCCACGTCGTCACCCCGGTCATGATGCGCGTCGTTTCCGTTGACGTGGCCATCGCCGTGGCTGCGGCGAACGAGTCGTGGGCCGCCTCGCCGACGGAAACGGTGGTGAAGCCGCAGCGCTCGGCGAGCGATGCCAGCGGCATCGCCCGGGGAAGCGGGATACGGGCCAGGGACAGGCTGATGCCGAACTCCACGTTCCCTCCCTTTCCCGCATCTGGTGCGCACCGTCGTCGGATGTCGGGGATTTCCGGCACCTGAGGAGTCGAGCGTAATCCGGAGTCATCCTGTGTTTCGCTGAGCGGGACGGCAGTCCACCCAGTGGAACAGTCCCGAATCGTGTGGAAGGGTGGAGGTCATGTCCGCACCAACGGTTCGACGGGTGCTCGTGGAGCACATGGGAGAGCCGCCGACGCTCACGGTCGGCCTGGCGGCCCTCGACGCCTCTCCGTTCGGCGACGAAGACTTACTGGAGGTGGAACTCGTCGCGGCTGACATCATTCCCCTCGACCGCCAGATCGCGGCGGGGAAGTTTCCGCCGGCCGGACCAGCGCCCTATCAGCCGGGAGTGTCGGCCGTGGGCCGGCTCGCGGATGGTTCGTTGGTGTCGGTTCAGGGGGGACATCACCGGATGGGTTTCGGGCGTCCAGGGTGCTTCGCCGACCGGTTCTTGGCGCCGGTGTCGGCGTGCCTCCCGCTCCCCGCGGGGCTCGATCCGCTTGTGGCCGCGGCCGGTGCCGAGACCACTACCACGGCGCATCTGCTTCTGCACGATCACGCCGCTCTGGTGTCGGGCGAGAGGCTGCTTGTGCTCGGCGCGAACGGTGGTGTCGGTCGCGCTTCGGTGGCGCTCGGCGTGGCGGCCGGGGCTGAGGTGACCGCCGCCTCACGTCGGCCTGCCGAGCTCGACGTTCCCGCCGGTGTTCGGGTCGTCGGGTACGACGAACTGGCCGGTCTCGGAGCGAACGTCATCATCGACCCGGTTGGTGGGGACGTGTTCACTGCGGCGATCCGGGCCGGCGCCTATCGCTGTCGCCACGTGTTCCTCGGTTATCCGGCCGGCGCCGTCATCTCGTTCGTGCTGCCGCTGCTGATGATCGCCGAGCATCGCATCCTCGGCGTGAACGAGCATGCGATCGCCGAACCGGTGTTCATGGCCTCGGCAAGGATCGCGTTGGACGCCCTCGCCGCCGGAACCGTGCGTCCCGTCGTGGCGTCGACCCATCCGCTCGCCGAAGCCGCCGCCGCATTCGCGGGCGCTTCGTCAGACGGCCGTTCCCTTCTCGTACCCTGAGTCGATATGCGCGCGTACGATGCTCTGAAGGCGGTCCACCTCCTGCTCGTTATCGTCTGGCTCGGCACGGACATCGGAACCTTCGCCAGCTTCAATCGCCTGCTCGACACGTCGCTCAGCGTTCCCACCCGGCTGTCGATGAGTCGGTTGTCGGACCTGCTCGATCAGGGACCCCGCTCGGCCCTCGTGCTGCTCCTGATGCTCGGCCTGTCGCTATCGCACATGGGCGACTGGGGCTTCGGCGGTGCTGCCGGGGCGGTGTTGGCCTGGGTTGCCGCAGGCATCGGGGTCGCCTGGTTCGCAGGCGTGTGGATGCAGTTCTGGGTTGCACACGCGCCGGCCGGTGCGAATCGTCCCCCATGGGCGGTTCGCTTCGTTGCGACGTTCAAGGCGGTTGATCTGTGGTGGCGTGTCGGTGTTGCGGCAGCACTCGTGCTCGCCGCGATCACCTCGCTTGCGAGCGACGGCGACGGTGGGATCATTGGCGCTGATTGGCTCGCCTGGAAGGTGCTGTTGTTCGCCGGCATCGTGGCCGACGGGGTCGTGATCCGGCTCCTGCTCCCCAAGCTCGGCTCGACGATCGTCGGAATCGCCACAGGTGGTTCCACCCCTGAACGCGAGGCGGCGTTGGCCAAGCAAGCGGTGCCGCTGAAGGCGTGCGTCGTCGTCATCTGGACTCTGCTCATCGCCATGAGCGCGCTCGCCGTGATGAAGCCGGGGGGCTGAGGTGTTCAGCGCCTACAACGTGATCAAACTCCTGCACATCCTCTCGATGGCGACGTGGCTCGGGGTCGACCTCGGTGTGTTCACCTGCGCATGGCTCGCCCGGAATCGGTTGCTATCGGCCGAGGCGCGTGGGCAGTTCCTCAAACTTCTCGGCATTCTCGATCTCGGTCCCCGAGTGTCGATGCTGGCAACCATTCCGCTCGGGCTCACGCTCGCCCATCTCGGTTGGGGCCTGGCACCGTCCTACGGCGCGCCACTCGGTTGGCTCATCGCGGTGCTGTGCGTGGTGTGGGCAGGACTCGTCGTACGCCAACACCACGGCCTGGGTCGGCTTGCCGTCCCGTTCGCCCGATTCGACACGGCGCTTCGAGTCGTCCTCGTCGTTGCGTTCAGCGGGTCGGCGTTGGCCAGCTTCGTCTCGGGGCCCGACGATGGCCCGGTTGGGCCGCTCTGGTTGCGCTGGAAGGTGCTGCTCTTCGCGTTCACGATCTTCTGTGGGTTGTGTATTCGTTTCCTCATGCGCGATGCCGGACCCGTGTTCGGCGCCACGCTCCGCAACGACGCGACACCGTCGGACTTCGACGCCCTCGACCGGATGATCCGTTCGCTCTGTCCACCGGTCTTCGCGATCTGGGGCGTGCTCGTCATCAGCGTCTTCCTCGCCGTGGCAAAACCGCTCTGATCCCCCGAGGTTCGGCGCGTGCGCGAGTCTTGAGGCGATGAGCGTTCCCGTGCCGAGTGGATCACCTGTCGTCTCGCTGCCGTGGCGGACGTACCGGGCCCGCATCTCCTACGTGCACGATGGACTTCCCGCAGAGATCGGTGACGAGCCCGTCCCGTTTGAGCGGGGGAGGGAGTGGGTATCGGTGTCGGTGTCCCCCGACGGCTCCCGCACGCTGACCGCTCGTTGCGAGATGGACGACTCGCAGGTAGAGCGCCACGTGGTGTTCGGCGTCGATGCCGGTTGGCGCCCGCTCGATGCATCGATCCGACTCAGCGTGCGCGGCGCGTTCACCGGGTCGGGCTGGTTCCGCTTCGCTGACGATGTCGCCGAGTGCGAGACACTGATGGCCGACGGTGGACGTGTGTCGCAACGCATCGGTCGTCGCCCCGGCGAGCAGGGTGAACGCGCGACCTCGTTCGGCGCCCATCCCGTGGCGTGTGATGTCTGGCATCTGGGGGGCTACCAACCCCGGGGCGTTCCTTCGGACTCGGTCGGCCACACCGCGTTCATGAGCTCCCTGCTCCCGAACGGCGCGTCGGGACCGATGCTGTCGACGATGTCGTACGGCGTCGAGGAGCTTGGCGTGGAGGACGTCGTGGTTCCGGCAGGCACCTTCACGTGTCATCACTACCGCTACGTGTTCGACGACGGACATCCCGACGAACACGTCTGGTACACGGGCGATGACCTGATCCTCGTGAAGATCCGTTGGGATCTTCTGCGCACCACCTACGTGCTCACGGAACTCAAGGGTGACCCGCGGATCGGCCGACGAACTCCGTCATGACGGTCTTCAGCCTGCGGTGCGGGGTGCAGCGCTACGCATGGGGGTCGCCGACGCTCATGGCGCGCCAGTTCGGTTGGCCCGTCACGGGTGAGCCCATGGCCGAGTTGTGGGTCGGCGATCATCCGTCGCTGCCGTCCTCCGTTGACGTGGATGGCCACTGGCTCCCGCTACCGGAGGTGATCGGGTCGGATCCGCTCGGCTGGCTCGGGCGGGGAGTCGTCGCCGACTACGGACCGAGGCTGCCGATGCTCCTCAAGATCCTCGCCATCGGCAAGCCGCTCTCGCTCCAAGCGCACCCTTCAACTGCCCAGGCGATCGCGGGTGTTGCCCGCGAAGACGCGCTCGGTATCGACCGCTCCGCTCCGCACCGTTCCTATCGCGATGACCGGGCAAAGCCGGAGATGATCTGTGCACTTACCGCCATGGAGGTGCTGTGCGGTTTTCGTGATCTGGTCGAGAGTCAGGAGCTCTTGCGATCGGTGGGTGGGCCGCTCGTTCCGTTCGCCGAACAGCTCCGCTCTCCCGAGGATCTGCCGGGCGTCGTGGGCAGTCTTCTCTCGCTGGACCGGGCCGGGCAGTACCGCGTCGTGGCGGCCATCACTGCCGCCCGGACGTCACTGCCCTGGCCGGTGGCGGCGGTCGTCGGACAGCTCGCTGATCGCTATCCCGATGACGCCGGGGTCGCGGTCGCCCTGATGCTGAACGCCATCTCCCTCGAACCGGGCGACGCGCTCTACCTCCCGGCCGGGAATCTGCACGCCTATCTCAGCGGTCTCGGTGTCGAGGTGATGACCAGCTCGGACAACGTGCTGCGCGGCGGGCTCACGCCCAAACACGTCGATGTGCCCGAACTGGTGCAGACGCTCGTCCCGATCACGGGACCATGGCCGAGGACCGTTGCGGCGGAGGACCCTGCGCAGCCGGGTGTCGAGTTCTTCCGGTCCCCGTCACCGGAGGTCGGGTTGGCGCGCATTGCGGTCGCTGGTCCAGCGGTGAACGTGCCCACTACGGAGGGCCCCACGCTTCTGCTCGCCACGGAGGGGACGATTCGCGTCGAATCGGCAGACACGGAGCTGTCCCTCTCCGCGGGGCAGGCGGCGTACGCCCTGCCGTCGTCGAGCGTCCGCGTCAGCGGCAAGGGCGTGGTCTGGGTCTCCCAGTTGTGGACGGCGCGCTGAGGCGAGTGCGAAGGTACGCGTCCTTCGTATAGCGCGTGCCTTCACACACCTCGGCACCGCCGAGAATCGGGCGTACACAATCGGGCCACTCTCGTGCGGCCGCTGCGGTGCCATGCCGAGGTTGGTATCTCCGTCGCTCCAGGGGCGACTGAGATACCAATCACCTCGCAGCGTAAGGCTCGCCCGGACACTCCCGGCGGAGTGCGCCCCCTCATGCGCGGACGGTGCGGAGACCACAGATGGATCGTCGCTCGCCCGTGCAAGTTGGGCACTGCGAGTCTCAGCTTGCCGGCGTCACGTGATCGAGCCACGCTCAGCGTTGCGGTGAGCGAGACTCGATGGTGTGACACCTGAGGAGTTCCGGACGGCCGGCCACGCACTGATCGACTGGATTGCCGACGAGCGTGCATCGGTGCGGGACCGACGAGTCCTGCCGGCGGTGGCTCCCGGCGACGTCAGGGCAATGCTTCCGGTGACTCCGCCGAGAGAGGTCGACGCCTCGATAGCGCCGCTGCTCGCGGAGCTCGATCGCGTGGTCGTGCCGGGCATGACGAATGTGCAGCACCCGGCTCACTTCGGCTGGTTCCCGTCCAACGCCTCGCTCTCGTCGGTCCTCGGCGACATCGCGTCGAGTGGGCTCGGAGGGCTGGGGATCTCCTGGGAGTCGAATCCGGCGCTGACCGAGGTCGAAGAGGTGGTGTGCGACTGGATGCGCCAGCTCTGCGGGCTCTCCTCGCAGTGGTCGGGAACCATCCAGGACACAGCGTCGACCGCGGTGCTCGTCGCTTTGATAAGTGCGCGTGAGAAAGCCTCCCGGAACTCGTTCGCCGGTGGTGGACTCCAGTCACAGGCCCAGCCCCTTGTCGTCTACGCGACCGCGCAGGCGCACTCATCGATCATGAAGGCCGTGGTGCTCGCTGGTTTCGGACAGGGCAACCTGCGACTGGTCGACACCGACCCCGTGACCTACGCGATAGACCCCGCGGCGCTCGGACGGGCGATCGAGGAAGACCTGGCGCAAGGCCGTCGACCCGCTGCGGTGGTGGCATCGCTGGGCAGCACCGGCGTGACCGCCTTCGATCCGCTCCAGCCGCTCGCCGACCTCTGTGAGAAGCACGACGTCTGGCTGCACGTCGACGCGGCGATGGCGGGCTCGGCGATGCTCCTCCCCGAGTGCCGGCCGCTGTTCGATAGCGTCGAACGCGCCGATTCGCTGTCGTGGAATCCGCACAAGTGGATGGGCACGATTCTTGATTGCTCGCTGTACTACGTCCGTGATGTCGGAGCCCTCGTGGGCGTGATGTCGACGGATCCGTCGTATCTCCGGTCGACGGCCACCGATCGGGTGGCCACCCAGTACCGCGACTGGGGGATCCCGCTCGGGCGCCGGTTCCGCGCGCTGAAGCTGTGGTTCCAACTCCGCCTCGACGGCGTCGAGGCGATCCAGACGCGTCTGCGACGCGACCTCGCCAACGCGCAGTGGTTCGCCGAGCAGGTGCGGGCTGCTCCGGGCTGGTGTGTCCTTGCCCCGGTGACGTTGCAGACCGTGTGCGTCCGCTACGAGCCCGAGGGCATCGAAGGCGACGCGCTCGACGCGTTCACGCTCGCCTGGATCCGGCGGATCAACGCCTCGGGCGACGCCTTCTGCTCACCGTCACAACTCGACGGACGGTGGATAGTGCGCGTGTCGATCGGGGTCGAGGGAACCGAACGGTCCGATGTGGAGCACCTGTGGGCGCGCTTCCGGGCCGAGGTCGCCGCCTCATCCTGAGTCGCCCGGCCGACCCCCGGCTCAGCGCGAGCGGACCTCGAAGCGGATACCACACGGATCGACGCCCATGACGATCCGTCGACCATCGACAGTGATGTCGCCTTCCATGTCGAATCCACTTGTGTCGAGGGCGAAGAGCACGTCGTCGAAGCGCTCCACGACGAACACACCGATGGGCTGCCCCGGGCGTAGCGGCCACTGTGGAACCAACGCCGAGGTGTCGGCGGCGTCGAGACCGACGAACTCCAATGCCTCATAGCGGATTGGGGTGACTACAGCATCGCAGTAGAGACCCATACGCGCGCTGACGATCTTGGGAAGCTCCATCAGATCGGCGAGTCCCGGCGTGGAGATCACGGCGTCGCCGAGCACGGTGAGGCCACCACCATCTCGCCACGCGGTCGAGAAGGTGTCGACGGAGTCGACGATGTTCACGATCGAATGGACCTCGGAGTGCAGTCGGGACTCGTCGTGGTCGAGCACGCTCGGTCGTCGCGTGGAATTGGCGATGAACACGAGCCGAACTCCGTCCGGTCCGGTCGTCTTCCCCTCTTCGAGGCGCATGGTGCCGAACTCGTAGACCATCCGCCCGCGATGCGTTGCACCCGCGGTCACCGCCGCATCGAGTGATCGGTCCATGTCGCGGGTGTAGAGATCCACGGCAAACGGGCCACGATCCCATGGGCCCATAGCTACCTCCGGCTGCGCGGTGGCGACGATTCGGAGACCTCCGGCCGACGCGCCCGGAACGGCCAGCGAGATCTGCTCCGACCCTTCCTCCACGCCGTAGAGCCGGGCAAGTGCGGCGTCGACCGTCGTACGCTCGGTGACCTCGAAGCCCATCGCCACCCAGAAGGAGGCCTGGCGTTCGGGGTCGCCGGAGCCGATCAGGGCATGGTCGGGGCTCATCAGCAACGGTGCGGGTGGCGTGGTCATGGGAGTTTCCTTGCCAACGTGGCGGCCCTACAGTGGCCGTGCGGAAGTGGAACAGCGTTCCGCCGAGCGAAACGTCTGCACGATATCTAGTCTGTGCCGATCCGTCCTGAGAGGGGTGAGCCGTGACCGATGCAAGCGACCCCGATTGGCCCGTCGACGTCCTGATCGTCGGCGCCGGAACGGCTGGACTTCCCTGTGCTATCGCCGCGGTCGACGCCGGAGCGCGCGTGCTCCTCGTCGACAAGGCCGACCGGATCGGCGGAACCCTGCACCTCACCGGGGGTCATTTCTCGGCTGCCGGGACGAACCGTCAGCGCGCCCATGGAATCGTCGATGACTCCGTGGAACGGCACTATGTCGATGTCCAACGGATCAGCGAGGGAACGGCACGCGAAGACATCGCCCGCCGCGCCGTCGAACTCGCTCCCGAGATGGTCGACTGGCTCGAGTCGTGCGGATTCCAGTTCGACCCGGTCACGCCTCGGATCGTCTACGGCCACGAGCCGTACGACACGGCGCGCACCTACTACGGCGTGAACGAAGGCCGTTCGCTCCTCGAGCTCTTCACGCCGATGATCGAATCGCGTGTCTCGGGTGGCCGCCTCGCGATCGAGCTGAGCACGGCTATCGATGACCTCGTCATCGAGGACGGTGTCTGTGTCGGCGCCGTGGTCCGGCGCGCCGACGGGACCGGTCCGGTGGTCCGCGCGAAGAGTGTCGTTCTGGCGACGGGTGGGTACGGAGCGGCACCCGGTCTGTTCGCTGAGCTCGACGGCGCGCCCCTCGTGAGTGCTGCTGCCATCACGAGCACCGGTGACGGACTCGAGATCGCCCGACGTCACGGCGCCCATGTCGCCGGCGTGGGCACGTATCTCCCGACGTTCGGCGGCATGCCCTCACCGGAAGATCCGGAGCGCGTGCAGTGGGTCGACCGCCCCCTCCTCGTCGCCACCGAACGGACACCGTGGGAGATCTACGTCGGGCCCGACGGTCGACGATTCGTGGCCGAGGACGAGCCGTCGGTGGATCTGAAGGAACGCGCGCTTACGAAAGTGCCGACGATGACCTTCTACACGGTCTTCGACGACCGTGCGGTCGACGAATCGCCGAACATCGTCGTCGGGTGGTCGGCCGACGATATGCGGTCCCGGGCCGGCGTCCGACCGGGCGTGTTCGTGGCCGACACCGTCGAAGAGCTCGCCCGAAAGGCGGGGCTCCCACCCGAGTCGCTCCGAGCGAGCGTGGCGGCGTACAACGATGCCGTCGAGAGCGGACACGATCCTGACCTCGGTCGCACGGTGTTCCCGGCTCGGATCGAACGTGCGCCGTTCTACGCGATGCGCAACCACGGCATCACGCTGATCACCTTCGCGGGGATCGACGTCGACGAGCAGTTGCGCATCCGGCGAAGCGACGGTTCGGTCATCGGGAACCTCTACGGACTCGGTGAGCTGCTCGGGTCGGCCGCCTACATGGGGAATTCCTTCTGCTCCGGCATGCTCGTCGGTCCGTGCATCTCGTTCGGACGCGACCTCGGCCGTCGGCTCGCTGAGGCCGCCGTCGAAGGTCGCTGACCCGATCGGCGGCCCGGCCGAGTGCGACCGGAGCCGAAGTACGTTTGTCCGAAGCTCTTGTCGACCGACGCCACGACCTCCCAGGAGACCGCCATGCCCGCCCTTGACCGCAGCAACCCGACCGCCTGGGCCGACGCGTTCATCCGCTCGATCGTCGAGGAGCGTGTTCAGGATGTGATCGCCGGCTACGACCCGGGCGATCGTAGCTACGTGTTCCTTGAAGGACCGCGGTGGAGCACCCTCACGGGTGCGGCGATCGGCTCGGGCTGGACGGCTTACCTGAACTCCCCGATACGCATCAGCGGATACGACTGGGTGGAAGGTCCGTTCGCCCAGATCGAGGAGAAGATGGGTTGGATCGCCGGCATCCTCGACCTTCACGTGACCGTCGGAGACGTGGCCAAGACCCTTCGTCTGCGCGGGACCTACGTCATCACCGAACATGCGCCCGGCGACTGGGGGATCGTGCACGAGCACTTCAGCGCTCCCGACCCCGACCCGTACGGCATGGGCGACTGGCTACCGAAGGCGTGACGATCTCGGGGGCACCGATGCCCGGGGAGCCCGACAGCGCCGGGGACGCCACAACCGCGCATCCGTTGGGGCATCGATCGGGAGCCGAGGTCGACGCAGTGATGCGCCATGCGCTCGCCACTGCGGTCGAGTCGCTCCCGACGAGGCGCTTCGATCCGGGTGAGGTCATGATGCGTGAAGGCGAGAGCGCTGAATGGTTCGCCTATCTCGCCTCAGGCACCGCCGAGGTTTCGCGCAGTGGCCCGACCGGTGCTGTGCGGATCGGGGTCGCCAAGCCCGGTTCCGTTGTGGGCGAGTTGGCGCTCGTGACCGGGAGACCTCGAAGCGCAACAGTCACGGCGGCGACCGGGGTCGTCGCGTTCATTGGCACCTCAACGGATTTCCACCGTGTCCTCGCCGACCACCGCGTGGCCGAGGGCATCGCCCGGGTCGTGGCCGGGCGTCTCGCGGCGCTTGCCGAGCCGGTCAGGGTGCCTCTCGCCGATGGCCTGACCATCCTGCTCCGACCGGGTCTCTCCACCGACGGCCCCTTTCTCGCCGCGGGGCTCGCGGCAATGTCGCGCGAGTCGCTCCAGCGCCGCTTCTTCTCCGGCGGCATGCCGCCGGAGTCCGTCATCCGCTACCTCCTCGACGTCGACTACGTCGATCATTTCGCGTGGGTTGCCATCGACGCAGCCGACCCTGGGCTCGTTCCGATCGGATCGGCCCGGTTCATCCGTTCGCTTACGGATCATCGCGAAGCCGACATCGCCTTCGGTCTGGTCGACGATTGGCAAGGAAGAGGTGTCGGCTCTCTGCTGATCGAGGCGCTCGGCATCGCCGCGGCTGCGAGTGGGATCGATCGATTCACCGCTGATGTCCTGCGGGAGAACACGGCGATGCGCCGCCTTCTGGCGCGTCCAAGCACGCGTTGGGTGGGCACGGACCCTGGTGTCGTGCACGCGCTGGCCGAGGTCAGTGAATTCGGATCCCGGATAGACCCGGTCATTCGGGAGGAGCTCGTCCGGGTCGCGGCGACCATCGTCTGGAATTCGGCCGCTGTCCTTCTCTGAAATAGCGCTGCTGAGCATTGTCCGATTGCTCGTTCGCGGTGTGCTCGTTCGCGGCGGAACGAGCCGCCCGAGCCGAAGAACAGAGGTACACGAGCGGTAATCCGTCGAATGCGCCGCCGAATTACCGCAATGGGTAAGACTTGCCTGGCCGTGCCTCTCGCAACTCCACCTTCGATCCGCCAGGTCGGCCCAGACGGTGCCGCCCGGGGTTCGTTCGCGTCACAACGAACCGACGCGCGCGCCGATCGCAGTGCAGTCGTCGCCTCGGGCAATGCGACGGAACTCCCGGCGGCGGAGTTCTTCGGGGAACCACCGGATGACCCTCGCGCCGGTCGGCAGTTCGGACTGGCGGGCATACTGCTCCTCAGCGGTTCGGGCGCCGTCGTCACGGCGTTCGCGCTGGACCTCTCCACGGTCGCCGCCCCTTCCAGTGGCGTTCGCGTCCCTTTGGCCCTCATGGTGGTCGCGTTCTTCCTGGCCGGGCGGTACTGCCTTCGCGAACGCATCGGGGGAACGGTTCACGTCGTCGCCGCGACCGAGTTGCCGCTCGTCGTGGCATTGTTCGCCGCACGTCCGATCCATGTCCTCGTGAGCGCCATCGCCGGACTCACGGCAGCGGTCATCGCGACCCGCCACGGCCAACGCAGCGAGCGACTCCGAAGTGCAGCCCTGTCGATCGCGGAGATCGCCGCTGTTCTCGAAATCGTCGGCCGCATCGACCCGGATCCGTTCGTCCTCCGCACGGAAACATGGGCCGCTGTGCTCGTCACGGTGCTCGCCGTTCGCTTCGTGCGTCTCGCGATCGTGCACCTGGTGGGCGTGCTGAGTAGCGAGCACGAGTCAAAGCGGAGCCTGATCGCCGCGACCCTTGTCAGCATGGCGGCGTGCGCGTGCTTCACGTCGCTGGCGCTCATTGCGGCGATGGTTCAGACGCAGAGCCGATTGGCCATGCTTCTCGTCGTCGTCGTCTGCTTGATGCCGCTGCTCGCGTATCGCTCCTATGTGGTTCTCCGCGAGCGGTTCTCGCGGCTTCGTCTGCTGCAGGAGTACACGGCGGCTCTGGCTCGGAGCGTCGTTGATCACCAGTTGATCAGCGAACGGGCGGCCGAGCAGGTCCGAATACTGCTGAACGCGGAGACCGGCGAGATCACCCTTTCGCGCGGCGAGATAGCGGTGCGTGCGATTGCCGGCGACCAACACCGGGGCGTAGGTGTCCCTTCACCCGGTGACTGGCTGTGGGAACGGATCGTGGCGTCGAAGCGCGCAGTGGTGATCAACGAGTCAACAGCTGGCGACGATGCCCAGACGTACCGGTCGATGGTCGGGGCTCGCGACATTCTCGCCGCGCCGCTCATGCACGGCGATGAGGTGCTCGGAGTGCTCGCCGTACGGAACCGCTCTGACGAATTCCCGACCTTCTCGCCCTCCGACTGTCAACTCTTCGCCACGATGGCCGACCAGACCGCGGTAGCCGTGAGGGCCAGCCGCCTGCAGGAACGCGTCCAGGAGGAGTTGCGCGAGAAGGCCCGAGCGGCATTCGTTGACCCGCTCACGTCGCTGGTCAGTCGCCATGGTCTCAACACGGCGATCGACGAGTTCGGCCCGAACCGCCGCGGGGCGCTCCTGTCGCTCGACCTGAACGGATTCAAGGAGATCAACTCGACCCTCGGCCATGAGTTGGGTGACGACGTCCTTGTGCTGATGGCCGAGCGGATCCTCTGCGTGCTTCCACGCGCAGCGACCGTTGCGCGGCTGGGCGGAGACGAGTTTGCCGTACTGATCCCCGATGTCGACGAACAGGTCGCGTTGGTCATCGCCGAGCGTGTTCTGCAGGCCGTACGTGCAGCAGCGGCACTCGATGCCGCCACCATCTCACTTGACGCAGCGGTCGGCTTGGCGCTTGTCCCCGAGCACGGACGAAGCCACGCCATCGTGATGCGCCGCGCTGACCTTGCCATGTTCGAGGCCAAGGCGAAGCGCGAAACGTCGCCGCGGGTCTTCGTTCCGGAGATGGAGGCACAGAGTCATCGACGCGTCGAGTTGCTTCGCGAGCTCCGGGCCGCTCTTGCTGCCGGTTCGTTGACGGTCAACTATCAGCCGAAGGCGCATCTCCGCACCGGCGTCGTCCAGGGTGTCGAGGCGCTCGTTCGGTGGCATCATCCGCTCCTCGGCCACATCGCGCCGGATGAGTTCATCGGCCTCGCGGAGCAGTCCGGCCTCATTGAACCCCTCACGGAATTCGTGTTGCGTACAGCGCTCATCGACTGTCGTTCGTGGCGTGATCGCGGGCTCGATGCGTCGGTCGGCGTCAACGTTTCGGTCAGAACCCTCAAACGCCCGGATCTCCTGACCTGGGTGGCGGCCATGCTGGAGGAGACGGGTGTCGCCCCGAGCGGACTGGTCTTCGAGCTCACGGAGCGTGAGTACGTCGACGACGAACCGGAGATCGGCAAGGCACTGGCCGGTCTGCGTGACCTCGGCATCGGGCTGTCGATCGACGACTTCGGCGCGGGCTACTCGTCCCTCGGCTACCTCCGGCGGCTGATCGCCGATGAGCTCAAACTCGACCGGGCACTGGTGAAGGACGTTGCCATCGATGATGACGCAGCAGCGATTGTCACCGCGGTGGTGACGCTCGCCGACCAGCTCGGTCTCCGTACCGTTGCAGAAGGCGTCGAGGATGACGCCACATGGCAACGCCTGAACGAACTAGGCGTCGCCGTCGGGCAGGGCTACATCCTCAGTCGGCCGCTTCCGATCGACTCCCTGATGGGCTGGATGTGGGAGCGGCGCAACGCCGCCATTGTCGGCGGACGGTGACCGAACCCGCTGAGGCGCCGAGAATCGACTCGACGCCCCGGGAAGGCCTCGGTCCACGAATCACGGCTGACGGTCGGTGACCGGTAACGTGACGTAGTGCAGAGAGGCGATCAGAGCTCGGGAATCGGTGTCGGAACCGACCGGTTCGATCCCGCTGACTACGTCGGATTCCGCTCCCTGGGCTGGACCTTCGATGAGAGCACCGGCGACGCCACGTGCTCCTATGCCCTCGAAACCGACGACGGCCATCGCGTGGGCCTGCACGAAACCTTCCGATTCCCCAACGTCGGTGGGGTCGCACTCGATGACGCGCGCCGTGAGGTGCTGCATCGACTGCTCGATAACCTTGCCGTTGTTGCCGGCCTGAGCTACTACAAGCTTGCGGCGCCGGCACACGTGATCGTCGAGCACGGTGTCTGGTCGGCCGCCGATGTGGCCTACCACCGGGCGCTGCTCACCAATGGTCTCGGTGAATTCTGCTGGGAGAACAACCTCGATCTGCTCGATCCGGTTTGGACCTTTCCGGCCGGTGAACGGAACCCCCAGTCGGGTCCCGTCGTGGTGCCGACGCCGAACGGCCCTCTGGTGCCGGTGGGTGGAGGGAAGGACTCGTGCGTCACGATCGAGGCGGTCCGCAGCGCCGGCCTCATCCCCACGCTGGTGACCGTGCGCAGGTTCCCGGTGATCCAGGACGTGATCACCGCGTCGGGACTCGGTGACGTAGCCGTTGCCCGGGTCCTCGACCCGCTGATCGGCTCGCTCGTCGAGCGCGGCGCGCTGAACGGCCATGTGCCGGTCACGGCGATTGTCACGTGGGCATCGCTGATCGCCGCGCTGCTCGGCGGTCACGACGCCGTGGTGTTGTCCAATGAGCGCTCGGCTTCGGAGGGCAATGTGCTCTACCGGGGCTCCGAGATCAACCACCAATGGTCGAAGAGTGCCGAGGCCGAGGCGCTCCTGAGCGAAGCACTTCGTCGCATCACTCCGAGCCTTCGATCGTTCTCGTTGCTCCGCGGAATGTCGGAGCTTTCGATTGCCCGTCAGTTCGCCGACACATGCCAGCGGTACTTCTCCACGTTCTCCTCCTGCAACGGAGCGTTCCTGACCGACCCCGCGCGTCGTGTTGACCGTTGGGATGGCACCTGTGCCAAGTGCCAGTTCGTGTTTCTCGCGTTGGCCACCGTGCTCGGACGGGGCGAGCTCGAATCGATCTGGGGAGTCGATGTGTTCGCAGTGTCGCCACTGAGCGGGTTCGAGGCGCTCCTCGGACTCACGGAGTGGAAGCCGTTCGAATGCGTGGGGGAGAGCGCCGAATGCCGCGTCGCGCTTGCCATGGTCAGTGATCGAGCGGATTGGCGGGACCATCCGGTGGTGCTGGCGTTGTGCGACGCAGTCCGACGGTCGGGTCTGTGGCCGTCGGCCGCCGAACGCGAAGCCGCTCTGACCCCAGACGCGGTCGCCATGCCGCCTCCGTATGACGGCGTGCTGAAGTGAGCGGCTTCGCAACGCCGGGCGTCCATCTCGATGATCTACGCAACCGTCGGGTCGTGGTGTGGGGTGCCGGGAACGAGGGGAGCGCCGCCGTCGACGTCCTCATGCGCCACGCGCCGCCGGCCGAACTCACGGTGATCGTCGACGGGGAACCGGGGCCTGGCTCTTCGGCGCGTTCGAGCGACTCGCCTGAAGGACGCGCCGCACTCATCCGCGCCGAGGTGATCGTCAAGTCCCCCGGGGTGAGCCCGTACATCGGACGCTTTGTCGAGGCCGCCGTCGGCAAGGTGGTGACGGGAGGAACGGCGCTTTGGATGTCGGAAACCCGAGGCCGTCGCATGGTCGGCGTCACGGGGAGCAAAGGCAAGAGCACGACCTCGTCGCTGCTGCATCACCTTCTCGTGGCGCTCGGGGAGGAAGCGGTACTCGCCGGGAACATCGGGCGTGCTCCCATCGAGGTGCTCGGCGAGCTACGCGACCGGGGTCCTTCGCAGACACGTGATGGCGTCGACAGGTACGTATTCGAGCTGTCGAGCTTTCAAAGTGCCGAGGTCGACGTCAGCCCGGAGCACGGCGTCCTCACCGCATTGTTTCCCGAGCATCTGAACTGGCACGGGACCCAGGAGCGCTATTACGCCGACAAGATGAATCTGTTCTCAGATCCAACGTGTGTGCTCGTGGCCAACACCGCGAACCAGGACGTCGCTCGCGTTGCCGGGTCCCATCCTTCCCTTGTCGCATTCGGGCTCGAGGGCGCCGTCCGCCCTCGGGGGAGCGAAGTCGTCGATGGCGATGGCCGGGTCATCGTGGATCTGGTCTCGAGCCGCCTGATCGGATCGCACAACGCTTCGAACGTGGCCGGCGCCCTGACGGCGCTGCGGGAGATGGGCCACGATATTGCTATGCGCGCAAATGATCTGCAGGATGCGCTCGACTCGTTCGAGCCGCTGGCGCATCGGCTGCAGGTTGTCGGCACACGAGAAGGCCGGTTGATCGTCGACGACTCGTTGTCGACGGCACCGCAGGCCGCCGTCGCCGCGCTCGAGGCGTACGGTGATCGGCCGGTGGCGATCATCGTTGGCGGATTCGATCGCGGGCTCGACTACACACCGTTGGCGACGGCGTGTGCATCTCGTGCGGCGCCGACCTGGGTGCTCGGAGTGCCGCAGAGCGGCGAGCGGTTGGTTCCATTGATCGAGGCGGCCGTCGCGGCCGAGAAGGCTTCACACGTGCACGTCGAGCTGTTCGAAGGACCCACCGGATTCGATGATGCGGTGGTGCGCGCCGAGCAGGTAACGCCTGCCGGCGGCGTGATCCTCCTGTCGCCGGGGGCGCCGAGTTTCGGGCGATTCGGTGACTATCGGGAGCGGGGCATGCATTTCCGGTCCTTGCTCGGGCTCCAAGCGAAGGCCACATGAACGCGCCTACCGCCGCCAACGCGGCGGGGACCATTGCGGCTCCGGACCACGACGTGTCCTCCCAAGGCGACCGTTCACCGCACCACGATGCGCCGGCACCTGAGCAGGGCGCAGCGGCGCTCTCCGGAACGACGTGGTTCCGCAGGATCGTGCGCGATCTGCGCCCGCACCGCCGCCTCGTGCTGCTGGCTTTGGGTGGAGCGCTCCTCGGTGCGGTGACCGCCATTCTCGTTCCGGTCATCGTGCGCGACGTCGTCGACCGGGCGCTTGATCGCGGCACCGCCCATGTGACGGCGGGCGTTGGCGCGCTGATCGGCCTGGCCGTCCTTCGTGGCGTCGCGACCTGGATGCGTCGCTGGTTCGGTGGTCGCGTGGCGATCGAAGCCGAGACCGACCTCCGCCGCAGACTCCACCAGCACCTTCAGCAGCTGGACCCGGTCACCCACGGCGCGCTCTCGCAGGGACAGGTCGTCAGCCGGGCGAATGCCGACGTCACGATGATCAACCAACTGATCTCGACGATCCCTCTTGTCAGCTCGAGTGTTGTGCAGCTGGTGATCTCCATCGCCGTGATGATCACGCTCTCGCCGCTGCTCACGGTTGTCGTCTTGTCGATGCTGCCGGCGTTGTGGCTCGCCGGCGGTCAGCTGCGGAAGTGGGTGTACCCGTCCAGCCTCGATGCCCAGTCAAAGCAGGGTGATCTTGCGAACATCGCCGACGAATCGATCGTCGGTGTGCGGGTGGTGAAGGGGTTCGGACAGGAGCAGGCGCAACTCGCCCGGCTCGAGGCCTCGGCGCGGTCGCTCTATGCCAGCCGGATTCGCAACGTGCGACTCAATGCGAAATGGGCGCCGCTGCTCTCGGCCGTTCCTTCGCTCGCCTCGGTCGCGCTGCTCCTTCTCGGTGGCACACTCGTGCGGCGATCGACCGTGAGCATCGGGACGTTCATCGCCTTCGCCACGTATCTCGGTCAGTTGATCGCCCCGATCCGCTTCTCGGCCATGGTCTTCGCGCTCTCGCAGATGGCGCGGGCCGGGGCCGAACGTGTCTACGAGCTTCTCGACCTGCAGACCAGTGTCGTCGAGCACGGCGATGCGATCGCATTGCCCGATGGACCGGGTGTGGTCGAGTTCCGAGATGTCGCCTTCTCGTTTGTCCGCAACGAACCGGTCCTGAACGGTCTGAATCTTCGGGTCGCCGCTGGGGAATCAGTTGGCATTGTCGGTGCCAGCGGGTCGGGGAAGTCGACTGTCACCCTGCTGCTGTCCCGCCTCGTCGATGCCGGGTCCGGGAGCGTCACGATTGACGGCGTCGACGTGAAGGACGTGACGCTGAACTCGCTCCGTCGACGCGTCGGCGTCGTGCACGACGACGCCTTCCTTTTCTCGGCAAGTGTGCGGTCCAACGTCGCGTTCGGACGACCTGACGCATCCGACGACGAGGTCCGCCTGGCGCTTCGCCAGGCCGAGGCCCTCGACTTCGTCGAGGCCCTCCCGAACGGAATCGACACGGTCGTCGGCGAACAGGGCCTCACGCTGTCGGGCGGTCAGCGGCAGCGGCTCAGCCTTGCCCGCGCGCTCCTCACGGACCCTCGGGTGCTCGTCCTCGACGACGCCACCTCGGCGCTCGACGTGCGGACGGAAGCCGAGATCCAAGAGACGCTCCGCAAGGTGATGCGCGGCCGAACGACGATTGTGATCGCCCATCGACGCTCCACGCTGTCGCTCGTCGATCGTGTGCTCCTTCTGGATCGTGGGAACGTCATCGATTCCGGCACGGACGCGGAACTGCTGCGGCGCAGCCAACCGTACCGGGTGCTCATGACCGGTGATCTCGACGGTCCGTCCGACGCAACCATCGCGCCGGTGTCGGCCCCCGTCGTGGTGGTGCCTCCGATCAAGGCGGCTTCCGCGGCTGCGCCGGCGGGCGGGCCGCCGAGCTCGATCCGCGCCGGCCAGCCGCTCGAGATGCGAGGCGGCGGTCCCGGCGGTCCCGGTGGCGGTCCGCCGGGTGGCGGAATGATGGGCGCCGGGTTCACCATCGTGCCGACGGAGAAGACACTCACCCGTCTCGCCGCCCTGCCGCCGGCGAATGACCGTCCGCCCGAGGACGCGGCGACGGCTCTCGATGGCGCGCTCCGGGACGCCTCGGTGCCGAAGTGGTCGGCGTTGCTGCGGCCACACCGCAAACTCCTCGCGGCCGGGCTCGCGCTGGTTGTGATCGAGGCGATGACAACAGTCATCGGACCGGGTCTGATCGGTCGCGGAATTGACACGGTCACTCGGCGGACCCCCGGGGGTTGGTCGCTCGGTGCGACGGTGTTCGCGTTCCTGCTCGCGACGCTGGTCGGCCTGTTCGCCAGTCGTGGTTCGGCATTGCTGATCGGTGTGGTCGGTGAACGACTCCTCTACGGGCTGAGGCTTCGCGTCGGTGCCCACCTCCAGCGACTCGGCCTGGACTTCTATGAACGTGAACTGACCGGGCGGATCCTTACCCGCGTGACGGGCGACGTCGACGCACTCGCCAATGTCGTCCAGCAAGGTGTCGTGGCGCTGCTTCTCAACGTGTTGCTGGTGATCGGCGTGGCAGGGTTCCTCCTACTCACCAATCTGACGCTCGGGCTCGTTGCTCTGGCGACGTTTCCTGTGCTGGTCGTTGCCACACTGTGGTTCCGGCGCATCTCGTCGGTCGCGTACCTTTCGGTGCGAGATCGGGTCTCGGGCGTGAATGCCAATCTTGCGGAGTCCTTCGCCGGGGCCAAAGTCACTCAGGCGTTCGGACGGGAGCGCCGCTCCGTCGAGGAGTTCGGCGCAATCGTCGACGACTATCGCGCTTCACGACTCGATGCGCAGCGAGCGGCGTCCGCGTACTTCCCGGTCGTCGACGCGTTGAGCGTGATCGCCAGCGCTCTGGTGCTCTGGCGCGGCGTCGGTCTGGTGCGCAATGGCTCCGTCTCGGCGGGCCAGCTCGCCGCATATCTGCTGCTGCTGGCGCAGCTCTTCGCTCCGATCCAACAGCTCACGACCGTGATCGACACCTGGCAGCAGGCCGGGGCGGCGATGTCGAAGCTCCGTGACCTCTTCCGCGAGCCGTCGACGGTAGAGCGTCCGCCTCCGGAACACGCGCAGCATGTTCCGGCGTCGACCGACGGCCGCAGGCGTGGCGTCCGGATTGAACTCCGCGGCGTGCGGTTCTCGTATGCGACCTCACCGAGCGAAGCGCTCAAAGGCGTCGACCTGTCGATCGACGCCGGTGAGAGCGTGGCGATCGTCGGGCCGACCGGAGCAGGGAAGTCGACGATTGTGAAGCTCCTACCGCGGTTCTACGACCCGACGTTCGGCCAGATCCTCGTCGAGGGAATTGATCTGCGCGCCTGTGACTTGGACGAATGGCGATCGATGCTCGGTTATGTGCCACAGGAACCGATGCTCTTCGGTGCAACGATCGCCGACAACATCCGGTTCGGACGACCGTCCGCGTCGTTGGAGGAAGTCGAGCGCGCGGCACGGCTTGTCGGCGCAGACGTGTTCATCGAGGAGTTCCCCGACGGGTACGCGACCTATGTGCAGG
>JANLRD010000024.1:0-65006 GCA_031368215.1 Acidimicrobiia bacterium | reverse complement strand
TGACTTCGAGCCGGGCGGCACCCGCAGCGACACCTTGCCGTCGAGCGTCGGCACGGTGATGGTCGCGCCGAGCACCGCCTCAGCGAAGGTGATGGACGTAGTGAGCGTGAGGTCCTTGCCCTTGCGACCGAACAGCGAGTGTCCACCGACGCGCACGGTGACGAGCAGATCACCCGGAGGCCCGCCGTTGAAGCCCATGCCCCCGCGATGCTTGAGCCGGATCCGCTGGCCATCTTCCACTCCGGCCGGCACGCGTAGCTTCACGCGACGCGGCTTGGTCGAGCCGCCCGTGCCGTCGCACGACGGGCAGGGTGTCTCGATACGCATGCCCGTTCCACCGCAGCGCGAGCAGGGCTGCGAGAAGGAGAAGAAGCCCTGGTTGGAATCGACGGAACCGCGCCCCCCGCAGGCCGAGCACACCGTCGACGTGGTACCCGGCGCGGCGCCGGTGGCGTTGCAGGTCTCGCACGGGCCCGCTCCGACGATGTTCACCTCGGTCGTGACACCACTGACCGCATCACCGAAGGCCAGCGTGAGCGACGCCTCGAGGTCTTCCCCGCGGCGCGGTCCCGGCTGCCCGCGGCGCTTCTGCCCGCGACCGAACACGCCACCGAGCAGGTCGCTCAGATCATCGACACGGAATCCTCCCGTCCCTCCTCCGCCGCCACCCCCGGGAGGACCGAAGCCGTAGGCCGACGGGCCGGCGGCGCGCACTTCGTCGTAGGACGACCGCTTGTCGGCGTCGCTCAACACGGCATAGGCCGTGCTGATCTCCTTGAACTTGTCTTCGCGACCCGGGTGGGAGTCGGGATGGTTCTCCTTGGCGAGCTTGCGGTATGCCTTGGTGATCTCCTTCTCCGTCGCCGTCTTCGCGACGCCGAGGGTTGCGTAGTAGTCCTTCTCGAACCACTCACGCTGCGGCTGTGCCATTGGACGAGCCCTATCCCTTGACCTTCACTGTGCCCAACCCGTGCTGCCCATAGCGCGACATCACCGATCAGCCCTTGACCTTCACTGTGCCCAACCCGTGCTGCAAATAGCGCGACATCACCGATCAGCCCTTGACCTTTACCATCGCTGCGCGCACGACCTTGGACTTCCAGCGGTACCCGGCACGCAGCACTTCGCTCACGACCGGGCCCTCTGCGTCTGCATCGGCCTCCTCGTGCACCACCGCGTCGGCCACTGATGGATCGAACGCCTCGCCTTGGGGCGCGAGCCGTTCGAGTCCTTCGCTTTCCAACGCGCTCAGCAGCGCATCGTGCAGCTTGGCCATCGGCGAGGCGTCGACATCATCGGCATGGGACATCGCCAGTTCGAACGTGTCCAGGACCGGAAGCAGCTTGGTGATCAGCTTCTCCCCGGCTCTCTCGGCCGCCGCTTCCTGGTCACGCAGCGACCGCTTCCGGTAGTTGTCGAAGTCGGCCTTGAGCCGTTGCAGCGAGTCGAGAAAATCATCTCGCTCTGCCCGAAGGGTCATCAGCACCTGCTCCTCGGCCGACAACACCGAGTCGAGATCAGCGGCAAATGCTGCGGCGGCAGCGTCTGCCGACGACGTGTCGTCGCCCGACGGCGCCCCCTCGTTCGGTTCCTTCGTTTCTTCCGAAGTCATCGCAGATACCCAGCGCGCTTACTTCTCGTCGACGATCTCGGCGTCGACGATGTCGTCGTCGTTCGGCATCGACGATGCCCCCGGCCCACCGGCGGCATCGCCCGCACCGGCGTTCGCCGCGGCGGTCGCCTCGTAGAGCTTCTGCGTTGCGCTCTGACTGGCCTGCGCCAAGCCCTCGGTCGCCCGCTTGATGGCCTCGATGTCGCTGCCGTCCTTGACCTTCTTCAGTTCTTCGAGGGCAGCCTCGACACGGGTCTTTTCATCGGCCGGGATCTTGTCGCCGTTGTCGCGAAGGAACTTCTCGATCTGGTACACGAGCGAGTCGGCGTTGTTCTTGGTTTCCGCCTCGTCCTTGCGACGACGGTCGTCCTCCGCGTGCGCCTCGGCATCTTTCACCATCTGATTGATGTCGTCCTTGCTGAGCGACGACTGGCCGGTGATGGTCATCGACTGTTCCTTGCCCGTGGCTCGATCCTTTGCCGAGACGTGCACGATGCCGTTCGCATCGATGTCGAAGGTGACCTCGATCTGCGGGACGCCACGCGGCGCCGGCGGCAGATCGACAAGCTCGAACTTGCCGAGGGTCTTGTTGTACATCGACATCTCGCGCTCACCCTGCAGCACGTGGATCTGCACCGACGGCTGCATGTCGTCAGCCGTGGTGAACACCTCGGTGCGGCGGGTCGGGATCGTGGTGTTGCGCTCGATGAGCTTCGTCATCACGCCACCCTTGGTCTCGATACCGAGCGACAGTGGGGTCACGTCGAGCAGGAGGACGTCTTTCACATCGCCCTTGAGCACGCCGGCCTGCACTGCGGCGCCGACGGCGACGACCTCATCGGGGTTCACGCCCTTGTGCGGCTCTTTGCCCGTGAGACCCTGGACGAGGTCATAGATCGCCGGCATGCGGGTCGATCCGCCGACCATCACCACGTGCTGGATGTCGGCCTTGTTCAGCCCGGCGTCCTTGATGGCCTGCTCGAAGGGCACCTTGCAACGCTCGACGAGCGCCGCCGTCATCTCCTGGAACTTGGCCCGGGTGAGCGACACATCGAGGTGCTTGGGACCTTCGCTCGTTGCCGTGATGAACGGCAGGTTGATCTGCGTCTGCTGCACCTGGCTGAGCTCGATCTTGGCCTTCTCGGCCGCTTCCTTCAGGCGCTGCGTGGCCATGCGATCGGCGGCGAGGTCGACACCCTCGGTGCTCTTGAACTCCTTCACCAGCCAGTCGATGATCGCCTGGTCCCAGTCATCGCCGCCGAGGTGGGTGTCGCCGCTCGTGGACTTCACCTCGAAGACGCCATCACCGATCTCGAGCACCGACACGTCGAAGGTCCCGCCGCCGAGGTCGAAGACCAGGATCGTCTGATCCTTGCCGTCTTCGCGATCGAGGCCGTAGGCCAACGCCGCCGCCGTGGGCTCGTTGATGATGCGGAGCACTTCCAGACCGGCGATCTGGCCGGCCTCTTTCGTGGCTTGACGCTGCGCGTCGTCGAAGTACGCCGGCACGGTGATGACAGCTTGGGTGACGGTGTCGCCCAGGTACGCCTCGGCGTCGCGCTTGAGTTTCATCAGCGTGCGGGCGCTGATCTCTTGAGACGTGTACTTCTTCCCGTCGATGTCGACGCTCCAGTTGGTGCCCATGTGGCGCTTCACGGAGCGGATCGTCCGGTCGGGGTTGGTGATCACCTGACGCTTGGCGACCTCGCCGACGAGGACTTCGCCGTCCTTCTTGAACCCGACGATCGAAGGGGTGGTGCGCGCACCCTCGGAGTTCGGGATGACGACGGGCTCGCCGCCTTCGAGAACGGCGACGACGGAGTTGGTGGTACCGAGGTCGATACCGACGGCCTTGGGCATGGGGAGCTCCTGGAGAGAAGAGGGTTGTGGGTAGATCTTCGCGGAGTTCCGGGCACTACGTGAACCACGCTGACAGGAGCAACGATAGCAAACCTGCGTCTATTCCACTCAAGTCTTGAAGTCCGGTTCGCTTCCTAGTGCCAGCACAATCGGTTTCGCACAGCCGATGAGCGGAGGGGTGGCGCCGGGGAGGGGCCCGCCGAGGAACGGAGACCCGGTTCGACGAAGGAGAACAACGGGCGAGTACCGCAGCGTGGGAGGGCTCCCCGGTGACAGGACCCCGGGAGCGGACCTCACAACCCATGAACAGACCTCACAACCCACTGAACAACGGTTACGAACTCCGCACCGCCCCGTCATACGCCGCTCACACCTCGGGACCAACGTGCATGCAACCACTCCGCGTCGCCGACGGATTCGGCTTTCGAAAGGAACCAACGATGCAAACACTCGCTCCAACCCACTCAGGTCGCCGCCGCACCGCCGCTGCTCTGCTCGGCATCGGTATGGTCGGTTCGGTCGTCATGGGGGCCGTCCCGGCCAATGCCGACGACACGATCCCCACCGTCCCTACCGTGGTCGTCCCCACCCAGAACGCTCCGGAAGCCATCGCCGAAAAGGCGATTCCGCCGGCCGAACTCAAGCTCGTCGTGATCCGCTCCAAGGGAGCCGCTGAGATCGCCAAGCGCCAGGGGTCGCTCACCAGCACCCAGGCCAAACTCGCATCCCAGAAGGCCGATTGCGGCTTCAACGCCGCCCGCGCCGCGGAGATGACCGCCACGTCCGCCGGACTCACCGCCCTCGGAAGCCAACTCGCTGCGACCACGGACCTCCCGACGGCCCAGACCCTCTACCGGAAGATCTTCACCGACTTCCGTGTGTACCTCGTCGTGCTCCCGAAGGCCGGCAAGGCCATGCGTTGCGACAACGCGCTCGAGTCGAAGGCCAAGTTCAACGAGTCCGCCCTGAAGGTGCAGGGCGAGATCGACGCCGCGAAGGCCAAGGGTGCCGACACCACCGCCGCTCAGGCCCTGAAGGATGCCGCCGCTGCCTCCGTCGCCGCCCTCAACCCGGCCGCAGCGATCACGCCGTGCATGGGTCTGCTCCCCGACAAAGGTGACAAGGCGATCCAGGCAGCGAACGCCGCCGCGCTCCAGTCCTGCGACGCTTCGCTCGACTCGGTCTTTGCCAGTCTGAAGTCGGCTCGGGCCCAACTCGGACAGGCTCGGGAGGCGCTCAAGTCAGCCCGCCGAACGGACCGGGAGTCCGACAAGGACGCCGCCAAGGCCAAGCGCGAGGCCGACAAGGCGCTGCGCGAGACACAGCGCGACGCCGACAAGGCAGCCCGAGAGGCCAAGCACAACGCCGACAAGGCAGCCCGAGAGGGCAAGCACAACGCCGACAACGCAGACGGCGAGGCGTCCAACCTCGTGCACAAGAGCTGAACCTTCGCCGACTGCGCTGGCCGGCACGCACCGGTCGCGCACGCGATTCGTGGGCGGGGAACCGTCGAGAGAACTCGACGGTTCCCGGCCCGACGTCGTTCACAGCCCGAGGCCATTCACCTTCACGGCCCGAAACCAACCGTGGCCGACGGCGACCGGGAGTCAGCGACCGTTGACCGAGAAGTGCTGGAAGTCCTTCGTGGTCTGCCAGTTTCCGCCCCACTTCCATCCTTCGGCGGCAAAAGCCCTGACCACTGCGCCGCCCGAGGAAGCCATGCCCGGCTCGCCGAGCCTTCGGTCGATGTACGGCCGTGCCGCCGGATCGAGAACCGAACCGTCGGCGAGCACGTAAGGGTTCTGCACCGGATTCACGTCGACGGCCCGCCCGTAGGCATGCTGCGACCATCGTTTCGTCGGTGCACCATCGGCTCCGAACGATCGTCGGCAGTTGAAGGCCGAGGTGTTGTTGGCCATGGTGGACCGATCGTCGTCGCCGCCGAACGCCTCGATCGGTTCGATCGAGGCGACCGGAAACCTCGAGGAGTACAGGGCGAGGAACACGCGACCGACGGCGGCGGCAACGTCTCGATGGACAACCAGCGACCCCCTTCGAC
Source organism: Acidimicrobiia bacterium (assembly GCA_031368215.1). Lineage (GTDB taxonomy): Bacteria > Actinomycetota > Acidimicrobiia > Acidimicrobiales > JANYDT01 > JANLQX01. Next base: position 59,475 of record JANLRD010000024.1, on the reverse strand, counting down.
TCGCACCGGCGAAGTCGATGAACGGGATCGTCACCCGACGGAGGTCTCGCAGCGGCACCGGACATCCTTCGGTCCACGCGACGCCGACCATGGCCTGTTGCGCGGCCGGATCAAGCCGTTCGATCACACTTCGGGCCGAGGAACCTGCCGACGCCCGGGTCGTCGACGAGAAGGGCACGACCAACGACCCCACGACAACCGCCGCGAAGAGGCTGCGCGAGCTAGCCCTCGACGGTGCGGCGGCCTTCAAGCGCCCTCCCCAGCGTGAGCTCGTCGGCATATTCGAGATCACCGCCGACGGGAAGCCCACTGGCGATGCGCGACACCGTGATCCCCGCGTTCTTGAGCAGCCGGGCGAGGTACATCGCCGTGGCCTCACCATCGAGATTCGGGTTGGTGCACAGGATCACCTCGTCGATCTCCTCCTCCCCCAGACGCACGAGGAGTTCTTTGATCCGCAGCTGATCCGGCCCGATCCCCTCGAGATGATTGATCGCACCCTGCAGCACGTGGAACCGACCGCGGAACTCCCTCGTGCGCTCCACGGCGACGATGTCCTTTGGCTCCTCGACCACGCAGAGCACGCGAGTGTCGCGCGACGGATCGCGACAGATCGCACATTCTGTGTGCAAGTCGTCAGACTGCACCGAACCGTCGGAACCGACCTCGAGCTCCGCGATGTTGAAGCAGCGCGAGCAGAACACCACGAGCTCCTTGGCCCGGGCGACCGCTCGCGCCAGCCGCAGGGCATCTTCCTTCGATCGCTTGAGCAGGTGGTAGGTGATGCGCTGGGCGGACTTCGGACCGATGCCCGGCAAGCGACCGAACTCGTCGATCAGCTCCTGCACCGGACCGGCGTAGAGATTGGCCATCAGCTAGCCGAGCAGGCCGCCGAGCGGACTTCCGCCGCCCAGACTCCCGAGTCCGCCGGCGATGCCACCCATGGTCTGGGCACTTGACTCGGCCACTCGGTGCGAGGCGTCGTGCAAGGCCGCCAGGAGGAGATCTTCGAGCAGCGAGACGTCGGACGGGTCCACGACTGACGGATCGAGGCGAACGGCAAGGAATTCTCCCGTTCCCGTCACGTCTACCTGCACGGCTCCGCCACCCGACGCCCCCGTGAACGTGGTCCGTGCGGCGGCCTCCTGGGCCGCAGCCAACTGCTGCTGCATCTCCATCGCCTGACCGAGCAGGGCGCTGAGATCGAAACCGGACGTGTCTGACATGGGAGTCCTCGGGAGTGGGATGCGGGCTACGCCTCGCGGACGAGTTCAGCGCCCGGGAACGTTCGGGAAATGTGCTCCAGAGTGGAGGAGGTCGCGTCGCCAGCGTCGACGAGCCCATCGAGATCGACCTCGTGCTCGTCCGAGGGCATTGCTGGAGCCACGGCGGGCTTCGCTGTCGGAGCCGACGCCGTTGCGAACCGACGATTGGCGAGGACGCCGCCGGCGTCGTCGGGAGCGTCAGGCATTTGTACTCCGGCCGTGGGGTCGACGACCAGCCGGACGCTGACCTCATGGCCTCGTATGACAGCGAATGCCGCGGCCAGATCGACGACGAACTCTTCACATCGGGCGAGGTGCATCGCGTTTGGGAGCGCCACTTCAACCTCGGCCGGTGACGATGAGGCGAAGCGTCCGGCCGAGAACATCGCCCGCGCCTTGCCCCGCAACCCATCGAGCACACGATCACGTTCGTCGACCGGGCCGGGCGACGGCTCCGGAGCGGCGACATTGGCGGCGGGGCGGGGCGGGGCCGACGCGGCTCGAGCTGGCGCCCGAGCCGGGGCCGGGCGCGACCCGAGCTGCGCACGTGCGCCATCGGCGGCGCCGGAACGCCGAGACGCGGGTGTGTCCGCAACGGCTGGCCTCGACGACGCCAAGCTCGGCATAGCGCCAACGGGAATCGTTGGCGGAACAACACCGGTGGGATCCGAGGCCGCAGAGTCGGCCGGACCCGCGATCGTCGGCGTCGCGTCTTCGCTTCGAGCAGGTTCGACCGCCGGCACCGGTACCGCAACGGCGGAACTCGCTGGCGGAGTCTCCGAAGCTTGCGCTGCTCGGGGAACGCTCGGTGGAACAGCGGACCCGTCGACCCCGGCCCGCACCAGACGTTCGAGTCGATCAAGCCGTTCGATCAATGCTGCCGGTGAGGTGTCGAGGTCGGGGTTGGCAAGTCGAACGAGAGCTGTCTCGAGCACGATGCGCGGCTCGATCGCGTCGCGCTGCGCAACGAGCGCTTCACCGAGCACTTCAAGGGCCCGCGTGGACGCTGCCGGCGTGAGCACCCGAACCAGATCATCGGACGCGCCCGGCCGCGGAACACCCATGTGGGTGAGGAACACGTCGCGGAGCACTTCAATCAGGTCGCGCGCCAACTGGCGTGGATCGCGGCCCCGCTCAGATGCGCTGTCGATGGAGCGCAGGATCGCTGCCACATCACGTTTCCCAACCGCGACAGCCAACTCGCCGATATCGAAGGTGTCGCTGATACCGCCGGAGGCGGCGACCGAATCGAGCGCCGACAGTGCGTCGCGCGCCGATCCGTTGCCGCGCTTTGCGACCGCGGCGAGTGTGGCTTCATCGAGTTCGAGGCCCGCTTGGCTGGCAACATCGCGGACGAGCCCGGTGAGCGCGTCGATCGGAAAGAGACGGAACTCGAAGACCTGGGTGCGGCTGCGGATTGTTGGCAGGACCTTTTGCGGGTCGGTCGTCGCCAACACGAACACCACATGGGGCGGGGGCTCCTCGAGGGTCTTCAGGAGTGTGTTCGATGCCGCCGTCGACAGCATGTGCACCTCGTCGAGGATGTAGACCTTGCGACGGCCCGCGGTACCGAGCGACGCCCGGCTGACGAGCTCTCGCATCGTGTCGACACCGTTGTTGGACGCCGCATCCATCTCGATGACGTCCATCGAGGTGCCCGAAGCGACCTGCACGCACGAGTCGCACGCACCACACGGTTCGCCGTCCTGGAGGTTCGTGCAATTCAGCGCCTTCGCCAGGATGCGCGCCGACGTGGTCTTTCCGCAACCCCGCGGACCGCAGAACAGGTACGCATGAGCGACGCGGTCATGGCGCACCGCGTTGCGAAGCGTCTCCGAGACGTGCTCCTGCCCGACCATGTCCGCAAAGCGCTGCGGGCGGAAGCGGCGGTAGAGGGACTGGTACGTCACGGAGACGATGGTACCGGCAGGGGTGCGACAGCCGGCCCGATCGGCAGCAGAGTCGCGGACAAAGTCAGCGCCGCGAGGCGAAGAACTCCTTGAGCAGGTTCGACGACTCGTCGGCCCGAACGAAGGGCGTGACGGCGATCTCGTGGTTCAGCCGGGCATCGGCGCAGAGGTTGTAGAGCGACCCCGTCGCGCCCGCTTTCGGGTCCCCGGCGCCATAGACGATGTGAGCCAGGCGGGCGTTCACCGCTGCTCCGGCACACATCGGGCAAGGCTCCAACGTGACAACCAGGGTCGCCTCGTCGAGGCGCCACCGACCAACGGCAGTCGCTGCGTCACGGATCGCCAGGACCTCCGCGTGAGCAGTCGGGTCGCCGGTGCGTTCACGCTCGTTGTGCCGAGCTGCCACGACCGTTCCGTCGACGATGACAAGGGCCCCGACGGGCACATCGCCATGACCCAGAGCCAGGACGGCTTCGGCCAGGGCCAGACCCATCAGTGCGTCGAGGTCAAGGGCTGCGGAAGCGGAACCGGTCACCAGGCCGACCCTACACATGTCCAACCATGCACGAGCGTTGCCTCGGGTGCCCCGCAGAGGCCACCCGGTGGGTGCCGAAGACAGCGCAGCAGAGGCGGGGCCCACCGGCAATGTAACTGGCGGAGGAGGTGGGATTCGAACCCACGGTGAGTTGCCCCACACACGCTTTCCAAGCGTGCCGATTCGGCCGCTCTCGCACTCCTCCCGGCCGCTCTCACGAACCGAGGCTTCCCCGAAGAGGGAAGTGACCCGGACCGAAACAGCGTCGCAGAGGCTAGTCTGAAGCTGGAGCGCGCAAGCGATGCGCCTCACCGTCCGCCTCGGACGATCGCAACCGGTGCCGCTCGGTGTGGGCGGTCGGGTCCTGCGCAACGAGAACCCCATGAACCGAGTCAGGGCCGGAAGGCAGCAGCTCTCAGTGAGGACCCTCGTGTGCCGCAGATCGCCTGGCCGTCCACTCCCGGCGGCATCACTGCGTCAGCCTGACATCGGATGCACCGGCCAGCACGCACGTTGCGTCGGCTAACGTTTCTCCGCCGTTGGAGAGGTGCGAGAGCGGCCGAATCGGACGGTCTCGAAAACCGTTGAACTGCAAGGTTCCGTGGGTTCAAATCCCACCCTCTCCGCCAGCTGACGTCGACGGCGTCACGACCGGCCCGGGCCCTTTGGGGTCCGGGCCGTTTGCATGATGCATACGCGGCATGGACGCGTACGCAGCCCCGGTTCGGGGAGAAACCGAGGCTGCGACGCTAGGGAGCGTGTGTTGTGGGTACTGCAGGTGCCTCAGGCGTGCTCGGCAACCATCCCGGCGACGGAACGTTCGATGAAGCCGCCGAGTGTGTCCCAATCCGTACGTCCCGTGGCAGTCCAGGCCGGGATGCACGCGGAGAGGATCCCGAGGATGGCGTGCGCGGTGATCGTGGAGTCCTCGATGCGGTACTGACCGGTTTCGACCCCGCGGGCGATCCGCGTGGCCAGTTCCGGGGTCAGAAGGTCGCGCATCGTTGGGTGGGACGACGGCGGGGCGTTCCGAGACCCTTCCCAGGTCAGGAGTGCGCAGAACAGCCCCGGTGACGTGGCCGCGGCGTCGATCACGACACGCGCCAGGAGCACGAGGCGGTCGGTCGTGCCGTCAACCAACGCTCGTTCGGCCGCAAGGGCCGATTCGGTCACAAGGATGGCGCGCACGATGATGGCGGAAACCGTGGCAGCAATCGTGTCCTTGTCGTCGAAGTGCAGGTAGAACGTGCCCAGCCCCACGTCGGCGCGCTCGGTGATAGCGCTGATCGTCGCCCCTTCCACGCCCATGACGGCGTAGGTCTCGGCGGCAGCATCGAGCAGGCGGCGCTTCGTATGTTGCTTGCGGCGCTCGCCGCGGCGCAGCGGTGCACCGTCGGCGGCGTTCGGCAGGGCGTGATCGAGGAGCATGGTTCCCCTTCGTGATGGATTCAGGTTCTGTGCTGCCCGTCGGAACGGAAGCCGCAAGGACAACGGATGCATGCAGCATCGGCACGGCATCCGGGGACCTGAACAGGTTTTCTTGCCGCGCCCGACGGCCAGTTCGCTGCGGTAGGTCATTCGACCTACCCAGGCCCCGACCGATGCGGCCGAACACCTCCCAACGGCCTTAGGAGGTGTTTTGCCCCCATATATGGGGGCAACCTCTCTCCCAGCATCGGTGGCGGTTCAAACCGACCGGCGCGGCCACTACCATTTTCGGGCCGTCCTTGGGCCGAGTCCCGTGCCACAGACGGATCGTTGCCCGGTCGCAACCGCAGCCGGAATGCGCGTCCCCTGTTCGCCGTGCCGGTGCCGCCCCGTGCGCGCATCGGCGATCAACCTGCCCAAGAAGGAGCCTCCAATTGATGGAGCCCACGTTGTTGCCCCGCGTCCCGTTCACCGGCCGCATCCTCGTTCTCGGGTGCGGATCCGTCGCTCAATGCACGCTTCCGCTGCTCCTGCGACACGTCTGCTCACCCGAGCAGATCACGGTGATGGACTTCGTCGACAACCGGGCCCGCATCGCTGACGAGATCGCGAGGGGCGTCACCTACGTGGTCGACCGGGTCGAGCAGCACAACCTCGGCGAGGTTCTCCGACGCCATCTCGGCGACGGCGACATTCTTCTTGACCTCGCGTGGAACATCGACGCCGGCGAGATCCTGCAGTGGTGTCACGACGCCGGTGTCCGCTACCTGAACACCAGCGTCGAGCTCTGGGACGCCTACACCGACGCCGAACGCCAGGACCCGCGCGAACGGAGCCTCTACGTCCGACACATGGAGCTTCGACGCATGATGGCCCGCTGGACCACGCCTGGACCCACGGCCGTGCTCGAACACGGAGCCAACCCGGGTCTGGTTTCCCACTTCACCAAAGACGCGCTCACGACCATCGGCCGTCGCGCCATTTTCGAGAAGAAGGTCGACGCGGACACTGCCGAACTGCTCAACGATGCGCTCGACAAGCGACGGTTCAACGACACTGCCATGCTGCTCGGCGTCAAGGTCATCCACGTGGCCGAGCTCGACACCCAGATCACCGACAAGCCCAAGCAGCGCGGCGAGTTCGTCAACACCTGGAGCGTCGAGGGTCTCTACGAAGAAGGCGTCGCACCGGCCGAGCTCGGCTGGGGCACCCACGAACGGCGCATGCCCGCCGACGCCTACGTGCACCAGTACGGACCGTCGAACCAGATCACCCTCGCCCGGATGGGGATGGACACGGTGGTCCGGTCATGGACTCCGCTCGGGGAGATCCACGGCATGGTCATCCGCCACGGCGAGGCCTTCACAATCAGCGACCACCTCACCGTGTGGGACGGCGACCGTGCGGTTTACCGGCCCACGGTCCACTACACCTACTGTCCGAGCGACTCCGCCATCGCATCACTTCACGAACTCCGCCAGAACCACCTCGTGATGCCCGAACGCCAGCGGATCCTCAACGACGAGATCCTCCCGGGGGGCGCCGACGCCATGGGCATCCTTCTCATGGGCCATCCGTACACCAGCTGGTGGACCGGTTCGGTCCTCACCATCGACGAAGCCCGTGCACTCGTGCCGGGTCAGAGCGCAACCACCGTGCAGGTCGCGGTTTCGGTCATGGCTGCCGTCGTCTGGATGATCGAGAACGCGGATCGCGGAATCTGCGTGCCCGACGAGCTCGACCACGAACGGATCCTCGAGATCTGCCGGCCCTACCTCGGCACGTACCACTCCGCGCCGAACGATTGGACGCCGCTGGGCAACCGTGCCGAGTCTGCGCTCTTCGAACGATTCACCCAGCCGGCGATCCGCACCGACGACCCCGATGAGACCTGGCAGTTCACGACCTTTCTGGTCTGAGCCGCCGCCGACCCGCCGCAACGCCGATGACGCCGTGGCCGGCATCGAGGGTCACCACCACGTCTGCTGCGTCTCTGGTCGGCGCGATGAAACGGTGCAGGTTCGGACCGTTGATCGCCGACCACACGGCATGTGCCATCGACACGCGGCCGGACGCATCGAGGTCGACGAATCGCCGATAGAAGCTCTCGGAATCGGATTCAGCGGCGATCACCATGGTCAGGAACCGCTCGACGAACCAACCGATGATCACCTCCTCGTCGGCGTCGAGGTAGACCGACAGGTCGTACGCCACGACCAGACCGGGCTGCAGAGCGTTGACCCCTTCGATGATCACCACGTCGCCGATGACCACCGGCTCGCCCGGTTCGACGTCGAAGGTCCGGTGCGAATACCGGGGCACTTGCACGACTTGTGCTCCTTCACGGACACATGAGATCACCCGCAGAAGAGCGGCTTCGTCATAGGTGTCCGGTTCACCCTTGCGGTCGAGCACGCCGCGCTCGGCGAGTGCGCGGTTCGGGAACAGGAAGCCGTCGGTTCCGATGGTGGTGACGCTCCAGCCGTTGCGGGCCGCTGCGAGGGCCGAAACATCCTGGGCCAACGTGGACTTGCCTACGGCCACCGAGCCACCCACTCCGAGCACGATCGGTGACCGGTCGAGCAGTGAACGGGTCGCTTCGATCTCCCGCGCAACGGCTTGCGCAACCTCGACGACACCCATGGGCATCGGAATCTAACGGCTGCGTCACTCTTGGGCCCAACGCCCTATTCACCCCGTTCGCGAGCAGGTCGATGCCTGGGACGGATTCTTTCGTCTCCAGTCACGCCAAGGCTCCAATGGCCCTCGCCGAAACCAAACCACAGGATTATGCAAACCGCGCCGGCTGGCAGAGCCGCCCCTGGATGGCACGCGCCATCCGGCTGGTGGCGTTCGTCGTTCCGGTCGGCGGCGCGATCGCCGTGACCACAGCGCTGGGCCGCGTCGTCTATCGGGGCTCCTGGCCGACGCCGACCCGTTTCGGCTGGATCGCTCTGATGTTCGTCGTCGCCACTGTGGTGGCCAACCGGATCGGGCGTTTGACCGAGCGTCTTCTGCCGCTCTCGGCCCTGTGCCAGATGAACCTCAACTTTCCCGAGGAAGCACCATCTCGGGTGAAGACGGCGCTGCGAATGGGCAATACCGCAAACGGCGAACGCGTCATCAGCGAGTTCATCTCCCAGGGGCTCGCCGATGACCCCCAGCAGGCGGCGCTCCAGGTACTGGATCTGATCGAGGCGCTCAACCGCCACGACCGCAAGACGCGCGGCCACACCGAGAAGGTCCGCGCACTCTCCGAAGTAATCGCCCAGGAGATGGGCCTGAGCGAGGTCGAGCGGAACCGGCTGCGATGGGCCTCGGTCCTCCACGACATCGGCAAGCTGGCCGTGCCGGCCGAGATCCTCAACAAGCCCGGCAAGCCGACCGCTGACGAATGGGCGATTCTCCAGTCACACCCGATGGAAGGGCACGATCGGATCGGTCCGCTTCGAGCATGGTTGGGCGAATCGGCCCGTGTCATCGAGGAGCACCACGAGCGGTGGGACGGCTCGGGGTATCCACGTGGTCTCAAGGGCGAGCAGATCGCGCTGCAGGCGCGGATCGTTGCCGTGGCAGACAGCTTCGAGGTGATGACGGCGGCGCGCTCGTACAAGAAGCCGATGTCGTACGAGGACGCCCGGGCCGAACTGGTCAAGTGTTCAGGGACCCACTTCGATCCGGCCGTCGTGCGGGCGTTCCTCAAGGTGGGGTCGAAGAAGACCCGGAGGTCGGCCGGGCTGCTCTCCAGCGTTATCAGCCACCTTGCGTCCGGCAATGGCCCGGTGGCGACGATCGCGCAGAGCGTGTCCGGCGGTGTGAGTGCGTCAACGGGGGTGTCCATGGCCGCACCATTCGTTCGGGGTATGCAGATGGCCGCGCAATCGGCCCCCGAGAGCGGGCTGGTCTTCTTCAGCGGCGGTGCCGGCACGGTGGTTTCGACGCCACTGGCGGCGGCCGCGGCGGCGGCCAAAGCGACGGTCACGACCCTCGCCGTCGCCGTGACCACGACGCTCGCGCCATCGGCGGTGCCGAACAACCTCGCGTTCCGTCCGATGCGTGCGGAGACCCGAGCCGTCGCCGGGAGACTGCTCGAACGAACGGACCGTTCCCCGACGACACAAGCCACCACGCTGCCCGAAGTTGTTGCCGCGGCCGGCACACCCACGACCATCGCCACCGACCTGTTCCCGACTACCCCGCTCACCTCGACTCGACCGCCGATTCCGTCGACGTCGACCACGCTCCTCGACGGCTGGATCAGCGGAACCATTCCGCTGATCACGGCCCCCCCGACCACCAGGCCAGCCCCGGAAAGCCCCCCTCCGACGTCACCGGCGGCCACCACAACGACCCGGCCCAGCACCACGACCACGCGGCCATCGCCCGCGACATCGACCACGACGACAACGACCACGACCACGACAACCGCACCCACGACCACCACAACAACGATCGCGCCGACCACGACGACCGAATCGCCCCCTCCGCCCACAGCAACGGTCCCACCGGCGCCGACGACGACATGGCCTGCGGCGTGTCCCGGTGCGTGGCGGGCCACCTACACCTCCGGGTCGAGTCAGGCGGTTCAATGCGAGACGAGCCTCAACCTCTCGCTGGCGAGCGGCGCTTCGCCCATGTCGGGGATCTCGTCGACGTTCGAAGCAGCCTGGTCAGCGACTGTCACCGTCGCAACCACAAGGCTCTACAGCTTCTTCACCACCACGAGCGACGTGTCATCGATGTCGATCGACGGTGTCCAAGTGTTCAAACAGGGTTCGGGTTCCCAGAACACGGCTGTCCTCACCGCGCTGACGGAGAAGACCCTCAGCGCTGGAACCCACACAATCGACGTGACCTATCGGCCGAAGAGCGGATCGGCGCGCGCCGCACTCGCGTTCACCCCTGCCTTCGCGAGCGGACCCGCGAGCGCGCCGATGCCATCGTCGGTACCGCTTCCCGCCGCGGCGGCCGCCACCATCTCGTGCAACCCGGGCGAATGGCTCGTGCAGTTCTTCAACACCACGTCGGTGACCGGTTCTCCCGTATCCACCGTCTGCGACCCGGTCTTCGACGAGAGGTACAACGCGAGCTCGACCCCTCCCGGCATGACGACGTTCACCAACTTCAGTGCGTCGTGGACGGCCGAGTTCACCTTCGCCGCCGGTGTCACACGGTTCACGACGAGGAGCGACGACTCGATGCGGATATGGGTGGACGGTCGCCAGATCCTCGAGAAGTGGGGAACGAGCCCGACCATCGAGGTCTGGGCGACACCCAAACTCAGCGCCGGAAAGCACGCGGTCGTGGTGCACTTCAAGAACAACAGCGGACAGGGTGACGCTCGGCTGGAGATCTCGCCCACCCCGAGCTCCCCGACGACAACGACGACTCCTCCGACGACAACAATCACGATCCCGACCGCGACAACGACCACAACAACCATTTCGGCAACAACAACCACGATTCCCACGACGACCACGACGACCACGATCCCGACAACGACGACGACAACCGCAGCGATCACAACCACAACCACGACCACGACGGTTCTACCCACCACCACAACGATTCCGACCACAACCACGACCACGACGGTTCTACCCACCACCACAGCGACCCCGACGACCACGACGACAACGATCCTGTGAGCCTCAACGCAACCGTGGCGCGCATGATGTGGCGCAGAGCGCCAAGCGGGGGCGCGTCAGTTGCTCGAGCGATTCGGCCATTGAAGCGGCTTCGATCACTGGGAGCCGCAGACGCCGACCGGATCCTCAGCTACCGCATCACGGGGAACTGACGTCGGCCGCGGTCACCTCGTCCGGGAGCAGGACGTGATACTGACTCGCGTAACGGGCGGCACTGGCCGCAAGGGCCTTGGTGGTCAGGTTCCCCGGGAGGAACGAAAAGAAATGCGGTCGGGCAGCCGGACGATCGGGGCCGTCGAGGGGACACGCGTGGGCCACCAGGCTGCGACGGGTCAGCGCCGGGTCGGTGATCGGCGCGCCACCGTGGACCAGGTCGGCCGACCACACGAGCACATCACCTTTGCTGGGAAGGAACCGAGAGACGGAAAGGCCGGCATCGTCGCACCGGCGGGCGATGGACGGGTAGTAGGACACATGGGCTTCATGTCCGTCGACGCCTGAATCGAAGTGGCGCCGACCGGGCGCGAAGCAGTGGTCGGCGAGCCGATGGCTACCCGGCGCGTATTGAAGCTCGCCGGCGCCCGAACGCACGTCTTCCAACGCGAACCACACACCGACAAGCTCGAGCGGCCGGTCGACGACGACGAAAGCGGTGTCCTGATGGAGGCCCTGTTCGGAACCGGTTTCGAAGACCAGCGTTTGGAAGTACAGCGGATCAGCGTCGAACACCGCGTGCAGGAACTCTGTCACTCGAGGCGACTGCAGGAGCTCCTGTGCGCTGCGGAAATGAACGTGGGCATCGACGGCTCGGGTGAGCCGGGTCTCGTCGCCAGCTTCCAACCGGCGGGGCGCTCCGGTCCGAGAGTCGACCACGATCTGGTCGGGATGCCCGTCGCGCCACGCTCCGGCGAGCTCCTCGGCGAGCCGGTCGCAGACCACGGTATCGGCCGCACCGGGCAGGATCACGTAACCGTCGGTGATCCAACGGGTGATGGCCGGAGTCAGGTCGGAGGAGAACCGTCCGCTGTGCAGACGTCGCTCGAGCTGCTCATCGGCATCGACGCGATCCGTCCACAGTCCTCCGAACGGCGAGCGGGTCGGAACCGTCACGGCCGAGGACGCTACCGCACCGAACCCCTCGCTCCAATGGCGCGGGAATGCGGGACTGCAGCGTCGCTACGTCACGGCGCGAGTCGCTCGAGGAGCCACGCCGCGTCAGACGCGAGGCGATAGCGGAGACGATCGTGGAGCCGCGAGGGCCGACCCTGCCAGAACTCGATCGAGGTCGGAATCAACCGGAACCCGCCCCACGTTGGCGGTCGTCGCAGCTCGGTCTCGGGGATGTCCGCCAGCTCCGCAGCAGCCGTCTCCAGCACACTACGGTTCTCGATCACACTACTTTGCGCGCTTACGATTGCGCCGATCCGGCTCCCAATCGGACGGGACCGGAAGTATTCGTCGCTCTCCTCGGCAGTGACCCGCTCGACCCGGCCGACAACGTTCACCTGGCGCTCCAGGCGTCCCCAGTAGAAGGTGAGCGCGGCCCGCGGTTCGACAGCCAGCGCCCGGCCCTTCTGGCTGGCATAGTTCGTGAACCACACGAAACCTCGAGCATCCAGTCCCTTCAGCAGCACGGTGCGTGTCATCGGCTGGCCCTCGAGGACCGTCGCCAGCGTCATCGCATGGGGCTCATCCGTTCCGGGGACGTGAACCGCGCTCGCATCGTCGAACCACCGACGGAACTGCGTGAACGGGTCGGCATCGACCTCGTCCTCGTTCAGCGCGCCGACGAGGTAGTCCTGACGGAGGTCGGCGAACGAGATCGGCGGGGTTTCGGACACGAGCACAGTCTCACCGGTTTTTCGGGTCCTTCGGCTGCGTCGATCGGCTCGTTGACTTCCCGATCGCAACCGGGCCCGCGCCACACCCAACGTCTACCATGACGGCCCGTGCCGACCCGCGCCCAACTCCCAGGACTCGGGCTCGCCGGACTTGTTGTCGTGCTGGCCTTTGCCGCGGAGAAGTTCGTGACGTCGCAGACTCCGATCGTGCTGTCGCCGCTTGTTGCCGCCGTGCTCATGGGGGCACTCCTCACGAACCTCCGTCTGCTCCCGGAGATCGCCCGGCCGGGACTGCAGTACGCCGCACGACGCCTCCTGCGCGCCGGCATCGTGATCCTCGGCCTGCAACTGTCGCTGACCAAGCTGCGCGACCTCGGGCTCAAAGGCCTCGCACTCGTCCTCGTCACGACGACCGTCACGTTCTTCGGGACCCAATGGCTGGGGAAACGACTCGGACTGTCCCCGGGTCTTCGGCTGCTGGTCGCGACCGGCTTCTCGATCTGCGGAGCATCGGCTGTCGCCGCCATGCGGCCCGTCAGCGGCGCCGACGACGACGACACGGTCTATGCGATCGGTCTGGTGACACTGTGCGGAAGCCTCGCGATCGCGATTCTCCCGGCCATCGGCCACGCCCTCGGTTTCGGGGACCTGCGATTCGGGACGTGGGTCGGCGCCAGCGTGCACGACGTCGCGCAGACCGTGGCGACCGCTGCCAGCCGTTCATCCGACGCCGCCCGCGAGGCAGCCATCGTCGTCAAGCTGACTCGCGTGGTCCTTCTCGCACCACTCGTGACCGGTGTCAGCATCTGGCGGCGCAGACAGCTCGCAGCGGCCGCTCGGACAGCGGAGCAACGTCACCTGACCGGTGACCAACCGGACCCCGAAGAACCGACCGCGGCACCGCTCCGGAGCGCCGCCCCGGTGAAGGGACCGCCGATCCTGCCGCTTTTCGTCGCAGGCTTCCTCGCCATGGTCGTCCTGAATTCGACCCTGGACCTTCCGGTCGAGTTCCTCCGTCAGGCGAAGAACCTCGAACGGGTACTCCTCGCCGCCGCACTGGTCGGTTTGGGTGCGGGGGTCGACGTCCGCAAGCTGCGGGCAATCGGCCCCCGCCCGCTGGTGCTCGGCCTGGCGTCGTGGGTCCTGATCGCCACGATGACCGCGATAGGCGTCGTCGTGCTCGGCATCGGCTGAACACTGCACTAACGATTTGGGCATACGCTCAACTCCATGGCTTCGTCGGATCCACACCTCATCGTCGGCACGGATCCAGCCGATCCGACGCCGCTCGATCGGCTCACAGCGTCGGTCCGAGCCACCCTCGCCGGGGCGATCCGCCGCCAGTTGGTCGGCGACCGCGTGCCGGCCCGAGATCTGCACGCACCGCTCGACGGAGACCCCGGGCTATTCGGACCGGGCAGTGCGACCTGGCAGGTCCACGCCGACGCGGCCATGCTCATCGGCGGCGTCCGGGCACTCCTGCTGCAAACCATGCACCCCCTGGCTATGGCCGGGATCGCCGAGCATTCGGCCTACCGGACCGATCCGATGGGCCGCCTGTGGCGGACATCGGAGTACGTGGGGACCACCAGTTTCGCCACGACGGCGGAGGCAGAACGGGCGGTCGCCATGGTCAAGCGGGTGCACCAGCGAGTTCGGGGGACCGCCCCGGACGGACGGCCCTACGATGCCAACGACCCGCACCTCATGGCGTGGGTGCACCATTCGCTCACGGAGAGCTTCCTCGTTGCCTATCAGCGCTACGGGTCGAGCCAGCTCAGCGCCACTATGGCCGACCGCTACGTCGCCGAGCAGGCGACGCTCGCCGAGATGCTCGGCGCCACCTCCCCCGGCCCGGCCCGCAGCGTGGCCGAGCTCCGTTCGTGGATGAGTGGCATCCGCCCCGAGTTGCGCGCCGGCCGACAGGCGCGCGACGCCGTGCGCTTCCTCCTCCTGCCGCCCCTGCCCGTCATCAGCCGCGGACCGTACGCCGTGATCGCCGCCGCTGCGGTCGGGCTGCTTCCGGGCTGGGTCAACCGATCGTTGCGCGTCCCCGTGATCCCCTTCGCCGACCCGCTGGCCGTCCGGCCCGCAACCAAGGCGCTCTCGGCCGTCATCGGCTGGGCGCTCAGCGCGCCACTGGCCCCCGCAAGCTGAGGCACCCTCCACGGCGTACAGACGCAAAGCGACCGGCCCGAGCGGGGCGGTCACGGTCGCCGGCAGGATTCAGCGGCTCAAGCAGCCGGGCGCTCCGTCATCGTACCCGCAGGTCTCACCGACCGGCCTTGATGGCATCTCGGATCTCGGCGAGAAGAACCTCTTCTTTGGTGGGGCCAGCAGGAGGGCTGGCCTTGCGCATGTTGTTGTACGCCTTGACCACGAGGAACATGACGAACGCCACGACGAGGAAGTTGATGATGGCGTCGATGACCATGCCCACCTGGATGCGGCCCTTGCCGATGTCGAAGCCGATGGCCCCTACGGAAGACTTGCCGAAGATCGCGGCGATGATGCCGCCGACGATGCCTTCGGTGAACGCGGTGACCACGGTGCTGAACGCCGCACCGAGGACAAAGGCAACGGCCAGGTCGACGAGATTGCCCTTGTTGATGAAGTCTTTGAACTCTTGCAGCACGACGCTGTGCTCCTTTGGTTGGCGGAACGGCGCACCCCTGTCCAGGTGTGCCGAAGTTCACACTAAGGGGCACCACGGCGCGGAGTCGAGGAGCCCGTAGGGAATGAACGCGAAGCACCGCCGAAGGTCGCGAAAAACTTCGCCCGAACCGAGAAGCGTGAATCGCCGCTAAGGTCGACCGCTTCGACGCGCTGTCCGACCGTCCGTTCCCGGATCAAAACTCTGGAGGAAACGATGCGCCGACCCCCGAACCGTCAACTGAGCTGTACGTTCCTCGTCCTCGCCGGTCTGTGGCTCGGTGCGCCGCGCGCGGCAGCTCAGGTTCCCCAGCCGCCGGACCTCGGCAATCAGCCGTCGTCCTACGTCGTCGACTCGAGTGAGGTCGGCGTCGTGCTCCCTCCTCCGGCGACGGTCACCACGGTGAAGGCGCGCAGAGCCAAGAAGGCCACCGTCGCGAGCGCCCCAACGACGGTGGTGGCCCGAATCCTCGACCCGATCTCGGCTCCGTCAGCGGCCACCGCAGGGGCAACGAGCTCTGGGGTCGGCGACCCTGCCGGAATTCCGGAGTCCGCGTGGGCGGCCCTGCGCAAGTGCGAATCCGGCGGCAACTACGCCATCAACTCCGGCAACGGCTACTTCGGCGCGTATCAGTTCGCGGCCTCGACGTGGCGCAAGCTCGGCTACTCCGGCCTTCCCCACGAGGCCTCTCCCGCGACCCAGGACGAAGCGGCTCGCAAGCTCCAGAACCAGCAGGGATGGGCGCCGTGGCCCGCCTGCACCCGCAAGCTCGGCCTGCGTTAGCCGACCGCTCCTGAGCTTCGCAGGCTGAGGCGTTCCTCGGCCGTGTAGCCGAGTTCGGTGAGGACGTCATCGGTGTGGGCTCCGAGGCTGGGCGGTACTGCGCCGATCCGTGAGGGAGTCGTCGAGAAGTGCACCGGTGGACGGGGCTCGCGCATGCGCCCGTAGTCGCCGCGGTCGTGCTCGACGAGCGTGCCGTTGGCGACCACCTGCGGGTGATCGGCCACGTCGGCAAGCGCAGTGACGCTGGAGCACGGCACGTCGTTGGCGACCATCGCCGACACGACGGTCTCTGTTGTGTTGGTCGACACGAACTCCCCGAGCCCGGGCTGCCAGAGGCCGATGTTGGCCATGCGAAGACCCGCCGTGGTCAAGCGCGGATCGGCGATCCACTCCGGGTGGCCGACGGCGTTCGCCATGCCACGGAATTGACCGTCGGTGAGGATCGACATCGTGACGAACCCGTCGGTCGTCCTCGCCAGGGAGTACGCCTGTCCGATCACCGGTCCCGGACTCACGCGGTCGCGGTCGAGGAACGTCAGGCCCATCATCGCGTCGGTCCACAAGAAGGCGAGCGTGGCATCGATCATGGCGACGTGGATGTGCTGGCCGACCACCTCGCCGGTGAGCCGATGGTTGCGTTCACGGGCGAAGAGGGCCGCTGACACCGCCTGGGCGACGGTATAGGCCGTGATCTTGTCGCACACAAGGTTGCGGAACAGGTTGGGGTCGCCCGTCGCCGGATCGGTCTGGGCGGCGGCGACGCCGACGGTGGCCTGAATGATGTTGTCGTACGCCGGACGGTTGGCCATCGGCCCGGAGAAGCCGAAACCGCTGATCGAGACGTAGATGACCCCGGGGTTGTCGGCGCGGATGAGGGGTTCGTCGATCCCGAGCCGTTCGACCACGCCCGGCCGGAAGTTCTGGATGATCACGTCGGCTCGGGCGCACAGGCGGCGGGCGACAGCCTGTCCGGCGGGGTCTGCGAGGTTGACGGCCACGCCCCGCTTCGACCGGTTGCACGTGAGCCACAGCGCTGAGGTACCGGAGACCGTTTCGCCGAGGTAGCGCATCACGTCGCCGAAGCCGGGCGGCTCGATCTTGATCACATCGGCGCCCTGGTCGCCAAGCATCATGGCGGCGAGCGGCGCGGTGATCATCGTTCCGACTTCGACCACGGTGATGCCGGCGAGTGGCCCCGGGAGATGCGCGTGTTCGGTGTCGGCGCGCGAGAAGGATGGTGGTGCGGGGCGTGAGCGTTCACGTTCTGTCTCCGACATCAAGCACTCCTCGTGGTTGTACTGTTACTCTTCGTGGTCGAGGGAGTGTTCACTCCTGGACCGCATTTCAGTTCCGAACGGAACGCCGCCATGACCGACCCTTCGACTGCCGGTGTGCCACCGGTCACCGTAGCCAGTTCCGATCCGCTACCCGCAGTCGGTGGGCAGACGATGCCGGTCGTCGCAAGTTCGTGGCCCCTCGCGTCGGGAGACGGCACGAGCGCCGGAATCGCCGTCGGTTTGCCCAATCTCCCCCCGAAACGATCCGGCCCGAAGAGTGACGACACCAACACACCTCGCGAGTCCGTCCCGCCGGTCGCCAACCCCAACGCCGGCGCCGTGCCTCTCAGCGACGCGGGGGGCGAGGCGTGGCGAGCCGACCCCCTGCGCGCACTCGCCGAGCTCACCGTCGGACTTCGGGGCAGCCGCAGCGACGCTGCGCTCGTGCTCACACGTGCCCTGCACGGCGGAGTCGGCGACCGAGCGGTGCTGTGGAGCGTGTCGCTCGACGGGACTCGGGCGCGGCTCCACGCTGTCGACGGCCAACCGGTCGATCGGCCATGGACACCGGCGTCGGGCGTGGTCGCCGAGGTGCTCGGCGCCCGCCAGGCCGTCGAGATGGGCGTCCTCGACGATGATCTCACCGTTGGTCTCGTCGCCCCACGCGGCCGAGTGGCCGAAGAAGACGCCCGCGACGCCGGCCGAGTCTTCGGTCGGTTCGTTCCGGTCATGGCGGCGGCGGCGCCGACGGGACTTCCGGGATCCGCACCGAGGTCGGAGCAGCCCGAGGGCCGCATCATCGGCGTGCTCGGTGTTCTCCGAAGTCCCGGGCGGCCGCCGTTCGACGCTAGCGACCGGATCGTTCTCGAGGCCGCCACCGGTCACTACGAGAGCACCATTGCCGCGGCGAACGCCGACGCCGAGTTGCGCTCGTCGAGCAGCGCGGGTCTGACTCCGACGGCGGGTGGGGTGACGCTCGGCCGGTCGCTGCTGGAACGGCTCGGAGAGATCTCCGGCGACTTCGTGTTCCGTCACCTGTTCAGCGGTCGAACCGACTACATCAGCAGCGGTGTCATTGCCTCGCTCGGGTATTCCCCGGAGGAAGTGCTTGCCGATGGCGGTCTGCTGAATCGTCTGGTGCATCCAGACGACCGACATCTGCTCAGCGAGATCGTCGAGGACCCGGCCCGGTGCGACAGTCCCCTGACCATCCGGCTGTTCCGTCGCAATGGCCAGATCTCGTGGCAGTACATGCGTCTGACGCCGATTCTCGGCTCCGCTGCCGACCGCGCGGTCGGTGAGAGTGCAGCGGTGCTCGGGATCGAAGGGTTCGCGACCGACGTGACCGCCATCAAACAGGCGGAAGCCGAGTTGGTCCACCAGGCGCGCAGCGACGTGCTGACAGGGCTCGCCAATCGCCTGGCCTTCCGAGAGTCCGTGCAGCGATCGATCGCCCGACTGGAACGTCACCCCGGGATGTCCGGCGTGCTCTTCTTGGACCTCGACGGCTTCAAGAAAGTCAACGACTCTTTCGGACACGCGGCCGGCGACGACGTGCTGCGTCAGGTCGCCGATACCTTGCGACGCGTGATCCGCCGGGAGGACCTCGTGGCGCGCCTCGGGGGAGACGAGTTCGCGGTGCTCCTGTCGGAGTTGCGCACCAACGACGAGGGCGCGGCCACCGCGCGACGGATCCTGGCTGCGTTCGACGAGACACCCGTGACGGTCAACGGACTTCCGGCCGATGTGTCGACGGGCATTGGCATCGCCGTCGTGACGGACCCGGCCACCTCCCCGGACGAACTGATCAATCGCGCGGACATCGCGCTGTATCAGGCCAAGCGGGCCGGTCGCGGACGCTGGCAGGTGTTCGAAGGAAGCTACGGATCGAGCACCGTTATCCAGCAGCCGCTCCACGAGCAGGCGCACGGAAGACCAGGCGCGACACCGACGGCCGCAACACCTCCCGCTCCCGGAATCACAACGACCGCCGGCACCGGAACGGCAACGCCGCCGGGCGAAGCGGGGTCGCGTCCGCCCCGTCGTCCTCCTCCACCGGCCCCGCCTCCTATGGCGCGACCGGTCGTGACCGACGCCGTCGCCCGGTCGGCCCTGGCGGCGCGCGACTTCCGCATCCACTATCTCCCCGAAGTGCAGACGACGACGGGCCACGTGGTCGCCGTCGAAGCGCTGTTGCGCTGGCAGCACCCGACGCTCGGTCTTCTTCCGGCGTCGGCCTTCATCAACGAACTCATCGGCCTCGAGACCATCCACGCGATCGGGGACTGGGCGCTGCGCGAGTCGTGCCGTCAGGTCGCGTCGTGGCGGGAGCGGTACCGCGTGCCCCTCCAACTATGGGTGAACGTCGACCCGGCCCAGATCGCCCGTCCGGGCTTCGCGGAGACGGTCCTGGCGACGATCACCGCATCGGGCCTGTCACCGCGTGATGTCGGTCTCGACGTCCCCGAGGCGTCGCTCCCGTATCTGACGGAGCAGGCCGAGGAGGCGCTGGCGATGCTGGATCGCGCCGGCGTGCGACTGGCGATCGACGACTTCGGTGGCGGGACGACATCGCTGCGAACGCTGCAACGGCTTCCTCTGACCCAGATCAAGCTCGACCGGGCGCTGATCGAGGCGCTGGATCGACCGAACGGGACCGGGTCCGCCGACCTCGTGGGCATGGCGGTGTCGTTGGCTGGGTCACTCGGCGCTGAGGTGGTGGCCGTGGGCGTCGAGCGACGAACCCAACTCGCCCAGGTGCAAGCCCTCCAGTGCGCCTACGTGCAGGGCTACCTCGCCGGCCACGCATTGTCCGCCGACGACATCGAAGCCATCCTTCGCGCCGGCCAGCCATCCCTCCCTGGCCTCGACCCCCTAAACACGTAGGGAGAGAGGTTGCCCCTCGGCTTGTCCGGGCGCTGCGCCGCTTGCTCCGCTCAACTGCTCGCAACACAGTCGCCGCGTAGGATGGGAGAGAGGTTGCCCCCATATATGGGGGTAAAACACCTCCCAACGACGCTTGGAGGTGTTCTGCCGCACTACGGCCCCGCGCCGGCGTCACCGGAGCCGAAGGCGGACGTGCTGGCCGGGTCGGAGCTGGGCGAGATCGGACATCGACTGTTCCCGCACCACGGCGACGACGGGATAGCCGCCAGTCGTGCCGCAGTCGGGACCTAGGACAATGGGCTGCCCGTTGGCCGGGAGTTGGACCGCACCCGGAATCATCGCCTCGGTGGCCAGCTCGCGACCCTCGTGTTCCGCTGCGCGGGTGAGCACTTCGCCACGCAGCCGGACCCCGGTCCGATCGCTCGCAGGGTCGACGGTCCAGCGCTCCTGGGTCAGGTCGACTCGGGCTTGCGCACCCAACCAGTCGTAACGCGGACCCTCGACGACATCGATCGTCGGCAACGCGGGACGGGGCCGCACGGGAACCGGCTCGAACCAGACCTCGCCTCGGCGTGAAGGTCCCGCCCGGACGACATCGCCGCCAGACAACGGGAGCGGGCCGATCTTGCCGAGCGAGTCGTAGGACCGGCTGCCCAGAACGATCGGACAATCAACTCCACCGCGGAGAGCAAGATAGGCGCGCAGACCATCTGTAGGCATACCAAGTTCGAGAAGGTCGCCGCGCCGGAGCTCCAGAACATGGTTCTGCGACGCGTCAATGCCGTTGACGAGAATTGGGAGGATTGCTCCGGTGATCGACGCCGTCGTCGCATCGGTCACGTCGAAGGTGCACGAACCGAGAAGGACTTCGAGGACGGCCGAGTCGGGATCGTTGCCCAACAGCCGATTGGCGAGGGACGCGGAGCGATGGTCGAACGCTCCGGCGCGGGCGATTCCCTCGTGTGCCCGTCCACGACGACCGCGGTCCTGGACGGTGAGCATCGGACCACACCGGCGCACGACCAGATTCACGCAGGGACCGCCTGGAACCGGACGCGATCCCCGGGGGCGAGCAAGCCTGGCGGGTCGCGGCTCTCGTCGAAGAAGACTGCGCGGGACCGACCGAGCAGCCGCCAGCCCCCGGGAGTCGATGCCGGATAGATCCCGGTGAAGCCGGCACCCATGGCAATCGATCCAGCCGGGACGCTCGACCGGGGCGATACGAGTCGCGGCACGACCAGAGCGGGATCTAGGCCGACGAGATAAGGAAACGCCCTCGAGAACCCGAGGAACGCCACCGTGTACGTCGGCATCGTGTGACGTCGGATGACCTCCTCGACCGACAGGCGGGTGAGCGCGGCAATGTCGCTGAGGTCGATTCCGTCATAGACCACGTCGACGACGTGGAGGGGCCGTTCTGCGTCGCCGAAGGAGGTCGAGTTCTTGGGAAGTGATGCAATGAGTCGGACCAGTTCGGCAGACGACGTCGCCGGGTTTCGGGGCTCGACGTAGAGCGTTTGCGCGCCAGGCACGCACTCCTCGACGAGATCGCTCCCGCGCACCGCGCGAAAGAGCGCGTGCACCTCATGCAGATCTCGGCACTCGATGAGGACACCGCGTTCTCCGTAGGGGCGCCAAACGAGAGCGGAGGACTCGCCGTTCGGATACTTGGATTCGCCCATATCAACCTCTATGTCAACTTACGATTCCAACGAGTCGACGAACGAACGAACAGTGAAACCTTCGCGAAGAAGACGCGCCCGGACCTCACGAGCGTTCGACACGGCGTTCGGGCTGTCACCGTGCAAACAGACGGACCCGATCTCCGAACGTCGAGCGAGGGCAATTGCCTGAACTGCGACGTCCTCGGAATCGGAATGAACCGCGCCGGGCTCGCCCCGGGGTACGAGCGTGCCGTCGTCCCGATACGCACGGTCTGCCAGTCCTTCGCCCACGACTCGCAGTCCGTTTGCTGCGGCCTCGACCGAGAGTGGTCCGTCCGCTCCGAGGATCGGCAGGGTCGAGTCATAGAGCGCGACAGCGTTGGCGAACGCACGCGCTTGCACGACGTCGCTGTTGATCCGGTGGTAGAGCGCGCCATGAGCCTTCACGTAACGGAGCCGAGCGCCGGCAACGCGGCAGAGCCCGTCGAGCGCCCCGATTTGGTACAGAACGTCAGCGATCAGGTCGTCAGGTGCGACGTCCATGCGGCGTCGGCCGAAGCCCACCAGGTCCGGGTAGCCGACGTGCGCCCCGATCACCACGTCGCGGTCGACGGCCTCCTGCACCGTTCGCCGGATTGCCGAAGGATCCCCGGCATGAAAGCCGCACGCGATGTTTGCGCTCGTCACCACGTCCAACATCGCCGCGTCGTCACCCATCGACCAGTTCCCAAAGGACTCACCGAGATCGGCGTTGAGATCGATGACAGCCATCGGCCCATCATGGCGCAGCTGCACCGCGGTGCGTCAGCGTTGTGCCCGGTACACACCCTTTGCGCCGCTCACGAAGGTCGCGGCGACGTTGATCGGCAGGAACAGGAGCAGCCCGAACGGCCCGAACAGTTCGGCCCCCATCACTGCCGCGCTGATCGGGGTGTTCGACGCCGCCGCCCAGGTGGCCACCATGCCGACGGCCGCGAGCAGCGGCGGGGAGCCACCGAGCGGGCCTGCCAACGCCGCGCCGAGACAGGCCCCCATGCAGAGCAGCGGCGTGACTTCGCCGCCGGGGAACCCACAGCCGAGCGTCACCGCCGTGAAGAGGAGTTTGAGCGCGAAGGCCCCTGTTGGCACAGCCGCCCCAATGAGCGCGGCATCGATCAACGGTAGCGAGAGCCCAAGGTACGCGCGCGTATTGATTAGTAGCGTGAGTACGACCACCAATGCACCGCCGGCCATCGGCCAGGCGACAGCTGGGAGGCGGGACCTCAGGAGGATCTGGTGCACGCCGTGATGTGCTGCGAGGAATGCTCGTGCAAGGAGACCCGACGCGACCGCGACGACGACGATCCCCAGGCTGACGGAGTGGTCGAGAGTCGGCGGTTTGGTGTGGTGGATACCGAGTCGCGTCGTGACGATGTGTCCGACGAACGACGCGACCGCGGCAGCCGGTAGGAACGCCACGGCTTCGGCGATGCGGGTTCGCAGGTGCTCGGACGCTCGTGGTCGCCACCTTCGCAGCGCTTCGGTGCCGAAGATCGTCCCGGCGAACGGCACACCGAACACCGAACCGAATCCCCCGGCCAATGCCGCCACCACGAGCAGTCGTCGGACGTGGAGCGGCGAGGTGCCGCTCCGCCGTCCCGCACGCTCGAGCGCCGGTCGCGCCGGTGCCGCGAGGCCGGCCGCGATCTGCACTGCGGCACCCTCGCGCCCGCCCGAACCACCGAAAAGGTGGGTCGTGACCGAACCGAGGAGAACATAAGGGGCCATATGAAATGGGACTCGGCCACCGGGAGCCGCATCATCGGGGAGCAAATCATGGTCGCCCTCTTCGGTGTGGAACTCGTCAAGGAGCAGATTGGTGCCCGCGGTGGCGCGACCGGCCGCCCGGCGGAGAAGGCCGATACTGAGGCCGGCACCGGGAAGGAGCCAGAGAAGCCAGGGACGGTCGACCCGGGTCTCCGTCGCCCAGGTGAGGGCGTGTAAGAACGCTGCTGACCCGAATCCCGCGGAGATGCCGGTGACGAGACCGACGGTCAAGCCGATGAACAGTCGGTTCGCCGCTGCACGCCGATGACTGGTTCCCCGACCGACGCTCACGATCATCCGACGCTACTGGGGCGACATGACCTGGGCCGTAGGCTCGATTCATCGTGATTCTCTCCGCATCAAGCCCGAGCACCCGGTGTCGGCCCCGGGCCCGCAGTCGGAAGCACCGAATCGGCGCAGTGCTGCTGGCGATCGGTTTGGCAGGAGCGTCCGCGCTGCCTTCGGAGTCGGAGCGCAAGGCCCCCCTCGGCAAGGATGGCACGGCGCGGACGAGCGGCACCGTTGCGCCTCGCGCCGACGTCGTTATCGCCGCCGTCGAGTTTGCACGCGCCGAACAGCCGATCGGCGTGGCGTCCCGACGAGACGATCAGACGTTGTACGTCATCGAGAAGCCGGGCCGTATCCGCGCCTATCGCAATGGTGCGTTCGACCCGACGCCCGTGCTCGACATCGTTGCCCGTGTCGACTCAGCCAACGAACGCGGGTTGCTCGGCCTGGCGTTCTCCCCGTCCGCCCGCGATGTGCTGTACATCGACTACACCGACACCCGCGGGGTCGTCCATATCAGCGAGGTTCCGTTCGACGGACGCATCGCCGACATCTCTCGTGAGCGCGTGCTGCTGAAGATTCCGAAACCGTTCAACGAGCACAATGCCGGCACCCTCTCCTTCGACCGGAACGGGTTGCTCTACATCGCCATCGGTGACGGCGGATCATCGGGCGACCCGTTGGGCAACGCCCAACGGACCGAAGTGCTGCTCGGCAAGGTGCTCCGCATCGACCCGAAGCCGAGCGCGAGCCTGCCCTATTCGATACCGCCCGAGAACCCGTTTGCCGGCCGCGGCGCGTCTTCGCTGGGGACGGTCAAGACGGTGAAGACAAGACCGGAGATCATCGCCTTCGGCCTCCGCAATCCATGGAGGGCGACAGTCGATGCAGAGACCGGCGATGTATGGATCCCCGATGTCGGCGAGAGCAGTGTGGAGGAGATCAACAGGATCCCGGCGGGAAGCAGCTCTGCGGTCAACTTCGGCTGGAGCCTGCGGGAGGGGCGCCAGTCCTTCAAGGGTCCGCGGCCGAAGAACGCGGCGGACCCGGTGTTCGACTACCCGCACGCTGACGGACGCTGCGCGGTGGTCGGCGGTGTGGTGTATCGCGGTAGTGCGATTGCAGCGCTCCAGGGTCGCTACGTGTTCGGAGATGTCTGCAGCGGTCGCATCCAAGTGCTCGACGACCCGCTGCCGGGCCGGGGGCGGGCATCGGACCTCGGCGGGCGCGTCAGCTATCTCACGTCGTTCGGCGTCGGCCCGGATGGCGAGCTTGTCGCCACCTCACTCGAAGGCGGTCTGTACCGCCTCGTGCCGGCCACCACGTGACCAACAGATGGCGGGTCCGCTACTCGACGGTGCCGTAGGCCTTCGTACGGTCGCCCGCCGTCATGCTTTCCCGGACGAAGGCAACTGCTGACGCGACCGCGGCGATGAACTCGTCGGCCACGTCGAGGTGCACGGCGTTCACGGTGCAGTGCAGCGAGTCGGGCGGTGACTGTCGATCGCAGTACCAGCCGCCCTCCGCCCACAATCGGTCGGCGACAGCGTAGATGTCGATCGGATTCTCTGCGCCGATCGGTGCCCCGAACGCCAGCAGTGTCGCTTCCGGCTCACCCCGCACGGCGATGCCATCGATCGCCGAGAGGCCGGCCTGAATCCGTTGCCGCGCCGCGAAGGCGCGCTCCGTCAGGCGGAGATAGCCCTCCTCTCCGAGGTGCTGGAACACGGCCCATGCCGATGCCAGCGGACCGCCGCTTCGCGTGCCGAGCATCGCGGCGGAGCCGTAGAGCCCGCCCAGCCAGTCACTGGTGATGAAGATCTGGTGCTTGCGGAGTTCCTTCGATCGGTGGGCCAGCACCGACACGCCTTTCGACGCGTAGCCGAACTTATGGAGATCGCAGCTCATGGACGTGACACCGGGAACTGCGAAGTTCCACGGTTTCGTCATCAGGCCGAGCCGCTCCAGCCACGGCAGGGTGAAGCCCATGCAGCTGTCGACGTGGAACAGGATGTCGTGATCCTGGGCAAGGCGGCCGATCTCGTCGATCGGATCGATCACACCTTGGGGATACGCCGGTGCCGAAGCGACCACGAGGATCGTGTCCTGGTCCACGGCGGCCGCCATCGCGTGTGGATCGGCTCGGTAGTCAACGCCGACCGGGATACGTATCGCCTCGACGTCGAAGTAGTCCGCGGCCTTGGAGAATGCCGCATGCGCGGTTGTGGGAAGCACCATGCGGGGACGATGCACTCCTCGCGTACGGCCCCACTCCTTGGCCCCCTTCACCGCGGTCAGGATGCTTTCCGTACCTCCGGAGGTGTACACGCCGACCGTCTCGTCATCACCACCGAGGAGACCACAAACGGTCCCCACCACCTCAGATGTAAGCGCGCGTAGTGATGGGAACGCGTCCATGTTGAGGGCGTTCTCCGAGGCGAACCGCTTCTGGGCCTCGACGGCCACTTCGTACGCCTCGTCCCCGGCGAAGTAGGCCAGTGAGAAGGCACGTCCGTCCTTCCAGCGAAGATCGCCGCGGCGGAATTCCTCGAGCCGACCGAGCACCTCTGACGGCGGCGAGCCCTTGGCGGGCATGGCCGGGCGTCGACGGGGTGTGGCGGGGGACGATGTCACCATCGCACCCTGCCACGGGAAGACCCGGACCGCCAGTGATGTCGGTTGAGCGCGTCCGCGGCGAGCGGCGTATCGTCCGGGGGATGAACGACACCCTGACCGCCGCTCTTCCGGACCTGCGGATCGACGCGCAGCGTCTGCTCGACGATGCCGTGTCGCTGCGTCGAGATCTGCATCGCCATCCCGAACTCGGGCTCGAGAACCCGTGGACGAAGCAACGCCTGCTCGACGCGCTCGAACCTCTGGGTCTCCGGATCACGGAGAGCCCGAGCACCTCGGGGGTGACCGCGGTGCTTGACGGAGGTGGTGAGGGCTCGACGATGCTGCTCCGCGCCGACACCGACGCCCTTCCACTCCACGAAGATGCCGAGATCGATTTCCGTTCCGGGGACGCCGAGAAGATGCATGCCTGCGGCCACGACCTGCACGTCGCCATGCTCGTCGGGGCGGCACGGATGCTGCACGCGCGGCGTCGTGACATCAAGGGCCAGGTGCTCTTCATGTTCCAGCCCGGCGAAGAGGGGTATCACGGGGCGCGTCACATGCTCGAGGACGGCCTTCTCACCACTGCCGGGCAGGTGACGAGGGCGTTCGCCATCCACGTGGGCGGAAATGTCCCCTCGGGGCTCGTCGCCATCAAGGGCGGACCGCAGATGGCCTCGGCCGACGAGTTCGAGGTCGTGATCCGCGGAAGGGGTGGTCATGCCTCGGCACCTCACCACGCGCTCGACCCGATCCCGATCGCCTGCGAGATCGTCATCGCTCTTCAGACGATGGTGACCCGACGCATCGACGCGTTCGACCCCGGCGTGGTGACGGTCGGCAAGATCACCGCGGGCACGACCGACAACGTCATCCCGGACTCTGCCACCGTCCTCGGGACGATCCGTGCGGTCTCCGAGCGCACCCGGACCGCACTCCATGACGGCATCCGCCGCGTCGCCGAGAACATCGCGGCCGCGCACGAGGCAGTTGCCGAGGTCGAGGTCACGTTCGGCTTCCCGGTCACCGTGAACGACGCCGCGGTCGCTGACGACGTGCTCCGAGTGGCCACGGCGGCGTTCGGGGAGCGCGGCGCGATGCGCATGCCGCAGCCGGTCATGGGAGCCGAAGACTTCTCCTATGTGCTTCAGAAGGTCCCAGGCGCCATGGCATTCCTCGGAGCGTGCCCGCCGGAGATCCCGACGCACACGGCTGCCCCGAACCACTCGAACCTCGTCCGTTTCGACGAGGGGTGCATGACGACGGGAATGGCGCTGCACGTGGCCATGACCCTCGACCACCTCGGCTGACCACAATACAAGGGGCGCTGCACGTGGCCATGACCCTCGCCCGCCCGGCTGAAGCCAGCAGCATCGCGTCAGGCCGGTGGGGAGGCGGCGCAGTTGTCGATGAGGCGGGCTGACGCGCCTGCACGGCCTACGTGGGCAGCAGTCAGAAGACGTACCTCACCCTCGATCACTACGGGCGTGGCCAGCGTGAGCGGATCGACGCAGGCGGTGTAGTCGACCGACAGGACGACTGACGAGGCCTCCAGCACGGCTCGCATCGCCGCGCTCACCGCCGCAGGAGACCGTTCACCGTCGGCGATCGCCGCGGCACCCGCCTGCAGTGACCGCCACACGACCGAGCCATATGGTCGGTCGTCGGCGGACAGATAGCGATTCCGGCTCGACATCGCCAATCCATCGGACTCGCGCACAGTAGGGCAGCCGACGATATCGACGGGCAGAGAGAGGTCGACGGCCATGCGGCGGACGACGGCAAGCTGTTGCCAGTCCTTCTCCCCGAAGAAGGCCGAGCACGGACCGGCGATCGCAAACAGCTTCGCCACAACCGTGGCGACGCCGTCGAAGTGGCCGGGCCGGACGACCCCGTCGAGCACACTGGTGATCTCGGCGACCGAGACGGTGGTGAGCACACGGTCGGAACCGAACGGGTACATCTCCGAGACACTGGGGGCGAAGAGCACCGACGCCCCTGACGATGCAGCGATCGTCCGGTCACCATCGAGGTTGCGCGGGTAGCCGTCGAGATCCTCGGTCGGAGCGAACTGCAGCGGGTTCACGAAGATGGTCGTGACGACGACGTCACAGCGCAACGCGGCGGCCCGGATCAGCGATGCGTGGCCGGAGTGGAGGGCCCCCATGGTGGGAACGAGCCCGACCGTGCGGCCGTCACGGCGATGACCGTCGAGCAGCAACCGCAACGACGCGATCTGGCGGACCTCCGTGATCGTCATCGTGCGACGGGAGAGCCGACGAGCGCTAGTGGTCAGGATCAGAGTGCCGCCGCGGCCGCGACCACTTCGCGGCCGATGGTGCCCAGCTGTCGCCGGAAGAGGGTCTCGATGACCGAGATCGCCTCGGGCCCGGTCTTGAGGAGACCGGCGTAGAGGAGGTAACCGCCGAGCACACCCTGGAGGCGATCGTTGATCTCGTCGGTGTGCATGAGCACCTTGTCGCCGCGGAGAATCCACGCGCGCATCTGCGGATACAACGCGCTGACGATCATCTTCGGGTCATCGTGGGTCCCGAACGGGACATGCTCGTACGGGACGTGGAGCTCTTCGTAGGCGTGCAGGTTGTGCGGTGACGGCATCAGCGACACGACACGAGCGAAGCCCTTTTCGCGGATCCAGATGATCTCTTCGTGCCGGCGCACCCGCCGATGGTTGCTCGTGTGCCCACCCGGTCGCTCGCAGATCGCGATCGCATCCTTGATGACCCAACAGAAATTCCGAGGCTCGATGCCCTTCGACCATTTGCCTCGCACGTCGGCTCCTTTGTGCCTGCTCCCTGAGTCTCGGAGAGTGGAACTGTCGTGAGTGTACCGACGGCTTCTCGCCCAGATATGCGAAACGGCCCGACTTTTCGGTGTTTCACCGAAAGGCCGGGCCGTTTTGTGACGAGCCTGGAGCTGCGCTGAACCGGTGGGCAGCTGCCTGCACCGGTGCGGATCAGCTGGTGGGACCGGCGCCGAGCTGGGGGCGCGGGCGCCGGGGGCGAGCAACACCAGAGGGTGCCGGCGGCGGAGATACGTCGTCGTCGCCTCGCAGACCCTCCTTGGCACCCTTCCAGGCGCGACCGGCGCGGTTGCGGACCTTGCCGAGCGCTCCGGAGCGGCGGGCGGCGCCGACGAGTTCGGGTTCGGTCACACCGATCGGTGTCGGGTCGATGGGTGCCAGGTGGGGCTTCGACGGCACTTCCGGCTTCTCCTCCCACTTGGGGAGGTCCTTGAAGAGCTCGTCGATGTCGGCCTTCTCGAGCGTCTCCTTCTTGAGGAGCGTCTCGGCGAAGTTGTTCAGGACGTCGCGATGCTTCGTCAGGATGCCCTCGGCGGTCGCATGAGCGGCGTCGAGGAACTTGCGCAACTCGCTGTCGATCTTGGCGGCGGTTGCTCCCGAGTAGTTGATCCGGGTGCCGAAATCGCGTCCCATGAACACTTCGGCGTCGCCCGCGCTGAGCGAGAGCAGACCGACTTCGTCACTCATGCCGTATTTCGTGATCATCGCTCGCGAGATCTCCGAGGCGCGTTCGAGGTCGTTGGAGGCGCCCGTGGTGACGTTCCCGACACCGAAGACGAGCTCTTCGGCCGTGCGTCCACCGAGGAGCATGGCCAGGAGGTCTCGCAACCCGGAGCGGCTCCGTGAGTAACGGTCCTCCGTCGGCAACGAGATGGTGACGCCGAGCGCACGTCCGCGGGGGATGATCGTGACCTTGTGCACGGGGTCGCAGCCCTCGAGCACGTGGCCGACCAGGGCATGTCCCGCTTCGTGGTAGGCGGTGATGCGGAGCTCGTCGGCCGGCATGACCCGGGACTTCTTCTCCGCACCCATCATCACGCGATCGGCGGCTGCCTCCATCTCGGACTGGCCGATCACGGTCTTGCCGCGGCGGGCGGCGATGAGGGCAGCCTCGTTGAGCAGGTTGGCGATGTCGGCACCGCTCATGCCGGGGGTACCCCGCGCGATCACGTCGAGGTCGACCTCGGGCGCCAACGGCTTGCCCTTGGCGTGCACCCGGAACACGGCTTTGCGGCCTTCGAGGTCGGGCAGGTCAACGCTGATCTGGCGATCGAATCGTCCGGGACGAAGGAGCGCCGGGTCCAAGATGTCGGGCCGGTTGGTGGCGGCGATCATGATGACGCCGGTGCGGACCTCGAAGCCGTCCATTTCGACGAGCATCTGGTTGAGGGTCTGCTCACGTTCGTCGTGACCGCCGCCCATGCCGGCGCCACGATGGCGGCCGACGGCGTCGATCTCGTCGACGAAGATGATCGCCGGAGCGTTGGCCTTGGCCTGCTCGAAGAGGTCGCGGACACGCGAAGCGCCGACACCGACGAACATCTCGACGAAGTCCGAGCCGGAAATCGAGAAGAACGGGACGCCTGCCTCGCCGGCGACGGCCTTGGCGAGGAGGGTCTTGCCTGTTCCCGGAGGACCATAGAGCAGCACGCCCTTGGGGATCTTGGCGCCGATCGCGGCGAACTTCGCCGGGTTTTCCAGGAATTCCTTGATCTCGTGGAGCTCTTCGATGGCTTCGTCAGCCCCGGCCACGTCAGCGAAGGTGACCTTCGGCGCGTCCTTGGACTGGAGTTTGGCGCGGGACTTGCCGAACTGCATGATCCGGTTTCCGCCGCCCTGCATCGAGTTCATCAGCCACATAAAGAGGCCGAACAGCACGATGATCGGGAGGAACTGGAAGAGGATCGCCAGCCAGACGTTCTCGCGCTCAGCGTTCGTTTCGACCTTGACGCCCTTGTTCAGCAGGGAAGTAGTGAGCTCGTCCTCGTACTGGGCGGGATAACTGATGTTGAACTTGGTCGGCTCGCCCTCCTTGAGGGGCTTGCTCAGCTCACCGGAGATCGTGTTGGAGCGAACATTGATCTTCACTTCCTTGATCTGGTTCTTCTGAATCAGCTGGGTGAACTGGCTGAACGCCAACTTTTTCGACGGGGTGCCCTTGTTCAGGAGCTGCGACGCGGTGAGCAGGGCAATAAGCGCGATCAGGATGTAGAACCCTGCACTGCGCGGAATCTTCTTCTTCACTCTTCCTCCAGAGGAATGGCTGACCCGAGTGTACGCCCGCGCCGACCGATAGTGTCCGGACAGAACTCGGTCCGACGGAGAGTCCATCGGCATCGCGCCCGGTGAACTTCACAGCGTCTTGGAGCGCCCGGACATTCCCGGATGACCGTTCTCTGCGAAGCTCCGAGGATTCTGACGGCCGCATCGTGAGGGGTCGGTGAGTCGGGATGGCTCATGGGCGCGACGGTGACCGCATCGAGCGACCGCGGTAGGCACCACGGCCACGCATCGTGATCTTCATCCGGCGAACCGGTTCCAACGAGTTCCAGCTCCGACGGATGTCGCCGAGCGTGTCCGCGAAACATGGCCGTAACGGTTACCATTCGTCCTGTTGTGACGGCAGTCACCGCCTCGAACGGCACGCGTCCGACCTTGTCGGCCCCGGGACGGTCGAAGTCGGCGGAGCTTCGGACACACTGTGCAGGTTCGGCGCTCGCCGGGCTGCGCCTTACGAACCGACCAAGAAGGGGAGAACTTCTTATGGCTTTCGAGCCCACATCACCAGAGCAGCAACTTCTCGACGAGGCAAAGGCCAAGGGTCTTTCCCGCCGTGACATCCTCAAGCGCGGCGCCGTGCTCGGCCTCGCTGCCCCGGCCATGGGAGCAATCCTCGCGGCCTGCAGCAGCAGCAGCAAAGACACGACCGCGGCGGCGACGGAGGCTGCGGCCACCGAGGCACCGGCAACAGAAGCAGCAGCAACCGAAGCCGCAGCGGCGGCAACCACCGCAGCCGCAGCGGCAACCGAAGCAGCAGCGGCCGGCGGCGACAAGCCGAAGCTCGTCTGGCGCACCCGCCCCGACAACGACGCCGAGGCGAACCTCTACAAGTCGATCAGCGATCTTCTCCAGCCGGAGTTCGCCGACTTCACCCTTGAATACTCCAAGGGTGGCTCGGAAGGCTCGCCGTACCAGGATCAGCTCAAGACCGAGATCGCCGGTGGCACCGCCCCCGACGTGTTCTGGATCCCGGGCACCGACACGGCCGACTTCGGCGTGAACGGCCTGACGTCGAACCTTCGCGATCTCGCTGACGCCGACAAGGAGTACAAGGATTCGGACTTCTACGAAGGCCCGATGTTCCACCTCACCTACGACCCGGCGGCCAAGGCCACCGGCAAGGCGTTGTGGGGCCTCCCCCGCGACGTCTCGACGTTCGCCCTCTATCTCAACATGGACCTCATCAAAGAGGCCGGCGCTGATGATCCCCGCGAGCTCGAGAAGGCCGGCAAGTGGAACTGGGACGCGTTCCTCGCAGTCGCCAAGAAGATCACCGCCCTCGGCGGCGGCAAGTTCGGCTACGGCGCCAGTGCATGGTGGGGCCCCTACGGCGTGTGGGTCAACGCTGCCGGCGGAAGCTTCTTCAACGCTGACCGTACTGCCGAAGCGCTCGACACCCCGGAAGCCCTCAAGGGCCTCGAATTCGCCCGCACGATCTACAACGATCTCAAGGTCGCTGTGCCCTACGGCGAGGATCCGGAGCCGGTGTTCAACGCCGGCAACGTCGGCATGTTCCAGAACGGCCGCTGGGCCACCCCGGGGGCCCGCGCGAACGTCAAGTTCAATTGGGACGTCGTCGGTCTGCCGAAGGGACCGAAAGGCACCTCGGGCAACTGGCTGTTCTGGGGCTCGTACGCGGTCAATGCCAAGACCAAGAACCGTGAAGGCGCGTGGAAGCTCATCCGTGCGCTGACCCGGGCCGACATCCAGGCGAAGATCGCCGAGCTCGGCGCCAACATCCCGAGCCGGGTTTCCGACGAGGCCAAGAAGGCGTTCCTCAGCTACAGCCCGCCGGCCAACAACCAGGCGTTCCTCGACGGTATCGACCCGGCCAACAAGCCGACCGCCGAAGGTCCGCTGTGGGCCGGTTCGTGGCCGAAGTTCGACGGTGCGGCCGGTCCGCTCGTCGAAGCCGTCATGAAGGGCACGTCGACGCTTGACGACTTCAAGGGCAAGGCCGGCGAGATCAACACCGCTGCGTTCACGGCCTGAGACTGACGCCGTCTTGAAGTATCCGGATTCGTAAGAGTCCGATCGGCAAGCCCCGGCTCGTTGCGTTTGTTCACAAGCGCATCGACGCCGGGGCTTGCTGTCTCTACAACGGGAACACAGGTCGCACGTTGCGCCACGTTCTCACCGCTGTCGGTTTCATCGGCACGTCTTCGAGCCGACCGATAGGTTCGCACCCGTAGTTCGCTCGCGTCGCTCCCGGCCCAATGCAACGGGCACAGCAGTTGCGAAGTAGCGCGAGACCGAAGCACCAACCAGATTCGCAGTGAAGGGGAGTTCACTTATGACCGTTGCCCTGGGTGGCACGCGCCGACCCGCAGTCCTGCTACCCGCGGCAGCGGGGTCAGGCGCTCTCGGCATTCTCGGTGTCGTCGCGCTGATCGCAGGGGTGTCGAGCGATCGTTCGACGGCCGCCAAGATCGGTATCGCCATCGTTGGTCTTCTCGTCGCTACGGGAGGTCTGCTCGGCGCCCATGGTCTGGCGACGACTCGACGGCGTGGTGTCACGGCATCGCTCGCCGTCTCGACCATCGTGGGGATCTTCGCCTTCGCAATCTTCCTGAACGACCTCGGTGCAGTCGACGGCATCGACGCGTGGGCAGGTGTCTTCGGCCGTGGTGTTCCGTTTCTGTTGGCCATCGTCGCAGGGATCTGGATGCGAGGCCTGGCGCGAGACGGCCGCCTCGCGGGACGTCCCGGCGCACCGGTGCTCGTCAAGGCCGGCCCGATGCTCTCCGCGCTGGCCGCGCTCATCCTTGTCTTCGTCTGGCGTGTCCCCCAAGCGCTCTTCGAAGGGTTGACGCGCATCGACGACCTCCACCGCGTTCTGCTCCTTGCACTTGCGGTTGGTTGTTTCTTCGTTGCCCGAACCGTGTGGTCGCCGGCAGTCACCGACCACGTCGGGATGACCAACGAGCAGCGTCGTTCGCTGACCGGTCTGCTGTTCCTCTCCCCGAACGCGCTCGGCTTCCTCACATTCTTCGCCGGCCCGCTGCTGTTCTCGCTCTACGCGAGCCTCACGAACTGGAAGGGTGTCACTTCCCCGCAGTGGAGCGGCATCGGCAACTACCAGAAGATCTTCAGTCTCGATTTCGCATCCGTGAAGTCCGGGACCCAGCCGGCGTCCGAGGTCTTGAAGAAGGGGTACGCCACCCTCATGCGCATCGACTGGTTCGGTGGGCACTGGGTCCTGGGCGCGCGCGACAAGCTCTTCTGGCTTTCCATGCGCAACATCGTGGTGTTCGCGTTCTTCGCTCTTCCGCTCGCCATCATCCCGGCGTTGTTCCTGGCGCAGCTGCTCAACTCGAAGCTCCGTGGCATGAAGGTGTTCCGGGCGATCTTCTTCATCCCGTCGGTCGCCGGCATCGTCGCGGTGGCCACACTGTGGAAGCAGATGTACTCCTCGACCCTAGGATTTCTCAACTATGCGTTGGAGAAGATCTTCGGGATCTTTGGGGTCGATTCGGTGAACATCCAATGGCTGTCGGACAAGAAGGTTGCGCTCTGGGCGGTGATCATCGTCTTTGTCTGGCAGACGATCGGCTTCAACACCGTGCTCTTCCTCGCGGGCCTGCAGGGCCTCCCGAGTGATGTGTACGAAGCGGCCGACATCGACGGCGCCGGGTGGTGGGTCACGTTCCGGAAAGTGACGATTCCGATGCTGGCACCGACGACGCTGTACGTCACCACGACCACGAGCATCTTGGCGCTGCAGCTCTTCAGCGAGCCGTATCTCCTCTTCTCTGCGTCCGGCACTCCGGGAACCGGACCCGAGAACTCGGCGCTCACACCCGTCAGCTACCTCTACAACGCCGGGTTCCGTGAGCTCGGATTCGGCTACGCGTCAGCGATCGCCTGGGTCCTCTTCCTGTTTATCTTCGGTTTCACCCTCGTGCAATTCCGGCGCCAGCGCGAATCAGCGGGCGGTTTCTGATGACGACTTCCAAGATCCTCTGCGCACAGATGTTCAGCATGCATACCGTTCTGACCCATCCGGTTTCGACGACCACCACTTCGAAGGGGGCCTGACATGGCTGCAGTGAAGCGACGCTCCGAGCGGCTGCCGGCACGGATAGCGGCCTACGCGATCCTCACCGCCTTCGGGCTC
Source organism: Acidimicrobiia bacterium (assembly GCA_031368215.1). Classification (GTDB taxonomy): domain Bacteria; phylum Actinomycetota; class Acidimicrobiia; order Acidimicrobiales; family JANYDT01; genus JANLQX01. Next base: position 23,654 of record JANLRD010000024.1, on the reverse strand, counting down.
ATGATGGCGTTCCCGTTCATCTATGCCGTCGCCGCGTCGTTCAAGGAGGGCTCCGACATCTTCCGGGACCCGCCGACGGTGCTGCCGCGTAAACAGAACACCACGACCATCGACGGCAAGGTCGTCCCGCTATTCAAGGTCAAGGTCCCCGGCGACGGTACGAAGACGTATGGACTCGTGGAGGCCGGCATCGACATCGCGCTGCTTGCTCCCGTCAATGCCTCGGGCAAGGAGACGGGTCCGCGGATCGAACGCAAGCCGCTCGAGCTCACCCCGGTCGGCGGCTACTCGTCCCCGAAGAAGATCAAGCTCGCCACCGGCGAAGAAGTCGGCGTGTTCAAGGTCGACGTGAACGGCAAGGAGGTCGAACTTGCGCAGGTCGGCAAGACCATCCGGGGTCGCTTCTCCGATCCCAACAAGAAACTGCCCGACGTGATTGCCAACCCGCGCCTGGCCACCCGTGACGAGCGGCTGTACTTCCGCACCCAGAACTACACCGAGGTGCGCAAGCTGCAGAACATCGACCAGTCGCTGTGGAACACGTCGCTGGTCACGTTGCTGGTGGTGATCGGCACGGTGGTCACGTCGGTCATGGGCGGCTACGCGTTCAGCCGCATCCAGTTCCGCGGCCGCGACGCGATCTTCGCCGTGTACCTGGGCTCGATCATGATCCCGTTCGTGCTCCTCATCATCCCGTTGTTCAAGCTGATGGTCTGGATGGGCTGGAACAACCATCTCTCGTCGCTGATCTTCCCGTTCATCTTCAGCGCCTACGGCACGTTCCTGATGCGGCAGTTCTTCCTCACCATCCCGAAGGACCTGGACGAGGCCGCCACCATCGACGGCGCATCCCAGATGCAGGTGCTCTGGAAGGTACTCGTGCCGCTGTCGTGGCCCGCCGTCGCCACCCTCTCGACGTTCACGTTCCTCTACGCGTGGAACAGCTTCATCTGGCCACTCGTCTCGGTCAGCGCCAACGAGAAGCTCCACGTGCTCACGATCTCGCTGTCGCAGCTCGGTGGGCGCGCCGCGGATAAGCCTCAGCTGGTGTTCGCGGCGGTCGCCCTCGCAGTCAGCGTACCGATTCTCGTGTTCATCCTCGCCCAGCGGTACTTCGTGGAGAGCCAGACCAGCTCGGCGGTGAAGTAACCAGCCGACTCTCGGTTCGGTCGTTGGGTCAGGCGACCGTGAAGCTCGATGTGACGATCTTGCGGTCGTTCATGAAGAGCGTCACCAAGTGCTTTCCCTTCGGCCAGCCGCCGGGGGGAAGCAGCGAGAAGTTCCCATCAACGGCTTTCTTGTTCTCGTCGAGCGTGAGGCTACGGGTGTCGTCGGGTGCCACCTTGCCGCTGATGGTCCACTGCGCCTCGACCCAGGTTCCAACGCCGAAGTCACCGGTGAACAGCAGGTAGACGGTGTCTGTCGGGGCAAACGTCGCTGTCGCTGTCGGAGCCTTCGACTTCGACAGTGTCGTCTTTGCGATCTTGGACGGGACGGCGGCCGCTGGTGGGATGACCTCGAAGGGATACGTTCCGGCCGGCCTGCCGTCGGTCGTTACGACCACCTGATAGCTCGTCCCGATCGGGAGCGGTTGCTTGACGCTCGGCGTGAAGTTGAACTTCACGTACGTGTCCTCACCGAAGGAGAACAGCAGACCTTTGTTGACCGAGCTGAGATCCACGTCGGCCTTGCCGATGGGGTCGCCGCGGAAGCTCCAGCTCGCCTCGACCTTGCCCGACTTCGGCCGCCCCTTGACCTGGAGGAGCAGGAACACCGTCTCGGTGCCCCGGAACGTCGTCGTCACGCCTTTGGCTTTGAAATCATCCGTGACCTCGCGGGCGAAGGTCGCTTTGCGGATCGTGATCCCTTTCGCCGAGGCCGGTCCGGCGGCGATCAGCCCGCTCGAGACGACGAGCCCAATCAGGACCGACGCCAACCTTCGGGTGGTCGCCCCCCGGCGGCGATCGGAAAACAGCACAGGCGCATGCGCAGGAGTCATGGCAAAATCCTGCCAGGCAAACCTCCCTCGCGCCGAACCACCCAGCACCCACCGGCGAGGATCACTTCGGCCAGGAGGCCAGGGCATCCTCGAGTTCGGCACGGTACTCCGTCGCTCGGAGCACCTTGCGCTCCTCGTACCCGCGGACGATGTCGGGGAGGGTGGCGATGCACACCGCTTCAGCGTGGTTCGCCGAAGTGAGACCACGCTGCAGCCGGTCCACAACCGTGCGGTACTCGGCCAGGAGCTCGCGCTCGAGTTTGCGCACGTGGGCTCGGCCAAACGGGTCGAGCTTCGTGCCGCGGAGTCGCTTGCCTCTCGCCAATGCCACGATCGCCGGGCGCGTCCACGGACCCAGCGCGATCTTGCGGTCCATGCCGAGGGCACGGAGCATCGGAGGGTGCAGTTTCCAGGTGACCTTGGCACCCACGCCTCCGACAGCCTCGGCCGCCGCGGTTGCTTCGGGGGCAAGGAGGAGTCGGGCCACCTCGTACTCGTCCTTGTACGCCGTGAGCTGGAACAGATGGCGGGCGATCGCCTCGGTCAACGCGAAACCGTCGCGGAGCCGTTCCTCGGCGTCGGCGACGGATTGCACTGTTTCGAGGTAGGTCCGAGCGCACCGCTCATCCTGGAAGGCAGTCAACTCGGCGACACGGGAGCGCAGGAGGTCGGTGAGACCGGTGCGGACGCCGAGGCCGTCGACGGACGGGACCAGTCGGGCCGGAACCGCCGGAGACGGGATCGGAGTCGGCGCGACCGCGGTCAACGCAGCGCGAACCGCGGCAGGGTCAGCCACCGTTGCGCGGCCCCACCGGAACGCGGCGAGGTTCCTGTCCACGGCAACACCGTTCAGGGTGATCGCCTCCTCGATCGACGAGGCGCGCAACGGGATGCACCCGGCCTGTATCGCGGCGCCGAGCACGGCGATATTCGCGGTGGTCGCGTCGCCCAGCGTCGCCACCGTGATCCCACCTGCGTCGAGTAGTACCGCTTCGTTGCCCGACGCGACACGCAACCGTCCGACGAGCGCGTCGGTGGAGGGAGCGACCCGGCGAGGGTCGATCACGATGGCCGACGTCGGCGTCGACGTGGTCGACGCCACCACGTGGGAGTGCGAGGCGAGGGATTCGATCATCGCCGAGCCGGCCCCGACAAGAAGGTCGAATGCGAGCATCACATCGACGCTCTCGCGCCCGGCCTTGTTCGACGCGTGGCTGAGCGACGTTCCGATGCGCACGTCGCTCACGACCTGCCCGGCCTTCTGCGAAAGACCGGTCTGGTCGAGGCCGATCACCTGTCGCCCGTCGAGCATCGCCGCTGTGCCCAGGACCTGACTGACCGTGACGACACCCGTCCCGCCGATACCGGCCAGACGGATGGTGCAGTCGTCGCCGTCGACCAGGAGCACGGGTTCCGGGAAAACGGTAGGTGCACTGACCTTCTGGGCGCGAAGTTTGGCCGCGGCAGCAACAGCATCGGCATCGACCTCGACGGTCATGAAGCTCGGGCAGTCGCCCTGCAGACAAGAGGCATCGAGGTTGCAGCTGGTCTGGTCGATCTTGGTCTTGCGTCCGAACTCCGTCTCGGTCGGTTGCACCGACAGGCATCCGCTGGTCTCGCCGCAGTGACCGCAACCTTCGCAGACCCGCTCGTTGATGACGACGCGGAACGTCGGGGCAGCCACAACGCCGCGTTTGCGGTCCCGCCGAAGCTCGGCTGCGCAGTCCTGGTCGTGGATGAGGACGGTCACCCCGGGGACGTTGCGCAGCACTTCCTGGGCTTCGATGATCCGCGACCGATCCCACACGTCGACACCCTTCGGGAGCGTGACGTCGTCGTAGTCACTCACGTCGTCGGTGGTGATCAACACCCGCTTCACCCCCTGGGCCAGCATGACCGTGGCGATACCGGGGACCCCGATGCGCCCCGGAGCGTCCTGCCCACCGGTCATGGCCACAGCACCGTTGTGCAGCAGCTTGAAGGTCACGTTGACGCCGCTCGCTACGGCAGCCTGCACACCGAGCTGACCTGAGTGGAAGTAGGTACCGTCGCCGAGGTTCTGGATGAAGTGGTTCCGCTCGACGAACGGCTGCATGCCGATCCACGCTGCACCCTCGTTGCCCATCGCACAGAGCGAGGCCAGCTCGCCGACACGCTCCTCGGATTGGAACGTCGTCATGGCGTGGCATCCGATACCGGCACCGTAGAGGGTCCCTTCCGGGACCTTCGTGCTCCAATGATGCGGGCAACCGGAGCAGAACGTGGGACCCCGCGACTCGGTGAGTGCGATGAGCTCTCGCTTGATCGGCAGCGGCGCGAGACGATCGCCGCCGAGGTGCACGGCCAGTCTGCGCCGCAGCGGTTCGAGCATCGCGTCCGCGTCGAGGTGGCCGACTCCGGGAAAAAGCGGTGTTCCGTCGAGGTCGCGCTTGCCGACGATCTCCGGACGCTCGGCCGAGCCCCAGAGCGCGTCCTTCACCATCCACTCCAGCATGGGGTTCTTCTCTTCGATGACGATGACTTCGGTGAGGCCGTGGCAGAACCGTCGAACCGTCGAGGGTTCGAGCGGGTAGGGCAGGCGCAGGACCATGAGGCGTATGCCCGCGGCGGCGATCTCCTCGTCGCTGCGCAGGCCGAGGCGCGACAACGCTTCGCGGGTCTCGGCCGCGGTGTATCCGCACGCCGCGATCCCTATGCGCGCTGACGGTCCGGGATCAATCACGACACGGTTCAGGTCGTTCAGGGCACCGTAGGCCCGCGCCACTTCGAGGCGGACCTCGACGATCTCCCGTTCCACGTCGAGGTTGTACGGCGGGACGAACCGTGCCGACGGAGACGGGACGAACGGCACGCCGTTCACGAGCCATTCCGGCATCACCGGTCGCACCCGTGACGGATCGAGCGAGATTGCGGCGGTGCCGTCGGCAACGTTGGCCACCATCTTCACGCCGGCCCACAATCCGCTGGCCCGCGACAGTGCGATGCCGTGGCGACCGAGGTCGAGTGCGTCCTGCACGTCGACGGGATAGAGGATCGGGATCTTCAGGTCGATCAGCGTGGCGTCGGAACTACTCGGCACCGTCGACGACTTCGACGCCGGATCGTCGCCGACCACACAGAGCACACCGCCGTGGCGGTGGGCTCCCGCGTAGTTGGCATGGCGGATGGCGTCGCATGCCCGATCGATGCCGGGGGCCTTGCCGAACCACAGGCCGATGACCCCGTCGTAGCGCCCTTCGCCGTGACTCTGGGCGAGCTGGCTTCCCATCACGGCGGTAGCCGCCAACTCCTCGTTGAGTCCGGGGCGAAAGACGAACGGGAGGTCGCCCCCGACAAGCTTCTGGGCGATCTCGAGCTCACGGTCGAGGCTGGCCAGAGGAGAGCCCGGATAGCCCGACGCGAATGCCGCCGTGCGCAGGCCGTTCGTCCGGTCGATCCGCAGTTGTTCCACCATGATCCGGGCCACGGCCTGGACCCCGGACGCGAACACCGTGCCGCTGCTCGCAGTGATCCGGTCGGAGAACGAATACGTCGGTTTGCGGCGGAGAGCCACCGGGGTCGGGGCGGGAGCAGTGTCGGTCATGGTGCCTCCGTCAGCGTTGGCGAGAAGTCTCGCGACAGGAACGCTACCGGCGCAGGTGACCCACAGGATTCGGAAGATTCGTTGCTCCCAGAGCAACAAATCCTCCAAACCCGGCGCGGTCCGCCGCACACTCCTTCCGGCGAGAACGAATCGGCTCTGTCACTACTCATCGAAGGAGAGGTCTATGCCTGGAATAGTTGGTGCAAATGACGCCCTGACCAACGAAACGGTCGAGTTGCTCCAGGCGTTGATCCGCAACGAATGCGTGAACGATGGGACGGCCGATTCCGGCGGGGAGCGTCGAAACGCCGATCTGCTGCAGACGTTCTTGGAGGGTGCGGGACTCGACGTCGAACGCCTCACGCCGCACGGCGATCGGACATCGATCGTCGCCCCCATCGAGGGAAGCGACCCCTCGGCGCCGAAGCTCTGCCTCATGGGTCACACCGACGTCGTGCCGGTGAACGTTGCCGGATGGACCCGCGAACCATTCAGCGGCGACGTGATCGACGGCGAGGTGTGGGGTCGCGGGGCGCTCGACATGTTGTGTCTGACCTCGTCGATGGCTGTTGCGTTCAAGGACCTGACAAGAAGCGGGTTCCGTCCCCAAGGTGACCTGATCTACTTCGGCGTCGCCGATGAAGAGGCGGGCGGTGACCACGGCGCGAAGTGGGTCATCGATCATCATTGGGACGCGGTGGCCTGCGACTACATGGTCACGGAGATGGGCGGCTTCTGGGCCGGCGACGGGAAGTCGATCATGATGTCCACCGCGGAGAAAGGCGTGGCGTGGCGTCGTCTCACTATCGGTGGGACACCGAGCCATGGATCGTCCCCGTTCGGCACCGACAACGCACTCGTGAAGGCCGCCGAGATCATTCGTCGGATCGCCGCCCACGGCGGGCCGACCTCGATCGACGAATCCTGGGCCGGGCTGATCAAGACCAGCGGGCTCGACCCCGCGATGCAGCAACGGCTGCTTGATCCCGCGGCCCTCGATGACGCGCTGGCCGAACTGCCACCGATGCTCGGCCGGCGCCTCCACGCGTGCAGTCACACGACGATGTCGTGCAACGTCGTGCACGGCGGCCAGAAGACGAACATCGTGCCCGACCGCGTGCAACTCGACGTCGATATTCGAACCATGCCCGGCTTCTCCAACGACAACGTAGACGCGTTGCTGTGGGAGCTGTGCGGCGAGTTCCGCGACGCTGTGACGATCGAGCGACTTTCCGAGGGCAACGCAACCGCATCGCCGATCGGCGGACCCTTGTGGGACGCGATCGGGGACCACGTCCGTCGTCAGTACCCGCAGGCCGAGATGACACCGAGCCTCATCGTCGGTGGCACGGACGGCCGCTTCTTCCGCGAGAAGGGAACCACGGTGTACGGAGCGGGCCTCTTCAGCCCGACCCTCGATCGCGTCGCCGTCGCCAACCGCTTTCACGGCCACGACGAACGGATCGATATCGAGTCGCTCGCGCTGTGTACACAACTGTGGCGCGGCCTCGCCACTGATCTCGTCGGCTGACGCTGATTCGAGGCGGCCGCGGAGACCTCTGGTGACGCCTCGCTAGGCCGGAGTTCGGAAGATTCGTTGCTCCCAGAGCAACAAATCCCCCAAACCTGCCGCGAACTTCCCCGGGGCGCGGTCGCCCGATCAGCTCTCCCGGGTGGACGCAAGAAGTGTCGGAACGTCGACGACACGCAGACCCTTGGCCTCCAGACCGCGAAGCAAACGCGGGAGCGCCTCAACGGTTCGTGCTCTCGAGTGCGGCTCGCGGCCGCTTCCGACAATCCGGCCCCCGTCGTGAGCAAGGATGATCGATCCCGGGCCGACCTTGTCGAGGAGTCGATCCACACCATCGTCGATGTTGGTGTCCATGATGAACCGTTCGACGCACGCGTCCCAGAACACCGTGCGGAAGCGATCGGCATCGGGCCAGCACGGCAACGGCTTCGTCGGTATCCCATCGGCGGTCGAAACAGTCGGGGTGCCGGGGCGCCGGCGCGTATCAGGCTGCGCTGGCCCCGATCGATTTCCGACCGCACATTTGCCGGCGTCAGCAGCTGTAATTCGCGATGGTCGTACGTGTGGTTCCCGACGCTGTGACCGGACGCAAGCACCTTGCGCACGAGTTCGGGGTCGGCCGCCGCGTTCACACCGACCAGGAAGAACGTTGCCACGGCCTCGGCGTCCTTGAGGAGGCTGAGCACATCGGGCGTGCAGCGCGGGTCAGGACCGTCATCGAACGTGAGCGCGACAACCGGTTCGTTTGTGCGCACACGAAACAGCCCATTCGGCTGCACTGAGCGCCGCTGGTCCACGGTCCTGGTGCGCCCAACCGTCGAGGGCCCGGCCGTCACGCGTCCGGCGACGAACCCACCGAGGGCGCAGAACCCACAACCAACGGCTGCGCCGAGCAGTCCTCGCCTCGACAGCAGCGGACCCGACGAGGATTCGGAGTCTTGGTTGCGCTTGAACACAAGGCTACGCAAACTCCGAAACCTCGGCTCGCTAGGCATACTTCGCCAGGCCTTTGGGGGTGGGGACGAAACCCGCGGCCCGAAGCAGCGGCAGGAGTTCGTCGGGGAAGCTTTCCAACACGAGGCGACGGAAGCGCACGATCCGGTCCCGCGATTCCTCGGTGCCGACCATGGCGGTGAGCGCGCGTATGACCGGCTCCTCCCACTCGCCGTCGAACGGGCGCAGCGCCACGATGGAGCGACCGCCCTTTTCCAGGTAGAGCGACGGCAGACCGTCGACGAGCAGCACATAGGCACCGGCGGCACGCTGCGGCCCCTTCACCGGCCACGCCAGAGCGGCACCGTAGGCATTGGCCGGGTCGACCGCAGCCAGCACGGTGACCTCCGGGACCTGCGGCGGCTCCCGGAAGGCGCGCAGCCGATCGACGGCACCGGGCACGGCGAACTGAGCACCTCCGAGGCCGGCGACGAAGTAGCCACGCCGCACCCGTCCGCCGTCTTCGAGCAACTTGAGCACCGGATACAGACCGGCGAATCCTCCGGCCACTCCCTCGGCCTTGATGGCTTCGCGGGTCAGCACACCGTGGCGTTCGAGGAGCGTGACCGCGAGGGCGTGGGCGCGTTCGGTGGCAGTCGCACGGGCGGATGCGATCTGCTGTTTCTTCGGGACGAACCCCTCGCCCGCCGAGTCGGTCGCAGGTGCGAGCCCGAGCTCGCGGGTGACGAGCGACCACCGACCTTGGGCCTTCGGTGGGCCGAGAACGCTGAGGGACGCGAGGCGTGGCCGCCCAGCGCGTCGGGTAGCCGCTCCGACCGACGATGCACCGGACCTCTTCGAACCGGCGAGCGCACGGACGGCGGCAAAGGAATCGTTCGTGATTTCGCCGGCCCACACGAGGTCCCAGATCGAGTCGATCGTGCGCAGATCGTTCGTGCCCTGCAGCTCACGGAAGAAGCACGCGCCGCGAGCAGAAAGCAATGCGCGCAGACGATCATGCTCCTCTTCGGAGGGCGCTTCGGTGGTGTCGGTTCGGGGCACCGGTGCAAGTAGCGCCGCCGTTTCGCGGAGATAGAGCGCAACCTTGCCGTCGTCTCGTCCGAGTGGGCCGGCACCGACCCACACGACCTCACCGGCACCGAGCAGTTCGTCGAGCAGCCTCGGCGTGTAGCGCGGAAGCCGGGCCGGGAGGATGTCGCGCTCCAGCACGCTGGCCGGGAGCGCGACACCCTGAAGTTGGCCGATGATCTCGTAGAGCCGATCGAGGCCCCCCGACACCACGGCCGAGCCGACGCCGTGCCAGTCGGGAAGGAAGCGGGCGAATGCATCGACCGACGTCGGCTCAATCTCCTTGCGCAGGACCGCCAGCGAGCGCTGCCGCAACTGACGCAGCACGTCGGGATCGCACCACTCCCGGCCAGTGCCGTCCGGACGGAACTCCCCCGACAACAGTGAGCCGTCGTCGCCACGGCGGAGCAGGCATGCCTCGACGATGTCGGGCGACACCCCGAATCGCGTCGCCACGTCGTGGGTGGTGAACGGCCCGTGGGTTCGGGCGTAACGAACGAGCAGGCTCCCCAACGGCGCAGCCGGATCGATCGGGTCGACCGGACCGGACCAGGTGAGAAACGCCGCGGGGAGCCCAGGGGGAACCCGACAGCCGAGCGCTTCGGTGTAGCGGCCGGCATCTTCGGCGGCGATGAGGCGGTCCTCCGATGCCACCCTCACGACGACAACCCGGCGCTCTTTCGTAAGTGCGCTGATTTTCTCGGTGGTTGAGGTCAAGCCGCCCTCGACCCGCAGCGCGAGTTCGTCGATCGAAAGGTCGCCCAGACGCCGGAGCAGATCATGCACCGAGTCGACGGTGCGAGCGTGGCGGCGCGGGTCGAGGCACTGCAGCTCGTCTTCGACGGCGGCGATGGCCTGAGGTTCGAGCAGTTCTCGCAGCTCTTCGCTGCCGAGCAGGTCGGCGAGCATGTCGCGGTCGAGCGCTAGGGCCGCGGCGCGACGTTCGGCCAGCGGCGCATCGCCGTCGTACATGAAGTTGGCGATGTAGCCGAAGGCCAACGATGAGGCGAACGGCGATGGGTGGGCCATGTCGAGGCTCACGACTCGCACCTTGCGAGCCCGGATCTCGTGGAGGAGACCCATGAGCGAAGGCACGTCGAACGAGTCACGGAGACACTCGCGATAGGTCTCGAGCATCACCGGGAAGCTGGCGTAGCGCGAGGCCACCTTGAGCAGATCGGCGCTGCGCTGGCGCTGACGCCATAGCGGCGTGCGTGAACCCGGCCGGCGCCTCGGCAGCAAGAGCGAACGCGCGGCGTTCTCCCGGAACCGTGCGGCAAAGAGCGCCGAGTTGCCGAGCTCGTTCATGAGCAGTTCGTCGAGCTCGTCAGGATCGATCAGGCAGTAGTCGGCGGGCGGCGCCTCGTCGGCCTCGGGGAGGCGAACCATGATCCCGTCGTCGCTCCAGATCGCCCGGGCCTCCATGCCGAGCCGGTCACGGATGCGTGCCTCGATCGCCATGGCCCATGGTGCGTGCACCTGGGCGCCGAAGGGAGACAAGAGGCAGAGCTGCCAATCGCCGAGCTCGTCGCGGAACCGCTGCACCACGATCTGACGGTCGCTGGGCAGATGGCCACCCGTGGCTTCGCGCTCCTCGGCGATGTACGCGCGCATATTTTGCGTGGCAAGCACGTCGAGATTGAACCGGTCGCGGAGGACGTCGTCGTCCATCTGCTCGACGGTGCGGACGAACTCACCGATCGCCTGACCCAGCTCGTACGGCCGACCGATCTTGTCGCCGTGCCAAAACGGCATCTTGCCCGGCACTCCGGGTGCTGGGGTGACGACGACACGGTCAGGGGTGATGTCTTCGATCCGCCACGTGGTCGAACCGAGCAGGAACGCCTCGCCTACACGAGACTCATAGACCATCTCCTCGTCGAGCTCACCGACCCTGGTGCCCTCGGGCGTGACAACGGAATACAGCCCGCGGTCAGGGATCGTGCCACCGCTCGTGACCGCAAGGAGACGGGCACCCGGTCGGGGCGTCAGCTTGCCGGACAGCCGATCCCAGGGGATGCGCGGGCGCAGCTCGCCGAACTCGTCGGACGGATAGCGACCGGCGAGGAGATCGAGCAGACCATGCAGCACGTCGTCGGAGATGTCGGCGAACGGATACGCGCCCCGGGCCATCCGGGCGACGTCGTCGACCGTGGTGCCGGCATCGTCGGTGGCGACTAGAGCCACGATCTGCTGGCACAGGACATCGATGGGATTGCGGGGAACGCGCGTTTCCTCGACGAGCCCGTCGACCATGCGCCGGGCCACCACTGCGGCCGAGATGAGGTCGCCGCGGAACTTCGGGAAGATGCGTCCCTTCGACGGCATACCGACCTGGTGACCGGCGCGGCCGATGCGCTGCAGCCCGCTCGCCACCGACGACGGCGCTTCGACCTGCACGACCAGATCGATCGCTCCCATGTCGATGCCGAGTTCCAGGCTGCTCGTGGCGACGAGTGCAGGCAGACGACCGGCCTTGAGCAACTCCTCGATCTCCAGGCGCTGCTCACGGGCGATCGAACCGTGATGCGACCGGACGAGTTCCTCACCGGCGAGCTCGTTGAGCTTGTTGGCGAGTCGCTCCGCCAGCCGACGGGAGTTCACGAAGATCAGCGTTGATGTATGTGTGCGTATCAGTTCGAGAAGCTGCGGGTAGATCGCCGGCCAGATCGACTTGCGCGACTCCGGGTCGCCCGCGGCTGCTCCCATCAGGATCGGTTCGCCATCGGCACCGAGCACGGGCTTGCCGAGCTCGCCCATGTCTTCGACCGGCACGACGATCTGGATATCGAGCGTTTTGCGCACGCCGGTGTCGACGATGCGTACCTCGCGCGGTTTCCACTTCTGCGCGGCGTCGTCGAAGGATCGGCCGGCGAGGAACCGAGCCACTTCTTCCAACGGACGCTGCGTCGCCGACAAGCCGATCCGCTGAGGAGGCGGCCCTCCCCCGGCGAGGACGACTGCTTCGAGGCGTTCGAGGCTGAGGGCCATGTGGGCGCCCCGCTTGGTGGCGGCGACCGCGTGGATCTCGTCGATGATCACCGTTTCGACGGTCGACAGGATCGACCGGGCCTGACTCGTGAGGAGGAGGTAGAGCGACTCGGGCGTGGTGACCAGGATGTCGGGCGGGTGCTTGGCGATCTCGCGTCGTTCCTTCGCAGAGGTGTCGCCGGTGCGGGTGGCAACGGTGATGTCGGGCAGCGGCAGCCCCCGGCGCTGCGCCTCGCGGGCAATGCCGACGAGCGGGGAGCGAAGGTTGCGCTCCACGTCGTAGATGAGGGCCTTCAGCGGAGAAATGTAGAGGACGCGCACGCCGGTCTTCGCCCGGGTGGCCCGGGGCCGCGCTGCCAATTGGTCGAGAGCCCAGAGGAACGCGGCGAGCGTCTTTCCCGAGCCGGTGGGAGCGAGGACCAGCGTGTGCTGCCCCTTCGAGATGGCGTCCCAGCCCTGCGTCTGCGCCGAGGTGGGGGCGTCGAACGTGGTGGTGAACCATGCCCGCGTGGCCTCGGAGAACCGTGCGAGCACGTCATCCGGCGGCGGGGCGGGGCTCGGACCCGTTGCGACGCTGCGGGTTCGGGCAACCATACGGAGACCAGGGTACGCCCGGGGTGCGACAACGCCTCCGGCCCGCCATCCCAGAACCCGGGTCTTGGCATCCCACACCGCCTGGAATCGGCCATTCCGCGCCGATCTTGGGCTATCTGGGATGCCGAACTTGCCGATCCGGGATGCCGGACGACGCTCGCAGATCGTGAAGGGCGTCTCTGCCGGACGAGCCCTGCCCGGTAGCCTCCGGTCATGGAACCGGTTCGTTGGGGCGTGTTGTCGACATCATCGTTTGCCGAGAACAGGTTCCTGCCGGGCATCCGCCAGAGCCCGCTCGTCGAGATCGCCGCGGTGGCGTCGCGCGACCTCGCCCGGTCCACCGAGTTCGCCGGACGCAACGGCATCCCAACGGCCTACGGGTCGTACGAGGAACTCCTCGCCGACCCCTCGATCGACGTGATCTACAACCCGCTGCCCAACGACCTCCATGTGGAGTGGACGCGCCGGGCCGCGGAAGCGGGCAAGCACGTTATGTGCGAGAAGCCGATGGGCATGAACGCGGCCGAAGTGGAAACGCTGCTTCCGCTCGCCGGCAAGGTCCACATCGCCGAGGCATTCATGGTGCGCTTCCATCCCCAGTGGCACGAGACCCGCGAGCTCGTGCGCTCGGGCTCCCTGGGCGCCGTCTCGCATGGCCACATTGCGTTCTCCTACGTGAACGTCGACGGCACGAACATCCGCAACATCGCATCCAACGGAGGTGGGGCGCTCTACGACATCGGCTGCTACGCCGTCGTTGCCGCCCGTTGGTTCTTCGACGCCGAACCGGTGCGGGTTGCCACGCTCATGGACATCGATCCCACGTTCGGCACCGATCGGCTCACGTCGGGCATCTTCGATTTCGGTGACGGGCGCTCGTGCACCTTCTCCGTCTCCACCCAGTCCGTGTACCACCAACGCATGCAGATCTACGGGTCCGAGGGGCGGCTGGAGATCACCATCCCGTTCAACCAGCTCGAAGACGCACCGGTCACGTACCTGACCCATCGCGGCGAATCGGTCGACGGTCTCGATGCCGAGCGCCATGTTGTCGCCACCAACAACCAGTACACGAGCCAGGGCGAAGCCTTCTCCCGCCGTGTCCGCGAAGAGACACCGACCGATGGGCCACTGCGCGATGCGATCACCAACATGGGCATCCTCGACGCCGTGTTCCGGGCCGCGTCCTCAGGCCGCTTCGAGCCGATCTGACCACTCGAGAGCACAGACAGGCTGAGCGGCATTTCCATGGTGTACTTCGGCTCGTGGTTCCGTGACCGGGCGTACAAACGAGCGTTGGCCAAGAGACTACGGTCGACGGCCGTGAGTAAGCCCGCCGTCTCCATTCCGTCCACCCCCACACCCACCGATCTCGTGATGGAAGACATCACCGTCGGCGACGGCGCCGAGGCCACGGCCGGGTCGTTCGTCGACGTGCACTACGTCGGCGTGTCCTGGTCGACCGGGAAGGAATTCGACTCCTCGTGGGACCGTAGCGAGACGTTCCGCTTCCCCCTCGGCGCCGGTCATGTGATCGCCGGTTGGGACCGTGGCGTGCAGGGAATGAAGGTCGGTGGGCAACGCCGCCTGACCATCCCGGCCCACCTCGGCTACGGCGACCGCGGCGCCGGCAACGTGATCAAGCCGGGCGAAACGCTCGTCTTCGTCGTCGACCTCCTCGGCGTCCAGGGCTGACTTTCGGGCCGGCTCACGATCTTGGGCCAGCACACGATCTTGGGCCGGTAGAGCGCCCTTTTTCGGTTGTTGCCTGGCCCAAGCGAGCCACCTGGCCCACGAGGGATACGGTCGGAGCGGTGACTGCGTCATCGCTTCGCGCCGACCACGGGGGTTCGACGACATGACGGGCAACTTCTCCGAGAGGGCCCGGAGCTTCTGGAACGAACGCTCGGTGCAGGGCGGGGGGACGTGACAGATTGGGTGCTTGGCGAGATCGGCAACCACCGACGCGAGATCTCGGCTACATGACCTTGGTGAGGCCGCCGTCGACGACGATCACGTTGCCGGTCATGTACGTGTTGCGGAGGCAGGCGAGGACGGCCTCGGTGCAGTCGTCGGGGGTTGCGGATCGTTTCAGCGGCGCCATCGCCGCCACCCCCGCATGCATTGCGTCCCAGCCCTCCGTCCACGGGGTCGCGACGAGGCCGGGCGCAACGGCGTTGCATCGTATGGGTCCGTACGATTTGGCGATTAGCACGGTCATCTGATTGAGGGCCGCTTTCGTCATCGAATACGCCATCGAACTACCCACTGGACGGATTCCGGCAATGGAGGTGATGTTCACGATGTTCGGATCGCTACTCGCACGGAGCAGCGGGATGGCCGCCTTGGTGAGCCACCAGGTACCGAACACGTTCACCTCGAAGGTCTTGCGGAAGATCTCGTCAGTGAGCGCGTCGAGATCCGCATGGGGCACGACCGTGGTCCAGCCGGCGTTGTTGATGAGAATGTCGAGCTTTCCGAACTTGGCGATGGTCGCGTCGAGCAGCGCCTGTCCCTGCGCCTGGTCCGAGATGTCGGCCCGCACGTAGAGACCCTCCGTGGCAAGCGAGGCCGCAACGGCCTCACCCGCCTCGACCGACGACGACGAGTTCACGACAACATGTGCACCGAGCGATGCGAGGCGCTCGGCGACAGACTGGCCGATGCCGCTGGACGAACCGGTCACGATGGCGACCTTTCCAGCGAACTCGGTGGAAGGCGAAGGGGCAGAAGAAGACATCCCAGCACCCTACCGAGTCGACCCCCGTGTCGGCCCGCAGCGGTGTTGTGGTTGGTTGGCGCCACGTTGTCGACTTGGCGACGCACGCATCCGGCCACACAAGTCACCAATCAACCACACAATCGGTTGCCGGCCCCGAACGCCAGCCTCAGGAGCCCTCGGTCGACGTCGACGTCGCCTCCGGTGCCACTGGCGCAGATCCGACAGCCGCGTTCGCCGAGGCTTGCCGGACCGATCGACGCCGCAGGATCCGGTAGAGCGGGAACCCGAAAAGGAGTCCGAAGACGAGGAAC
Organism: Acidimicrobiia bacterium; assembly: GCA_031368215.1. GTDB lineage: Bacteria > Actinomycetota > Acidimicrobiia > Acidimicrobiales > JANYDT01 > JANLQX01. The sequence continues at coordinate 7,901 of JANLRD010000024.1, read as the reverse complement.
GGGAGCACGGCTGCCGCCGCCACGAGGATGTTGCGCAGGGCGTTCCCGAACGTCTCGAGTGCGTCGTCGAACGCCTTCGCGACCCCGGTCTTCGGTCCGGCCGGCTGCGGCAGGGAGTCGTCGAACAGCGTGACCCCGATCGTCGCCAGCGAGGTCTGATCGGCAAGCTGCTTCTGCCGGGCAAGGAGTGACTCGAGGTCGGCCTGCCGACGGGACAGCTCGCCCTCGATCGCCGCGACGTCGGCGATCGACTGGGCCTTCTCGTAGAGCACCTGCATGCGAGCAATGCTCGCCTTCGCGCTGATGATGCGGCTGTCGACGTCGACGACTTCCGATGTGACGTCCTGGGCGCCGACGCTGCGGTTCGTGACCACGCCGAGCGTGTCGAGCCGCTTGAGCAAGCTGTCGAAACGGGCGGTCGGGACGCGGAGCCTCATCGTGATCGACGAGGTCTTGACCGGACTGGAGACAGCCTCGCCGTTCTCATCGAACGGGATCGGTGCCGTCACCGCCTGCTCGGTCTCGACGTAGCCCCCTGCCGTCGAAACGGACGCCCTCAATGTCGCCGCGGCGGTCGAGACGTTCTTCGTTCGTATGGACACGTCCGCCGTGGCGATGATCTTGCGGTCCACCGGGAAGGAACCGACACCGGTCGTCGCACCGCTCCCCGACGAGCCATCGGCAGTCGAAATGGGCGCCGCAGCCGTCTTCTGCAGGACCCCACCGGTGGACGCGGCTTCGGTCTCGGGGGCGAACTGCTCCTGGACCGCGAGGTCGACGGGTCGATCCGTCGACGACCGACCCGTCGCAGCGGGCGACGCCGAGTCGCTGCTGCAGGCGCCCACCCCGGCGAGAAGAGCAAGGACGACTCCCGCGGACAGCACCACACGTCGGGCGCCACCGCCTCCGGGAATCGAACGCAGGAAATCGGGTCGTCGCGTGAGCTTGGTGATCATCTCGTGTCCTCTCGGAGCGGACACCGGTGTGTCCATGATCAACTCCGACGACCGCGCGCTGCCCGCTGGTTCCCGTTCCGTCGGCACAACCACGAGACTGGAACCCGATGGAGCCGTACGACCCACTCGATCCCGGCGCCCTCGGTCGGTGGGACGCCTTTGCCGCACACGGAGCGACGATCGGCATCGACACATGGTGCTCGCGGCCGGGTTGGGGTTTGGCGGTCCACGACTCCTTCGCGTCCGAGGACGACGAGATGGTCTGTCTCGCCGACGACGCGGGTATCGGCGTCTTCGGCCGGATGACTGCCGCAGACGGAACCCCGGCACTCGTGCCGCTCGACCGTGTGTGGGGGTTCGGTTCCCCGATCGTCGGCGAGAGCAGGGAGATCGAATCGGTGACCGGCCACATCGCCGACCGGCTCATCGCCGACCCGTGGTGGAAGGTATGCGCGCTGAGTGGATTGGCCGAAGGCGAAGCGCTCGATCGGGCAGTGATCAACGCGTTCGGTCGCCACGTGTCGCTCTACGCCGGCGAGACCCGGAGCCGCTGCCGGGCCTCCCTCGACGGCGGCGTCGACGGCTACCTGGCCCGCCGTTCTCGCGAACACCGGCGCAACATCCGCCAGGCCGAGCGCCGTTCCGCAGATCGAGGAATCACGTTCGCGATCGACGATGGGCGCGATCCGGCGATGACGATCTCGCGCCTTCACGCAGTTGAGCACCGAAGCTGGAAGGGACTCGAAGGCTCGGGCATCGAGAGCCCGGAGATGGCGACACTGTATGAACGCCTCGTCCACGACCTCGGTTCAACGGGCGCGCTTCGATGCGTGTTCGCGCAGGCCTCCGATGATGACGGCAACGCTCGGGATGTCGGCTTCATCTTGGGGGGCGTGCTCGGTGACACCTACCGGGGACTGCAGATCTCCTACGTCGAGGAATACCGGGACCTCGGCATCGGCAATCTTCTGCAGTGGCACGAGGTGCAACGTATGTGCACAGAGCAGTTGCGGACGTACGACCTCGGCATGGACATCGAGTACAAGCGGCGTTGGGCGGAGCAGTTGTTCGAGACCCGCACGGTGCTTGCCGTTCGGCGCTGACCGGTTCGGGGCGAGAACGAACGAACTGTTCATCGTGCCGAAAGCGATCCTGCGCCCGGCGAAGGATCAAGCGCAATAGCGTTGCGCCATGGTCACCGACGTCACGCCCGCCCGCCGACGCATCCGTGCCGCCCTCGTCGTGGTGAGTGCGACGGAGAGCATCGAGGGCGGGGTCGTCGAGGTCACCGGGAATCGGATCACCCACGTGGGAACAACGCCGAGCACCGACCCGGTGGACGAAGAAGTCGACGCAACCGAGTTTCTCTGCATCCCGGCATTCGTCAACACCCACGCCCACACCAGCCAGCAACTCGGGCGGGGTCTGGCCGACGATGTCGACCTCCTCACCTGGCTCCGAGACCGGATCTGGCCCTATGAAGCTGCGCTCACGCCCGCCGACTCCGAGATTTCGGCGCTGGCGTGTGCTGCGGAGCAGATCCGCAACGGCGTGACGCTGCTCGCCGATCCCGGCGGGCAGCACGTCGACGCCATGGCCACGGGTATTGCGCGTTCCGGCATCCGGGCCTTCGTCGCCGCCAGCGCCATGGACTCCGGAATCGGGTTGCCCGATGGTTGGGCGCCCTCGACCAAGGAGATGCTCGATCGCCAGGAGGATCTGTACGGCCGACTGGACGGGGGTGCCGACGGACGGGTGCGTTTCTCGTGGACGCTGCGGACGATCTTCAACTGTTCCGACGAGCTCATCGAGCAGACCGCTGGTCGTGCCAGAGACGCAGCAAGGCCACTGCAGATGCACATCGCCGAGGTGCCGGAAGAGAACGCCCACGTGCAGGAGACACGGGGAACGACGACCGTACGCCACCTGAGCCGTCTGGGGGTTCTCGGGCCCGGCTTCCTCGGAGCCCATGCCGTGTGGATCGACGCCGAGGAACGCCGGCTGCTCGCCGAATCCGGAGCCGCCGTCTCCCACAACGTTGCGTCGAACCTCCGCATTCTCGGCTTTCCCCGCATCGCCGACCTCGTCGACGCCGGCTGCCTCGTCGGCCTCGGAACCGACGGTGCACCCTCGAACAACCGCATGAGCATCCTCGACGAGATGTGGGCGGCATCGATGGTGCAGAAGGCACTCCGTGGCGATCCGGCAGCGTTTCCTTCGGCGACTGTTCTGAGCATGGCAACGGCCTGGGGAGCCCAGGCGTTGGGCATGGGCCGAGAGCTCGGAACGTTACGCGTCGGCAACCTCGCCGACCTCGTGCTGATCGACCCGCTCACGCCGACGATGGCGACCGCACACGATCTCGTAAGCGCGCTGGTCACCTCGTGCACGTCGGCAAACGTGCACTCCGTGATGTGCGATGGGTCGTGGGTGATGCGCAATCGAGTCATCACCGCGTTCGACGAACGCGAAGTCCTCCGAGAAGCTGCGGTACGCGCACGCGATGTCGCCCGGCGCATCGGACTTTGCCGATAGGGGATTCTTGTGCGCTCAGTCGCAGAGCGACCGAACGCACAACCTCAGCGATCAGGCCACCCGAGGGGGTCGACGTACCCCGCAAGCCAGCTGTCGATACCGGCCAGCGCTGATGCCTTCACGGCATCGGATGCGCCGCTGAACTCGATCGAGCAGCGCGCGATGTGGGCCATCCGGGCATCGTCGAAACCGAGCTGGTCGCGGCACAGCTGATACTCGTCGAGCAGGCCTGGGCCGAAGAGCAGCGGATCATCGGCGTTCACCGAACACGGGACCCCCGCGTCGAGAAGGGCCGGCAGCGAGTGATCGTCGAGGCTCGGGAAGACCGAGAGCATCAGGTTCGACGTGGGGCACACGTCGAGACAGATCCGCTCCTCGGCAAGTCGCTCGACGAGGCCGGGCACTTCGAACGAGCGCACGCCGTGCTCGATGCGATGGGCGCCGAGCAGATCGATCGAGTCCGCGACGAACTGCCCGTGCTCCAACTCGCCGGCGTGCGGAGTGCTGAGCAGCCCTCCGTCGCGGGCGATGCGGAAGGCGTCGATGAAGTCTCCCGGCGGATGGCCGACCTCGTCGTTGTGCAGCCCCAGGCTGACGACACCGTGCTCGCGCAACGCCACCGCCAGCCGGGCGAGCTCGGCGGCCTCGGCGCCTGACTCCATCACACGGTCAACGCCGACCATCCAGCCGATGGCCAGTCCGTGTCGCGTCGCAGCTTCGCCGAAGACCTCGATGACGAACTCCCAGCAGGCGCGGTCGCTCGGAAAGCGATGCCGGTAGTTGATCGCCCCGAATGCCGGCTCGAGATACACGGCGCCATCGGCGACGTGGTCGGCCATGATCTCGTCGGCGAGCCGCCCCCAGTCGTCGCGCTCGCGAAGCACTTCGATGGCGCCGACGTACATGTCCGAAAACGCGGCGAACGTGCCGTAGCCCCGTATCTCCGGCATCACCATGTCGTACTTGGCCGCCAGGTCGGCCAACGTCGACGGTCGCATGCCCGCTTCGAGATGGATGTGGAGATGGGCTTTGGGCAGAGTGACGAGGTCACGCATGGACTGGCTCCGGGGTAGGCACTGGGTTGGACATTCCTGGGGAACCAGGGTTGTGCGGGATCGACGATGGCACACCGAGCTCAGCAAGCGCGCGTCGGTAGGCCAGCGCGAAGCGATCCATCGGCAGGTGAAGCTCGTCACGGGCGCCGAGCGGCAGCCCGATGGGATTCTGCGACTGCACCATCACCCGGTCCGGGGCGAAGATGGCTTCCTCGATCGCCGCGTACTGCGCGTCGTCGATCACGACGTCGTTCGGGAACGCGCAGCCCCAAAAGACCATGGAGCGATCGACGTCGAGCGGCGTCGAATGGATGAACATCACCGATCCCGGCCCGCTCGCTCCGCCGAGGAGCACCGAGCACGGAAGTTGTACGTAGTACTCGAAACGGCCCGGGAAACTCTGCCGTTCCTTCGACGGCGCCACACTCGGATCGAACACCGGATAGTCGAAGTCGAACCGCACCGACCATCCGTCACGTTCGGCGCGGGTCGGTTCAAGGCGCACGCCCGCAGGATTGCCGAACGTGTCGAGATGGGTGATGGAGAAGTGGGTCACGTCGCAGAAGTTCTCGACCTGACGAAGGCATTGCGCTTCCCAGACCATCGGCTCTCCCATCCAGAACCAATGGGTGCCTGCGTCAAGTATGTCGAACGCAGGAAACGAACGGCGTTCCTCGCCCGGCGCGACGACGCACATCCACACGAATCCGTGGGCCTCGTCGACCCGTGCGGCAACGGTGTCCGCTCCGGGCAGGAGCCACGACGACCGGTAACGCTCGGCGTCGGCGTGCCCACCGACGACGAGCCGACGGGGATCGCGACCGCTCACTGGTAGATCCCCGGGGGCGGATCCCAGCCGGTCAGAACGTGGCGGCCGACCTCTTCGTGCTTCCAGTCGACGGGGTCGTGGAGCGACAGCGTGCGAGCGTTGCGCCAGTAGCGGTCGAACCCGTTGACCCTCGCCGCTCCACGGGTGCCGAGCAATGCGTAGACCTCCGAGGTAGCGCGAACCGCGGCCCGCGAAGCTGCCGCTTTCGCGGCGTAGATCGGAACGGCCAATTCCGTCCGCGAGACCTCACCACGTTCGAAGGCGTCGAGCAGATCGCCCGTCGCCATCGTGGCGTGATATGCCGCCGAGAGGTCGGTGACGAGTTCCCCGCACAACCGTCGGACCATCGGATCATCGGTTGCCGCATCCACTCCGGCCGATGGCCATGGTCGGGCCCGGTCACGCACGAACGGTGCGGCGGCCGCCACCGCGCCGAGTCCGATACCGACGAGCACCGCGGCAAAGCCCGCCTGATAGCGAACGGCGTTCTGGGGCAGTGGAGCGCGTCCCGGCTCGCTCGCCGGCGCGTCGGCTGCAACAGCGACATGGTCGAAGGTGATCGTGCCGGAGTCGGTGGCCCGCTGACCGAGTGCGTCCCAGTCACGATGCACGGTCATGCCAGGCGTACCCCGGGAAACGAGAGAGAGTTGGAAGCCCATCAAGGGGTTCGTGTCGATACCCGGGGCAGTTGGATTGAAGGCCCACACGGCGACTTCGTCGGCTTCGGCGGCACCGGTCGTATAGATCTTCGTGCCGTTCATCTCGAAGCCGTCGTTGGTCGGGAGCACGACCGAGGTCCACGGGTCGTCGACCTTCCTACCCGTCTCGGCGACAGCCAGACCGATGATGTGGCCATCACCCAGAATGCGGGCAGCCAACGGACCGCGCAGGCCCGGTGGGCAGTAGACGAAGATCTCCCGAACCAGTTCGTCGTGCACCTTGAACACCTGGGCCACGGCCGAGTCGGCCATGCCAAGGCGAACCTGTGCTTCGAGCGAGGCACGATGACCCGACCCCACGCCACCGAACTCCCTCGGCACACCCAGCCCGAGGATGCCGGTTTCGCGGAGTATCGCCACGCTCTCCGTCGGGTAGCGACCGAGCACATCGTTTCCAGCCGCCAACTTCTCCAGCGAGTCAATCTGCGCGCAGAGATTCACGAGGGCGGCATTCTCGGCATCGGAAAGTCGCGGAACCGGGATGACCGAGCCGAGCAGGGGCGAAAGGGTCATAGGACAAGCGCTCCTCGTGGATCGAACAACTTGTGGACGGGTTCGCCGTGCACGGGGCAGCGGCAGCAGACCAGACCGGGAAGCGGAGTGAGGACCGCGTCGACGAACGACTGTGTCGCCACGTCGATCAGGCCCTTCTCGGTCAGGCCGAGATCGGGAACTCCGGCAAGGCCGACGAAGGCCAGGATCATGAACGGAGCGGCGAGCACTACACCGATCGATGCGGCTGCCTCGTTCACCGCGATGGACTGGTCACGAACGACCTCCCACGGCTGATCGCTCATGATCCCGGCAACCGGTAAGGGGCACGTGCCAAGAACCTCGCCACCGGCCACCGCCACGTAGCCCCCGCCGATGGATTCGGCTACGCGTGCGGCATGGAGCATCTCCTCAGGCGAGGTGCCAAGGACGACCAGGTTCTGGTTCTCGCAGTTCGTCGTCGCAGCTATTGCACCTCGGCGAAGGCCGAAGCCACGCACGAACCCGATGCCGACCGTCTCCGTTGCGTGATGACGATCGACGATGGCGATCGAGAGCACATCGCGTTCGGTGTCGCACTGGACGACGCCGCCCATCACGGGGAGCTCGGCATGGAACGCCCGTTTGAAGTAGCCGTCGTACATCTCCGAGGCCTGCACCCAGACCGACGATGCCGACGGATCCGGAGCGGCAACTCCGAAGTTCGCGGCGCTCAGCGTCGGGGAGAGGCGAACCGTCCCGCGGGTCCACTCGGGGATGTCGTCGTCCACGGTGAAGGTCGGCGCTCCATTGACGGCAACCAGCCCTCCCCCGACGAAGACCATGGAAGGCCGCGGGTCGGCCAGGTCGTCGAGAACGAGAAGATCGGCGAGGCGGCTCGGTGTGACCGAACCGAGGAGATGGTCGAGACGGAAATGGATCGCCGCATTGAGCGTGGCCATGCGGATCGCCATCCACGGCTCGACACCCGCAACGACGGCCTGCCGCACGTGATGATCGATGTGGCCCTGATCGTGGAGATCCTCCACGTGCTTGTCGTCGGCGCAGAAGCACAGGTGATGCAGACCGGGCCCGAGCGCTTCGAGATCGGCGAGCACGCCCGGGCAGTTGTCGTTCATCGACCCGGACATCACCGTGATCAGCGTTCCCAGCCGGAGCCGCTCCAGCACCTCCGCGGTCGTCACTGCGTTGTGATCATCGCCGACCCCACCTGCGAGATACGCCCACAGTGGCGCGCCGCTCAGCCGAGCGGTGTGCCCGGTGATTCGTTTGCCGGCGGCGAGAGCGTGCCACTGGTTCGTCGCCGACTCCAACG
>JANLRD010000012.1:0-7245 GCA_031368215.1 Acidimicrobiia bacterium | reverse complement strand
CGCGCGCTGACCGTCGATGGTCTCGGCCCCGAGCAGCAATTCCGTTGCCGTCGATCGGCCGATCATCTGAGCCAGGCGAACCACCGTGGCGTGATCGATGGCGAGGCCGAGCTTTCCGGCGGGCACCCCGAATGTCGAGCGCTCGGAGGCGACTCGAAGGTCGCAGAACATCGCCAGTTGCAGCCCCGCGCCGAGTGCGGGCCCGTCGATGGCTGCGATCATCACCGCGGGCGCGGTGGAGAGCAGGCGGAGCACCTCTTGAAGTGCCGGTGCAAATCCCCTCTCGTGCATCGCCGAGATGTCAGCACCTGCACAGAACCATCCGTCGACGCCGCGGAGGATGACCACCCGCGCATCGGAATCGATCGCATTCGTCAGGGCGTCGGCGATCGTTGTCAATGCGTCGAGGTCGACGGCGTTGCGCTTCTCGGGGCGGTTGATCGTCACCTGGACCGTCTCCGGCGTGAGCCGGTGGAGGAGGACCTTGTCAGGTTTCGCGATCAACTCGTGCGCCGACTCATCGAGCGATCGTGCTCGGCGCCCACGTTGGGCGGCGGTGCTCGTACGCCGAGATCGCGTCGCCCTGGCGCATGGTGAGGCCGATGTCGTCGAGGCCGTTGAGAAGGCGGTAGGCGGTGAAGTTGTCGAGCGGGAACGTCGTCTCGAGGCCGATCTTCGGCGCCGACACCGACCGTCGCTCGACGTCGATGGTGATCTCGAGCGTGGGGTCGGCCTCGACGGCGCGCATGAGTTGCTCGCCGACCTCGGCGCTGACCTGGACCGGGAGGAGCCCGACCTTCGTCGCGTTGTTCCGGAAGATGTCGCCGAAGCGGGGAGAGATGACGGCCTGGAAGCCGTAGTCCTCCAATGCCCACACGGCATGCTCACGCGACGAACCGGTGCCGAAGTTGGAGCCGGCGATGAGGATGCGGGCGCCGGCGTACTGCTCCTGGTTGAGGACGAAGTCACGATCGTCACGCCACTCGGCAAAGAGCCCTTTGCCGAAGCCGGTGCGTTCGATGCGCTTGAGCCAATCCGAGGGGATGATCTGATCGGTGTCGACGTCGCTGCGGTCGAGCGGGACGGCAGTGCCGCTGATGATGGTGACGGGGTTCATGGTCTGGTCGTCCTTGGTTCAGCGGGCGGGGAGGTCGGCGGGGGTGGAGAGGCGGCCGGCGACGGCGGTTGCCGCGGCAACGGCGGGGGAGACGAGATGCGTGCGGGCACCGCGTCCTTGGCGTCCCTCGAAGTTCCGGTTGCTGGTCGACGCCGATCGTTGGCCGGGCTGAAGTGAATCAGGGTTCATGCCGAGGCACATCGAACAGCCGGGTTCGCGCCACTCGGCCCCGGCGGCAACGAAGACCTTGTCGAGGCCCTCCTGCTCGGCCTGCACCTTCACCCGGTATGAGCCGGGGACGATAAGTGCACGTATGTTTGGCGCAAGTGTTCGGCCATCGAGGATGGCAGCGGCCACCCGAAGGTCCTCGATGCGGCTGTTGGTGCACGATCCGATGAACACGGTGTCGACCGCGATGTCGCGGATCAACGTGCCCGGTGTGAGGCCCATGTAGTCGAGCGCCCGCTCGGTGGCGTTTCGTTCCACCGGATCACTGAACTCGTCAGGTGCCGGGATCACTGCGCTGATCGGCAACGTCTGGCCAGGGTTGGTTCCCCAGCTCACGTGCGGCTCGAGCGTGGCCGCGTCGATGATCACCGTCTTGTCGAACACCGCGTCGTCGTCGGTGACCAGGGTTCGCCAGTCGGCAACGGCCGCTTCCCACTCGGCACCCTTCGGGGCGTAGTCGCGACCTTGAAGATATGCGAACGTTGTTTCGTCGGGTCCGATGAGACCAGCCTTCGCGCCACCCTCGATACTCATGTTACAGACGGTCATGCGGCCTTCCATGGAAAGCGCGCGTATGGCCGAGCCGCGAAACTCGATGATGTGGCCCATGCCGCCACCGGTGCCGATGCGGGCGATGATGGCGAGCACGATGTCTTTTGCAGCGACGCCTTCCGGCGTGTCGCCGTCGACGACAACCTGCATGGTCTTCGGCTTGATCTGAGGGAGCGTCTGCGTGGCCAGGATGTGCTCGACTTCGCTCGTGCCGATACCGAAGGCGATGCACCCGAACGCGCCGTGCGTGGAGGTATGTGAGTCGCCGCACACCACCGTCATTCCGGGAAGCGTCAGACCGAGCTCAGGGCCGATCACGTGCACGATGCCCTGGTTGGCGTGGCCCATCGGAAAGATCGGGATGCCGTACTCGTCGCAGTTCTTGGCGAGCGCGAGCATCTGGGCCCGGCTGACCTCGTCGGTCACCAGTTCGGTGTTGTGCATGCCGAGGCCGGGGATGTCGGTCGGCACGTTGTGGTCCATCGTGGCGAGGGTGAGATCGGGCCGACGGACACCTCGACCAGCGAGCCGAAGTCCGTCGAAGGCTTGCGGCGTCGTGACCTCGTGGATGAGGTGCAGGTCGATGAAGAGCAGGTCCGGCTCACCCTCGACTCGGCGGACGACGTGTCGCTCCCACACCTTCTCGATCAGTGTCTGACCCATGTCTGCTCCGTTCGTGCTCACCTACGGACGCAGGGTCGCGTCTCGCTATGTGAGATAGAGTTCCTGCGTGACGAGATCAAGTGTATCGACCGATGTCGGCGTGCTCGACAAGGCCGCGGCCATCCTCGCCGCCATCGAACAACGGCCGTTGGCGTTGGCGGGACTCGTCGAGGCGACGGGGTTCCACCGGGCCACGGCCCATCGTCTCGCCACGGCGTTGGAGGAGCACGGCCTGCTCCGCCGAGATGGCGTCGGACGTTTCGTCCTCGGACCGTGGCTCGTGTCGCTCGGCGGTCGGGCCGCAGCAGGGCTGCCGTTACGCGAAGTTGCCCGACCAGTTCTCGAACGGCTGGTCGCGGACACCGGCGAGAGCGCGCAGCTCTACGTGACCCAGGGCGACTACCGCCTATGTGTCGAGTCGGTCGAGTCGCCGAACGGTCTTCGAACGATCGTTGCGGTCGGCCAGACCCTTCCGCTCGACCTCGGATCGGCCGGCAAGATCCTCCGTGGCGACGCCCGGGCGCTGCGTCAGGGTTGGGCGGAGAGCGTCGGCGAACGCGAGGCAGGCGTGGCGTCGGTCAGTGCGCCGATCGTGAACCTGGCCGGCGAGATCGTTGCTGCGGTATCGGTGTCGGGCCCTATCGAGCGGACGACGAAGCAGCCGGCCAAGCGCTACGCCGCTGTCGTCGTGGCCGCGGCCAAGGAGATCGAGAGCGCCGCCGGCTGGTAGGTTCCCGAATTACGTCTCACAAGTCTCACAGATCGGCGGTACGATGTGCTGATGGCTTCCGTGACAATCCGAGAGCTCCGCAACCACGGCGGAGATGTGTTGGCGAGGGTCGAAGCGGGCGAGACCCTGATCGTCACGAGGTCTGGCCGTCCGGTGGCCGAGCTCCGGCCGGTTGAGTTCCGCGGTACCGACGCCGGCACGGTGCTCGCGGCGTTTCGAGCCGTCACCCCGGTGGATGCCGACCGCTTCCGGGCGGACGTTGATTCGCTGTTCGAGCCCGGACTGTGAGCAGGGAGCGCCGCCCGCTCGGAATGCTCGACACGAACCTCGTGATCCGGCTCACGGAACTTACGCCTGAGATGCTCCCTGTTCGAATTCTTGTCTCGTGCATCACGATCGCCGAATTGTCTGTCGGGCCGGCAGTGTCGCGTTCGGATAACGATCGCACGGCTCGCCAGCGCCATTTGGACCGGGCGCGTGAATCGCTGGATCCGCGTCCGTTCGACGATGCGGCGGCCCTCGCCTTTGGAAAGGTCGCAGCAGACCTCCGAGCCGCTGGACGCACGTCGACGGCTCGCACGTTTGACGCACTGATAGCTGCCGCGGCAATTGCCGAAGGCGTGCCGCTCTACACAGCGAATCCGGACGACTTCAGCACTATTTCGGGCTTGACCGTAGTCCCGGTTCCCTAACCAGTCTCGCCGCCACCGGGGACCATGGCACCAGCCGAGCGACCCTGCCGCGTGGTCACTTCGAGACCTGGCGAATTGCGCTGCGAAGAGCCGGCACGAACAGTTCCGGTTGCGAGACCGCGGCGCGATGGTCGGCATCGATCGGGAAGACCGTGGAGTTCGCTCGGCGTGCCGTCGCCAGCTGCCAGCGGGCGGGCACCGTCGTGTCAGCGCCGGTGACGACCGACGCGACCGGCATGGGGAGGTCGGCGATCCACGTGCTCGCGTCGAACCCTCCGATAGCGACCCCGGCTTGCACCATGACGGCCGGATCGTTGCGGGAGATCTGCTCGAGCATCCACGGCGGCGCGCTCGCCCGACGGGTCATGGCGAAGCGCTCGAAGAGCCCGAGGCGCAGTGCGTCGGGCGTGAACGACAGCGCGGCGGCGGTCACCGGCATCACTCTGTCCCACAGGAACCGCTGCTCGGTCGAACGTCGGAAGCGGCAACTCGTGGCACACAGCACCAGACCCGCGACGCGCGTTGGATGCCGGTGGGCGACCAGTTGGGCGACGGCTCCGCCCATCGAGTACCCGACGATGACCGCTCGATCGATATCGAGGGCGGCGAGGGTGGCGGCGACGTCGTCGGCGACATCTTCGAGCCGGAACCGTCGGGTCGCCATGCCCCGTCCGTGACCCCGCTGGTCGATGGCGATCACTCGGCCGGCAGAGGTGAGCCCGCGGTATACGCCGAAGAAGTTCAGATCCGCCGTTGCGGTCCATCCGTGGAGCAGGACGATCGGTGGACGGTCGATCGGTCCGGGTTGGTCGCGGACGAAGGTGACTCCGCGTCCAGGCAGCTCGAGATAGCGCCCCGGCGGGAAGTCGGGTTCGGCCAACTGCTCCTGAAATGCCGTCTCCGCCATGGTCAAACGCTACCGAGGTCCTCGCGCAAGCGTGAGCGCGGCGTCGATGAGTGCAAGGTGACACGGTGCGGCGAGCAGGTTGCCACGGAGGTCCATCGTGAAGGGATCGGCATGCGTCGCACCGACATGTAGGGGGCCGATGAAGCTGACGAGCGACTCCATCCGGATGTGTGCCTCTTCCCAACGTCCGACATTGGCTAGTGCGCTTACGAAGGTGAACGACGCCCAGAGATCGCCACCCTGCCCCGGAGGGAGGCCGTCGTCGACATGGGGGAGGTGCCGGTGGGTGAACGGCCATTCGGTGAGCTCCGCGGCGGCCCGGTCGATGGTGGCCACGCGACGGAGCTCGGCCTCACCTTCACCGTCGTCGGGGAGCGCCGGCGGCGCGGTACGGAGCCAGGCGAGCAATGATGCGTCCGTCGAGTCATCGGCCGCTCGCCCCCCGACACGGCGCCATCCTGCCGTCGCCTGTGCGCCGAAGAGCCCCTCGGCGGCCAGCCAACGTTCACGCGCCGCTGCTGCCTCCTCCCACTCGATCAGACGCAGATCGAGCGGGTCGCGGCGACGAGCGGTCGCGATCAGCGCACGCAGCGCAGCGCGCACCGCAAGCGCCGACTCAACGTGGTGGACCGGTCTGGTCCGGCTGTCCCATCTGCCGTTGTCGGCACGGTGGCCCTCCGCGGTCAACCACACGGCCAGACGGTCGAGCTGCGGCCACGCCCGCCGACCGTCGAGGACGAGGCTTGCCTGAGCGATCGCGCCGAGATCGAAGGCGTCGCCGACCCGGTTCCCGACCCGCACTGGCGAGTTGGCCTCCCAACCGGGAAGCGACAGCTCCATCTCCGCTGTGGGTCGAAGTCCGTCCGGTCGATAGGCGGGAGCGAGCGGGAACTCGTCGGTGGCCCGCTCTTCCAGCCAGAGTCGGGTGGCATCGGCGAGATCGGGTCGGCCGAGCCGTTCCCACGTGACGACGGCGGCAGCGTTGTCGCGCAGCCAGGCGTAGCGCTCATCGAGGTTGCGTTCGTTCCCCGTCCGCGCCGGCAGGGAAGTGGTGGCAGAGCGGCGAAGCGCTCCCGTCCGGCGGTCGGTGAGCAGGCGAAGTGCGCGAGCACTCCGGCGAGCCACTTCGGCGAACGGCCCTTCGAGATCGAGGTTCCCGAGCTCAGAAGACCACCAGCGCGCATACTTCGTCCGCTCATCGAGGGCCTCGCCCACGCTCGGCTGGACGAAGGCCTCGCCCGTGTGCGTCACACGACCGTCGTCGGTCTGGGTGATCGTGTAGACGACCCGCTCGCCCAGGTCGAGCGACATCGGCTGGCCGATGTTCGGGCCGCGAAGTGCGAGGCGCCCGAACGCGATGCCATCCGACCATCGCCGCACGCGTCGGGGCACACCGAAAGCATCGCCTGGGGTGACGTCGACCGTGACGGTCGGCCGACCACTGCGACCAGTAAGTACACGTACTACTGTTCCCCGGATGAGTTGGTCGGTGACCTCGACCGATCCATCACGGTCGTAGACCACCGTCGAGACGATCGGCGCGCCCGACGGGTGCATGGCTTGCGAGCCGTCCCGTGCTCGGAGACTCGGCCGCACCCGGACGGCGCCGCCGTTGGGTGCGTCGAGAAGCGAGAACAGAGAGGCCGGCGCGTCGAGGGAGCCCGGGCACCACCAGTCGATGGTGGCGTCGGCGTCGATGAGGGCGACGGTCTCGCGGTCGCCGATGGCACCGTGGTGCCGGAGCATCACCCGCTGATCGAGACGAGTTCGACGCGAAGCTTGCCCCGCGGGGCCTCAAACTCCACGATGTCGCCGACCTTGTGCCCGAGTAGGGCCGAGCCGAGCGGCGACGAGGGCGACATCACGTCGAGTCCCTCACGGCGTTCCTCGATGGAACCGAACAGGTAGCGAACGGTCTCGTCGTCGGCATCGCCTTCGTAGCGGATCTCGACGACGACACCCGACGTGACCGACGAGGTGTCGATCGAACCCACGATCTCTGCGCCGTCGAGGATGGCCAGGATCTGCTTCATCCGTCCGTCCATCTTCCCCTGCTCTTCCTTCGCCGCGTGGTAGTCGCCGTTTTCCTTGAGGTCTCCGAGCTCACGCGCAGCCTCGATGCGTCGGGCGATGTCGATCTTGCCCCGGGTGGAAAGATCGTCGAACTCCGTCTTGAGACGGTCATAGGCCTCGCGGGACAGCTTGGTACTCACGTCGTGAGAGGTTACCGGGGCTCGGCTGCACCTGTGCCCGGAGACGAGCGCGTCCGCGTAGGCTCGTTCGCCGTGAACACGACGGCAGGCTCGAACAAAACCCATCGCATCGCGGTGCTCGGCGGCGACGGGATCGGCCCGGA
>JANLRD010000272.1:0-5765 GCA_031368215.1 Acidimicrobiia bacterium | reverse complement strand
CCGCAGTAGTCGGCGCGTGGTCGTTCGAGTCGCCGACCGCATCGTTGCGATCGTGTCCGTGGTTGTCGATCGTGGCGGCGCCGGTGGTCGCGTCGACGCGGACTTCGACCCTGTCCGTCGCGGTGGCTACTTCAACGTGATAGCTCAACGCACCGTCGCGAGCGTGAAGATCGGGTGTTCCTGCCGTACCGGGAGCAGCTACGACAGCCGCCGCAGTTGCTTGGGACGGTGTGATCTTGGCCTGGGCAAGAAGCTCCGCGTCAGTGCCGTCAGCCGCTTCCCTTGCCTCCCAGACCGCGCGGTCACCGCTCCGGTCCTTGCCGCGCCATCCGTCTCCGTCGTCGTGTCCGTTGTTGTCGTGCCATGCGTCTCCGTCGCCGTGTCCGTGGTCGTCGTGCCATGCGTCTCCGTCATCGGTCGTCGCTCCTTTGGCGCCGGGAGCCGCTGGCGCAGGAGCGGCAGTGGACTGCGCGTTGCTGGCACCAGGCGCAAACATGGTGACACCGACGAGGCCACCGATACCGAGACCGGCAATGACACCGACGGCGGCAAGATTCTTCTTCATGGGAGTGCTCGATTCTGCGGTGGGAGGGGAGTTGAGGTTGAAGGTCGAATGAATGATGCGGGACGAAGCTGTGTGCCCGGTGAACGCGAGACACGAATCTCCCGGGTTTCCCGTATTTCTTCCGTAGCCACGAGCACAGGATCGAACACATACAGGCTCGCAACCGGCGGTAGCGAAAAGGGATCGGTCGAGGTCTGCGATGACCGTGACGGAGGACATCTGAGACTCCGGCCGCCGTCCCGGGACGGGACGGCGGCGCGTTCGCGGGCGCCGCGCTACTTGACCGTAATTTCCATCCTCATCCCGTAGTGCAGTGTGCACATGACCTTGTAGACGCCGGCCTTGGCAAACGTCGTAGTCCAGACACCCTTGTTCTGCGTTGGGCTCTTGTGGGTGCTATCCACAAAGATGTTGTGCGCCATGTTCTCCTTCCACACGAAGTTGACCTTGGAGCCCTTCGCCACCGTGACCTTGTTCGGGTTGAACGTCCAGCCCTTCAGCGCAATGTTCGTTGCACTCGGCGCGCCGAGCTGGGCCGCAGCGGGTATGGCTGCGCCTCCGAAGAGCGCAAGACACACCGCGGCGACCGCCGCCCGGCGGTGGCGTGCGGTGGCCCGGCCGGAGCGCGTGGAAACAACGCACATAGGCGCCGGACGGGACGGGATTGCTGACCCGAACCTGTATCGACGACGGCCAGGTTCTTCGTGAATGGGGGTGCTCGGTTTCGGAGGCGAGGGTCGTTTGTGGCTCAACATGTGACAGATGATGGGGGACGAAGCTGTGTGCCCGGTGAACGACGAAACCCAAATGCCTGGGAATCCCCAAGTATCTCCTCGACGTGGCGGAACAGCGGGTAAAACACACCAGGCTCACACCAGACTCACAGCAGCGGGAAGGATTCATCGACAAGAATCCGACCGTGGACATCCGCTCAGAACCCAGGCCTGAGACGCGTCGCCGGGTGTTGGTGGTCGACGACGAACCGTCCATAGTCGACGCCGTGTCGACGGCCCTACGATATGCAGGCTTCGACGTGAGCGAGGCCACGACCGGCACCGAAGCCGTGGCACTGGCTCACCAAGTAGCGCCGGATCTGATCGTGCTTGACGTCATGCTCCCCGACTTTGACGGACTCGAAGTGACTCGTCGTCTGCGACGCGATGGTGTCTTGACACCGATCCTGTTTCTCACCGCCCGCGACGCGATCGGCGACAAGCTCGCCGGCCTCGACGTCGGCGGCGATGACTACGTGACCAAACCGTTCTCGCTGTCCGAGATCGTCGCCCGCACGCACGCGATCCTCCGCCGCACCAATGGTGTCGAACCAGTGGACGCACGGCTGAGGTTCGCGGATCTCGAACTCGACCCGGAAACATTTGAAGTGTGGCGAAACACGGCACCGATCTCGTTGACTGCAACCGAGTTCAAGCTCCTGCGCTTCTTTCTACTGAATCCGCGGCGCGTGCTCTCCAAAGCCCAAATCCTCGAACATGTCTGGCACTACGACTTCGAGGGTGACCCCAAGGTGGTTGAGACCTACGTCAGCTACCTGCGCAAGAAGCTCGACAAGCACGGCGGGCCGCTCCTGCACACCATCCGACTCGTCGGCTACTCACTCCGCGAACCTGAACCGCGGAGATCGTGAAGAACCTCTTCGGCCGGTTCTCGCTGCGCGCCCGGCTGCTCGTCGCGGTCGTGATCGCCGTGTCGCTCGCACTCACGCTCGCGGCGCTCGCCACCCACGCCGCCCTGAAAAGTTTCCTTGTCTCTCGTGTCGACAAGACGCTCGCGTCGTCGAGTGAAGCAATCGGACACCGACTCGACCGAGACAACCGTGATCAGCGGCCCGAAATGTTCCGTGAACTCGTACGCCAGGACACGTTTGTCCAAGTGAGATCGAGCGGCGGCGTGATCATGACCTCTGCGCTCGTCGGAAGCAACGATCCAACCAGCGCTCCGAACGTCGGTCCGTCGACGCAACACGGCACGGGTGGAAATCTCGTTCGCGGGCCCAAATTTCAGACCGTCCGGGCCGTGAGAGCCGACGAAGCCCCATTCCGAGTCGAAATCAGCAGTCTGCAAGATGGCCGCCAACTCATCGTTGGGATCTCCATCGACGACGAGCTCGCGACACTTCGAAGGCTCAACGCGATCGGCATTGCCGTCGCAGTCGGTGCACTCGGAACCGCGGTAGCGGCCGGATGGCTCCTCGTTCGAGTCGGACTGCGACCGCTACGAGACGTCGAACGAACCGCGGCAGCCATCGCAACCGGTGACTTCAAGCGGCGCGTCCCCGGCGAAAGCCCTGGAACCGAATTCGGACGCCTCGCAACAACGTTCAACACCATGGTCGACCGAATACAGGACGCCTTCACCAAACGCGACCGAAACGAAGCCGAACTACGCCGCAACGAAGAACGCATGCGACGTTTCGTCGGCGACGCCTCCCATGAGCTTCGCACACCCCTCGCCGCCGTCGCGGCGTACACCGAACTATTCAGCCTCGGAGCAGACCAGCGCCCCGACGACCTCCAACGAACCATGAACGGCATCAGAAAAGAAACCGTACGAATGGGCAACCTCGTGCAAGACCTGCTCGCCCTCGCTCGACTCGACGACGGCCAACCCCTCACACTCCAACCAATCGAGCTTGTCTCAATCGCCGCCGACGCCATACACGCAGCGAACATGATCGACCCCGCGTGGCCAATACAACTCACCGCTCCGCGGCCCGTCGACCTCATCGCCGACAACACCAGCCTCAGACAGGTCCTCGACAACCTCCTCGCCAACGTACGGGCCCACACGCCCCCGGGAACCCAAACCCACATCACCCTCGCCGCCGACGACCTCCACGCCACGATCACCGTCACCGACAACGGTCCAGGCATGACCGCCGAACAAACTTCACGCATCTTCGAACGCTTCTACCGAGCAGACCCCTCACGATCACGCCGCACCGGCGGAGCCGGCCTTGGCCTCAGCATCGTGGACGCCATCATCCAGGCGCACACCGGCACCATCCAGGTCAAAAGCGAGCCCGGAAAAGGCACCACGTTCACCATCACCCTCCCGTCGAAGCTCAAGGACTGTTCACGCGATCTCCCCACTCGTTCTCTCTCCTCGCAAGAGGGGGCGTGCCCGGCACGATGAACCATGTCGAAGTCGAGAACACCGGCATCCCAGGCGAACACATGGTGTTGCTACGCGGTGCAAGACAAGGTCGGGGTCCGAGGCCCCGACATTGCGTGGGAGATCCACATCGTGCTCGGCGAGGCGCCGGACATGGCATGCATGCCGAACCGGCTGCGCATCAACCGACACGGACGGCCTGATCCCGGTCGCCAGTGCCGCATCGCCCCGCTGCTGAAACACTCGCAACGCGCGTGAGACCGAACGAACCGTCCAACTTCAATCAACCTCACGCCTGCACTGTTCACTCAAGCATAGTTGACTCACTACATGCTGCAGAGCGCCGCCGATAACTGAGCGACGCCGAGCTCCTCGACCTTGTCGGAGCCAGCAACGAATCCACGGCCCCACCTCGATCGAGGTTGCCATGTACGTCGGGCGGCGCCGTGCCGGCCTCACGAGCTTGCTCGTCACCGGCCTGCTGATGAATCAACGGTGACTACGCCCGCGTCCCCTGCCTTTCGTCGACCTGCGCGCGGTCCAGTGCAGGGTCGACCGGGGTGCGCGTCTCGCTCATGTCGTGGTCCTCAAGTTCATCGGTCATCGACGAACGCCAGATGGTGCTGCTACCGAAGCAGCGCTCCGCAACAACAGCCCGGACCAGTTCAACTCAATTTCGATTGACTCATTGCTACGCGAGTGACAGAGTGGCGGAGTGGCTTGCCACGCTGTCGCTCGGAGGAGCGATACGCACCACTCCCAGGAGCTCGCCCATGACGTCCATCCGTCGTTTCGCTGTCGCCGCGTCCGCAGCGCTCGTTCTGGTCCCGGTCATGTCCGCCTCGGTGTCGTCAGGGTCGAGCCCGGTGCCATCAGCGGTCAAGGTCACGAGCGCCGCACGCGACATCGTCCAGATGGCGGGCACGATCCGCGGTTCGGGCTCGACGTTCGCCGACCGGTATTACAAGGCGGTGATCATCGGGCTGACCAAGTCAGCCAAGAACGTCACGGTCGAGTACCGGCCGATCGGCTCGGGGCGCGGGAAGTCGGAGTTCGGCAGGAACGTGACGGACTTCGCCGGCACCGACAGCGCCGTGAAGGATACCGACGGCCCCAAGGCTGGCGAGTTCCTGTACGTGCCGACCACTGCGGGAGCGATCGCCGTCGCCTACCACCTCAACGGGGTCGATGACTTGGCGTTGTCGGCTTCGACCGTGGCCAAGATCTTCCAACGCGACATCAAACGATGGAACGACGCTGCCATCGTGGCGGAGAACCCCGACGCACGGCTGCCCAACAAGGCGATCGGGGTGGTGCACCGTGCGGACCGGTCGGGCACGACGTCGAACTTCACCAAGTACCTGACCCTCGCTGCGCCCGGGGTGTGGCGGCTCGGTTCCGGCGATGCCATCAAGTGGCCGGCGGCCGCCTCGCAAGGCGACGGCAACCATGGTGTCGCGCAGATCCTGGCCAACAACAACGGCACCATCGGATATGCCGACCTGGCTGACGCCAAGGGTTTCGGGCTCACGACCGCTGCCATCCGAAACAAGGCCGGCGTGTACGTGCGACCCACCTCGGCGGGTGTTACCGCGGCACTCTCGCAGATCACCGTCAAGGCCGACCTGACCTATCAGCCGCTCGATGCTGATGGGCCGGCGAGCTACCCGCTCACCGCGCCGACGTTTGCCTTGGTACGAACCACCTACCGCGACCGTCAGACCGCTGATCTCGTGGCTGGATTCCTCACCTACGTCCTGACCGACGGACAAGACCTCGCCGTGCGCGCCGACTACGCACGCCTCCCCGAATCGCTGCGTCAGCAGGCCCTCGCCCAACTCGACAACATCACCGTCGCGCCGTGAACGCCCGACACCCACATGACCGGATTCACTCGCCGTTCACTGAGCCAATCGGAGTCGAGTGACTAGCGTGGACGTGATGAACGACCTGCACGCACGAGCAGCACGCCACGCCGCGCTGGGCGACCCGGTGCGCCTCGCCATGATCGATGAGCTGACCCGTTCGGACCGATCCCCCATTGAGCTGCGCCAGCTCGTCGGCATCG
>JANLRD010000260.1:0-13503 GCA_031368215.1 Acidimicrobiia bacterium | reverse complement strand
CTCCGACCAGGACTCAACTCCGAGTCCACGCGCTCGGATACGCTCGGGCGGGAGAAGCCCGCGGGTGTGGCGAAATTGGCAGACGCGCCAGGTTTAGGTCCTGGTGTCGAAAGACGTGCAGGTTCGATTCCTGTCACCCGCACAAGCTTGTGACGTCCTCCGTCGCTCAGACGTTCCTTCGGCGATCGCCCAAGGCGTGGCGCGATGGCAGTCGAAAAGTTCTGCTGACTGGAGCTTTGCGCCACTGTGATGAGGTCGCCCTCGACGGCTCGATTGTCCGCGCTGCTGGCCTTCTTTGTGGTCAGTCAAAGACCGCGGACTTCGTTGACGCCGCGGTGGTGTTCGTGGTCGCAGGTCTAGCCCGCCGAGGCAGCGTGTCGGTCTTGACATCAGACTCCGGCGATATCGAGCCGACGGCACCCTCGGAATCTCACGCCGCGAGATTCCTCACACCGTCGGGCTACCAGGCGTACGCTTCGGGCGCAGTGCCGCCAGGACCGGGGAACGTGGCGTCGATCGCGGCCAGTGTGTCCGGCGCAAGGGTGATCTCGAGGGAGCGCAGCGAGGCGCCGTCGAGCTGGCCGAGTGTGCGCGGGCCGATGATCGGGCACGCAATGCCGTCCTGGGCGAGGAGCCACGCCAAGGCCACCGCTGCAGGCTCCTCTCCGAGATCGGCGCACAGGTGCTCCCACTGCTCCAGCTGAGGACGCAGTTTGTTGATCCGCTTCAACGATTGTGCCGACTGGCGACGACTGCGGTCAGAGTCACCGAGGACGCCGCCAAGCAGCCCGCCCGACAGCGGGCTCCACGGGATCACGCCGACGCCGTATTCGCGACATGCCGGAAGCACCTCGAGTTCGACGGTCCGCACCAAGAGGTTGTAGTGGCTCTGCTCGCTCACGAGACCGAGCGTGTTGCGTCGGGCGGCGGCTTCGTTCGCCCGAGCGATGTGCCAACCGGCGAAGTTGCTGCTGCCGACATAGGTGATCTTGCCCTGCTGGATCAGCGTGTCCATCGCTTGCCAGACCTCGTCCCATGGCGCGGTCCGGTCGATGTGATGCATCTGGTAGAGATCGATGTGGTCGGTCTGCATCCGCCGAAGGCTGTCCTCACACGCCATCCGGATGTGGCGTGCCGACAGTCGGCCGTCGTTCGGCCACTCGGACATCGCTCCGAAGAGCTTTGTGGCCAGGACGATCTTGTCCCGCCTCCCGCCGCCCTGGGCGAACCACCGGCCGATGATCGACTCAGTGGCGCCGGCACCCTTGTCGCCGCCGTAGCGGTTCGCAGTGTCGAAGAAATTGATCCCGAGCTCGAGCGCCCGGTCCATGATCGCGAACGATTCGTCCTCGGGCGTCTGCGGCCCGAAGTTCATCGTGCCGAGACACAACTCACTGACCTGGAGGGCGGTGCGGCCCAGTCGTCGATAGCGCATGGCCTCAGCCTCGCAGACCGACGTGCCCGTGTCTTCTTCGCCCCGATCAACGCCGCGGTGCAGGCTTCGATGCCCGGCACAGCTGACCGTCCTTTGGCTCGGCGCTCTCTGGCATGTGACACTCGGACGGACTCGCTGGACCACGACCTGAGGGGGCCACCATGGCATGGGACTTCGAGACCGATCCCGAGTTCCAAGAGGAGCTCGACGGGGAGCTGGGATGAGCGAGGCGACGCCTCCGGAGCTGGCGCACGTTCGCCCGGGCGAGGAACTCGACTGGGAGGCGCTCGAGGCCGAGCTCCGCCGCACCATCGAGGACCTTGCGACCGATCACTCCCGGATGGACGTGCTCCAGTTCCCCAACGGTTCGGCGAATCTCACCTATCTGCTGCGCTTCGGCGACCGTGAGCTCGTGATGCGCCGCCCGCCGTTCGGCGTCGTCGCTCCCGGGGCTCACGACATGAAACGCGAGTACCGCGTCCTGTCGAGACTGTGGCGGGTGTTCGACCGTGCACCTCGAGCGTTCGTGCTGTGCACCGATCACGAAGTCATCGGGTCGGACTTCGTGGTGATGGAACGAAGAGTCGGTGAGGTGATCCGCGGAGAACTCCCTGCGTCATTTGCCGGGATGGCGGACGTCGCAAGGAGAGTGTCGTTCGCTCTTGTCGACGCGATGGCCGACCTTCACCTGGTCGATGTCAGTGCGGCCGAGATGAGCGACCTGGGCAAGCCCGATGGCTTCGCCGCACGCCAGGTCGCGGGCTGGTCGACGCGCTGGAGCCTGGTCCGGCCCGATGACGGCCCACGCAAGATGGATGAGATCCCGGAGCGACTCG
This sequence comes from Acidimicrobiia bacterium, assembly GCA_031368215.1. Classification (GTDB taxonomy): domain Bacteria; phylum Actinomycetota; class Acidimicrobiia; order Acidimicrobiales; family JANYDT01; genus JANLQX01. The sequence continues at coordinate 11,232 of JANLRD010000260.1, read as the reverse complement.
CAGCCTCCGTGCCCGCGCCGACCAGGGTCTCGCTCGTCCACAACGACCTGAAGCTCGACAACTGCCAATTCCGTGCGGGCGAACCCGATCGGGTCGCGGCGATCTTCGACTGGGACATGACCACGGTGGGCGAGCCCCTCGTCGATCTGGGAACGCTCCTCAACTATTGGCCCGACCCGTCCGACGCGCCGGGCGAACGCCGGATCAGTCACGAGGGCTTGCTGTCGATGGGGCTTCCGGCCAGGGCCGAGATCACCGCACACTATGCGCGGCGGACAGGGATCGACGTGTCGGGCGTCGCGTGGTTCGAGGCGTTCGCGCTCTGGAAGACAGGAGTCGTGATCCAACAGTTACACCGACGCTGGAAGCGCGGCGAGAGCACCGACCCTCGAATGGCGACGATCGCGGATCGCCTCCCGATGCTCGCGGCGAGCGCATCCGAGCTGCTCGATCGGCTGGCCTGAGGCACCAGATCGGGCTGCGTGATGCCCGTTCGTGAAGCTTCATCGTGCTGTTTGGTTGCTGCCGACGTCAGTGCGTGGGCATGTCCGTCAATCGAAGGCGAGCAGCGTCAGCTGCTCGACGGGTCGCAGGGGCTGGGGACGAGGTTTCGACGGGGCTGGTGGCTGCGGTGGCTCGACGTCGTGGACCTGGGTCGTCTGTGTACGTATGAGCTTGGGCGGAGCGAGCAGTCGGTAGCGGATCGTGCCGAAGCGGCCATTCTCGGTGCGCGTGGTGTCGACGTCGATGAGGCCAGCTGTGCGAAGAGTCCGAAGGGCTCGTGCGCACGTGTCCTTGCTGAGGCCGAGCTCATTGGCAAGCGTGCGCGTTGATGCCGTCACGGATCTGCTGGCTGCGCTCGGTGATCCGTAGAGGTGGATGAGCACCACCCAGGCGAGCGGACCGACAGCAAGGATCACCTCGGTGGACTCGGGACCGATGACGACGGCACGCCGATCGGTTCGAGGCTTCGGGCGGGTCACGCTGCGTCGTTCGGGTTCACTAGGCCAGCGTTCGTCCAGCGCTCCAGGGCGGCACGTGGAACGACGATTCGTCGACTCCCGAGCCGGACGCACGGCAACCCGGAGCGGGTCGTGAGGAACTCGTTGGCGAGGCTGTAGGCGAGCGTCCGACTAATGCCAAGGACAGCGGCGGCCTCCTCGACGGTCAGGAACGGCCGGTCGCTGGGCGGCGGCAGGATGGGGACGGATCGGGACACAAGGACCTCCACGGGCTGGTGCGGTTGCGTGGTGCCGAGCGATGCTGCGTTTCTCGGTACATACATATCCGTCAGCGCGATCGGCTCTGCGGCAGAAATTTCTCAGAAAGTCCGATATGCGCTTGTGGCTCCACACCGATGCCATTCGCACCGCAACCGGCCCGACCGCAACAGAATCTTCAGGCCTCCGGCGCCGCCGGAGCTTGGCCGCCCCTCCCGCTGACCGCAGCGGCGGAGTCAAGACGGAGCTCCCGCAGCGCAGCGAGGAAGAACGGTCTTGACACCGTGGCGAGGATCAGCCACGCCGGCGGATCACAGGAGGTCGGCTATCGATTGGGTTGGATGTCAGTCAGGCCGAGCGCTATCGAGCGCCCGTTCGGCGGCGTTTGACGAATCGGCAGATCGCTGCTCGCGACCGCGCGCCAGCGTGGCAACGTCAGCAGGTTTGCGTCGACGGCGGCTCGCGAGACCGTTTCGCGTGACACGTCGATTGGTGAGGCGGTCCCGGTCGAGAGTGAGCGCCTGTGGCTCGTCGCCGGTCAGTTGGGCAGTCGCAGCTCGATCCCGTAGCGCTCTGCTGCGGCCTTCAGCCGGGCAAGATCGGGCGGTTCGCTTGTTGGCGGAAGCGTCCGGTTCTTCGCCGGTCCACCAGCGTCGCGAAAGAATCGTTCCAACCCGGGTGCCGATGACATCTGAAGCATCTTGGCCGGTGTGGCATGACCGATCTTGAAGCCGTGCTCCACACCACGCGGAAGTACCGCGAACGCGCCGGGCCCAGCGGTCCAGGTCGTGGTGCCACAGGTGAAGATCACTTCGCCCTCAAGCACGTAGAAGGACTCGTCTTCGTGGTGGTGGAGATGCAGCGGTGGCGAGAAGCTCGGCGGGTAGTGCACCTCGATCAGGCTGAACGCGCCACCGCTCTCAGCGCCCGACGCTTTGACCGTCATCAAGGTTCGCAGGAACCAGATCGCCTCGCCATCGTCGGGCGCCACTACGTGCAGATACTCAGCGGTCATCGAGCGGCCGCATATCGCAAAGTGTCGATGTGGAAAGCGCACATCGGAGGTTCTATCCTCTCAGAAGCGTTTCTTTCCCAACAAGGATATTCCCGCACAACTGCGCCCGCAACCTACGCGCTCGCGTTAGCGACGATGCCGCAAACGATGCGACTGGTGCTAGCAAAGTGTTCGCCGAACCCGTGCGGACGCAATGCTCGCAACGCTGGTAGGCGTGCCTTCTGGTGCCTTCGAGAGTCGTCGCCGAAGCAGCAACGGTCGGGTGATCGCCTTTCGAGCGGCAGCTCGACGCTGTCCACCCGACCGACTTCGTCGGCGAGGGCTGCGACGTATCAGAACGTCGCAATTCGACGTGATCGCCCAGGGGCACACCGGGCATGATCTGTCGGATTGCCGGGATTCCGGCATTGCGAGACGTGGGAATCGAACGACAACAGGTGAAGCGCCGAGATCTGGTAACAAGTGTCCGTACGCAGACACTTCTGATGGTCGGTGGGGCGGGAACCGTCGTCGCGGCGAGACTTACCGATTCCCCCCGACATGCAGGATCTCCGTGTGCGGACATCCTGCGCCACACAGCAAGCGCCCCCACCATCACGGCGGAGATCGAAACGTCCGCACCGGACCTTGACTGATCTCGGCGCTATCACGCCGGGTAGGGAACGACTGCCGGATCTGGCAGGGACATCTGAGCACCGAAAAAGCAGCCCGGGCTCCCCGTGTGATTGATGTGCCCTAATCCCTGTGCTCGACTCTGTCGCGATCCCAGTGCACCAAGGGGCGAGAGGTGCTATAGCTGATACCAGTGAACAGCGATGCTGGCGTGGTGGCCGACCTCCTCAGGCGAGTGCACGTCGGCCACGTCGCGTGGATCAATGGCGACAGCGGATCATATGAGTACACCGACGAAACATCCACGATCTTAGGGGCGTTCGGTGGTGCCACCGTCGGCGCCACTGCCGCTACACCAGGCCAGCGAAGAGCAGTCGCACAGTTCGTCTGCGGTAGTGGCAGCGTGGAGTTGATCAACAGCGGCGTCTCGGGAGACGTCGCGTGGCTCGTGATGATCGAGCGTGCACGGGTGACGTTCGTCGGTCACGATCACGACTGCCGATGGGACCTGCGCGCCACCGAAGTCTTCGAACGACGAAATGACGAATGGGTCCGAGTGCACCGTCACGCTGATCCACTTGTCGACCGTCACCCCCTCGCCGAGGTCCTCGCGCTCCTGCCGTGATCGGAGCAAAGCACCGGAAGGGTCCTGACCTGACAGGTGGACAGCGCGTGAGACCGGCCCGAGTGCTGGCAACTCGAGCGCACGGTAACGCCGCGCAGTTGCGCGTCATTGATGCCTAGGCGGCCCAGTACATTCCGGCAGCGAGCGGCGGACGGTGTCGCTCGACGAAACGTCCGGCGCTGTCGAATTCGCTCCGCTGATCTTCAATCGACGGGCCTCCAGATACTCCTCGATCGGGCGCTCCTGGCCGCGGTCCGGGTCGAAGTTCTCGAACTTTTCGGCGAGTTCGTCCTGGCAGGTCGGGGATTTCTTGGATCGTCCGTGGCATGTCAGGCGGACTCTCGTTCGAGCAGCTGCAGCGGGAAGAGCACACCATCGATGCGGACGCCGACTTCCAGTTCGCCGCCCAGTGCCTCCACTGCGTTGCGAAGACGGCTCAGCGACATGTCGTCGGCGCGTTCGAGCTTCGACACGGCGGGCTGGTTCACATGGAGCGCCGCCGCGAGATCCTCTTGCGTGATCGAGAGGTGACGGCGCAACTCCGCGAGCGAGTAGCTGCGGATCTCTTCCTCCAGCTCGGCGCGGGCCTCGGCGCGGTCCGCGTCGGTGGCCTTGCTGAGCTTCTTGATCTCGGACCACTTCTTAGTACCCATCAGTTCTTCTCCTCATCGGTCTGGCCGGTCTCGTTCAGGTAGTTCTCGTACAGCGCGTCAGCCAATGGCACTGCAGTGACGTACCAGTCGTTCCACTGGCCGTCCTCCGCCTTGTCGCCGCCGAGTAGCAGGATCGCCTCGCGGTGAGGATCGAAGATGAACAGCACCCGGAGGTGTGCTCGTCCTGACTTCGCTCGAAGCTCCTTCATGTTCTTGTAGGTCGACGTCGTGATCTCCCCGACGACCGGGCGGCGTAATGCCGGGCCACTCTGAGCGAGTAGCTCGACACGTTCGTCGACCTTCGACTGGTCCTTGGCGTCGAGCAAGCTGTACCAGGCGGCGAACTCGTCGGTGCCCGAGACTTCCCACACCCCAACAGTATTCACACGTAGGACTATTCCTGTCAAGGAATGCTGCGGCGACCCGACTGCGCCAGGCGCGAACATGGGCGGATGCTGAGTCACGAAGAGGCGGCGACGACGCTGAACATGAACGTCGAGTCGGTTCGTCGCCTGCTGACCACGGGCGAGATCACGGCGTGCGCAAGCGACGCCGACCTCACGAAAGCCTCAGCGTCGAGGCGTTCCGCAGCGCCGAGCGCGAACGAGTTGGGAAGATCCTGCAGGAGATGGTGACGGATGCCGAGGATATGGGCCTCTACGACATCGAGCCGCTTCCCTTCCGGCACTGACCCGACGGCTGCGGCGCTACACGCCAGCGGCCCGCGACACTCGCACGTAGGCGAGAAACGCGTCGAGCTCCTCGTCCGACTCGAAGATGTCGGCGGCCCACTCGTCGGTCCACTCCATCGGCTTCACAGCCTGGGCCGCGGCAAGCTCCTCGATCGTCACTCGACGAGTTGAACGCAGCGGGGCGGGAGCAGGATCGGAGGCCATGTCGTCGACAACGATCGTACCGTCGGCAAGGATGACCGGGCGGGTCGCCCCGATGAGCACAACGAGCCCCGGCCATTGACCCCGAATTTGCTAACGGACTCGGTACGCCTGAGGGCGTGAAGGGGCACTTCAAGAAGCGAGGCGAGAAGTGGTACTTCTGGGCTGAGCTCGATCCCGGGCCCGACGGCAAACGTCGCCAGGTGTCGCGTGGTGGGTTTCGCACGCGGCGCGAGGCCGAGGCTGGGTTCGCTGTATACCGGGACGAGGTGCGTCGCGGAGGGCACGTCGACACCTCGAAGGTTCGCCTGCAGGAATACCTGGTGGACGAGTGGCTGCCAGCGATCAAGGCCAGCGTGAAGGAGTCGACGCATGTGCACTACCGGCGCAACGTTCGCCAGCATCTGGTCCCCCGGCTCGGCGCGCAGAGGTTGTCCGCGCTGCGCTGAATGCCATGTACGCAGACTGCATTGGACCGACACGCGTACCGTCATCCCCACATTGCACCACGGTTGCCCGCCACGTCCGGGCACGGGATGGACACTCCGCACATCGTGCGATGCCGAGTGACCAACCCGAAGCGCCGTTCGAGGTCACTCCATAACGACACTCGAAGCTCGCCCTGAGGCGACCACACTCCGCAGCACTTTGGCCCGACTACTCGAGGCCCGCAATCAATGCCGACCCGCGTGCTTGTTACCATGCGTGGGTCGGATCGAGTCGTCCGATGATGAGGGGTCGCTCTGCTTGCGGGTAGTACGGGGAGACGGTGATGTCGCTCCACGCGTAGCCGGCCGGGGTGCCGCCAAAGTCGGTGTAGATGCGGATGGTGCCGCGGCCGATTCCGGGGGCGAATGTCTTGTCGGGGTGGTGGCGGGTGTCGGTGGGGCCGTGTCCGGTCGAGCTCTGGTCGATGACGGCAACGTCCCACTGGCTGGTCCCGTCGATGAATGGCTTGGACGCGGTGTGTGGGGCGGGGGCGGACTCGACGAGCAGGAGGTGTCCGGTGTTGTCGCCCTGTCCGGGATTGAGGTATCTCACCGCGATTAGGTCGCCGGGTTGGACGTCGGAGATGTTGGTGACGGCGGCGTAGCCATGTCCGGCGTTGATCGCGTCGACGAAGTTGGCGGCGAGGGGTCGCTTCTTGCCGAGCCATGTGCCCAGCCGTGCGGGCGTGACCTTGTAGGCCTGCTGGTAGAGGGCGAGGATGAAGCCGCTGCAGTCGGTGCGGCTCTCGTACAGAGTGGCACCGTTGCTGCCTGACCAGGTGACGGGTCCGATGCCGTGGTCGTAGTCAGTCTGCGCGTCGGTGATGTTGTTGACGAGTTCGCTCGCCCACTCAATGGGAGTACGTGTTGCTTGTTCGGAGGCCGTCGTGTCCGGTCGGGGCGCAGGGGCGGTTACGGCCACTGCGATGGTGGTGGTCGTGCGCGGTGGTTTCTTCGGTTTGTGTGTTGCCGCCTGGACGGGTCCGCACACGGCGAGCGTTACTGCGAGCGTTGCGGTGATCGTGAGCCGCATGTGCGAGTTGGTGCGCACTACGGCCTCTTCGCTGGGGTTGTGCGCGGCGGCGATGCGTCGACCGATCGGTTTGGATGTGTGGCTGTGGTCATCGAGTGATCTTCCGTCGTGGGGTTGTCGAGCGTGTGCGCTGCGAACTGGTGAAGGTCGATGCATTGGCGTCGGCTCGGATGCCCTGCTGGAGCACAAGATGGACGCTTCGACCGGACCGGCCTCGATCCGCGCTCTTTAGTGCAGGCGGCCCAGCACGGCGACCGCGAGCACTTTCGCCTGGGCGAGACCGTGGTCCGCCTTCGAGTCGATGTGCGGCCCGTTGATCGAGAGCAGAAAGCCCTGACTGCCCTTGCGCACGTACAGCGTCCCGTCGCGGTTGAGTGCCTCGTCACCGATGCCGGCGATCGGAGCAGGGTGCCCGCCATTCCCGTTCGCGGCTACCTTGAGTTCTGTCCAGCCGCTCACGGTGACGTCGACGCCGGCGGCACCGTCACCGGTGGTCCAGATGCAGTCGAGCAGGGTTGCCACCCGCTTTCCCGGCTTCAGCGGCTGGCCGACCGCGGTGTCGACCTCAGCTTGCGTCAGAAGAGCGCAAGGGTCCAGGGTGCCGCCGGAGGCAGATCCTTTTGTCGGACTTGTTGCCCGACCGCCCGGTGCGGGCACGCTGATTCCAAAGAGTTTGGCGACATCCATGTGGCAAGTCTTGGCCATGTACGCGTTGAGTTTTGCGGATGCGGCTGTTTCGGAAGGGCTGATGGTTGAAGCCGCAGCCATGGCTTTGGCGTCGAGCTTTCGGTAGTCGTAGTTCGCGCTCATCAAGGCCTTGGCCATCCGAAGCGAGACCTGCATCGCCAACTTTGCGTCACCGGCGATCGGCGACGGGGCCAGCGCGATGAGCCTCGGGATCAGCGCCGCGCTCTTCTCGTAGTAGGCCTTGAGTTTGGCGGTGTCGCCCGTGCTGATCGCTTGTGCGAGGTTCGCCGACAACGAGTCGGAGACGTTCGAACGCATCGCGTCGCAGAACGGTCCTCCGCCGGTGCCGAGTGCGGCCCGGTCAATAGTGACAGGAGTCGGCGATGCCGCGTACGCGGTCGATGATGATCCGAGTCCGACGGCGATCAAAGCGACGAGCGCCAGGCGTAGGCCAGCTCGGGGAAGCATTCGCTGTTGCGATCGTCGGGGATGGGTCGCGCTCTGGAGGCGAAGTCCGAATCGGTTTGTCGGTGTCAATCTGGTCATGGAGTGCCTTCCTGCGGTTGTTGTGATTTGCGGAACTCAGCTGGAAATGGCTCGCGGTCGTGTGGTTGCCATGATCAACGCGACAACGCTCCGACGAGCTGCGAGCCCGCCCGGCAGGGACAGGCGAGGGCCGGGCGTCAGACACGTGAGGCGGCGATCACGGCGACGGCCACAACATGGGAGCGCGCACCACCGCTCGGGTTCAAGATGTTGACGGCGACGAACTGATCACCCTTCAAGAAGTTGACTGTCGCACTATCACCCGGATAGGTCGCGTCGTCGCTGAGGGCGGCCTTTCCGAACATGTAGGCGAAATCGGCGACGCTTACCGCTTGCCAGAATTCGCCGATTTCCGGATGGATATGGCTCGCCCCGCCGAGCCCACCGTCAAAGGCGCTTTTCCCCGCGTTCCCGCGCGGGAACGCAGCGACCGTCAGGGTCGGGACGGTCGTGTCCGCGAACCCCGGCCCGTAAACGCACTGAAGGCTATCGGGCCGTCGCGCCGGACCGGGATCGGACCCAAGGGCCGCCGTTGCTTCCTTCTCGGTGACCAGCGAGCACGGATCAAGGGCTCCGCTCGGGGCCGGGCGGATTGGCGTCGGGGTGCCGCGTGCCGGGTTAAGTGGTCGCGTCGTTGGGGTCGTGGGCTTTGGTGGCGTGGTGTCGTCGACAGCGTCGGGGAGGTTGCACTGTACGAACAGGTATTTCACTGCGGCCCGGCCCGACACTGATGTGGTCAGTGCAACTGATTGTCGGCCTAGTCGTTTCGCTTCGGCGGCCGAAGTCACTTTTGTTGCTTTTTTTACAAGAACAAGATCGGCCGCTAACAGTACGCGCACATACTTCGGCGCGTCAGACGACAATCGGCTCGCGAGCCGTTGAAACGTCGAAAGTAGCGCCGCGGCTCGCAAGCGGATCGAGTTCGGGGTTTGCGTGAAGTCGATCCCGACACCCTCACTCGTCGGCGAATCACAAAACGAGTCAGCCCGCGCTGCCGACTCGACGCCAACAGTTCCGCCGATCACGAGGAAGGTCGTGAGAACGAGTGCAGTCCACCGTGTTCGATCGCGGTCGGCTCGTCGGGCGTCACGTTGATGCTTCTGCGTCGCGATCATCACGGCTTCCTCGTAGTTTTCGGTTCCGCTTGGATCGCGTCGTTGACGGCGGTGTCCAGATCGATAGTGCAGGTCTTCGGTGTGCCTAGCACCCATTGAGGCTCGCTTCGGCTGTGATCTCGCCAGGGCCGCCCAAGTTCGCGATGATCTCCGATGTTTTCGGGTCCAGCTTTTGGGAGTCGTACTTGGCTTTGTCCAACAAGGCGAACAACTGATTGGCGTAGTTCGTCGTTACCTCCACGTCGTCGGCTCTCGAAAGTGGTGCCGATGCCATCAACTTCGGGATCGCAGCGGCCGCACGCTGGTTGAACGACCTCGCGTTCGCCGACTCGAGCCGGTTGAATGCGAACCGCCCCTCGGACACGCGACGAAGTACGTACGCACGTCACCACAAAACCCTCCGCCAGCAGCGGACGCGACACCCCTGACCACGAACGAAGCGCCAGGCGTCGGCGTCGCATTCGCCGCGATGGACGGCCGAACAATGGCAGCCGCACAGCGATACGAAGCACTCGGTGACAGGATCGTCCGCTGGCGGAGCCGGTTCGTCCGCCGATCGTGGAGAAATCTCTGCGTCCGAACATGGCATCTCCTCGACTCGGGTCTACACAGGCCCCCTAGCTTCTAGGTGAAGTCACGGTGGCGGAGTTGCGGCGCATCGGCGCGAAACTGCATCCTCGTCATCTAGGCACTTCTTAGCACGAAACGACGAAGCATCTACGAGCGTCCCTGATTTGCCTCCGCCCACCTCGAAACGTACGCGAGGGTACGAGAGTGTGCCTCTCAAGACGCGCTGGACTTCGAGTCATCGGGTCGGTCGCATCAGCGAGAGCGCTCACTGCGGCGCTGAGCAACGTCTGACTACGGCATGAAAACCCATAGAGCGCATTTTCGCTATGAACGACCACAAGCGGAGACCTTGCACAAACAGCGCAGGCTTACCGCCTGCGTCGAGCCTGAGACCTCAGCTCCAACCGCCGCCACTGCCCAGTCTTCAGGGGTTTCCAAAGAAGAATCCCGTAGCTTTTTGGCACGCGGACAGCCTGCGACCCTTGCTCGGATCCGGGATGCCCACCACAAATTCGAAGAAATGCGGATGAAGAGCGCACCCAAGTGGCTTCCTGTGTCTGCGGTGGTATGCTGCCGCCGGCAGCACGCCATGCGGCGACCTCCACAGACGAGCAATTTCGGCTCCGGAGCCTGGGCGCACCGGAAGTGCGGCGCAACGCACTCACCGGAGGAGCGACATGGACAGCAGGTACGGGTTCAAGAGCACGCATTTCCGAGGCAGGTTGTTGCGTTCCCGCGGCCTGCGTCTTGCGATAGCGGCCGTCTTCGGGGCAGGTGTGTTGAGCGTGGGCAATGTCTCCCCGGCTTCTGCCGTTGGACCGACAACGGGGTGCGCGTTGTTTTCGACCAACAACCCGTCGAACTTTGGTGAGAACGTCAATATCGCCTTTTTCGCTAGGGCGACTTCCTATCCTCTTGGGCCGTTCGGGTTGGTTACGTTCTTCGACGGAGGAGTCCCACTCGGCCTCCCCTCGGTACTTGTCTCCGACGGCTTCACCGACCACAGCACAGTTTCCATCGACAGGTCGAGCCTCTCAACCGGAACTCACACAATCACCGCTGTCCTATTTCCCCCAGCTCCCGGTTCGACGCCGTGCCCCGTCACTCCATCTTTGGTGCAAGTGGTCAAGTCGGCGCAGTCGACAACCGCTTTGGCTTCGTCGGTGAACCCGACGGTTTACGGGCAGAGCACCACGTTCACGGCGACGGTAACGAAGCCAGGCGGCGGCACACCGACAGGCACTGTGCAGTTCAGTATCGACGGGTCCCCTTTCGGAGCGGCCCAAAGCGTCAACGGGATCGGCGTCGCGACGATCAGCACTGCGGCACTGTCCGTCGCCAACCACAGCGTCACTGCGTCGTTCACAAGTGACAGCCCCGCCACGCTGAACAGCGTCGCCACGCTCGCTGGCGGCCAACAGGTAAACGCAGCCGCGACGACCACCACCGTGGGATCGTCGAAGAACCCGGCGGAGGTCGGTGTAGCCGTGACCTTCACCGTGAACGTGACGACGAACTCGCCTGGCGCCGGCACCCCGACCGGCGCCGTCCGCTTCCGTGACAACGGAGCCGACCTAGGCGCACCGTCACTCGACCCGACTGGGCAGGCGCAGCTCACCACCTCAACCTTGAGCGTCGGTCCCCACACCATGACCACGGTCTATGAACCAGCCAACGCCAACTACCTAACAAGCTCGTCGTCGTTGACTCAGACCATCGAACGCGCCCGCACGACACTCACCTACAACGGCGCCACCACCGGCGACTACCACGAC
>JANLRD010000256.1:0-8438 GCA_031368215.1 Acidimicrobiia bacterium | reverse complement strand
ACCACCGTCGACGCCGGGTTGCTCGAGCCGGGCGAGAAGACCGTCCACGTGAACGAGGACATCATCGATCAGCGTCACCCCGGTTACCGAGCCGAGCTCCAGGCGTGGGTCGACGACGATCGCTTGGCGCCGTCGCTCACTCGGGCACTCGCCCGCCTGGTGTCGTCGCGTGCACGGTCGGCGGGGTACGTGCTCGAGGCCAGTTGGCTTCGTCGCGAGCCGGTCGACGGTGCCGACGAACGTGTCCGGATCACCGTCGATCCCGACGGAGTCGGACCGCTCGTCGAAGCATCGGTCGACGGGTGGCGGTCGGTCGTCCCGGTTGACGACGGGGGGATTCTCGTGGGGGTGTCGAACTTTGTCGGCTGCGCGCCCGACGAAGTTCGTATCCACGACCGGGGTCGGGTCGCTGAGCGACTGGCGCAGCTCGCCGGCGACGCGGGCGTACCCGTCGTCGTACGACACCGGTACCCCGAACGCGTCTGACCGGTATTCGGCGTTCGTGCGGTGGGCGAGCGGGACGCGCCCGTCGGTACCGTGATTGCCGACGGGCCATCGTGAGTTGGCCGGGTAGCGTCGACGGGCGATGTCCGCGACCACAGCCGCAGCCCCCGCCGGTTTCGTTCCACCGCCCTATCCGCAGGACCGGCTCGCCCGCGCCCGCGCCCTCGCCGCCGCCCACGCCGGTGGAGCCGTCGACCTGTCGATCGGCACACCGTGCGATCCGCCTCCTGCGGCGGTCGTGGAGGCCCTCGGCTCGTCCGGCGCGGAACGGGGCTATCCGACCTCGCTCGGTTCGCCCCGCATGCGCGCTTCTGCCGCCGGTTGGGTGGAGCGGTACCTCGGCGCGAGCATCGATCCTGCCACCCAGGTCGGCGCATGCATCGGCACGAAGGAGTTCGTGGCCACGACGCCGCAGTGGCTCAAGCTCCGTCGACCGGATCGTGACACCGTGCTGTACCCGGCCGTCGCCTATCCGACCTACGAGATGGGCGCCCTGTTGGCGGGTTGCCGGGCCGTTCCGGTTCCCGTCGATGCCCAGTGGCGGATTCGTCTCGACGCGATCGACGACGCGGACGCGGCCCGTGCGCTGTGTCTGTGGGTCAACACGCCGGGGAACCCCGCGGGCGGTCTCGACGACCTCGGTGCTGCCGCTGCGTGGGGACGTTCCCACGACGTCACGGTGCTCTCCGACGAGTGCTACGTGTCGTTCACCTGGAACGGAGCGCCGCGCTCGATCCTGCAGCACGGCATGGACGGGGTCGTGGCCGTCCACTCGCTGTCGAAGCGGTCGAACCTGGCCGGCGTCCGCGCCGGGTTCTATGCCGGTGACACCGACCTGGTGAAGTACCTGAGCGAGATCCGCAAACACGCCGGTCTGATGGTGCCCGGTCCGGTGCAGCTCGCCGCTTCGGTGGCGTACGACGACGAGGCGCATGTGGATGTGCAGCGCACGCGGTACCGCCAGCGCCTCGAATCATTCGCCGCGGTGATGGCATCGGTGGGCCTGCCGGTTGCCCTCCCGGACGGTGCCTTCTATCTCTGGATCAAGGTCCCGGGCGGCGATGCGTGGGCCTGCACCGAGTGGTTCGCCGAGCACGGCGGGATGGTTGTGTCACCGGGCGAGTTCTACGGTGCCGGCGCAGATCACGTCCGTATTGCTCTTGTGGAGCCCGACGACCGTCTTGCCCTGGTGGCCGAACGACTTGCGTCGTCGGGGGTCACGTGGACCGGAGCACCGGCGTGAGCGCGGGTGTGGACCTGCTCGCCGCCGCGGCGGCGCTTGTGAACATCCCCTCGGTCAGCCACGACGAGGCGGCCATCACCGCCCACATCGAGGGTCGGCTGCGGGCCGTGCCGTGGCTCGACGTGACCCGCGTCGACCACAACCTCGTGGCCCGGACCACTTTCGGACGCGCCCAGCGGCTCATCCTCGCCGGTCACACCGACACCGTGCCGGTCAACGGCAACGACGTCGCCCGGATCGACGGCGACGTGCTCCACGGCCTCGGATCGGCCGACATGAAGAGCGGCCTGGCGGTGTTCCTCCATCTCGCCGAGACCGTGGCGCAACCGACGGTCGACCTCACCTTCGTGTTCTACGAATGCGAGGAGGTCGCCGCGGTCCACAATGGATTGAAGAAGCTGCTGGCCACGTCGCCGGACCTGCTCGCCGGCGATGCGGCCGTTCTGGGGGAGCCGACGACGGCGATCCTCGAAGCGGGATGCCAGGGGACGTTGCGGGCGGTGCTCTCCGTGGGCGGTTCTCGCGCCCACACGGCACGGCCGTGGATGGGGCGCAACGCCATCCATCGGCTCGGGCCGGTGATCGAACGGATCACGGCCTGGGAACCGCGTCGTCCGGCGATCGACGGATGTGACTACCGCGAAGCGATGCAGGTCGTGAAGATCGACGGGGGCGCGGGCAACAACGTGGTGCCGGACCGGGCGAGCATCACGATCAACCACCGCTTCGCTCCCGATCACGGGGTCGACGAGGCCGCCGAGGTGGTCCGTCAGGTCATCGGCTCCGAGGTGCTGGGCGACGACGCCACGTTCGAGGTGGTCGACGCGTCTGCGGGAGCGCTTCCGTCACTCACTCATCCGCTGCTCGGCGCGCTTGCTTCCCTCGTCGGGGACGCGCCGCGCGCCAAGCTGGGCTGGACGGATGTGGCGTTCTTCGCGGCCCGCGGGATCCCAGCGGTGAACTTCGGCCCGGGTGATCCGACGATCGCCCACACGGCCGGCGAGTTCGTGCTGCGTTCGGAGATCGACCGTGCCTACGACGTTCTGGAGCGGCTCGTGACCTCTCCGGTGCCTCCTCGCTAGAGGCGGCGCAGCACGGTGACGACCCGCCCGTAGACCTTCACCCAGGGTGCCGGGAAGCGGATGGTCTGGAAATCGGGGTTGGCCGGGATCAGGAGAACGTCGGCGCCTTCGCGTCGGTAGGTCTTCACCGTGGCTTCCTCCCCGGGCATGCCGGCAACGACAAGGTCGCCGTTCTTGATCTCCGCCGCCTGTTTGACGACGACGTAGTCGCCGTTGAGGATTCCGGCATTGATCATCGACTCGCCCCGGACCTTGAGCATGAACAGGTTGCCGTCGCCGGTGAAGTCCTCGGGGAGGGGCAGGATCTCCTCGACCCGTTCCTCCGAGAGGACACCGGTGCCGGCGGCGACGTTGCCGATCAGCGGGACGTGCCGGACGGGTCGACGCTCGGCCTGGCTCCCGGTGGCCGGGTCGAAGCGCACTTCGATGGCCCGCGGCTTGGTCGGGTCGCGGCGGAGGTAGCCCTGCTTCTGGAGCGACTTGAGGTGGCTGTGCACGGTGGACGAGGACGACAGGCCCACCGCCTCGCCGATCTCACGGACCGAGGGGGGGTAGCCCCGATCGCGCATCGACTGCTCGATGCACTCGAGGATCGTGCGCTGACGGTCGGTCAGACGATCATTCGAATGCACGAGGTCGTCGGTGGTCGTGTAGTGCTCGGACGGGTCTTTCGGGAAGCTCGGCATGGTCGATCCTTTGTTCGGAGTCGGCGGTGTGGGGACAGGTAGCGAGTCGGACGGATGCTCCGAGTGGGTCAGTGAGGGCATGAGCCCCCGCTGCGCCGCAAGGGCGACTCGGGGTTCGACCGGGACGGGTTTCCTGCGCTGGCTGGCGTCCGGACCAGCACTGTAGATCACCGCGTACGAGGGATGCAAACATTCGTTCGAGAATTTCCTTGACACTCGAACGGGGGTTCGTGTTGACTGGGCATCCGAACGGCCGTTCGGTGCACCCCGAAAGAGTCATCGAACACGCACCGCCCGAACCACCAAAGCATCGCCCCACCTTCGCCACATCACCTCACCTCGGTGAGTCCGCCTGGAGAACGCCATGACCTCAGTCGCCCTTCGCTCATCTGCTCAACGCCCGTCCGCTACGGGTCGCCGGGGTCCGGTTGTCGGGCCACGCGCAACGTCGACGCTGTCGACCGGGCCGTACCTTCGCCGCCGCCTCGGCGTGGCGGTCGCGGTGATGGTGCTCACCGTGGTCGGCGTCGGCCTGTCCTCGACACGATTCGCCGACGCCGGTCAGGCCGGACCGGCCGGTACCGCGCCGGTCAGTGCGTCGTTCGTGATCGTGCAGCCGGGGGACACGCTCTGGAGCCTCGCTCGCGAAGTGCAGCCCGACGGCGACATCCGTCCCCTCGTTGCCCAGCTCAGCCGGGCCCACGGTGGGTCATCGCTGCGCGCCGGCGAACGCATCACCCTGTCCGTTCGGTGACCAGCGGACCCGCCTGACGCGATGCCGGGACGATCACGGGGCCGCGCTCGAATCGATGGCAGTAGCGTTGTCGTCCGTGCGATGTCCGTGGTGTGCCGGAAACGACGACAAGGTCGTCGACTCCCGCGCCGCCGAGGATGGAGCGGTGATTCGTCGCCGGCGGGAGTGTCTGGCGTGCACGCGCCGCTACACCACCTTCGAGCGGATCGAAGATGTGCCCTTGACCGTCGTGAAGCGAAACGGGACCCGTCAGCCCTTCGACCGGGGGAAGCTTCTGCGAGGCCTGCAGGCCGCCACGAAGAACGGTTCGCTTCACGATCTGCAGATCGAGGCGCTCGTCGCCGAGATCGAGGAGCAGGTTCGGCTCGATGCCGGACCCGAGGTCACCACCGAAGCGATCGGCAAGGCCGTCCTCGGGGTGCTGCGCATCCACGATGGCGTCGCCTACGTGCGCTTCGCCAGCGTCCATCAGAGCTTCACCGATGCCCAGCAGTTGGCCGAAGCCGCAGCTGAGGTCGCTGGCCCGACTCGGGCCGAGGTCGAGCTGGACGACGGCGATGCGGTCGGGTCGCCGGATGCGCCGGACGGCTCGCCGCGGTCCGCGGTCGGCCCTACCTGACGATCCACCGGGGATCCCTCGGTCGTCCACAGAGTCCGGGGTCTGGTTGTCCACAGGATCGGGTCCGTACCGTCGAACGGCCTCATCCGGGAGATTCCGGGTGAACGGTGAGGAAACACTTGACGACGTGAATTCCACGCTTGTAACTTGGTCATCTCGCGGTGGCCAGGGGGTGCACCCACTAGATGTTGTGGTTGATTCCCACCCGGTGGGGAACATCCAGAGCCGCTCGAGCCCCCGGTGCAGTTCGTTCCCGGACGAGGCTGTCTGAGGAATCCCAACCCAGTTCCCGTCGTCTGTCGACCTCCAAACAGGCGCCGATTCATCCCTCGCCCACTGCAGCTCTCCACCGTCACTTCCCCGCTCACCCCAAACCGTCTGTCTCCGTCACTTCCGTCTCCGTCACTTCCGTCTCCGGCCACTCCGTCTCCGGCCACTCCGTCTTCGGCCACTCCGTCTTCGTTCTTCTCCCGCTGTCTCCGTCACTTCCGTCTCCGGCCATCACACACAGGCCGACCCCGAAAGGCATTACCCCATGGCTCTTGCGCCCGAGCGCACCGGTATCGGCATCACCCGTCACTTCACCACCCCGGACGTGCATCCGTACGACGAGCTGGCGTGGGAGCGGCGCGATTCGGTGATCGCCAACTGGAAGACCCAGGAAGTCGCCTTCGAACAGCTCGGCGTCGAGGTGCCGGCATCGTGGAGCCTCAACGCCACGAACATCCTCGCCCAGAAGTACTTCCGGGGAACCGTCGGCACGCCCGAGCGCGAATGGTCGCTGCGCCAGGTCGCCGACCGCGTCGTCGACACCATCACGAACTGGGGCCGCAAGGGCGGCTACTTCGCCGATGACGCCGAGGCCGAGGTGTTCAACGTCGAGCTCAAGCACCTGATCATCACCCAGAAGGCGGCCTTCAACTCGCCGGTGTGGTTCAACATCGGCGTGAAGGGCGTGCCACAGCAGGGTTCGGCGTGCTTCATCCTCGACGTTGACGACACCATGGACTCCATCCTCAACTGGTACCGCGAAGAAGGCGTGATCTTCAAGGGCGGCTCGGGCGCCGGTGTCAACCTGTCCAAGATCCGTTCTTCGAAGGAGTTCCTCAACGGCGGCGGCACGGCCTCGGGTCCGGTGAGCTTCATGCGTGGAGCCGACGCGTCGGCCGGAACCATCAAGTCGGGCGGAAAGACCCGCCGCGCGGCGAAGATGGTCATCCTCAACGCCGACCATCCCGACATCGAGGACTTCCTGTGGTGCAAGGCCATCGAGGAGCGCAAGGCGCGAGTGCTGCGCGACGCCGGCTTCGACATGGACCTCGACGGCAAGGACGCCATCTCGATCCAATACCAGAACGCCAACAACTCGATGCGGGTCACCGACGACTTCATGAACGCCGTCGTCGACGACTCCGACTGGCATCTCCGGGCAGTCGGCGACGGTTCCATCGTGCAGACCGTCCGTGCCCGTGACCTCTTCCGTCAGTTCGCCGATGCGGCCTGGGAGTGCGCCGACCCGGGCATGCAGTACGACACGACGATCAACCGCTGGCACACGGCACCGAACTCGGGTCGGATCAACGGCTCGAACCCGTGCTCGGAATACATGCACGTCGACAACTCGGCCTGCAACCTGGCGTCGATCAACCTCATGAAGTTCCTCAACGACGACGATTCCTTCGACGTCGACGGGTTCACGCAGGCCGTCACGCTGCTCATCACGGCGCAGGAGATCATCGTCGGAAACGGCGACTACCCGACGGCGAAGATCGCCGAGAACAGCCACCGGTTCCGCCAGCTCGGCCTCGGCTATGCGAACATCGGCGCGCTGCTGATGGCCCGCGGCAAGGCCTACGACTCCGATGACGGCCGGGCCCTCGCCGCGTCGATCACCGCGCTGATGACCGGCCATGCCTACGCCACGTCGGCACGCATCGCCAAGAAGATGGGTCCGTTCGCCGGGTACCTGGAGAACCGCGAGGCGATGACCAACGTGCTCGAGATGCACCGGGCCGAGGTCGCGAAGATCGACGAGGAGATCACCGATCACGACGTGCTCTTCGCCGCCCAGGAGGCATGGGACACGGCCTGCGAGCTGGGCGCCGCCTACGGCGTGCGCAACGCCCAGGCGTCGGTGCTCGCCCCGACCGGCACCATCGGACTGCTGATGGACTGCGACACGACCGGTGTTGAGCCCGATCTCGGACTCGTGAAGTTCAAGAAGATGGTCGGCGGCGGCTCCATGCAGATCGTCAACCAGACGGTGCCCCGGGCTCTGAAGAACCTCGGCTACCGGCCGGCGGAGATCGACTCGATCGTCGCCTACATCGACGTCAACAAGACCATCGTCGGTGCGCCGGAGCTGCGGGCCGAGCACCTCAGCGTGTTCGCCTGCTCGATGGGCGACAATGTCATCCACTACCTCGGCCATGTCCGCATGATGGGTGCCGTCCAGCCGTTCATCTCGGGAGCGATCTCCAAGACGGTCAACATGCCCGAAGAGGCCACCGTCGAGGAGGTGGCCCAGCTCCACATCGATGCATGGAAGCTCGGCATCAAGGCCATCGCCATCTACCGCGACAACTGCAAGGTCGGCCAGCCACTGCAAACAGCGAAGAAGGACGGGTCCGAGCGCAACGTGTTCGGCGCCGTCTCGGCCGAACCCGATCCGGCCCTCACGGCCAAGATCGCCGAGCTCGAGCAGGCACTCGCGTCGACCACCACGGTGATCCGCAAGCCGCAGCGTGAGCGTCTGCCCCGCAAGCGCCGCTCCAACACCTTCGAGTTCCGCGTCGCCGACTGCAGTGGCTTCGTCACCGTCGGCGAATACGACGACGGCCGCCCCGGCGAAGTGTTCATCAACATGTCGAAGCAGGGTTCCACCCTGGCCGGCATCATGGACGCCTTCTCGATCTCGATCAGCTTCGGTCTGCAGCACGGCGTGCCGCTGGCGACCTACGTCCGCAAGTTCTCCGGCATGCGGTTCGAGCCGGCCGGTATCACCGACGATGCCGAACTGCGCATCGCCACCTCGGTGATCGACTACATTTTCCGTCGCCTCGCCCTCGACTACCTGCCTCTCGACGTGCGCACCGAGCTGGGCGTGCTCTCCGCGAAGGAGCGGACCCAGCCGACCCTTCCGGGCGTCGAGGAAGCGATCACCACATCGACGCCGCTCTCCAACGCCGGGACAACGATTGCGGACTCGATCGTTCTCGACACTCCGTCCGTATCGGTCGAGCCGTCGAAGAACCCGGGTCTGCTCAGCCGTGGCCGGCCCGCCGATGCGCCGTTCTGCTACTCATGTGGCAACGAGATGAACCGGGCGGGCAGCTGCTACGTCTGCTCGGCCTGCGGCGCCACCAGCGGCTGCAGCTGAGTCCTTCCTGCGGCGACACTGTCGTCTCCTGTGTGGTGGACGCTGCCCGGCCTCGCGCCGCGCAGCGGCGCGTCCGGTATTAACCCGCGGAGCGGGTGAGGCCGGCGACCCCTGGATCGCCGCCGTCACCTCTTGGGCTGTGGCCGACGAACGACGCCAGGAGATGCTTCG
>JANLRD010000192.1:0-26323 GCA_031368215.1 Acidimicrobiia bacterium | reverse complement strand
TCCACCTGGAGGGCTGCACGATCGAATCCGGGTCGTTGGTGGGCAACGCGTCAATCGTCCTGCACCGGGCGATCGTGCGCAGCGGTGCGCTCGTGGGGTCGAACGCCGTCGTCACGAACGACATGGAGGTCCCGAGCGGAGCGATGGCTCTGGGGGTTCCGGCGAAGATCCGCGAGAACGCCGCTTCAGCCGACCTCATTGCGAAGTCCTCGGCGTCCTACGTCGAGAACGGGCGTCACTTCAAGGCCAATCTGCGACGAATCGACTGACGACGGGCACCGTGAGCAGCGGGAACGGTCGGGGCGATGTCGTCGACAACGATTTCGAAGGGACGCCTGAACCGGACTGACGGATGTGCAGACGCATACCGGTGGGTAATTGTTACTATGGCCGTAGTGGAAATTACCGCTAGCAGAACCTGAGGAGCCCCCATGAGCACCACCGTCTCCGATCTCGACCTCGGCAAGTACAAGCTCGGCTGGGCCGACGACGTCGCCAGCTATACCTTCACGCCGAAGCGGGGCCTCACCAAAGACATCGTGGAAGAGATGTCGTGGATGAAGGGCGAGCCGGACTGGATGCGCAAGTTCCGCCTCCGCGCCCTCGATGTCTTCCACAAGAAGCCCATGCCCTCGTGGGGCGGCGACATGTCGGAGATCTTCTTCGATGACATCTACTACTACGTCAAGCCGATGGACGGGCAGGTCGACTCCTGGGACGCGCTTCCCGAGGCGGTGCGGCTCACCTACGAGAAGCTCGGCATCCCGGAGGCCGAGCAGAAGTACCTGGCCGGCGTGACCGCGCAGTACGAAAGTGAAGTGGTATTCCACCGCAATCGCGAAGATCTCGAGGCGCAGGGCGTGATCTTCTGCGATATGGACACCGCGCTGCGCGAATACCCCGAGCTCGTGAAGCGCTACTTCTCGACCGTGATCCCCACCGCCGACAACAAGTTCAGCGCGCTGAACAGTGCGGTGTGGTCCGGCGGCTCGTTCATCTACGTGCCCGAGAACACCACGGTGGAGATGCCGCTGCAGGCGTACTTCCGCATCAACAAAGAGAACATGGGCCAGTTCGAACGTACGCTTATCATCGCGGACAAGGGTTCGAAGGTGCACTACATCGAGGGATGCTCGGCGCCCGTGTACACCTCCGACTCGCTGCACTCCGCCGTGGTCGAACTCATCGCGCTCGAAGGCGCCCACATCACCTACTCGACCATCCAGAACTGGTCGAACAACGTGTTCAACCTCGTCACCAAGCGGGCACGCGCCGAAGCAGAAGCTCGCGTCAGCTGGATCGACGGCAACATCGGGTCGCGGCTCACCATGAAGTACCCGGCCATTTACCTCATGGGACCGAAGGCGCACGGCGAGGTGCTCTCCGTCGCCTATGCCGGCGCCGGCCAGCACCAGGACACGGGTGCGAAGATGGTCCACGCTGCCCCGGAGACCACGTCGCAGGTCATCTCGAAGTCCATCTCGAAAGACGGCGGACGCACGTCGTACCGCGGGCTCGTCCGGGTCGAAGAAGGCGCCGAGCGGGTCAAGTCGCACGTGCAGTGCGACGCCCTCATCCTCGACGATGAGAGCCGCTCCGACACCTATCCCTATATCGAGCGCAACCCCGGTGTGATGCAGGCCGAGATCGGCCATGAGGCCACGGTCTCGAAGGTCGGCGACGACCAGCTCTTCTATCTCCAGTCACGCGGCCTCTCCAAGGAGCAGGCCACGGCGATGGTGGTCAACGGCTTCATGGAGCCGGTCACGCGCACGCTGCCGATGGAGTTCGCCGTTGAATGGAGCCGCCTCGTCGAGCTCCAGATGGAAGGGTCCATCGGCTGAGTCATTCCACGCCGCGGGGTCCGTGAGGCTCCGCGGTGTTGTCAGTGCACTAGACGTCGTAGCCGACGTGGAGGTGGGCGAGGTGTCCGAAGTCGGTGAAGCCGACGCCGGCGTCGTCGTCGACGTCCCACGGGCCGCCGACCTCGTTCGGTCGGATCGAAGGATCGACGGTCAGCAGGAATTGGGCCAGGGCGCGTGCCGCCTCATTGGTCCCGGAAACCTCGGCGCCGTTGACGAACGTGATGTCGGCGGCGCGTCCATACACGTGATTCGACACCTTCGTCGTGCCCTTCACGAAACGACCGTGTCCGGTGGAGAACACCGAAATCTCGAACTGGTAGGTCTCCGCCAAACGGGAGAGGAGCGAGACCAGCCGGGGATCGACGAGTCCGCTTCGCAGGTCGGCCCGGGCGTTCTCGCTCAAGACGACCCGGGGATCGGCGAGGAGCGTCTCCGCAGTGACCGGCTTTCTCGCCGCCGCCGCCACCGGCCTGAGTGTGGTGCTCGCCGTCGGGCCGGCAGCGATTCGGGGGATCTCCCTGCGCGCGGCAATCGCGCGGATCGGTTCCGGAGCGGTTGTTGCGGCATCGGCTTCTCCGCCGGTGGACAGCAGTACGGGCGTGCTCGCCACGCTCGCCAGCGTGAGCAGAACGATCGCTCGTCGCCGCCAGATCACGGCGCGACTCGGCGCTTGTTTCGGACCCGTCGGTACTTGCAGCGTCATCGCTGAAGAACATCGGCAGCCCGGCTTCAGAACTGAAGCCCTATTCAGATGTGATTCACGTCACATAGTCGGCAGGCACCGACCCCAGCTCAGCGTGAAGGGTTGGCCGGCTTTTCGAACGCCAGTTCTTTGTCGGCGGAATCGGTGGCTCCGCCGACCGTGGCCGCAACAGCCGGCGAGGAACCGAAGAGGGGATCCACCGTCGAGGCCGAATCACTCGAACCGAACACCGGGTCGATGACGACTGTTGCCCCGGTGGTGACGGTTTGCGAGCCGGCGGTCTGCTCGGAACCGAAGATCGGGTCGGTGGCGACGGTCGCTCCCGCAAGATCGGTCGGTGACCCGACCGTCTCGTTCGACCCGAAGATCGGGTCGGCGGCAAGGGTCGCCTCGGCGACGGGTGCGGTCGGCAGCGTCGAATCAGCAGCTTGCGGTACCGGGGTCGGAGGCGTCGTGACAACGGTGGGCTTCTTGGTGTCTGACGACCGGCTCGTGATCACGGTGAATCCGAACAGGCCGAGGCCGACGACAAGCGAGCCGACAGCCGCAATGCGCAAGGCCTTCGGTGTCTCGCCCGACGACGTCGTCGTGTCCCCAGGGACGCGCCTGGCGAAGAAGCTGCGCCCAGCCTTTCTCGACGGGGCCGCGGCCGCGGTCACAGCCGCGGCTACAGCGTCGGCGACGTTCGCCGGTTCGATCGAGGGCGTCAACGCGGTTTCGGTTGGCGAATCGTCGGCACCAACAGCGTCGACGTTCTGCGGTTCGGTCGACGCCGCGGACGCAACGTCCGATGGTGACGTGTCGTCGGCGAGCGCACCGTCGTCAAGCTGCGATTCCGGTCCGAAGGAATGCGGCTGCGCGGAGTCCGGGGTCGCAACATGGTCGGCAACGTCATCGAGGGTCGCGTCGACGGTTCCCACCGGCTCGAGTTCCACCGCAACCGGTGCGGTGCTTCGAGCGGCCGAGCGGGCGGCGAGTCGTCCGCGGCGCTTCAGCGTCGGAACACCTGCGGGCACGGTCGCGTCGTCGGACGTCGGAACGACAGCCGTCGCCGATTCGAAGTCGGCAGTCGGATCCACCAGTGGCGCCGCGTCCTCGTCGGTCACTTCGGTGGCGGGCGCGTGGAACGCAACTTCCGACGCAGCCAACCCCTCCACGACGGCTTCGGCTTCGGAATACTCGGGTTCGGAATACTCGAGTGTGGCCGCGGTCGGTATCGATGCAAGGTCGCCCGCCGCCTCGACCGGAAAGATCGGTTCGTTGCTCTCGGCGAACTCGGCGGTCTGCGGCGATTCGCCTGCCGGTGGCGCGAACGCAACGGGATCGGCCCAAGCAGCAGCGTCGTCGGCCCAGCCGGCCACGGAAGCCTCCGACTCGGGCGGCGGCGGAGCGGGATCCCAAGCCACGGCTGAACTCGACGGGGGATCGGGCAGTTCAGCCCACGCCGACGCCAACGCCTCGTGGTCGCGCTCGACGGCCCAGAGGGGGGCCTCATCGGTGGCTCGAAAGCCCCACGGTTGGTCGGCGACCTCGGCCAGAACGGCATCTGACGGACTGTCCCATCCGCTCAGGTCCTGCGAAACCGGGGCGGGGTCCGAGTCGGCGAACCCGCCCCAGCCGGCGAAGGCCCGGGACTCAGCTGCCGGAGGGGAATCGGGTGGGCGTTCTGCTGTGGCCCAGCCGTTGG
The DNA here is from genome assembly GCA_031368215.1 of Acidimicrobiia bacterium. Lineage (GTDB taxonomy): Bacteria > Actinomycetota > Acidimicrobiia > Acidimicrobiales > JANYDT01 > JANLQX01. Next base: position 22,068 of record JANLRD010000192.1, on the reverse strand, counting down.
ATTCGATCGGCGCAGCAGCATCGGCGGTCCATGACGTGTCCCAGGACGGTGCGATCGACGGACTGAGGCCAGCGGGCGACGACGGTGTGCTCCACTGTCCGGGCGCGTCGAACGACTGCGATTCCCGTTCGTTGTCCTCGTCCGAAATTGTCTTTGCATCACCGAGCATTGGTCGCCTTCCAGTGGTTCTGGTGCTTGCATCGGCGAACGGGAACTCATGCTTGAGCCTGCGGACTGTTTTCCTGTCGGGCTGTTGTCGCGCGAAGCAAAGAGAACCGCGCCGGTACACTGGTCATCCCCCTGCAAGGAGTTGTTTTCTGTCTGCGGATCCCGTCTCTGTGCCCGTGCTCGATCCCGAGCGCACCCTCGAGCTTCGTCTCCGGGGTGCCGTCGATCTGGCTCGTTCCACCCCGCCCTCGGAGGCTGAGGAGTTGTGGCGCTACAGCGGGATCGATCGGTTCGACGCGTCGAAGTTCTCGTCGTCGAACGATCCGTCAGCTGTCGTCGCCTCGGTCGTGGACCTGCCGGCGTCAGCCGCAGCGAGAGGCGTTCGCGTCGAGAGCGACACCGATCTCCCCGTCGATCCCGAGTACTTCGACGCGCTGGGCCTTGCTCGCACGGCATCACGGATCGTCATCCGCGTGCCGGCGAACGCCGAATTGGCAGAACCGATCCGGATCACGACGACCCTTTCGGAGTCCGGCACCGCTGGCACCTCGGTTCGGGTGGTGCTCGGCGTGAACAGCAGCGCCACGGTCATCGAGGAGTTCCGGTCGGACACATCCGATCGGGAAGCAGCGCTCCTGGTAGCTCGAACCGTGCTCGATCTCGGTGACGGGGCGCGGCTTCGACACGCGTCGGTCCAGCTCGTCGACGAGAAGGATTGGTTCGTCGGTTCCCTTGTTGCCACGACGCGACGCGACGCCACGCTCTCGTCGGTCGCGGTCGCGCTCGGGGGCGCGTATGCCCGTCTGGAGACGACCGCCCGAGCCACCGACCGCGGTGCCCACAACGAACTCCTTGCCGTGTACTTCGCCGGCGACGACCAGGTCCACGACTTCCGTACCCGCCAGGATCACCTCGCCCCCCGGACCACCTCCGACCTGCTTTTCAAGGGTGCCGTCGACGATCGTGCCCGGTCCGTGTACTCCGGGCTGATCCACATCGCCAAGGACGCACGGGGCACGGTTGCCCATCAGACGAACCGCAACCTCCTGCTCTCACCCGAGTCGTCGGCGGAATCCGTGCCGAACCTCGAGATCGAGAACAACGACGTGAAGTGCTCCCACGCCTCTGCGGTCGGACCCATCGACGAGGACCACCGGTACTACCTCGAGAGTCGTGGCGTGCCGCCCAGCGAGGCGGAACGCCTGATCGTGCTCGGGTTCTTCGCCGACCTCCTCAACCGCGTGCCCGACGACGCGTTGCGAGCCGAGCTCGTCGCTGCCGTCGGCGACAAGTTCGATCGCCGCGCCCTCTCCCGGCGGACGACCTGATGGCCCGCCACCGCATTGGAGCCCCGGCCGACTTCGCGCCGTCCACGGTGACCCGGGTCGAGGTCGTCGGCACCGGTGACACCGTCCATGCCGTAGCCGTGATCCGCATCGGCGACACCCTCTACGCCATCGGCGACCGTTGCAGCCACGCCAACGTCTCGCTCTCCGACGGCACCATCTGGGAGGACGAGTGCGAGCTCGAGTGCCCCAAGCACGGAAGCACCTTCTCCCTCACCACCGGCGAGCCCCAGTCGTTCCCGGCCACCCGGCCGGTGCCCGTCCATCACATCGAAACGCTGGGTGACGACGTGTTCCTCACCCTCGATCCGGCCGTCGAAGGTTCTCCCTCATGACTCTCTCCATCACCAACCTGAAGGCTTCCATCCCCGGCCGCGAGATCCTGCGCGGCGTGGACCTGGTGGTGCCCGACGGCGAAGTCCACGCGGTCATGGGACCGAACGGGTCGGGCAAGTCCACCCTCGGTCACGTGCTGCTCGGCCGGCCCGGGTACCAGGACATCAGTGGGTCGGCGATCCTCAACGGTCGCGAATTGCTCACCCTCCCCACGTGGGAACGCGTGCAGGCCGGCATCTTCCTCGGCATGCAGTATCCGACCGAGGTGCCGGGCGTGCAGCCGGCCGACATGCTCGCCGCTGCCCTGCGTGCCGGTGGCCGGAACGACGACGCCGACCACGTCATGGCACTGATGGAGGAGGAGGCCGACCGGATCGGGTTCGATGTGGCATTCCTGCAACGGGCGCTCAACGTCGACCTCTCCGGTGGCGAGAAGAAGCGCAACGAGACGATTCAGCTCGGTGTGCTGCAGCCTGCTGTCGCCATACTCGACGAGGTCGACTCCGGGCTCGACGTCGACGCGCTCCGCGCCGTGAGTCGTCGCGTGAAGGAGGCAACCGCCGAACGCGGGATGTCGGTGATCGCCATCACCCACTACCAGCGTCTCCTCACCGAACTCGTCCCCGATGTCGTCCACATCTTCGTCGGCGGACGAATCGTTCACTCCGGAGGCCCGGAGTTGGCCATCGAGCTGGAGACGACGGGCTACGAGCCCTACTTCGCCCTCGCGGGGATCCCGCCCGTGGACGCCGGCTACGACGATCCGTTCGCTGATCTGTAGGCGGTCGGCGCCCTCTCGTAGACGCCCCGGACAGGTCCGTCGCTCAGACCGGGGCGCCCGCCACAGTCGTGGTAGTGAGCGAGCGCACGAACGTGGGTGCGGGGGTCGTGGTTGTCGTAGGCGCCAACGTGGACCCGATTGTCGTCGTCGGTGCCGGGGTTGTCGTCGTGGTCTGGCCCGGAACGGTGGTTGCCCCGGCGGGCGGGGTCGTCGTCGTGGCGGGCGTCCCAGGGACGACGGTTGTCGGAGGGACTTTCGTGGCCAGGGGGTCGCTGCCCGGCCAGACGTCGGCCGGAGCGATCTTCGACGAGATCACCCGGAGCGGGGTCACGCCGTCGGAGACGTAGACCGGCATGCCGTCGGGGACGACGGTCGGCATGTAGTCGGCCGACACCATGGGGATGCGCACACAGCCGTGCGACGCCGGCCGACCGGGCACCGAAGGAGCGCCGTGGACGGCAATTCCCCCATTGAAGTACAGGGGGTTGTACATGAGCCCGAGTTTCGATTCGCGCCATCCGATGACACGGCGCGTGACCCGGAACGACCCCGGCGGCGTGATTGCCTTGTCGCACGCCGTCTCCCCGGTTTCCGGGTCCAGGGTGCAGAACGGCCGGCCGTCGCCGGTCGAGATCGACAAGATGCGTAGGAGCGCGCCGCCTCGGTACAACGCGAGGTATTGCTTGGGGAGCGACACCTCGATGCGGTCGGGTCCGCCGTCGGGGACGATCGGGGGTGGCGTGAGCCCGGAGCGCAACGCGTCGAGGGTCTGGGCGCTGACCCGGCCGGTCCGCGCCAGCCCGTTGGCCTTCTGGAAGGCCATCACGGCGTGGAACGTCTGGTCGCCGAAGCTGCCGTCGGCCACGTTGATGTCATAGCGGGCCGCCTGGAGCAGGCTCTGGACTTCGAGCACCGCGGTTCCTCGCGCGCCCGATCCGACGCCGCTGTTCGCGGCGGTGCTGCGTTTCGGTGCCGACGCGTTCGCCGTCGATTTCGCGACCGGGGACGTTGGCGCGGTTGGGCGCGGGCCGGGGGGAGCGAAGGTCGGCCCGGCGGGTCGGCCGGAGGAGCCGGGCTTCGGGTCGGCGTTGGCGGGCGTGGCGGACGCCACGACGGCAAGGAGAACGCCGGCGGCGATGAGCGACGCAGCTCTCCTCGACGATCGACGAAAATGGTGGTGCTGCACGCGCAAAAACCTCCAAGCCGGTTCGGGGATACCGGCGCCTTACCAGTATCGCTGTTCCACGACACTGTTCTCGGCTTTCGCGCGTGAACCTTGACCGCCGAGCCAGGTACCGCCGCCGCTCTGGTTCGGTCAGCCGCGTCTGCGGCGACGAGAAGGCGATGGGAGCGGCGCGAAAGGCGATACATTTCGGCGTAGACGCAAAGTCCGGGGATCCGAGGCGTCCTCCTCGGTGAAGTCGACGGTCGGTCGCTGCTGGGGGGCTGCGACCGGCCGTTGTTGCGTGAGAGACCCGGCGGACGCGGTCTCCGTGGGTCAGCGAATGGATTCGTCGTGGAACCGATGATGAAGATGCACGGCGAGTTGGCCGATGCCGACGATCGCCGTCCCGGCAGCGACCAGCGCAGCGGTCGTCGTGGTGGCGGTCGCATGATCGGGTTGGACTCCTGCGCCGATCAGACCGAAGACGACGCAGAGCACCCGTGTGGGGCGTTCGGCGATCGTGACGATGCCGATCTCACCCAGACCAGCGTTGCCGGCCCGGGCCCTCGTGTATTCGAGCATCATCACGCCCGCCCAGCCAGCCGCGGCAGCCCTTGCGTCGGCGCCGGCGGCAACAAGCGCGCCGAAGAATGCCGCTTCGGCCAGTCGGTCCACGAAGGAGTCGAGAACGAACCCCGATCGGGTGGCACGCCCGGTGAGGCCGGCGACCGCGCCGTCGACGCCATCCACCACCGAGCTCACTGCGCAGATCGCCGCGGCGACGAGTGGCAGGCGCATCGCCGTGACCGGGACGAGGGCCGCGAGCCAGAGCCCGGCAAAGGTGACCGAGGTCGGGGACACGCCGCGACGGGCGAGGGGTCGGGCCAATCGGTACGTGAAGGTGAGAAAGCCGCGCAGCACCGTCGTCTTCGCCGGGTCGACGTCCGGGGCGTTGTGCTGGACCTGCCACTGCGCAAACCAACCGGGGAGGTCGACCGGAGGCGAGGTGACCGGATGTCGGAACCGAAGGCCGTGACCGATGACGAGTACGGCAGCCACGCCGATGACGAGCAGCCCAGGACCGTAGAAACGGTCGCGATGCAACGTCGTCGCGGCGATTGCGGCGTTGACATCGATGGCGTTCACGGAACGGTCGGCGGGATCGCCGGGCGGCTCACGGCAGCACGATGATCTTGCCGAATTTCAGACCCTCCCGGAAGCGGTCGTACGCGCCTGCCACCTCGTCGAGGCCGAACGTTGCCGTCACGGGGACCTGCAAGCGACCCGACGCGAGATGGGGGAGGACCTGGGTCTCCACGCGTCGTGCTGCGTCGGCCTTCTGTTCGAGTGGCCGGGCGCGAAGTGTGGATCCGTGGATCCGTGCCCGTTTCGTCATGATCGCCAGCAGGTCGATCTCGGTCTTGGATCCTCCTCCACCGACCCCGATGATGCTGATGCGGCCGCCGATGCAGAGCGAGGCGAGATTGGCGGCGAGGTTCGTAGCGCCGATGAGCTCCAAGATCACGTCGAAGGGACCGTGCTCGGTGAATGCGGCCGGATCGACGGCGATGACCTGTCCAGGGGCGAGCGCCTCCACCGCGGCCCGGCGGGCCGGGTCCCGGACCGTCGCCACCACGGTCGCTCCTGTGGCAGCGGCGAGTTGCACGCTGGCCACGCCGACACCTCCGGCCGCTCCGTGGATACAGACCCGCTCACCCATCTGCAGGCCGCACTGGGTGAACAGGGCATCGTGAGCGGTCGTGAACGCTTCGGGGAAGCCCCCGGCGGTTTCCCACGACACGCTGGCGGGGACGGGAAGCAGCGTCCGTTCGTGGACGACGGCCAGTTCGGCGAGCCCGCCGCCGCCGACCACGGCCATGACCCGGTCACCGACGGAGAACCGGGTCGCTCCGGGCCCCGCGCCGATGACCTCCCCGGCGAGCTCGAGGCCGGGGATGTCTGCCGGAGCCCCGGGCGGCGCAGGGTAGAGCCCGGCGATCTGCATGAGGTCGGCGTTGTTGAGGCCGGCGGCCCGAACTCGGATCAGTACCTCGCCCATGCCGGGAACGGGATCAGGGCGCTCCTGGACGGTGAGGGTCGGGGTAGTGATGGTGGCGGCGCGCATGGGTCCGTGATCGTAGGCCCACGGCCGAACGTGCACCGGATCGACATGCCCCGATCCCCGTATTCCCCGGGGCGGCACCGTTGGCCCGGGTCAGCCGGTGACGCGCCCGATGCCGATGAGATCGCGTCGCTTGATCGAGGTGATTCGGACGTTGATCCCGGCCCTCGGGGCTTCGATCATCTTGCCGTCGCCGATGTAGATACCGAGGTGATGGATCGGCTCACCGTAGAAGACGAGGTCCCCCGGGGCGATGTCGGTCAGGTTGATGCGCGTCGTTGAGGTGAACTGGGCCTGGGATTGGTGGGTGAGCTTCACCCCGGCGGCGCGCCAGGCAACGAGGGACAGGCCCGAGCAGTCATAGCCCGGACCTTCACCACCCCACGCATACGGAGCGCCGAGGAGTGATTTCGCCGTTTCGACGACCAGGGCTGCCTGGGGGTGCACGGCCGGGGCCGGTTCGGTGGCAGCGACGAACGTGTACGTCTTCGGCTCGGTGGAGAACGGCGTCGTCGTCGGGACGGGCGTCTCGATGCCGACCGGGAGCGGGGGAGCGGTGCGGGTCTCGGTGACCGGTCGGACATCGATCGTCGGGAGCGGTCCGACGGAAACGCGGACGGGTGCGCTGTTCGGGGTCGTGGACGCTGGAGCCGATGTCGGCGGGACCGAGGGCGTCTGGACGACCCGGGGCGCGGTCGACGGCGGAAGTGGAACGAAGACGAGCGTGGTGCTCGTGGTTCGCGCAATGGTGGTGGGTGCTGCGGTGGTGGGTGCTGCGGTGGTGGGTGCTGCGGTGGTGGGTACTGAAGGTGCGGGTGCCAGGGTGGGCGGTGCGGTGGTGGGTGCTGATGGTGTGGATGCCAGGGTGGGTGCCAGGGTGGGCGGTGCGGTGGGCGGTGTGGTGGTGGGAAGGCTCGCCGCTGCCGCAGTCACCGTCTGGGGTGTCAGGGGAGTGAACGGGATGGTCCCGGTCGCCCGTCCCGGCGTCGTGGCGGATGTCGTCGCAGGGGGAGTTGTGGGCGGCGGAGCGATGGTGGGTGAGGGTGGAGCGACGGAAAGTCCGGGGGCGGCGACCACCAGACCTTCAGGTGGCACGACAAGGGGCTGGGCGTTCGGGACCTGCGTTGTCGCGGACGCTTTGTCGGATCGTGACTTCTTGGCGGGTCGCGTGGCCGGGACCGCAGTCGTGGTTGTGATGCGGGGCGCGCTGGTCGACGGGACGTCCGTGGGGCCGGGTGCCAAGGGCACCGTGACGGTCGCGACCATCCCTTCGGGCGGAACGACCTGGACCGCGTCGGACTCGCGAAACAGTGGAAGCGGCCGCGCCAGGGGGACGGTCGCAGTGGAGGCGTAGCCCTCGATCGGGCTGTCCGGGGGCCCGAGCGTGAGCTGCGGCGCTGTCTCGTCCGGGAGAGCCGGTCCGGCAACGGCAGCAGTGGAGCGGCGGACATCGACAACTGGTCCCGCGACCGTGTCCCCCGGTGTCCGCAGCGCGAGGCTGAGCATCTGACCTGATCCACCCCTCCGGGTGGTCACGCTGTGCCCGGGCTGGGCGACACCGGCCAGGAAGGCAGCGAGTGACCCGAACGCGAGGGCCGCGACGACGCCGCCGACCCACGATTTCGAGACAAGCACCGGGGAGGCGCGGTCAGGTTCGCGAGTTCCGCGGCCAAGGCGCAGGGCCGGGGCCAAAGCACGCTCGACATCGCTCATGACGGAGAGTGGACTCCCCGAACGTGAGGAGGTTGTTGGCCGTTCGTGGGCAGCAAACCATGAACAGTGGTTCGGTTTCGAACCGACGATCGCAACAACACCCCGAAGGTATCGGCGCAGTCACGCCGTAACTGAACCGCTCGGCTTCGTCGGACGCCCGCGCCGCGGACCGCAACGGTCGTCCGCTACGGACCCTTCCGAGGCTTCTGCTGGTGAGTGGACGCGTCGATGAGCCGACGAAGCGCTTCTGGCGAGGCTGCGGGCGCCCCTCAGGGCGAGGTGCCGGTCAGCTCGCCTTGGTGCCGACGAACGCGCCCGGGTCTCGAGGATCGGGAAGTACCGGGCCGGTCCAGCTCATCATGCGGGCGAGTTCGTCGGTGACGATCTGCCACGAGTCGGGGTTCCAGTCCTCGGCAGCGTTGACGACGGATCCGTCCGAGGCCACGTGGATGATTGCCGGAACCCGTTCGAGACCGAAGGCGCGCACGATCGTGCGCTGCGGGTCGGGGAAGCAGAGGAACTCGGTGGCGTTCGGCCCGAGGAACTGGCGTGACTCGTCGGCGTCGGCGCCGGCGAGGATCACACCCACGCGGCAGTCGGCCTGCTCGAAGTTCTGGAGGACGCGGATCGCCGTGGGGAACGCCCAGGCGGATTCGTTCGTGAACGGGTCGAGAGCTATGAGAAGCAACTGGTACTGCACCAGCCAGCCCGAGATCGGGAACCCTTTACCGGTCAGCGGTTGGAGAAACAGGTCGGCCGGGGGGTTGGATGCCACGGGCGGACAATCTACTCGTCGTGCATCTTCGCGGCAGTTCAGGTGTCATCGAAAACACGGCAGTTCGCCGAATGACCACATTTTCCTGGGCGGGTGATGACACCGGACGTTTTCGAGTCCCTGCACTGGTGAGCACACCAAGGTTCGAGGCAGCGGGGTAGAACGGTGGCGTGTCGTCGGTGCAGATCTTCCGGGTGGTGTTGGTCGCCCATCTGCTGGCCGGTATCGGAGCGTTCGGTCCGCTGCTCGTCATGCCGCTCATTGCCCGGCGGGCGGCCGTCGGCGGGTCCGGGACGGAAGGCCCGGTAGCTGTCGCCCAGACGTCGCTGTGGGTGCGGCGCCGGGTGAGCGAACCCTGCTTCGTCGCAGTCGGTCTCCTCGGAATCCTTGCTGCGGCGTTGCATCCCGACGATGGTCTCTTCGGGTACCTGTGGGTGCGGCTGGCAGTGTCCTTCTGGTTGATCGCCGTCATGGTCGTCGTGTTCGTGCAGGGACCGCTGGCCCGGCGGGCCGAGCGTCTTGTCGTGATCCTGTCGCGCGGCGAGGGCGCCGTCCAACAGGGCCGCGAGTTGACGAAGATCTCGCGGTGGCTGGAGCTCGTCACCATGGTGTCCGCCGCCGGCCTCCCGGTGATGCTGTACCTGATGGTGTTCCAGCCGCGGTGAGCATCTGATGGTGTTCCAACCGCGGCGAGCATCTGATGGTGTTCCAGCCTCGGTGAGCATCTGATGGGTATCCGATCCGCGGGGAGCTTGTCGCGGGGACCGGGAGGGGCCGGTGTCAGCGTCTGCCGCTCAGCTGGCGCCACCACTTCTCCGCCGCCGCTACGCGCTGCTCGAGTTGCTCGACGGTGGCCGAATCCACACGCGGGAGGTTGATGAGCCGGTTGAGCTGACCGTTCACCTGCCCGTGGTTCATGCCTGTGGCGCGGGCGAGGTCGCGGGCCCACTCTGCGTTCTTCAGACGCAGTGCCTCCTTGCGCTCGTAGCGGGAGGTGCCGTCGAGGGCGATCCCGTGACCCCCGGCGAGCGGGGGCGCAAGTGCGCCGACATCGAGCAGCAGCTCGTCGGATGCGTCGCTGGAAGGTTCGGGGTCACTGTCCTCGTAGTCGTCGTCGAAGACGGACCCGCCGACGATCACCTCGGTCTGTGACGTCTCGGTGGCGACCGACGAGAGAGCGCTGAACAGCGACAGCTGCTCGTCCGGCACAGTCTGGGCGTCGAAGGCCGACGCATCAGGTTCGGCGCGCCCGTCGAATCCTTCACGATCGTCGCTCGGCTTGCGGAGCGAATGGCGGCGGGCATCGGCGATCTGATGAGCCCAGGTCCGCAGCCGAGGGTCGTCGGGAATGAAGAGGTATGCCTTCTGCTTCACCACGCCGGGGGTCCAGCGCACGAGGCGCCCGACCGCCTGGCGGAAGAACAGCTCGGTGGTCGTCGTGGTGGCATAGACACCGATGGCGAGGCGGGGGATGTCGACACCTTCGGAGACCATCCGCACGGCGATGATCCACGGTTGTGTTCCGTCGGCGAAATGGCCGATGCGACTCGATGCCTGCGGGTCGTCGGACAGCACGACCGTCGGCGTGACGCGCAGCCTCCAGCGCATGAGCTCGGCGATGGCGCGGGCGTGCTCCTGGTCGGTGGCGATGATCAGTCCGCCGGCGTTGGGCTGTCGGGTGGCGCGGAGCTCGGTGAGCCGCTCGTGGGCCTGGGCGAGGACGGTCGGCAGCCATTCCCCGTCGGCCGACAGCGCGGTGCGCAACCTCTGCGCCGAGCCGGTTCGGTCGAGCGCATCGTCGAAGGAGGCGGATTGGAGGTTGCCCGCCGGCGACATCCATTCCATGAAGCCGTTGATCCGGGGGAAGTAGACGGGTCGGACGACCCGTCCGTCGCGCAGGGCGTCGCCGTAGCCGTAGTCGTAGTCCGATTCGGCCTCGTCGAAGCGGTAGCGGACGAACGGGATCGCCGACGTGTCGCTGCGGAACGGAGTGCCGGAAAGGGCAAGGCGTCTGGTCGCCGGGGCGAACGCCTCGCGCACCGAGTCGCCCCACGCCCGCTCGTCACCGGCGTGGTGGATCTCGTCGAGGATGACCATCGCTCCGGGCGTGAGCCGGGCGAGGACGGTTGAACTCGTCGAGACCTGCTGGTACGTGGTCACGATGCCGTGCATGTCGGGGGCGAGGACTCCGCTGGCGGCCGACCACTCCGGGTTGAGGTGCAGGCCGAAGCGGGTGGCGGCCCGCGCCCACTGGAGTTTCAGGTGGGCGGTGGGGGCGACGATCACGAGTCGTCGTCCGGGGATCCCGCGGAGTTCACTCAGTGCGGCGGCGAGGGCGAATGTGGTCTTCCCGGCGCCGGGGGTGGCGACGGTCAGGAAGTCGGGGCCGGTCTCGGCAGCTGCCGTGAACCGGTCGAGCGCGGCCTTTTGCCAGGGGCGGAGACGGACGACACGAGACATCGGGTAGAGGGGTGTGCGCAACGTCGAACGGTCGAGCGAAGGGCCCAACGATCGTAGTCGCCCGACCCCCGGTATCGACCGGCTGATCGCCTCAGGTGCGGGGGAGGAACACGGACTCGCGGTAGAAGCGCAGCTCAGCGATGCTCTCGCGGATGTCGTCCAGGGCGCGATGCCCGCCGCCTTTGCGTGGAACCTTCTTGTAGGTCTCCGGATACCAGCGCCGGGTGAGCTCCTTGACGCTGGAGACATCGACGCTGCGGTAGTGCAGGTACTCGTCGATGGTCGGCATGAAGAGCGCGAGGAATCGCCGGTCGGTACCGATCGAGTTGCCGCACAGGGGCACCGATTTCGGCTCGGGAATGTGGAGGCGGAGGAAGTCGAGCGTCTGGGTAACCGCGTCGTCGAGGCTGATGGTCGATGACGTGATGGCGTCGAGGAGGCCGCTGCGGGTGTGCATTTGGACGACCACGTCGTCCATCTCCGACAGGGCGGCGGCGTCGGCGTGAATGACGAGGTCCGGCCCCTCCGCGATGATTTCGAGGTCGTCGTCGGTGAGAAGGGTCGCGATCTCGACGATCACGTGGCGACCGGGTTCGAGGCCGGTCATTTCGAGGTCCATCCAGGCGAGCACGGGCGCCACCTTAGGTGTCGGGCACCGGTCGCGGTCGTCCAGTCGGCGATCAGTCCCGGGGAAGTTGTGCCGGCGCCGCCTCAACGTCGCTTCCGACGAACTGGGCCCGCAGATCCTCGACGGAGAGCGGGCGCGCAAGGAGGTATCCCTGGACGTGTTCGCATCCGAGTTCCACGAGGGCGTCGAGCTGGGCGACTTCCTCGACTCCCTCCGCGGTCGCGCTGAGTCCTAACGAGTGCGCGAGGTTGATGATGGCGCGAACGATCTCGGTGCCCCCCGCGCCGTTGGTGAGCTCGGCGACGAACGTGCGGTCGACCTTGAGATAGTCGACGGGGAACCGTGAGAGGTAGTTCAGTGACGCGTAGCCGGTGCCGAAGTCATCCACGGCGAGGGAGAGGCCGAGTTGCTTCAACGCGGTGAGGGTGGACACGGTCGCGTCGGCGTCGTGCATGAGGACCGACTCGGTGATTTCGAGCACGAGCCGCTCAGCGGCGAATCCCTCGTCGTGCAGAACTGCTTCCACTCGGGATGCCAGTGCGGGGTCCTGGATCTCCCGGCCGGAGAGGTTCACGTTCACGGAGATGTCGATGTCACCGAGGTCGCGGCACGCTTGGCGGAGCACCCAATCACCCAGCTGGGAGATGAGGCCGGACTCCTCGGCGATCGGGATGAACACGTCGGGGCCGAGGCGGCCGCGCGTTGGATGGTCCCAGCGAACGAGTGCTTCGACGGCGTTGGCGACGCACGATCCCGACGCAAAGATCGGCTGATAGAGCAGGGTGAGCTCATCGCGGGCCACGGCATGGCGAAGATCCATCTCGAGCGATAGGCGCTCGGTTGCGTCTCGTTGCATCTCCGGGACGTAATGCGCGACGCGGTCGCGGCCCATCGCCTTGGCCCGGTACATCGCCGCATCGGCGTGACGCAGCAGCGACTCGGCGCTCGCCCCCGGCGCGTAGCGGGCGATGCCGATGCTGGCGGTGCAGGTGTAGGTCTGTCCGTCGCCGATGCTGAACGGTTCGGCCAGCGTGGCGGCGATGCGCTTGGAGAACGCGAGGCATTCGGCGTCGGACGAGATGTCCCCGAGGACCGCCACGAACTCGTCGCCGCCGAATCGGCCGACCACGTCCCCTGGCCGAATGGTGGCGCGCAGCCGGTCGGCGATGGCGATCAGCAGCAGGTCCCCGGTTTCATGGCCGAGGCTGTCGTTGAGGAATTTGAACTGATCGAGGTCGATGAACAGGACCGCAATCGACGAGCCTGAGCGTTCGCACTGGTCGATCGTCCTCGAAAGGTGCTCGTCGATGACGATGCGGTTGGGCAGCCCGGTGAGCGGATCGTGATGGGCCTGGTGGGAGAGCCGCGCCTCGAGGGCGCGGTGCTCACTGATGTCTTCAAGGGTGCCCACCCAGCCGGTCACGGCGCCGCCAGCATCGCCTATCGCCGTCCACCGAGCGACAACCGTGCGCTGGATGCCTCCGATGCCGTTGATGGTCATCTCCGAACAGCCACGACGGTTCTGCGTTGTCCTGATGTCGGCGAGCATGTCGCGATCTTTGCTGGAGACGACGCGGAGGTAGCCGAAGTCGAGGGCATCAGCGATCGGCTGGCCACTGAGAACGCTCCAGTGGTCGTTCATGAATTGGCACCGCCCCCTGCCGTCCATGCGGAAGATGGTGACGGGCGCAGCGGTCGCGAGCAGACGGAACTCCACCTCCGTTCGTCGACGTTGTTCCTCGAGGCGGTTACGGTCGGTCACGTTGCGGCCGGTGAGAATGATCACGCCGTGCGTGGCGAGAAGGTTCTTCGGCATGATCTCGAACGGCAGCGACGTGCCATCGGCGCGCAGGACCCGAACGTCGATAACTTCGTGGTGGCCGGCGCGGTCGAGGGCGTGGGAGAGGATGTCGACGGCGTTGTCGACGTCGTCCGGGTGGATGAACTCCAAGATGTTGCGACCCAGGTTCGCGGGGACGTCGTAGCCGAGGATGGTGTGTGCCGACGAGGTCGCGCCGAGAAGGGTGCCGTCGATATCGATGACGAGCACGATGTCGCGTTGGTTGCCGGCGAGCTCGATGAAGGTGTTGAGTGCGGCGCGCACGGTGGGGTCGTCGATCGGGGACGGACTCGCCGTGAGCGCTGCGGGGGCGGGCGAGGCCGGTCCTATGCTCGACGGAGTGGAGCGACCGTCGATGAAGAACATCGGCGCTGCCGAAGACCTCGTGTCGGATCTCGCCCTCACGGTGCGCATCCTACGCCTCGATGGGGATTTTTCTCTACCCTCCCCCTCACTGGCCGGTGATGCCGGCATGGACCTCAGAGCCCGGGAGCCGTGCGTGCTCGCTCCGGCGGGTGGACGAGCTGTCGTCCCGGTCGGGTTCGCGCTCGCCCTGCCGGTCGGGTTCGCCGGTTTCGTGCTGCCTCGGAGCGGACTTGCGTCCCGTCACGGAGTCACCGTGGTGAACGCGCCCGGTCTGATCGACAGCGGGTACCGCGGCGAGATCATGGTGCCGCTGCTCAACACCGATCCGACGGAGTCCTTCGCCATCGAACGCGGCGATCGGATCGCCCAACTCGTCATCATGCGGGTGCCGCAAGTCCAGTGGGACGAAGTCGATGACGCCGCGGCCCTCGGTGAATCCGATCGTGGCGCCGGCGGCTTCGGGCACAGCGGTCGGTCATGAGCGGAGCCACCCCGACCGATCCGTTCGGATCTGTCGATCTGGCCCGGCTCCGTCGGGCCCGTTCGTCGAAATGGTCGTACTTCGATGCCGATGTTCTCCCTGCATGGGTGGCCGACATGGACTTCGAGCCGCCGCCGGCGGTGCTGGTCGGTCTGCAGCGTTGGTTGGACGACGGATTCCTGGGCTATCCCGGCTGGGCGTATCACGAGCATGTCCGGGGAGTGGCCTCGCGTCACCTTGCGCGGCGCTTCGGGATGCTCGAGGACCCCGAGCGGTACTTGCTGCTGACAGACGTGGTGCAGGGCATGCATGCGGCGCTGCACGTGTGGTCGAAGCCGGGGGACAACATCCTCGTCCTCACCCCGATCTATCCGCCGTTTCTCTCGGTGATCCGCGAACAGGGTCGGTGTCTGCTGGAGCATCGGATGGAGATCGTCGACGGCGAGTACCGGTTCGATCTCGACGCGCTCCGTGCCCTGGTGTCGGCTCACCGTCCGCCGCTGTTGTTGCTCTGCAATCCGCATAACCCCGTTGGCCGCGTCTTCACCGAGGCCGAGCTCCGTTCGCTGGCCGAGCTGTCGATCGAGTTCGACATGATGGTCGTGGCCGATGAGATCCATGCCGAGCTCGTCTTCGACGGTCGTCGGCACATCGCATTCGAGACGCTCTCGGAAGAAGTACGTGAACGTACGGTCACGATCACCTCCGCGAGCAAGTCGTGCAACCTCGCCGGGCTCCGGGCGGCCACGATGGCGTTCGGCTCCATGGCGCTCAAGGAGGCATTCGACGCGGTGTTCTCGTCTCACATCCTGGGCGTTCCCTCCTACCCCGGATTGCGGGCGATGGAGATCGCCTGGACGGAACCCTCCGTGGCCGAGTGGCTGAGCGCGTGTGTGGCGGCGTTGGCGGATCGACGAGTGCAGTTCGCCACGGCACTCGCCGCGCGTGCTCCCGACGTCGTGCACCTCCCGGCGCAGGGCACCTATCTCGCGTGGTTGGATCTGTCCCCGCTCGGTCTTGTCTTTGCCGCGGGTGACTCAGCCGCGGATCGTCTCCGAGAAGAGGCCCGGGTCGCGTTCTCGGCCGGACCGACATTCGGTGACGGACTCGAACACTTCGTCCGAGTGAACCTCGCCACGTCACCGGCAATCGTCGACGAGATCCTCGATCGCCTTTGCGACTGGATCGATCGTCAGCGCGCGTAACACATCGACAGCGCGCGTAGCGTCTATGTCAAGCCGGGCAACCAGATGGACGTGTCGTCGAGCACGCAAGTGACGGAATCGGCGATGCCATCGGCGTAGTGACGGGCGACAAGTGCGGCGGCGGCGGCGTCGAGCGCGTCGTGCGACCACATGGCGAGTGCATCGTGATCGAATCCAGCGGACCGCAGGGCTCCGACCCGATCCATCGTCCCAATGCCGGTCGTCTTCTTCGCCGGTCGGCGGCCGAGCAGGGTGCGGTAGATCGCATACGGGTACGTCTCGAGCGCTCTGTGGCCGAGGCTGCCGGCGAGTCGGTGGACGTGCGCCGCTTCGGCCATCCAGCCCATGAGCGGTTCGGGGCCGGTCGCGAACGACACCCAGATGCCACGCCGGCGTCCGAGCTCCACTTCGCACCCTCGGGCGCGGCGGAACTTCGGTGACACCGTCGCGTCGTCGGCGAACGGTGCCGCGCTCGGTGCCGGGGGGCCGTCGATGGCGACGACGCTCTGCGGGGGAAGCCGGGCGAACCACCTATCGACACCAGTACGGTCCGCCGGGTCGAGCACGGTCGTGCCGGAGATCTCGAACGCGGGCCCGAGGCACACCAGGTGCAGGCGGTCGGCTCCCACGTCGACGCCGACCGCCATCGGTCCACCGGGAGCCATGCATCGAGCGTAGGGGTGTCCGAGAGGCGCGACAGGGCGTGATGTGTCTAAGGTCACATGGCTGGGCTGGACCAACTGCAGGGGGACTGACGTGCGACTGACAAAGTTGAGCCGATCGATTGCCGGGCGGGTCGCCATCGTGACGGGTGCAGCATCGGGTATGGGGCGGGCAACGGCACATCTCTTCGCCGACGAGGGCGCAGTGGTCGCGGTCATCGATCGGACTGCCGAAGGGGTCGCAGCAGTGGTCGAGGAGATCGCCGGGATAGGTGGCACCGCCCTCGGCGTTGTCGCCGACCTTCGCGAACCGGCGGGGATGGCTGCGCTCGTGCACGAAGTGACAAGCGGGTTGGGCCCGATCGACATCCTGGTCAACAACGCCGGTGTGTCGATCCCGGCGGCGATCGACAGCGAACTCTGGGGCGACGCGTGGCGGGCAACGTTCGCCGTCAATCTCGACGCTCATGCGCTGCTGATCCGGGCGTGCCTGAGCGACCTGATGCGCAACGGCGAGGGACGGGTCGTGAACATCGCGTCCACCGAAGGACTGGGGGCCACTGCCTTCATGAGTCCGTACACCGCGGCGAAGCACGCGGTGATCGGGTTGACGCGATCGCTTGCGGTGGAGCTCGGTCCTCGTGGGGTGAACGTGAACTGCGTGTGCCCGGGCCCGATCAACACCGGGATGACGGCCCCGATCCCCGACGACGCCAAGGCGATCTTCGCCAAGCGTCGCGTGCCGCTCCGTCGCTACGGTGATCCCGAGGAGGTTGCGCACGCCACGCTGTCGCTCGTCCTTCCGGCGTCGAGCTTCATGAACGGTGTGGTGTTCGTCGTCGACGGCGGGATGACGATCCGCAACGCGTGAGCCGGATCGCCGCATCGCGCGGTCGCCTGCCATGGGCGCGTCCACGCGCCGCTCGATGAGCGGTCTGGCGATAGCGTTTCGTCATGCCGGAGATGCCCGAGGTTGAGTCGTTGGCTCGTTGGCTGTCGGAGCGCACCCGCGGTCTTGTCATCGAGAAGGTCGATCTCCTAGCGATAAGCGCGCTGAAGACCTTCGATCCTTCGCTGGCCGATCTGCGTGGTCGGCGGGTCGTCGGTTGGTCACGTCGGGGCAAGTACCTGATCGCCGAGACGGATTCGGCCGACGCCGTTTCGGGGAGCGAGCCGATCTTCCTCTGCATGCATCTCGCCCGGGCCGGCTGGATCCGGTGGCAGGACGATCTCGCCTTCTCGGCGGCCGCCAAGCCGGGTGTCAAGCCGAAGCTGACGAAGGGACCGCAGGCGTTGCGGGTCGTGTTCGACGACGGGTCGGGGTTCACGGCGACCGAGGCGGGAACGGACAAGCGGCTGAGCGTGCACGTCGTTCGCAATCCCGACGACGTCGAGAAGATACGTACGCTTGGTATCGATCCGATGAGCGATTCGTTCACCGACGACGCGTTCACCGCATTGCTGTCGTCGCAGGGTCGTGCCCAGATCAAAGGGGTGTTGACGGATCAGTCGCTGTTGGCCGGCGTCGGCAACGCGTACTCCGACGAGGCGCTCCACGTGGCCAAGCTCTCGCCCTTCAAGCCGGCGAACGGGTTGAACGACGACGAACGGCATCGGCTCCGGGACGCCGTCACCATGGTGCTGGCCGAAGCGATCGGACGCAGCGCCGGCAAGCCGGCCAGCGAGCTCAAGGACGCGAAGCGTTCCGGCATGCGTGTGCACGCCCGGACCGGGATGCCCTGCCCGGTCTGTGGCGACACGGTCCGCGAGGTCTCGTTCGCGACGAAGAGCATCCAGTACTGCCCGACCTGCCAGACCGGCGGCGTCCCCCTCGCCGACCGCCGGATGAGCCGCCTCCTCAAGTAGCGGCCCGGCGCGACCCGCCCGGGTTTCCGGGCCTGAACGCCGTCGGCGGGTGCCCGCTAGCCTGGCCGGTAACGACAGGTTTCTTGTGGGAGTGCATGCATGCGACGTTTGACCGGTCTCGACGCGACGTTTCTCTACATGGAGACGGCGACGTCGCCGATGCATGTCGCAGGCACCTACATCTACGACCCGTCGGCGTCGCCGGAGGGGTTCGACTTCTCCCGCTTCAAGGCGCTGATCGCGAATCGCCTGCACAAGCTCCCGCCCTTTCGCTGGCGTCTCGTCGAGGTGCCGTTCGGTCTTCATCATCCGATCTGGGTCGAAGACCCCGACTTCGATCTCGACTACCACGTTCGGCGCACGACGGTCCGTGCCCCGGGTGGCCGGGCCGAGTTGGAGGAGCTGGCCGGCGAGCTGATGAGCCGGCCTCTCGATCGGCGTCGGCCGCTGTGGGAGATCCACATCATCGAAGGTCTTGAGCACGGCTACGTGGCGATGGTGTCGAAGACCCATCACGCGGCGATCGATGGGGCATCGGGAGCCGAGCTCTCGACCAATCTGCTCGACACCCAGCCCGAGCCGGTGTGGTTCGACGATGCTCCGGTGTGGACGTCCGAGCGCATTCCGTCCGATGTCGAGATGCTCAGCTACGCAATCAATTCCCTGATCCGCCAACCAGCGAAGCTCGTTTCCACCGTGAAGCAGACGGTGGAGATGGTCACCCAGCTGAGGAACCGCCCGAAGGTCGAGGGTGTGAAATCGCCGCCGTCGCTGTTCAGCGCACCGCGGACGAGCTTCAACGTGCCGCTCTCGTCGAACCGTAGCTTCGGCACCACCGAGGTCACGCTCGCCGACATCAAGCGGATCCGGGCGGCCTTCGGCGGCACGGTGAACGACGTGGTGCTCGCACTCTGCACGAGCGCCCTCCGGCGCTACCTCATCGACAACTCGGAGCTACCGGTCGAGCCGCTCGTGGCGATGGTGCCGATCTCGGTGCGCGCCGCTGACCAGAAGGGGGCCATGGGGAACCAGGTCTCGAACATGTTCGTGGAGCTTCCGACGAACGAGGCCGACCCGGTCGAGCGGCTCCGGTTGCTCCAGATGTCGACGAAGGCGTCGAAGGAGCAGGCGAGCGCGATAGGCGCCGACGCACTCACGAACTGGGCCGAGTTCGCCGCTCCGGCCATCGCCGCGAGAGCGGCACGTCTGTATTCGTCAATGAACATCGCGAACCGTCATCGGCCGCTGTTCAACGTCACGATCTCCAATGTGCCGGGACCGAACTATCCGCTGTATTGCAATGGTTCCCCGCTCGTGGCCTGGTACCCGATGGGCCCGATCTTCGACGGTGGCGGGCTCAACATGACCGTCATGTCCTACACCGGAGTAGTGCACTTCGGCCTCGTTGCGTGTTCCGACGCGTTTCCTCGGGTTCGTGATCTGGCATCGAACGTCTTGGAGGCGGCGAAGGAATTGCTCAAGGCCGTCGACGAGCATGAGGCCGCCGCTGCCGCGGCGCCGGTCGACGCGGTGTCGGCTTCGAAGCGCGCCCCGTCGATGGCGGCGGCGAAGAAACCCGGGGCGAAGAAGGCCGCAGCGAAGAAAACCGCAGCCCCAAAGAACGCCGGGGCGAAGAAATCCGTCGCTCCGAAAAAGGCAGGCGCGAAGAAGGCCAGCCCGAAGAAAACCAGTCCCAAGACAGCGACCGTTCCGGCCAGCTAGGGACGAAACGGTGGGCCGCCTGCGGCCGGTCAGCCGTCGCTTCGCTGCCAGGGTGTGGTTGCGGCGAGGCGTCACTGGCTCGGGTTGCCGTTGCGGGTGATTCGATGTGCGCCGGTCGTGCCCCACCCTTTGCTATGGTGATTTGCCCACGCGGAAGTGGCTCAGTGGTAGAGCATCACCTTGCCAAGGTGAGGGTCGCGGGTTCGAATCCCGTCTTCCGCTCCAAAGTATCCCCTGGTCAGAGGCCCGAAATGAGCCTCTGACCAGCTCCCGACACCGGGAGCGTTAAACGAAAACGTTAAACCTCTGCGGGATTCGGTAGAGTCTTCGGGATGCCAGGAGGTGCTCCCGCGGAACATTCCTCACGCCGACAGGGCGGCCTGAAGGCGCTTCGCGAGGGTTTTTGGCGGGTCGACGTCGAACTTCCGAGAAGTCCGTCCGAACCGCGTAGGCGAGTTTCGAGGACAGTCGAGGGGACACGGGCGGAGGCCGAGGTCGTTCTGGCCGAGTTGACGAGGTCAGTCGAAGGCGGGGGTTCTGCCCCTCCTCGCCCGAAACGTGAGGGCAAGGTGAAGGCACGGTCCCGTCGTTCGGGAGGGATAACGCAGCTCGGTCACGACCGTTGGCTTGTCGGGGTTGAGGGACCTCCGGACCAAGTGACTGGTCAACGTCGGCGATACACCAAGACGGTCCGTGGTTCTCGTGATCTCGCCGAAGTGGCGCTCGCACGACTCAAGTTGGTTATTGAAAACGGCGAACGTCCCGTTGCCACATCCGCACGAAACGTGAAGGCGGCGTGCGATCTTTACCTTTCTGAAACTCGGACGGAGTCGCAGACGATTCGTACCGACCGATCGGCATGTCGGCGAATCTGTTCAACGGTTCTTCCCGGTGGAAAAGTTGTTGGTGAGGTTCCGCTTTCGAAGCTGAACTGGAAGATCGTTGAGGAGGTCTACGCCGCGTGGGAGGGAGCGCTCGACCCAATGACCCGTTCCCGATACGCGTCGACCATGTCGAAGGTGCTTGAGCACGCGAAACGAACTGGGTGGATTTCCGCAAATCCTTGTGCCGACGCGCGTCGGCCGAAGGTCCCCTCGCACCGTCCGACCGTGCCGTCGTTCGGTGACGTACGCCAGGCGCTCGATCGGGCGAAGGCCGTCGACTTCATGCTTCACGCCTACCTCATGGGAATGGCAACGATCGGCTGCCGCCGATCAGAGTTACTTGCGATGACGATTTCCGACCTGGATCTCGACAACGCTATAGCGACGATCCGCGCTTCGATTGCCGACGGCGGTCCGGGACGGGGAACGTACCGAAAAACCACGAAACGCGACGATTGGCGCGACGTCCCGCTGACAGAGCAGATGGTCGAAGTCTTCCGCGAACTGCTCGCTCGTCGCACAGCGCTGCTATCCACGATTGGGCCCGAAACGCTGGTCCCTTCGAGCTATGTCTTTTGCGACGACCCGGCGGGCTTGGCGTGGTTGCGCCCGGATTCGACGTCGCAGCGATGGCTTGCCGCGCGCGGCGACAGCGACGTGACGTTCGCGATGCTCCGTCGCTACGTTGCGACCCAGCTTCTTGATGTGACAAGCGGCGACTATCGCACGGACGCATCGATCACCGGCAACAGCGAGGAGACTCTGCGACGCTGGTATGACGCCGGACCGAACCTCGAAAAGAAGAAGGCTGTCGTGTCGATGAGTCGGTTGTAGTGGAGCCCGGGTTACGAGACCATCGAAACCAGCTGTTCGCGCTTTACAAGCACGCGGCGCCCGATCCTCAAAGTAGGTATCTCTCCGCGTGCCGCTGCCTCGTAGGTCGCGCTGAGCGACAACCCAAGGAACGCTGCAGCTTGCTTGATGGTCATCGTGACCGGAGGTATCAAAGCCTCCTCATTGGGAAGGTCGGTGACAGTTCTCGGATACGGGCTCATGCGCTGGCTCCGAACGTGAGCCTTCCGCGGCACCAGACTTGTCTGACGGGATCGCCGGGATTGACGGCGTTGGCGAGGAGGCGGGTGGCGACGGTGTGGACGCGTCGTTGCGCGACTCGCGGTGACATGTACAGCTGGCTGGCTTGTTGGCGGGCGGAGGTTCCGTCGGTGACGAGGCGGGCGACGATGTTGGCGTCTTCGAGCGTGATCGTGTGGGCGTGGAGTTGTTTGACGAGCCCGGCGAGGACGAGTTCGGGTCCGCTGGTTGCGCAGCTTCCTGGGAGGTGCACGCGAAGGCTGTGGGTTTCTTCGAGTTCGTCGGCTGGGCCGACGGGCAGGGCGACTCGGGACAGGTGTCGGTAGTGGCGTCAATCATCGGGGCTCACGACCAGACACCGCCTCAACCGCTTCGGAGACCGACGACTGAACGCCGCGATCCACACCGTCGCAGTCACCCGTCTGCGCTGCGACGAACGAACCAAGACTTATGCCA
>JANLRD010000178.1:0-5479 GCA_031368215.1 Acidimicrobiia bacterium | reverse complement strand
GGGCGCCTCGGTCGTCACGTCGAGGTCGAACGGCGCGAAGTCTTCCGCCACGGCCGACCACGTGTCGGCGATGAAGCTCAACTCGGCATCGGAAAACGAACTCGGCGGATCGTCGAAGTTGAAGTTCGCTCTGCTGAGCGTCGCATTGTTGTTCCAGTACGGGCCCGAGGTGATGTCGCGGAACTGGAGGTACAGGGTCTTGTCACTGCCCGGGCGGCTGTGCAGCGAGAACGAATCGGGTGGCACCGGTCCCGCGCCCAGCGTCCCCGGATCTCGGCCCGCGACGCCGCTCTGTTGGACCTCCGGCGATAGCGAAGCCGCCCGATCGATCGGTGTTTCGACGAAGACGCCGGAGCCGTCGTCTTTGGCGTAGAACGACGGATCCTCCGTCAGTCGATCGACTACCTCACCCGAAACGCCGAGCCGGGACGCAATGCGCGCTCGGATGGGAAACCGGGTCCGCTCGAACTCGGCGATCGGCAGGAACCCTGCGGAACGACCGCCGGAACGGTTCACGCCGTCACGGTCAGGGCCCGATTGCCCGGCCGACGGAGCAACCGGCGCGATCAGCACGGAGAGAACGAGGGCGAGGAAGGCGACCCCGGTCGCCGTCGTACGCGCCCGCGTCGATCGCACTCGAGCCGATCGCAGCGGGGACACGGACCAACGCTACCCACTCTCACGTTCGGCGTTGGGTGCTTCGCCCAGCGCCCAGGCCCAGAGGAGCCGCCCTGTTGGTGCCTCCCCTCGGATTCGAACCGAGAATCAGGGCCGGCCAGCGGCGCTCCTAGTCGGGTTGGCCTACGAGGAGCTGCTGATGGCGGAGCAGCGGCTTGTAGGTGAGTCCTTGTCCGATGAGCGACGCGAGCACAACGCCGAAGACGAGTGCTTCGGTGTTGGTGTCACCGACGGTGCGGCCTTCGAGGCCGAGCACGAGCGCGATGGGGATACCGCCACGGAGGCCGCCCCAGAACACCGCTGGAAGCCACGCCGGATCGATCCGTGTTTGCCGGTCCGGTTCGAGGTTCCGGAAGGGTCGCAGCAAGGTCCAGGTTGCAACCGCTCGTGCGACGAGCATTGCGATGGTGGCGGCGACGGCTGCAGTGAGGGTGCGCGTTTCGACGAGGTCGGCGAGTTCAAAGTCGAGTCCGATGAGGAGGAACAGTGCCGAGTTGGCGAGGAACGCGATGACTTCCCAGAAACCGACCATCGCTGCCCGGGACTGTTCGGTCATCGAGCGATCTGTGCCGAAGTTGCCGATGAGCAATCCGGCGGCGACCGTCGCGATGATGCCGGAACCACCCAGGCGGTCCGCGGCAAGGAAGGCTCCGTACGCGGTGACGAGAGACAGCGTGATCTCGATCAGGTGGTCGGACAGGCTGGCCATCAGCCGGTGCGCTATCAGGCCGACCGCGGCTCCGATAGCCACGCCGACGGCGATCTCCTGCACGAACTCTCGTGCCCCTCCTAGGACGGTGACGTGATGTCCCTGCGGGAACGCGAGATCGATCGCGATGACATACAAGACGATGCCCAGGGCGTCGTTGAAGAGTGATTCGCCCTCGAGCAGCGTTTGGAGGCCGGCCGCAACGCCGTTTGCTTTGAAGACGGCCATCACGCTGACCGGGTCGGTCGGAGCGAGGATCACGGCGAGCAGGATGGCTGCCGTAGCTGCCATTCCCGGGATCAGCATCAGCGAACCCGCGATCACCGTCGCCGAGAAAAGGGTGCCGATGACCGCGAGCAGTCCGATCTGGATCCATCTGCGTCGCAGCTCGTCGAGGTGGAGGTTGATCGCCCCTTCGAATACGAGGGGCGGGAGGAACACGAGCACGATGATCGGTTCGCTCAACGAGACGCTCGCGAATGCCCCCGAGAGCCCGAGTGCGAGACCGGCGAGGACGAGTGCGACCGTGTACGGGATGCGAAGGAAGGATGCGGCGATGGCCACGATCGAGGCGACGAGCAACAACGAGACGATGAGGGTCTCGGTCACGTCGATGCGGCCAGCGGCACCGAGCAGGGTGGTCACGGTCTCGGCTCCGAGAAATCCTCGCGGATGGTTGCATAACGCAGCCGCCAACGCTCGTCTGATCGGATAGTGACCGCCTGAAGGACCCGGCGCCGATTCTCGGCTGTGACGCGCTGACGAGCGCGCCACCCTTCGAACCTGGTCGGCCGGGTCCCGGCGAGCTGGTTACTCATGTGATGAGTCTCGACCAACTTCGACAGCCGATGCGCTTGTGCCTCCCCTCGGATTCGAACCGAGAACCTGCGGATTAAGAGATCACGCCGGACCCGGTCGGAAAGTGTCCACACCATTCATGAACAGGCATTTTCCGCAGGCAACCGCGTCAGCTGATACCCCTTTCGGTCATGTTCGGTCAGCACAATCACACCGGCATTAGCACCGGGCTACCCGGTGCGGACAGCGACCGACGAAAGACCTTCCGTTGACCGAGACGGCTTTCCAACGACTGGCACTCATGGGCACGGCGACCGAGCGGGAGCAACGACATCAGTTCCGATCACGCCGACCACCCCAAAACCGACCGGCCAACGAGACGGATACTCGGAACGAGACCGGACCGCACGGTAACTACGCGGCACAACGACCCTCCCGGACATGGCGGGGAGAGCAAAGTCGCGCGCGAGCAGGTATGCGAGCTAATCGCACAACTTGCGCTGGTCGATTGTGGTTGGTCCCGCTCCGCGGCGGAGCGGCGTCAACAGGGAGGCCGGCCATGACTAGTCTCGAACCTCGCACCTCTTGCGTGCGATGACGATGCGACGGCTTCCGATACGTGCGCATGGAAGTCCGGTCGTATGTGTGCTCAGGAACTCGCGAGCGAGTGCGTAGGCGAGGCTGCGGCTGATGCCGAGTAGCGAAGCTGCCTGTTCCACTGTGATGAACGGCCGGTCGGTGTCGCCGGTGGATCGGTTCATGCGTTGCTCCTTTGGGGCGCGCTCGTCGATGGGCGCGACGAGGTCGAGGGTCGGGCGTGGTGGCCACAGGCGTGGCGTGCGTTTGGTCATGCTCTGGTATCCGCCTCGTCACCGGGGCGCGGCGAACTTTTCGGACGAATCGTTCGTCGTCGGAAGCGTGAGGCGCAGATGCTTGGGGTTGGACTTGCGTACGGTTTCGCATGTCCAGGTATTCGCAACAGGCGCGGCGCGACCGCAAAAGGAAATTTTGGGGAGTCGCACCGAGCGACTCGACGGTGAATGATCACGCGTCAACCAGCCTGCGGCGGCCGCCGCTCTTGATCAGCCCTCAGCCGGGCCGGGAGGACGGAGTCAAGACGGAGCTCCCGGAACGGAGCCCAGCGAAGTGAGGAAGAACGGTCTTGACGCCGTCGGAGCGGTCTGGCCCGCCCGAGACCTGCTCGACACGCGCACCCTCGCGTGACATCATGTTTGATGTCATGTGGTCGATCGAGTTGGAGCCGGAGGTTGAGTCTTGGATCGACGATCTCGACCCGCGTCGATACGCCGTGGCGCTCCCACACTTTGAACGGCTCGAAACGGTGGGCAACTTTTTACGGCTCCCGGCGTCGCGATCACTTGGGGACGGTCTGTTCGAACTTCGATTCGATCTCGACCGCGTGGCCTGGCGACTGACGTACTTCTACGCAACAGACCGACGCATCGTGGTTCTCACGGTGTTCAGGAAACAACGACAGAACGAGCGAGCAGAAGTCCAACGCGCACGTTGGGCGATGACTCGCTGCATCGCCGAGAAGCACACCGCCGAGGAGGGCGACTAATGACTAGGACGAACTTTCAAGATCTCAAGGCACGCAAGCTCGCTGCCATGACGCCGGAGGACCGAGCCGTTTTCGATGAGACGTACGAAGCGACCCGCCTCGCGATCGAGGTGGGCGAGAAGGTTCGCAACGCTCGCGAGGCTGCCGGGTTCAGCCAACGGGAACTCGCTTTGCGAATGGGCACGAGCCAGGCTGCCGTTGCGCGCCTCGAAGCAGGAGGAACCGGCGCGACGCTCACGACGCTTCAGAAGGTCGCGGGAGCGCTCGATCTGAGGGTAACCATTGAGCTGTCGACAGCAAGCTGAGAGGTTCGAGTCTGGGACCGCGCCCCAAGGCGACGGTCGTCAGATGGCGCGCCGATACGACCAGACAAACTTCAACAGCGGCCGCGCTCGTCCAGATCCGATCACGGAGAGGCAGGGCATCGCTTTTCAGTTCGTCGAGGATCACCTCCGGGGCTGTACCGACGCCGACGGCTAAGAATCCGATCTGCACTGACGCTCCCGCAGTCTCCGCACGGTTGCGTCCCGGCTCGGGTGTCACTTGTACCGTGTGCAGGAATTGATCTGCCCCTGGCCGCATCACCCGTTACCGGGAAGAGGCTGCACAGGGGCTTACGAAGATGAATCCTACTGGACCAGATGACGGTCGAATAGTCCCCATCGCTGAGCTGCGGCGGGCCATCAGCGAGGCACGGTTCGCGACCTTCCTCGCCGTAGCCCAAGGTGACGAACGGAAGGCGTGGGCGCTCTACGAGTGGGATCGCGCACCATGAGCATGCGCTTCGCCGCAGTCTTCCTGACGATCTCGATCGCATCGCGTCCGTCCTCGATCCGCTGTCACCAGCGACCGCCGACTGGGTCTGCAGTCGTTCTGACGCAAGAGCAGTGATCGGGCGCCGGCGATCCCTCTGACCAGCAGAGGTTGTTGGAGGTGGGCGGGTTTCAGTCGACTTCCTGGGTGCTCCTATGTCCGTCACCCGCCGTCAATGACCTGGAGGTCTTGCCCGAGGCCCGTCGTGCATGCCGCCTCAGCGCGGCAGTGCGGCGGCGACAACAGTGGCCGCCTGCTCATCAGCCCGTTTGGTCCGGTGCGCGTAGACCTTCATCGTGGTCGTTCCGTCGGCGTGACCTAGCCGCGCTGCAACGGTCGGCACAGGGACGTTTTCCATTACGCAGGAGGTCTACCGCGCCACTCCCGAAAACGAATGAACAACACACCCCAAGAACCAGATCGAAGATCTCAATGGGCAGGCCTCGGCTCGACGTTTCCGAACTTGTCAACACACCATCAGCCTCGCCTGAAACTACGTCCTCGAATCCGTTCGTCGTCGCATCATCCCCGCACACTCGATCGCGGACTCGGCTACCGATGCCGCAAAGGTCACGCAGCTTCAAAAGGTGTATCAGGCGGTGTATCAGCGGGTGTATCACGCCGGACGGTGCTCATCCTGACCGAGGCCCCGTCGCACAACTACCCCGCTGACCAGCCCCTATTGTGCCTCCCCTCGGATTCGAACCGAGAACCTGCGGATTAAGAGTCCGTTGCTCTGCCGTTGAGCTAGAGAGGCAAGTGGTGTGCGGGCGTGAACCCTAGTCGGCGTCCGAGGAGCCCGGACAACGAGTTGGGTGACCGACGGGGCTCGAACCCGCGACCCTCAGGATCACAACCTGATGCTCTACCAGCTGAGCTACGGCCACCATGCAGCGGGC
>JANLRD010000165.1:0-10576 GCA_031368215.1 Acidimicrobiia bacterium | reverse complement strand
TGACCCGGCTGGTGCGTCTGACCCGGCTGGTGCGTCTGACCCGGCTGGTGCGTCTGACCCGGCTGGTGCGTCTGACCCGGCTGGTGCGTCTGACCCGGCTGGTGCGTCTGACCCGGCTGGTGCGTCTGACCGGGCTGGTGCGGACGGGGTCGAGCGACGTAGGTTCGCACGTGTGCCGGACTACCTGAGCCTCTACGCCACCACGCAGCCCGACAAGGTCGCCGTGGTCGATGACCGCCCCGACGGGACGGTCACGAAACTCACCTACGCCGAGCTCGACATCGCCACGAACAGGCTGGGGCACGTGTTCCAGGGCCTCGGCGCCGGACGCGGCTCGAAGGTCGTGTGGTGTGGGCAGAACTCCATCGGCCTGGTCCTCGCCATCCACGCCTGTCGCAAGATCGGGACCACCGCAGTGCCCCTGAACTACCGGCTCTCCGACGAAGAAGCCGCCTACGTGACCGACCACTGTGACGCCGACATTGTCTACGTCGACGCCGAATTCGCACCGATGTTCGAGCGAATCCGCGCCGACATCGCCAAGGTCCGCACGATCCTCGTGTTCGACGGACCAGCGCCCGAGGGCATGCTCACGGTCGAGGATCTCGTCGCCGCAGCGCCGCCCACCGTGCCCGAGGTAGCCGACGCCGAAACCACGGCGGCCACGATGATCTACACCTCGGGCACCACCGGCAAACCGAAGGGTGCATTGCGGACCACACGCGCCGATCCCCGCCAGGGCGCCGCGCTCGCCGCGCTTCTCGGCTCGAATACGAACGACATCTACATCACCACCGGCCCGCTCTATCACTCAGGTCCCGGCGGGTTCATGCAGAGCAGCGCGGCGCTCGGTCAGACCGTCGTGCTGCAGCGCAAGTTCGCGCCTGAGGATTGGTTGCGCCTCGTCGAGAAGTACCGCGTCACGTCGACGTTCTGCGCCCCGACCCCGATCCGGATGATATGCGCACTTGCGAATGACGTGAAGGCAAAGTACGACAAGACATCGATGAAGCGCATGCTTGCGAACGCCGCCCCCTGGAGCTACGCGCTCAAGCTCCAGTACCTCGCCGACTTCCCCGCCGACTCTCTGTGGGAGATCTACGGCTCCACCGAACTCGGCGTCAACTGCGTGCTCGCACCGGAGGACCAGATCGGAAAGCCCGGTTCGTGCGGCAAGCCGGCGCCCCTTGTCGAGATCGTGCTCTTCGACGACGACGGCAACGAGGTCACAGGTACCGGTCCTGAGCACCCCGGGGAGCTCTTCGTTCGCGCGACCTCCGTCTTCAGCGAGTACTACAAGCAGGCCGACAAGTACGCCGCTGATCGACGGGGCGAGTACCAGACCGTCGGCGACATCGCCTACCGGGACGACGACGGCTTCCTCTACATCTGCGACCGCAAGAAGGACATGATCATCTCCGGCGGGATGAACATCTACCCGGCCGAGATCGAGGCGGCTCTCGAACACCACCCGAAGATCCTTGAAGCCGCGGTGTTCGGCATCCCGTCGGAAGAGTGGGGCGAGACGGTGCAGGCCGTCGTCGTGTGCCGAGAGGGAGAGTCGCTCGATGCCGACGAGGTGGTCGAATTCGCGCGTGCGCACCTTGCGAACTACAAGATCCCCCGCAGCGTCACGTTCCTTGCGGAGTTGCCAAAGACGGGATCGGGCAAGCTCTTGAAGCGCGAACTCCGGGCTCCGTACTGGGCTGGGCGCACCAGCCAGGTGTAAGCCGGCTACTCGTCCTCGGATGCGTCGGTATCGTCGCCGCCGAGACCCGATGCGCGAAGTCGTTCGAGCAATGCGTCGCGGATGCTCACCCCCGGCTCGCGGGCGGGATCTCCCGTGCGTCGCCACCCGAGCCTCGACGAGTACAGAAGCGGCGGATCCTTCAGACGACCCTCTTTCGTGGCCGTGACGCGAGCGAGGAAGAGCTCATGGTCGCCGAGCACCGTGAGCCGCTGTTCGACCTCGCAGCGCAGATGGGCGATCGCGTTCGACACGATGGGAAGACCGTCCCAGTCCTCGACGAACTCGTCTGCCATCAGATGGAACTTCCGGCCCGGATAGCTGAAGTACTGCCCCTCGGCCACTTGGTCGGCGGCCAGCATCGAGACGCTGAATCGGCCGCTGGCGACGAGAAGCGGGTAGGTGTCGTGCTTCGGCGAAACGCTCGCGAGGACGATCGGCTCCTCGAAGCTCACCTGCATCACCCAGTGAGATGTGTAGCAGCGCGCTACACCATCGTGCGAAGCACCGACGACCTGTATGCCGTGGATCATCTGGCCGAGCGAGCGCTTCAGCTTGGTGTCGATCACCGGAACGCCCGCCGCTTCCACAGATCGGAAAGGGACTCCACGATCTCAGAGCCCGCTGCGCTGCGCGAAGAGAAGCGCGCATCCGATGACGGCGAGCCCGAGCACCGCCAGTGCCCCGAGGTCCTGCCATTCGGTGTCGCCGCGTTTGTCGGGGCGAAGCGTGATGTAGCCCGCGATCACTCCGATGACGAACCCGCCGACGTGGCCGCCCTTGGAGATACCCGGGATCGCGAACGTAAGAAAGAAGTTGAGGAGCAGCGTCGGCCCGAGCGGCGTCTTCATGATCGAAACCCCGCGGGCTCGCAGCGCAACTGCGAGTGCGCCGAACAGGCCGAAGACCGCTCCCGACGCGCCACCAACAAGGCTGTTGGGTTCGAGGAGCAAGGCACCGGCGCTGCCGCCGAGGAGCGCGACGACGTAGAGCGCGAGGAATCGCCTGGGGCCGAGACGAGACTCGAGCGCCTGACCGAGTCCCCACAGGGCGTACATGTTGAACGCGATGTGCAAGAACCCGTAGTGGAGGAAGCCGGCGGTGATGAGGCGGTAGTACTCGCCGCCCGGGTTGACCAGCGCGGCGGCTAGACCGAGCCGTCGAGGCTGCGCCCACTCCGACCCGGCCTGTCCCAGCACGAACACGACCGCGTTCACGGCAATGAGCGCCTTCGTGACGGGGAATGAGGCGAGAGCGAGGTTCTTGTTCACCCGGACATTGCGCTGTACCCGAGTCGCGGCGCTGGGCGTCACCTTGCGGAGGCACTCGACGCACTGGAAACCGACCGGTGCTTCACGAAGGCAGTCCGAGCAGGTCGGCTTCTCGCATCGTGAGCAGATCCGGAACGTCTCGACGTTCGGGTGGCGGTAGCACGTAGCCATGGGCGACCAGTCTGGCCGGAACGCAGATGAGAAGCGTTCACATCTCCGCCGCCGAATGGCACGTCCGGTTGGCGGAGGTCGCTGCGGCGCGGCGAGAGTGGGGCATGGACCTTGGACTTGCAGGCAAGCGCGTTCTGATCACTGGAGCGAGCCGGGGAATTGGACGATCGGCGGCGCACCGGTTCGTCCAGGAGGGTGCCTCGGTGGCGATCTGCGCCAGGAACGAAGCAGGAGTCGATGCCCGTCTCGAGGCGCTCCGCATCGAAGCCGTCGAAGGAGCCGTCCTGTGGGGTCGTGCCGTCGACGTGACGGACCACGCATCGCTTCGGAGTTGGGTGACCGATGCCGCCGAGCGCCTCGGAGGGATCGACATCGTGGTGTCCAACGCCTCTGCGCTCGGCGGGCCGCCCGACACGGTGGACAAGTGGCGCAAGATCTTCGAGGTCGATGTGCTCGGCTCCGTCGAACTGCTCGACGCCGCCATGCCTTTCCTCGAGTCGGCAGCCGGCGGCTCGTTCCTGCAGATCGCCACGATCACCGCCGTCGAGTACCACGGCTTCCCCGGAGGCAGTCGCGGGTATGGCGCGCTCAAGGCGGCACTCGTCAACTGGGTGAGTCAGTTGGCGATCGAACTGGCGCCCGTTGGTATTCGAGCAAACGCGGTCTCGCCCGGTCCGATCCATATCGACGACGGGAGTTGGGGAATGATCCAGCAGCGGATCCCGGCCTACTACGAGGAGAACCGCGCCCATCATCCGAGCGGCCGACTGGGCACTCCGGAAGAGGTCGCCAACGTGATCGCGTTCCTCTCGAGCCCCGCCGCAAGTTGGGTCACCGGTGAGAACGTCGTGGTCGATGGCGGCTTCACGCGACGGGTCGCCTTCTGACCTTCGTCGCGGCGAAATGCCCACCGCCGCGTGCAGGCGCCGACGCCGCGCGAACGAACACGGGAGGTGTCGACCAGACTCTTCGTCCGTGCCCAATGCAACATTCGCCCGACGATCGTTCCTGGCGCTCGCGCTCGCCAGTGTGACCGTCGGCTTCGCCGGGTGTGCGGAGCGCAAGGCACGCCAGGGTTCAGCCCTGGCGTTCCTCGGTGACGAGGCAACGCCGGGCGCTCCGCTCTGGGCTGCGGATCCGGGCGCCTACGTGATCGGCGTTCCCGAGGGCAGCGCGGTGCCCCGCGAGGCCGTGGTGAGCGCCGGCGGGGCGCTCGTCGTTCTCGACCCATCGTGCCCGAACGATCAGCGGCGAGTCGGATGGTGCCCGTCGACCGGTCGGTTCGTCTGTCCCCAGTGCTCATCGGTGTTCGACTCCACAGGGAACGTGGACCGGGGCCCGGCGCCTCGAGGCCTCAGCCGCTACCGGGCCTCGGAAACCCCCTCAGGAGAGTTGAGCGTCGACAGCGCACAACGGACGGCGGGTGACCCACGACCGGGGAACGCCCCACCCACAGCGACGAGGGACCCCGCGTGCGTGACGCTGCGATTCCCCCCGGAACCGACACTCTCGGCATAGTGACGTGAGGGTCTACGAGAGACCCGCCTTGGAGCGGAGCAGCGCGGTCACCGCTTTCCCATCGGCTTTGCCGCCGGAGCGCTTCATCGCCGCTCCGACGAAGAAGCCGCCGACCTTCGGGTCGCCGCCGCGGAGCCGTTCGAACTCCGCCGGGTGGGCGGCGATGAGCTCGTCCACAAGACCTTCGAGAACCGACGTGTC
The DNA here is from genome assembly GCA_031368215.1 of Acidimicrobiia bacterium. Taxonomy (GTDB): domain Bacteria; phylum Actinomycetota; class Acidimicrobiia; order Acidimicrobiales; family JANYDT01; genus JANLQX01. The sequence goes on along the minus strand of JANLRD010000165.1, from coordinate 5,668 downwards.
GAGTGCTTCGTACCCTTTCGCCGCGGCGATGGCGACAGGGTCGCCGCCGTGCTCGAGGAGTTCGCCGATGACCGCCTTGGCCTGGGTGGCGGTGAGCCTGCCGTCGTCCTCGAGACGAAGAACGGTGGCAAACGCGCCGGGGTCGAGGAGAGCCGCCCGTGACGATCCGGTGAGCTCGTTGGCAGCCCGGTTGACCGCTCGACGGGCATCGGCCCCCGCAGCTACAGCGGCGAGCACCAGGGCATCCAGATCCTGCTCCACGACCGTGAGAACGGCGTCGTTGTCCGGTGCCATCCCGGAATCGCTCCGGTCGGCGCTCCAACCGGTTGCCGTCGCGAGGAGGCGCCGGCGGTCATGGGGCATGGCCGGAAGACCGGCCGCGACCCGGGCCACCCACTCGGGGGACGGGTCAAGCGGGACGAGGTCGGGTTCGGGGAAGTAGCGGTAGTCCATCGCCTCTTCCTTCGATCGCATCGACGACGTGCGGCCGTCGTCCTCGCTCCAGTGGCGCGTCTCCTGGGTAACACGTTCGCCGGCCTCGAGCATGTCGATCTGGCGATTGGCTTCGTAGTCGATGGCACGGACGAGCGAGCGCAGCGAGTTCAGGTTCTTGATCTCGCATCGCGTGCCCAAAGGTTGGCCGGGGCGGCGCACGCTGACATTGGCATCCACGCGCATCGAACCTTCCTCCATCTTCCCATCGGAGCCACCGGTCGCCACGAGGATCGACCGCATCTCCGCGACGTAGGCCTTCGCATCGTCGGCTGAGGTGAGATCGGGGCCCGACACGATCTCGACCAAGGGCACGCCGGAACGGTTGTAGTCCACGAGCGATCCATCCGAGCCCTGGATGCGCCCGGTGCCCCCGAAGTGCGTCGACTTGCCGGTGTCCTCTTCCATATGCGCGCGGACTATTGAGATCCGCTTTCCGTTCGGGAGGTCGAGATACCCGTCACTGTTGATCGGCAGGTCGTACTGCGTTACCTGATAGTCCTTGGGCATGTCCGGGTAGAAGTAGTTCTTGCGGCTGAACACGGACCGGCGGATCTCACAGTGCAGGGCGGTGCCGATGCGCATCGCGTACTCCACCGCCTGCTCGTTGAGCACCGGCAGCGAACCGGGGAGGCCAAGGCAGACGGGGCACACGTTGGTGTTGGGCTCCGAACCGAAGGCGTTCGCGCAACCGCAGAAAAGCTTCGTTGCGGTAGCCAGCTCGGCGTGCACCTCGAGGCCGATCACGATCTCCCAGCCCGCTTTGATCACCATCTCAGTTCCCCTTCACTGTTCCGCCGGTTTGGCACCGGACGATGGACACAGCCATCTCAGTTCCCCTTCTCGATCACGGCTGCGCAACGGAACAGCAGTGCCTCGGACAGTGCCGGCCCGAGCAGTTGCACGCCGACCGGCAGGCCGTCGTCACCGACCCCACACGGGACGCTGATGGCCGGGTCGCCGGAGAGGTTCGACGGGATCGTGCACACGTCGTTGATGTACATCGTCATCGGGTCCGCGGTCTTCGCTCCGAACGCGAATGCGGTTGTGGGCGAGGTCGGCGTGAGAAGCACATCGAACGATTGATACGCGCGCTGGAAATCGTTGATGATAAGCGTACGAACCTTCTGCGCCTGTCCGTAGTAGGCGTCGTAGTAACCGGCCGACAGGGCGTAGGTGCCGAGCATGATGCGGCGCTTGACCTCGGCGCCGAAACCAGCGGCGCGCGTGGCCGCCATCATGTCCTGCACGTTGGCCGATCCCTCGGGGACCATACGCAGACCGAACCGAACACCATCGAAGCGGGCCAGGTTCGACGACGCCTCGGCCGGCGCGATCAGGTAGTACGCCGAGAGCCCCAGAACCGTCGAAGGAACGCTCACATGATCAACCGTGGCACCGGCGTCACGAAGGCGATTGGCCGCGACTTCCACTCGAGCCAGCACATCCGCGCTGATGCCCTCGCCCGAGAGCTCCGTGACGATGCCGATCCGAAGTCCATGGACACCATCGGCATGGCCCTGCTGAACCGCGCTGACCAGCGACGGTGCCGGAGACTCGATCGAGGTGGAGTCCATGGGATCGTGCCCGGCAATCACCTCCAGGACGAGCGCTGCATCCTCGACAGTGTGGGCGAACGGACCAATCTGGTCGAGTGACGAGGCAAATGCGATCAAGCCGTAACGGCTCACCGCGCCGTAGGTGGGCTTCACACCGACGAGACCGCACAATGACGCCGGTTGACGGATCGACCCGCCCGTGTCCGACCCCAGCGATGCCGCAGCGAACCCGGCGGCGACAGCCGCAGCGGAGCCCCCCGACGAACCTCCCGGAACCCGTTCGAGATCGTGAGGGTTCCGGGTCGGCCCGAACGCCGAGTTCTCCGTGGAGGAACCCATGGCGAACTCGTCGAGGTTCGTCTTGCCCACGATCACGGCGCCGGCGGCGGCGAGGCGTGACACGACGGTTGCGTCGTAGGGCGGTCGCCAACCCTCGAGGATCCTCGACGAGCACGTGGTCGCGAGTCCGCGGGTACACATGTTGTCCTTCAACGCGATCGGCACACCTGCGAGTGGCCCGGGGTCCCGGCCCGACGCGACGGTCTCGTCGACCCGGGCTGCCGCTTCGGCGGCCTGATCGGTCAGCACGAGGTTGAACGCATGAACTTCGGCTTCGGCGGTGTCGATCCGCGTGCGGTGCAGCGCAAGAACGGCCTGGGCGCTCCGCCGACCGGCGCGGACGTCGTCGGCAATCGAGACGGCCGTCTCGGACGACCCCGGCCCGACGTGCACCGCATGCGATGCCCCCATTATGCGATCCCGAGAATGCTGGGCACTCGGAACTGATGCTGATCCGACGATGGTGCGCAAGCGAGGACTTCCTCGCGGTCGAGCGACGGACGGACCACGTCGGCTCGAAAGACGTTCACCAGCGGCAGCGGATGAGCCGTCGGCTCGACGCCCTCGGTGTCGAGCGATGCCACGTCTTCGGCGTGGCCGAGGATTCCGGCGAGGTCCGCAGTGTAGCGATCGATCTCGGCATCGGTCAGGGCCAGGCGGGCAAGCTTGGCGACGTGCACCACGTCGTCTCGGGTCAGGCCGCGGGCGGCAGGTTCAGACATAGCTGACCAATCTACGGGCCCGACGGACAAGTGCGACTTCCGATTCGGGGCCCCGCGATTCAGGAGACGTCTCAGCTGAGACCGCAGACCCGCTTGGCGAAGGCAAGCGACGAGGCTTCGATGAGCGGCGCGTCGTAATCGAGGGTGGCGACATGGAAGCTTCGCTCCAAGATGACCCGTTCGACACTGGTCGTCACGTGTGCGACGAAGAACTCGGGCGCCGACGGCGCAACCACGTGATCCTGGGGTGAGTTCAGCAGCAGGACGGGCATCGAGAGTTCACCGAGCCGGGGCGCCAGCACGTTTCCGGCCTCGGCCAGCGACAGCAGCGCCTGGATCGGCGTCGCGTCGTTCCCGCCTTCCGTGACGCCCGGCTTGGCGATGTCGTCGCCGATCGCCGGCATGACCTCGGACGCCTCCCCCATCTGGCGGATCAGGTCGAGCACCTCCGGGGCCATCGGTTCGACCGCTGGGTTTATCAGGATCAATCCGGCTGTCTTCGGGCGATCGAGGCCGATCGCCGTGGTGAGCGTCCCGCCCATCGAAAGCCCGGCTACCACGACTCTTTCGACCCGCGCCGCAAGGTCGTCGTAGGCCTCCAGCGCGGCGCCCAACCAGTCGGACCACCGAGTCGGAATCAGGTCCTCGACCGTGGAACCGTGCCCGGGAAGCCGGGGCAACTCGACCGAGAACCCGGCGTTGGCGAAGACTTCGGCCAGCCCGCGCATGGAGCAGGGGTTCCCCGTATAGCCGTGCAGCACCAGGACACCGGATCCGTTGGACCCCCTGAAGGACCAAGGATCTTTGCTGTACACGGGCGTCGGTTCGTTCGTCACGGTTGCGGATCGTAGCGTCGAGCGCCAACGGATTCCGCGCGAACGGGCCTAACCTCGACCCCGTGGCCCGTTTTCCGTTCTTGTCCGATCGATGGATCGGCGAAGCCCGAAAGATCCGAGAAGAGTTCAGCGCGAACGCCCCAGCGGCGCCGCCGTTGCTGATGAACCTGATCGTCACGGACGTCCCCTTCGGCACGGCGACGATGCACGCCCACGTCGATTCCACGTCCGGGAGGCTTGACCTCGACGAGGGACACCTGGAGAACCCCGAAGTCACGGTGAGTGCTGACTACGTGACCGTCCGGGCGCTGCTCGTGGATCAGGACCCCGCCGCGGCAATGGCCGCGTTCATTGGCGGCCGGATCCGCGTGCAGGGCGATCTCGGCAAGCTCCTCGCCCTTCAGGCCCAGGTCGGCACGCCGGACCCTGAGGCGCGCGTCGCCGCCGAGGCCGTCGCCGCCCGCATCAAGGCAATCACCGCCGACTGAGTGAGCGGCGACCGCTCGCAGTGCTCGAAGTATGAGGTTCAGGTTCTCCTCATCAATGTCGATGAGGGATCCGTGCTCGCACCGGACTGCCACGCCGAACCAGGTGACCTCTCAGGTCCGCTGACGTCGACGTCGACATCGACGCCCAGGACGGTGATCGTCACGGACCGAATGCTGTTCGCGGCGTTTGTCGGCACTGCGCTGCCCGTCGTCGGTCGGATCGATCCGACCTGTCCCGACGCGCACATGCCGGCGGCCTTCGCCGGCGATGCGCAGTTGCTGGTGATCGACGGTTCTCTGCGATGCCAAAGCGACGCCCTGGACCCGGTGTTCCACCTCGCCAGCCGACACGCGGTCTCCGTGCTCGTGGTCGGGCTGCGCCGCGATCGGACCGAGATGGCGACATGGGTCGAGCGCGGTGTCGGCGCCTTCGTCGACGACAGCGCAACGATCGAGCAACTGATCGAGACCGCACGACAACTGGCTCTCGGTCACACGGTGCTCGGTGTCTCCGTCCGGGAATCACTCCTCAGCGAGTTGCGCGCAACCCGAGCAAAGAATCAGGAGCGATTCGCCGCCTTCGAATCACTCACCAAACGAGAACGAGATGTCTTGCGGCAGCTCGCTCTGGGCGTGTCACCAGAAGATGTGGCGCGAACGAGTTTTGTGTCCCTCAATACCGTGCGGACACAGATTCGGGGCGTCCTCGCAAAACTCGATGTCGGCTCGGTGGTCGGCGCTGTGTCCCTGGCGTATCGGACAGGTTGGCTTCACGCCGACCTTGCTCCCTAGCCTTCGCTCGGGGAGGCGCCGGAAAGCGGCCAGCAGCCGGGTCCATGCCGCCTTCGGGTGTCGATGAGCCACCGGTGCGAATGGACTACGACACCGTGCTTACCGTAGGTCTTCGGGATCAAAGAGCGTGGCCGGAGAAGACAGATCATCAACTTTGATGATCGACCGGTGTGGTAGCTGCCCGATGGTGAGTGCGTGGTTCTCGACGAGCCACGTTCCGAGAACCACTTACTCCACCCCTTCCGAAGGAATCCCAAACATGCTCGAACTTTTCGTCTCCATCCAGTCCTGGGTCGCCAGCCGCAAGGCTGAGATCGAGGAGCGTGGCGCCACTGCAGTTGAGTACGGCCTCATGGTCGGACTCATCGCTGTCGCCATCATCGGCGCTGTCTCGTTCCTGTCCAAGAGCGTGAAGACCACCTTCAACCGGAGCGGAAACG
>JANLRD010000159.1:0-1329 GCA_031368215.1 Acidimicrobiia bacterium | reverse complement strand
CCCGTGCTGACGGGCTGTGCGCTTGCCGCCTTCCCGCTCGCCACGTAGGCTTACCCCCGTGACTCGAGACGCTTTGGTGGGAACGGTCATCGCAGAATATGCGGTGCAGGACATGGTGGGCGAAGGCGGGACCGCGATGGTCTATCGCGCGTCGCATCCGACACATGGCATTGTGGCGTTGAAGGTCCTCCGCACCAAACTGCGGAATGACCCCACGGCCGTGATCCGATTTGAACGTGAGGCGGAGTTCGGGTTCCGAGTCGTGCATCCGAATGTCGTGCGCACGATCGAGATCGGCGCGGCTGATGGCCTGAAGTATCTGGCGATCGAGTGGGCTCCGGGTGAGCTGCTGGAGAAAGTCGCCAAACGTACCGGTGCGTTCCCGCGTGAGCAGGTCGCCAGCATCGTACGTCAGATCGCCGCCGCGGTGGACGCGTCGCATCGCCAGGGCATCGTGCATCGCGATCTGAAGCCCGAAAATCTGATGTACGACAGTGTGAACGATCGTGTGCGTCTGCTGGACTTCGGCATCGCTGCCGAACCCGAGCAGGGCAACGACCAGCGTCTCACGCGCGACGGGTTCTTTGTCGGCACGCTGCTGTATGTGGCGCCAGAAGCGCTCAGTGGAGTGCTGGTGGGGCCAGCGGCCGACCAGTACAGCCTCGCGACAATTGCGTATTTCCTCCTCACGGGTGTGCATCCGTACACCGCGCGCAGCACGCGCGACATGCTCTCGCAGTTGCTCACGCAGCCGCCGACAGCGCTCAACAAGGCGGTGCCGGGTCTGACCTTCAGCGACGATGTGGAGCGTGTGGTCATGAAGGGGCTCGCGCGTCAGCCAGCGGATCGGTATCCGGGCATCACCGATTTTGCATCGGCGCTGGAGTCATCACTGGTGGCGATGCCGTCGCCGTCGGCACCGAAGTCGGGCGGATTGTTCGGCAGGGTGAAGGGACTCTTCGGAAGTCGGGACACCTGATGGTGACCGCGCCCCCACGCCGCGACGCGCTGGTGCAGCTGCTCGCGGCGCGATCCGCACGCCGCGGCACGTTCACGCTCGCCTCCGGCCGCGTCAGTGACTTCTACGTGGACTGCCGACTCACGACCATGAGTCCGGATGGCCTCGTCCTCGTCGGCCCGCTCGCGCATGCGATGCTGACGGCGAGTGGATGGACGGTCGACAGCGTTGGCGGGCTGACGATGGGCGCCGATCCGGTGAGTTATGCGATCGCCTATGCAAGCGCGCAGGCCGGCACGCCGATCCGCTGCTTCGCCGTGCGCAAGGCGCCGAAGGATCACGGCATGGGCAAACGCATCGAGGGCTCGTTC
>JANLRD010000151.1:0-4953 GCA_031368215.1 Acidimicrobiia bacterium | reverse complement strand
ACGGTGGAGTTGGGGAAGACGATCGCGATGGAAGAAGGCTTGAAGTTTGCTATCCGTGAGGGTGGCCGTACCGTGGGCGCCGGCCGCGTCATCAAGATCCTCAAGTAACCCCGTCTCCCCTGCGGGAGCACCGAACAAATCGATCGGGGGGCCTGGCGCATGCCAGGCCCCCCGTCGTTCTCGGCCGCGGTTGACGCCGACCGAACCCGAGGAACGCACCGCCAAGGTGTGGTGCCGCTACGATGTGACGCCGATGGTCGACCTCGACGAGACGGTGACGGCGGCCCAAACGGGATGCCCGACCGCGTTCAACGACCTTGTCAAGGCCACCTACGCGGATACCTATGCATTGGCCCTTCGTCTGGTCGGCAACGCCGATGACGCCCGCGATGTGGTGCAGGACACCTACCTGCGAGCATTTCGGGCCATCAGCCGCTTTCGTGGGGATGCGGCCATCGGTACGTGGCTGTTCCGCATCACCTCGAACTGCGCCCACAACGTCGTGCGGCGTCGTCGGTCGACCGAGACGCTGACCGACGCGACCATCGCTGTCGACCGCGATCCGACCCACAACCCGGAAACCGCGGCCGAAGGCAACGAGCTTCGGGCCCGGTTCCTTGCCGCGCTCTCACTGCTGCCGGCGAAGTTGCGAGAGGTGGTCGAGCTGCGAGAGATGGCAGACCTCTCCCACGACGCGATCGCGAAGAAGCTCGGCATCACCGAAACCGCGGCCAAGGTGCGCCTCCACCGTGCTCGTGCGAAGTTGCGCGAGCACCTCTTCCGCGGCGAGGACCCGGTACCGGAAAACGTCGTCGAGCTCGCCCGTCACATGGTCGCACCTGCGCCCGACGCCGACGCCCGTTCGGTGGCTTGAGCGGTGACGGGACGGATTCGCCAGACGTACGGTCGATGATGATCGTCGTGAGGTCGCCGATGCCGACTGCCTTTCGGCCGGTCGAATCTGACGGCAGCGGTGCTACGCTCTCCTGTCCCGGAAATCCGCAGTTCCGGTACTGCCGGGTCACCGGTACGCCAAGGGTCGTAGCTCAATTGGTAGAGCACTGGTCTCCAAAACCAGCGGTTGGGGGTTCGAGTCCCTCCGGCCCTGCGGACAAGCCGGGGGCGTTGCGCACCCGGATGTCGTCGCGTAAGGGAGCACGAAGTGAACCGAGAAACCAAACGACTGTTGCAGCGTCAAGGGGCCGTCGACGCCGCCGGTAACCCCGTTCGGGCGGCGCGCACGGCTACTCCGAAGGCAGCTTCCGAGCGCACCCCTCCGCGGCAGTATCTCGGCGAAGTCGCCACCGAACTCCGCAAAGTCGTCTGGCCGACCCGTGACGAGATCCGCAACTACACCATCGTCGTGCTCGCGATGCTTGCGATCATGACGGCGATCACGTTCGGCTTCGACTACGTCTTCGCCAAGTTCGTCCTGTTTCTCTTCGACCGCTGATCCAGCTGTCGTTCCGCCCCAGCCACCGCTGCCGCTTGCCCGAAAGACCCCCGAAACCATGAGTGACGACTTTTCCGACGACAACGCGATTGACGACGACGCCCACGTGGCCGGCACCGCCGACGTCGTTGACGCCGTCGCCCCGGTTGAGGCCGTGGTCGAGTCCGTAGCGCCAGCCGCCCCCGTTCGACCCGAGAGTGCCTACGACCGACCGGGACGATGGTTCGTCATCCACAGCTACGCGGGATACGAGAACAAGGTCAAGACCAACCTCGAGAGCCGCATCGCCTCCATGAACATGGAAGAGCGGATCTACGAGGTCGTGATCCCGATGGAAGAAGTCGTCGAGATCAAGAATGGAAAGAAAGTCGTCGTCCAGAAAAAGGTCTTTCCGGGGTATCTGATGGTTCGCCTCGAACTCGACGACGACAGTTGGTACGTCGTTCGCAACACGCCTGGCGTGACCGGATTCGTGGGCTCCGGCGCCAAGCCGACGCCGTTGTCGCGACGTGAGGTCGAGAACATCCTGGTGACCAAGGTGGAAGGCGAGGAGCCGATCCGCAAGTCCAAGCCCCGCATGGAGCACGAGGTCGGGGAGAGTGTTCGGGTCAAGGAAGGTCCGTTCGCCGACTTCACGGGAACGATCGCCGAGATCAACGATGTCCACCTCAAGCTCAAGGTGCTGGTCAACATTTTCGGTCGGGAAACTCCCGTCGAGCTCGACTTCGCCCAGGTGGCCAAGCTCTAGCGTCGACCTACCCGGGGCTCGCCTGGTCGAGCACCCGAGAACGATGCGTCCGACGACCTCGTGACGCGGCTGTTGTTGCCCCGGAATCGGGGACGACGGCAGTGCTGTAACCTGTTCCGTTCGTCTCGCCGGTCGCACTATGCGTTCGGCCACCTCTTGAGGAAGCCCGTCGTGGCAAAAAAGCAAGTCACCGCCATCGTCAAAATCCAGATTCCCGCCGGCAAGGCCACCCCGGCGCCGCCGGTCGGCACTGCGCTCGGTCCGCACGGTCTCAACATCATGGAGTTCGTGAAGGCCTACAACGCCGCGACCGAAAGCCAGGTCGGTACGATTGTTCCTGTTGAGATCACGGTCTTCAACGATCGGACCTTCACGTTCAAGCTGAAGACCCCGCCCGCACCGGTCCTGATCCGCAAGGCGGCCGGTGTGGCCAAGGGCGCCTCGAAGGTTGGCACCGAAACCGTCGGTCAGATCACCGCGGCACAGGTCACCGAGATCGCCAACATCAAGCTGCCTGACCTCAACTCGATTGATCAGGCCGGCGCCGAAGAGATGATCCGAGGGACCGCTCGGTCCATGGGCATCAAGGTCGTCTAAAAACTCGTCTTCACGTCTCACCGGCTTGTCGGCCAGCTTTTTCGGCGTTTCGACGGTCGCATCACCAACCCACCAGCACCCGGGACGACCTCGCCCGGCGTGCGCAACGAAAGGATGAGGGAGCATGCCTGCTGGCAAGCGTTTCGCAAATGCAGTAAAGCGGTTCGATCGGACCCGTCAGCACACCCCGGCTGAAGCCATCGATTTGGCCAAGAGCCTGTCGAGTGCCAAGTTCGACGAAACGATCGACGTCGCTGTCCGTCTTGGTGTCGACCCCCGCAAGGCCGATCAGATCGTCCGCGGCACGGTTGCCCTCCCGGCCGGCACGGGCAAGACGATCCGGATTGCGGTCTTCGCCTCGGGTGACGCCGCCCAGGCCGCTCGCGACGCCGGTGCCGATATCGTCGGCGCCGACGACCTCGTGGAAAAGATCACCGGCGGATTCCTCGACTTCGACCTCGCCATCGCCACCCCGGATCTCATGGGCATGGTCGGCCGCCTCGGCCGCCAGCTCGGCCCGCGCGGCCTGATGCCGAACCCGAAGACCGGCACGGTCACGACCGACGTCGCCAAGGCCGTCACCGAGTTCAAGGGCGGCCGCGTCGAGTACCGGACCGACAAGTTCGGCAACATTCACGTACCGATGGGCAAGGCCAGTTTCGACGCCGAGTCGCTCGCCACGAACTTCAAGGCGATCCTCGACGAACTCCAGAAGGCCAAACCGGCTTCGGCGAAGGGGAAGTACCTCCGCTCGATCGTCGTCAGCTCGACAATGGGCCCCGGCATCAGCATCGACCCGGGCAAGCTCAAAGAAGAAGTCGCCTGACCCGCGGGGTTCTCGGTGCCCTTTCGGTGGCACTAGAGTCTGACCCTCGTTTCTCGTAGTACCGCATCACCACAACTTCATCCACCTGCGCTGCAGACATCCGGTGTCTCGAACCGCTAGCCCTCCAGGCGACCCGGTTCGAACGTAATGAGTCCTGTTCGGACTCGCCTGACGAGGCGAAGGCCGCTTTCCGAGCAACAGCTCGGCCTGGGGCGTTCGTGCGTCGACATCGATGCTCGAACGCCTTTTGTAGTTCCTCCGAAAGGAGGTTTCCATGGAAAATCCAAATGCCGACAAAGTCGCCCTGGTCGAAGAGATCTCCAATATGTTCGCCGGCGCCGATGCCGTGTTGCTCACCGAGTACCGCGGACTGGCCGTCAAGCAGTTGGGAGAGCTTCGGGCCACCCTGCGTCCCGCCGGTGGTCAGTTCCGCGTGTTTAAGAACACGTTGGTCCGGATCGCTGCGCACCGCAACGGACTCGATGCCGACTCGATGCTTGTCGGACCGACCGCGATTGCGTTCGTCAAGGGCGATGCCGTCGAGGTGGCGAAGATCCTTCGTGACTTCGCCAAGACCAACCAGAACCTGATCGTCAAGGGCGGTGTCCTCGGCACGAAAGTGCTCACGTCCGCCCAGGTCTCTTCGCTCGCCGACATGCCCCCGCGTCAGCAGGTGCTCGCCGAGATCGCCGGTTTGTTCGCCGCACCGCTGTCGCAGTTCGCCAGCCTGCTGGCCGCACCGCCCCGCGACTTCGTCTACGCCCTTTCGGCTCTTGCCGACAAGAAAGAAGCTGCCTGAGAACGGCAATGAGGATCTTTGGCGTGAGCAGCCGGAAACGGCCTGCTTCCGCCCACCTGCGGTGACCGGGAACTGTCGCCACCCCCAACGCACTCGGTGCCCGCCTCTGCGGACACCCCACCAGAAAGAACACGAACATCATGGCTTCAGTCAATGAAATCCTCGACAGCATCTCGGCAATGACCGTCCTCGAGCTCGTCGATCTCAAGAAGGCGTTCGAAGAGCGCTTCGACGTCACCGCTTCCGCCCCCGCGATGATGATGGCCCTCGCCCCGGCAGCCGATGCCGCCCCGGCCGTCGAGGAGCAAGACGAGTTCGACGTCATGCTGACCGGCGCCGGCGCCAACAAGATCGCCGTCATCAAGGTCGTCCGCGAGCTCACCAAGCTCGGCCTCAAGGAGGCCAAGGACCTCGTCGACAGCGCACCGAGCGCTGTCCTCTCGAAGGTCTCGAAGGACGACGCGACCAAGGCCAAGGCAGCTCTCGACGAGGCCGGCGCCACCTCCGAGCTCAAGTAGTCCTCCCCGCTT
>JANLRD010000069.1:0-2807 GCA_031368215.1 Acidimicrobiia bacterium | reverse complement strand
TTCGCCTTCGCTGGCGGCGGATCGTCCGGCGGGGGAGCGGGCGTCGAGAGTTCGTTGAGCAGGCCGAGTACCCGAGTGAGCCCTTCCTTCGCTGCCTTGAGGTCACCGAACTGTCCGGCCACGGCCATTTCGGCGCGCAGGCGGGCGAAGTCGTCGAGCCATGGCTCGGTTCGGGGGGAGATGCTGTCTTGTCGAACGATCTTGCCAGTCACGGTCTCGACGATCACTCGCTGGTTCGACGCCCACAGCAGCAGTTCGTTGGCCCACGCTTCGAAGCCGTTAACGTCGCCCATGACCACGTCGACCATGAGTTGCGATGGCAGGCCGTCGGGAGCGTCAGGCGTGACGACGAGTGCCGTTTCGTCGCCCCACGATGGGGTGAACCACCACCCGATCGGAACCTCGAACGCCCGTGACAGAGCGACGAGTTCGTCGGCCGTGAACTGGCGAATCCGCTTGCCGTCGACGCTGCGCTCCACGATCGAAAACGTCGCCGCCGACCACTTCGCTCCGAGATAGGGCTCCAGCCGATCAGCGGCTTCCTCCTGCGTCCAGCCCCGAAGCTGACGGGCGAACGCGATCCGCTGAGCGACGACCTGGTTGGGCGTGAACGCCCGCTGGTCCCGTTCGCCTCGTCGAAGTCGCATTCGTACACCTTCGCTACCGCTCCGGCCCTTTGGCAAGGGCTGTCTCAACAATCGGACAGGTCACTCCCCGTGTTCGACTAGCACGGTGTGTGATCGTTATGTACTCTACATATGCGCAAAGTACTTTACAAGACGTAAGGGGGCGGAACGTGTCGATTGATGATCTCCCAGACTTCCTCACGATCGAGGAGGCAGCCCGGATTCTGCGGATCGGCCGAGGCCAGGCCTATGAGCTTGCCCGCCTCTGGCGAGCGACCAACGGTGCCGAAGGACTCCCGAACGTCGAGTTCGGCACCAAGACCAAACGGGTGCCGAAGACCGCCATCGTGCGGCTCCTCGAACCGAAAGCCAGCTGACGTGGCGAGCACACCTGCCCACGGTTCGGTGCGCCTCGTGCTCGATGCCCGGGCCCGTGAGTTCCGGCGGCGAGTCGGGGTGAACGCCTGGGTCGTGCTGGAGGAATTGCTTCTCGGCGCCACGATCGGACTTCCGGGCCAGGCGGTGAGCCGGGCCACCGTGCGGGCGTTGGCGGAGCGCAGCGGGTTGTCGAAGGACACCGTTGCCCGGTCGCTGCAACGGCTTCGCAAAGCCGACGCATTCACCGTCGAGCCGGAACGCCACGACGACAGCGGCCGGTTCGTGTCGGTCCGCTACCTCATCGACCTCACCACGCTGCCCATCGAAATCGTGACCGGCGAGCCTGCGGCCGCGGAACTGATGCGGCGACCACGTCGGGTTGCTGGCCCCGAGCAGCTATCGATGCTCGGCTGACCCTTCACGACGCGACGATCTGCTCGTAGCGAACCTCGATCGGGGCGCCGGGGATCGTCAATGCCTGGGACGCACCGTCCGCCGTCCATCCGTGGCGTTCATAGAAGCGCCTCGCCCGAGCGTTGTCGGCGAGCACCCAGAGCTTGAGCCTCACCCATCCATCGGCGCGCAACGCATCGATCGCGTGGTCGTGCAACTCGTTCGCCACGCCCTTCCCCCAGGAGTCCGGATGCACGTAGAACCCGTACAACTCACCAATCGTCTGTGGCTCGTCGAGATCACCGTCGACGGCAGTCATCCGATATTGCCCGCTCGACGCGAACCCCACGACACGCCCGTCAACGATCGCGACCCGAATCTGTTCGACGCCATCACCGATGAAGCCGCGCCATCGTTCCTCGTTCTGATCAACCGACATCGCCGCCAGAAACCCAGCATCAACGATGCCCTCGTAGCCGACCTGCCAACCACGCACCCGGACCTCAGCCAACCCCCGAGCATCAGTCGTCGTCGCCAATCGAATCAGTGCCACGCAACGAGTCTCGCGAAACACGCCTCTACAACGCCGAGCATTTCACCGGCAGCAACCATTCTTGCCCTGACTTCGCGACCACCAGTCCGATTCAAAGACACAGACTTGCATCAGCGATGCTGCGCCGTCGGCAGAAACCTATTGCTGCCCGGCGGAAAGGTTGCTGCCACCCGTCGCACAACTCCGTATCTGGCTGGCCGCCAACCGGACGACACCCGCACGACGTCTGCTGTCGCACAACACCGGAGCCGGTGACGCTCGGCATCGGCAAACTCGCCGTCGGAGCCGAGGACTACTACCTCGCCATCAGCGCCGGCATCGAGGACTACTACGTGGGCATGGCTTCGCTCGGTCAATGGATCGCATCGTCACAACGACTGCTCGGCTTGAGCGGCGAGATCGCTCCCGACACCCTGCGCACCGTGTTCGCCGGACTCGACCCAACCACCCACGCACCGTTGCTCAACTCGGCGAACCGCACCGTCATGGCCTTCGACCTCACGTTCAAAGCCGACAAGTCCGTCTCGCTGCTCCACGCCTTCGGGGATCCCGACATCGCTGCGGCCGTCGAAGCCGCGCACGGTGCGGCAGTCGCGTCATCGGTCCGGTATCTGGAAGAGACCGCCGTGCATACCCGGCGAGGGCACAACGGCGTCGAGACGATCCAAGGCTCCGGGCTCGTCGCCGCCTCGTTTCGTCACTACCGCAACCGCAACGACGACCCCCACCTCCACGACCACGTCCTCGTGCCCAACATGGTCCAAGGAACCGACGGACGATGGTCCACCCTCGACGCCCGCCACCTCTACGCCCACGCCAAGACCGCCGGCTACGTCTACCAATCCGTCCTCCGAGAC
>JANLRD010000048.1:0-11764 GCA_031368215.1 Acidimicrobiia bacterium | reverse complement strand
CGACCGACGCCGAGTTCGGCGTCGAGCCGGACTCGGCCATCCCGGTCGGCGGCACGACGGTCCCGACGGTCGTCATCGTGCCGACGGCGGGCACGTCCTTCAAGGTGCCGGTCACCGTATAGACGAGGCTCTGGCCGGGGGCAAGGGTCGACGTTGTCGTCTCGTTGATCCCGCCGGAACCGCTGGCGTTCGGGCATGTCGCTCCCCCAACGCCCGCGCACGTCCAGGTGAACGTCTGCATCTGCGACGGCATGGGGAGCGTCACACCGACACCGGCGGGAGCGGTTCCCGCTGCGGCAACGGTGTTGCCGACGGTGAGCGTGTAGGTCACGACGGACTTCGGACCGACACTCGAACCGCTGGCAGGGTTCGCCGTGAGGGTGGCGAAGAGGTCGGGCGACACGACGACGTTGGAGATCGAGCCGGTGTTGTTCCCGCCCACCGTGTCGGGCGTGGCTGCGTTTGCAGTTGCGACGGCGGTGTTGGTGATCGTGCCGGTGGCGCTGTTTGCGATCTTCGCGGTGACGGTGAAGGTGAGCTCGCCACCTTCCGGCAGGATCTGCACGGTCGAGATCGCGCCCGGGCTAGTGGCCGGACACGTCGCGCCGCCGAGGGCGGAGCATGACACGGCGGTGAACGCTGAGATGCCGGTCGGGATCGGGTCCGTCAGGGTCGCACCTGTGGCCGTTCCCGGTCCGTTGTTCTTGTACTTCACGGTGTAGGTGATCGTCTGTCCGGGGCTGACCGACCCGACGGGACTGACACTCTTCGTCGCGGTCAGGTCCTGGTACCGGATGGTGGTGGAGTCCGTTGCCGTGCTCGAGGGTGCGTTCGATGTGCTGATGGCCGGATCGTTCGTCGCGGTGACGGTGTTGGTGAGCGTACCGGTGGCACTGCTCGAAAGGGTCCCCGAAAGCGTGAAGGTGAGCTGGCCGCCGGCCGGGATGTCCCGAATAAGGTTCAGGCTGCCGGAACCGGAGGTCACCGCGCCGCACGCTGCCCCACCCGTGGCGCCGGTGCAGCTCCAGGTGACGCCGGTGAGACTGGCGGGCGGGGTGTCGACGATCGAGACGTTCTTGCCGGCAACGGTGCCGTCGTTGCGCACGGTGATCGTGTAATCGTCCGACATGCCCGGGGCGATGAACGATCGACCGTCGGTCTTGGTGGAGACGAGGATCGGGAAGCGCACGACGTTGGGTTCGACATCGTCGGCGATGTTGTTCGCGGTGGAAAGTTCGAGCAGGCCGGCCGGAGCGATGATCTCGGCCCGGTTGGTGATGGTCCCACTCGCGCTTGCGATGGCGGTGGCCTTGAGCTTGAACGTCAGCGATGAGCCACCGGCGAGGTTCGTTGTGACGTCGATCGGACCGGAGCCCGACGCTGCCGGGCACGTGTTGCTCGGCGGGGCCGTGCAGGTCCACGTGACGTTGGTGAGCATGGCCGGTGGCGTGTCGGTGATGCGGACGCCGTCGACCCGGTAGGCGCCCGTGTTCTGGGCGACGATGGTGTATTCCGTGTCCTCGAGCGGGCCGATGAAGCTCTTGCCGTCGTCCTTGCTGATCTTCAGGTCCGGCCGGATGATCACGGTGGGGGCGGCGTCGGATCGGGTGTTGTTTCCCGGGGTGTCATCGATGAGGCCGACCGGAAGTGTGACCGTTGCACTCGGATTCATGGATCCGTACGCGTCGACACGAACGGTGCCACGTAGCACGTAGCGGATCACCCCGGCCTTCGGGAGGCTGACGACATCGGTGAACGGTCCGGTCTGGTTGGTGGTCGCGCACGTCGCCCCGAGCGTGGCGCTGATGCACTGCCACGACGTGAGGTCGAGCTGGGGCGGAAGCGTCCAATTCACGCTCGCCCCGGTCACGTTGATCTGGCCGACGTTGGTGACTTCGATCTCGTAGGTGATCGGCTCGAAGGGCGATGCCGTGCTCAGCCCGTCGTCGACCTTGGTGATGGCAAGGTCAGGCCTGACGAGGGAGGTCACGTCCGTTGCCGAGTTGTTGGACGGAGTCGGATCGGTCACGTTCGACGCGGTCACTGTCGCGGTGTTCGCGATCGTGCCGCTCATCCCACTCACGTCGGTCTTGACCCGGGCGTTCCAAGTGAAGGTGACGGTCTGCCCGACGGCGAGGTTCACGGTCTCGTCGAGCAGCGTGCCGGTGTCACTTTCGCAGATCGTGGTCGGTACGCAGGTCCAGCCGAGGTTGACGAGCTGCGTTGGCCAGCTGGGGTCTTTGATCTGTACGCCGTTGACGTTGTCCGGACCGTTGTTGCGAACGGTGATGGTGTACGTCACGGGGTCGTTGGGACCGGCCTCGTCGAGCCCGTCGGTCTTAGTCACGCTCAGGTCGGCCGAGGCGCCGGGCGTCGCCGGCGGAGCGTCGCACGCCGTGCCGGTGCAGGCATAGGGCGTGTTGTCGTACGGGCTCGGTTCCAGCCGGAAGAGTGACCACTGGGCGATTCGTTGTTCGCGACCGAACAGACCCGTGATGAGGGTGTGCTTGAGCTTCACATAGACGCCGAGGTTGGAGGAAGCGGCCAATCCGCGTTTGCGGACCGGCTGACCGTCGACGACCTTGGTGGGACAGAACGGAGCGGAGGGTGAGGTGGGCGACGAGCAGTCGAATGTGGCGTTGATCAGGTCGACCTTCGAATCATCGGCCTGGACCAACGTCGTCGGGGGTGGGTTGCCGGCGGCGATGGCGGCGGCGATGTCGGCGTTGTTCTTCGCGGTCGCTTCGTCGGCGGTGTAGAAGAACTTGTCGAGGTTCTTGAGGAGGGGGATGTTGACGCCCTGGTAGAGAAATTGGGTGGTCTCGTCGAAGCGTGTGCACCAGTCGTCGTACGACTTGACTTCGCCGTCGGTGCCCGTGCAGAAACCTGGCGGCTTGCCCTGCCCGCGGGCGTTGTACTCGCCGGGCACCTTGTAGATGAGGATCTTGTCGACCTGGGTCCAGTCGCGACCGAGGCTGGCCTGGAGGGCCCGTAGGGTTTGGAAGTCGTCGGACGCCTTGTTGCCGCCGATGCAGTCAGGGTCGGAGGCGACGCGATTGTCGAGATCCGACGGCGGGATGCACGCGGTCGCGGTCACGCGGGCGGCGGTGCGCACGCTGTTGGCGAGCGTCTGACCCTTGTTGAGGAACAGGCCGTACTCCCAGGCGCCGAAGCCGATCAGGAGAAGGAGCATGGCCCCGATCGCGAACTCGACAGCGGCGATGCCGTGTTCTTCGTTGCGGGCGCCGGCGCGCGTCAGGTGAACGGTGCGGCGGGGTCGGCTCACGGGCGCGGCGAAGCCACCAGCGGCGTTGCGCGCTGCCTCGGCCGCATTGGAGAGTGAGGACTCCGCGTGGGCACCTGGTCGTTCCATTCCTCGTTCATCGGCAGCGCGTTCGGGTTGCTGAACGGGTCGAACGACTCATTCCGACCACGCAGGGTGGTCGGGAGGGGGGTCGAGGAGCCCACCGTCCCTTCCTAAGCTGAGATGTTGTGCCGGAGCTGATCGAGGTCGAGATCTACCGGCGCACGGCTACACGTGTTCTCGGCCGCCGGATCTCGTCGGTTGAGGTTGTTGATCCGTTCGGACTACGCCACGACCCAGTCGGCCGGGGTGCGGCGGACGTCGTTGCGACGATCGTCGGCACCACCATCCTCGCCGCTCGGCGGCACGGCAAGCTGCTGCTCGTCGATCTCGGCCGCGGTTCCTCACCGGACGTGGTTCTCGGACTGCGCTTCGGGATGACCGGTCGTCTGCTGGTCGACGGCCACGCCGGCATTGACGAGCTCCTCTACTCGGGCGGCCGGGACGATCCGGCCTGGGAGCGGTTCCGGGTCCGCTTCGAAGGGGGTGGCACGCTGGCGGTCCGTGATCCCCGACGCCTTGGCACGGTGGAGTTGGATCCGGACGTGAGCGCTCTCGGCGTCGACGCCACCGAACTGACCCTGTCGGAGCTTCGCCGGGTCCTTGCGGGCTCGTCGGCGGCGGTGAAGGCCAGGCTCCTCGATCAGCATCGCGTGTGCGGGATCGGCAACCTCCTCGCCGACGAGATCCTGTGGCGAGCCGGAGTGGCGCCCGGCGTTTCGGCGGCGGGCATCGGAGCACTAAGGCTCCGTCGGATCCACGCCGCGGTCCACGAGACCATCGCTGAACTCACCGAGCGTGGCGGATCGCACCTCGGCGACGTCATGGAGGCCCGCCGCCCGGGAGGCGTCTGCCCTCGCGACGGTGCGACCATGCGAGTCGCCACTATCGGTGGCCGCACCACCTGGTGGTGCCCCAAACACCAACGCTGAGCTGTCCTTGGGAGAGAGGTTGCCCCCATATATGGGGGCAAAACACCTCCCAACGCTGCTCGGAGGTGTTCTGCGGCATCGACCCGTCCACCAAATGCTCCGTTGACGGCGTAACAGCGCCAAGACTTGCGGGGTGCGATCCGTCCCCTCCCGCCGTTTCGGCGTGCTCATCACCGCCCTGGCAATCCTCGCCGCCGCTTCGGCATGCAGCGACGCAGCCCCGGACACGACCGCGTCGTCCACCGAATCCTCCCCGGTTCCGACGACGCCCGACGCCTCGCGCCCTGCCGACACGATCCCGTCCTCGGTGCCGGCTCAGACAGCGGGACAGGCGTCGACCACCGCGGCACTTCCCGCTGCTGCCGAGCCGACCACCCGGACGCTGCGCGTCCCCGCTGACTTCGCGACCGTCCAGTCCGCCGTGGACGCTGCCCTGCCCGGAGATCTCGTCCTGATCGCGCCCGGTAACTACGCCGAGGCCGTCACGGTCCGGACGCCGTCGATCGTTATTCGTGGCGAGGATCGGAACAAGGTAATCCTGGACGGAGGAGACGCGCTCGAGAACGGCATCCTCGTTGCGGCGAACAACGTCGCCGTGGAGAACCTCACCGTTCGGCGCTTCGCGGTGAACGGGCTGTTGTTCACGAAAGCGTACGACGACAACGTCGACGACCCCGCACAGCACGAAGTCCTGCAGGGTTACCGGGCCTCGTACGTGACGGCCTCGAACAACGGGCTCTACGGCATCTACGCGTTCTTCGCCCGCGGCGGCGTCATCGAGCACAGCTACGCGAGCGGCCACTCCGATTCCGGGTTCTACGTGGGGCAGTGCAAGCCGTGCGATGCCGTGCTCCGTGACAACATTGCCGAGCTCAACGCCGTCGGCTACGAGGGCACGAATGCGAGCGGGAACCTCTTCGTCCTCAGTTCGATCTGGAGGCGCAATCGCGTCGGGGTGACGCCCAACTCGCAGAACATGGAGCGGCTCGCTCCACAGGGCGACACCGTGATCGCAGGGAACCTCGTGGAGCAAAACCAGGACCCCGGCGCTCCGTCGGCCGGGCAGGGAGGATCGGGCCTGGGCATCGCCGTCGGTGGGGGTGAACGAAATCGGGTGTTGCGCAATCTCGTGCGCGGCAATGTGAATGCCGGCATCGTCGTGACGGACCTTGCCGGTTATCAACCCTCCGCGAACGAGGTGCGCGAGAACGTGTTGAGCGACAACGGCGTAGACCTTGCGCTGTACGCATCAGACGGCGCGCCGACTGTTCCCGCACGCTCCAACTGCTTCTTCGGGAATCGCTTCGAGTCTTCGCTGCCGCCCTCGATCGAGACGGTGGTTGGGTGTCCGGTTTCGGGCCCGGGCGCAACTACCACCGCCATCGCATCGGGTCCGTTGGCGCTTCAGCCCGGCGCACCGAATGTCGACTACCGGAACGTGTCGCTTCCGCCTGCGCAACCGTCGATGCCCGATGCGTTGTCAACCCGCCGCGTGCCCGCATCAGCCGCGGTGCCGATCGTCGACCTGTCGACGATCACCGTACCGTCATGACCCGTTCCGGGGCCTATCGGAGTAGCGCGATAGCCGCGTTCGGGCTCGCGGTCGTCTTGATGGGTTGTGGTGGGCGCGAGTCCCAGAGCCCGTCGACGGCACCGCCGACGACCGCAATGATCGGCCCGACGGTCCCGCCGGCAGGGCCGACAACGCTCGACCCGCGTGCTGGCGACAAGGCCCGCCTCACGGCATCCCAGGCGTTCACGCTGTCGCGGATGCTGGTGAAGAACGAGCAGGCCAAGGGAGCTGCCGCCGAGATGGTGGTGCAGTCCGGATCGGCCGAGAAGTTCACGCTGCGTGGATCCGTCGATTGGGCAGGGGACGAGGGTTCGTTCGTCATGTCGATCATCGGCTCGGACGGCGTCACGGTCCCGGAGAGCCGGGTGATCTGGGACCGCGGCTCGCTGTTCACGGAAGTCGCCGGACTCGAGAAGGCGATGGAGGCCAAGGGACGTCCGGGGGTGACGTTCGTGCAGCGTGCCCTCGATCCCCAGACGGTGTCCCTCGACGCACTCGTAGCGTTTGTCGGATCGCTCGCGGTGGATCGCGCGGAGAACCCGATCCTGCTTCGCCAGGGCGACACGGCGTTCCTCGGGTCGAAGACCGTCGATGGGGTGGCCGTCGACGGGTACCGGTTCGGCAAGACGCGCTATTGGATCGATCCGTCGTCCGGCTTGCTCCGTCAGGTCGAGGCCCGCTTCGCCCGGTACGACCAATCGGTGGTCATCACGCTTACCGACCAAGGACCGCACACCATCGAGGTCCCGCCGGCGTCGGCAGTGGTCGACGCCACCACGATTCCCGACATCCTCTCGGCACTCACGACACCCAAGCCGTAGCTGGGCGGTACGCGGTCCGGAGGTTGTTCCGCCGGGCTCGCGGCTATTCGCGCGCATTCGCGCACGTTCGCGTTGAGTCTCCGGCTGAAGCAACTGTGTCGGCCCGTTCTACGATGACTTCATGGAGTTGAGTTACCCGACCGATACCGACGCGTTCCGTTCCACCGTGAAGAAGTGGTTGGTCGAGAACCTGCCGGCAGGATGGTTCGAGCCGGGCTTCGAGATGTCGGCCGACCAGAAGAAGGAGTTCCAGGCCAATTGGACCCGCAAACTCTTCGGCGGTGGCTGGATCTGCGCGTCGTGGCCGAAGGACTACGGCGGCAAGGGTTTGTCGGTGATGGAGAACGTGGTGCTCAACGAAGAGTTCCACAAGGCCGGGGCGCCGCTGCGTGCTGACTTCTTCGGCGACACGCTCGTCGGTCCCACGATCTTGCAGTGGGGGACGGAGGAGCAGAAGAAGCACTTCCTGCCGCAGATCCTCAAAGGTGAGATCTCGTGGTGTCAAGGCTTCAGCGAGCCCGACTCCGGCTCCGATCTCGCGTCGCTCAAGACGACCGCCGTGCTCGACGGCGACGAGTGGGTCATCAACGGCCAGAAGGTGTGGACGACGCGGGCACAGCACGCGGACTACGTCTTCCTGTTGGCGCGAACGGACCCGAAGGCGCCCCAGCACGCCGGGATCAGCTATCTGCTCGTCCCCATGCGCCAGGACGGTGTTGAGGTGCGGCCGATCGTGCAGCCGGACGGGACCGCCGAGTTCAACGAGACCTGGTTCACCAACGCCCGCTGCCCGAAGGAGAACGTGGTCGGCGGAGTGAACAACGGATGGAAGGTCGCGATGACCACGCTCGGTTTCGAGCGCGGCGCGTCGGCCACCACGAGTCATCGTCGTTTCGAGACCGAACTCGAGCACATCGTCGACAAGGCCAAGAGCAATGGCGCGATTGACGACCCGCGTATCCGTCAGCGCCTGGCGAGGGCCTACTCGAAGGTGCAGATCATGCGCTTCAACGGGTTGCGATCGCTGACGTACGCGCTGCACAAACGCGGCGACGTTGTCGCGCTCGGGGCGACCAACAAGATGTTCTGGTCGGAGTACCACCGCGACGTGATGGAACTCGCGATGGATGTGTGGGGCATGGACGCCCAGGTGATGACCGGACGTGCCGGATCGCCGTCGTGGCCAGGCGTGGTTCGCATCGAAACCCGTGACGGGTATGAACCCTCGGGCATGCAGAGCGCGTTCTTCTTCAGCCGTTCGGAGACGATCTGGGGCGGCACCGCCGAGATCCAGCGCAACATCGTGGGCGAGCGGGTACTCGGTCTTCCGAAGGAGCCGAAGCCGGGAGCCAAGGCCAGCGCGTAGTCCGGCCGCACGCTGTCCTCGGCGACGCGGTGCGGTGCGGTGCGGAGTGCGCGCGCATGATGCGGCAGAACACCTCCGAGCGGCGTTGGGAGGTGTTCTGCCCCCATAAATGGGGGCAACCTCTCTCCCAAGCGGCGCACCAACTGCGTTGCGAGCAGTCGAGCGGAGCGAGCAGCGCAGTGCCGGACAAGCAGAGGGGGCAACCTCTCTCCCAACGTGGCTAGGGCAGGGTGATGTCGGTCCAGTCGCCTTCCGGGAGGTTGTCGAGGGACCAGGCGCCGAAGTGGGTGCGGCGGAGCGTGTCGACGTGGTTGGCGCATGCGGCGACCATCCGGCGGACCTGGTGGTAGCGGCCCTCGGTGAGGCTGATGGCGATCGTCGGTGGATCCTCGTCGATGAGCTCGACAGAGGCCGGAAGGCAGGGCGTCGATTCGCCGTCGAGAACAAGTGTCCCGCTTGCCAGTCGCTCGCCCAGGGTCCTCTCGTAGGGAAGCGTCAGCGTCGCCTCGTAGCGCTTCACCACATGGTGCTTCGGCGAGGTGAGCCGATGCAGGAGCTGATGATCGTCGGTGAGCACGAGCAGACCGGATGTGTCCTTGTCCAGGCGTCCGACGGACTCGATGCGAGGGTTTCGATACTCCCAGTGCGCAGGAAGGAGATCGTAGGCGCGCTGGCCTTCTGACGGCTCGTGCGAACAGACGACGCCGACCGGCTTGTTGAGCATGACCAGGATGCCGTTCGGGTGATCGAGCGCTTCACCGTCGAGCCGCACATCGTGCGCTTGAACCTTCGTATTCGGGTCGCGGACGGTCGTGCCCGCAACGGTGACGCGGCCGCCCTTGATGATCGGAGTGACCTCGCGGCGCGATCCGTAGCCGAGGTTGGCCAACAGCCTGTCGAGTCGCCCGACCGCGCTCACGCCGCGCCCGCCCCGGTCGATGACGGCCGCAGGATCACGACCTCACCGCCGATGACGACGAAGCCGAGGGATGCGAACATCCGGAAGGATCGTGCGTTCCCCGGCGCCACCGCAGCGAACACGGTTGCGCCTTCAGGGAATAGGCGCAATGCCTCGATCACCAGTGAACGTCCCCACCCGCGCCCTTGCCCTTCGGGGGTCGCCTCAACACTGATCTCCGGTCGCCCCGCGAGTCCCGATGCGATCGTCACGAGGCCCCGCTCATCGCCGAGGACGCGTACGTCGTGACGGATCGCCCGGGCATGGCGAACTCGTCGATGGTCGTCGAAGTCGCTGCGCTCTTCGAGCGATGCTGATCCTCCGCCGAGTCCTCGGCCGACAAGCGTTGCGTCGAGCACGCCGATTTGCGCCCCGCTTTCGCGGGTCGACTGCGTGCCGGCGATGAGCCGAAGCACATCAGGTGACGACGCACCCCCGTAACCGTCGGCGCCTGCCTCGATCAGCGATGTCTCTTCGACGGACGTCGCGATGAACGCGTGTCCGGTGAACGCCACGACCGCGTTGATCTCGTAGCCCGAAGCGGCTGACTCCGGCGGAGCCGAGAACGGTGGGAGAACCGTGATTCGACCGTCGACGGGAGGAAAGTCGTTCTCCGCGGCATCCAAAAGCGCGCGCAGGAGTTGGTTCACGGAAATCGCAGGCGCAGGGCGTTGCCATGTGCCGGAAAGCCCTCGTGGTCGGCGAGGGCGAGGATCGATGGTGCCATACGGCGGAGCGCGTCCGTGGACGCCTGCGCGAGGGCCGTGCGCTTGAGAAACGCTTCTGCGGTGATGCCGGAGGAAACCGCTGCGAAGCCGCTTGTCGGCAGCGAGGCCGGGCATCCGATCACGAAGTTCGCGGCCGAGAACGGTGTGTCCTGTCCGAGCAGGATCTCTCCGGCGTTACGGAGAAGCGCAAGCGCCCGCGAAGGATCGGCGACGGCGACCTGGAGGTGTTCGGGCGCGAATTCGTTGGCCACCGTGCATGCCTCGTCGAGTGAGTCGACGAGAACACATCCACCGTTGATCGACAGCGACGCACGCGCCGCCTCGGCCCGAACGGTCGGGAGGGCAGCGATCTGACGCGCGAGTTCCGCTTCGACGGCAGCCACGATGGCGCCCGATACCGCGACGAGCACGACCGTCGAGTCCGTTCCGTGCTCGGCCTCGATGAGCAGATCGGCGGCAAGGCGCGCCGGGTCGGCGGACCCGTCGGCGATGATCAGGGACTCGGTCGGCCCGAGGAGCATCATCGTCGAGCAACCGTGTCGCTGGACCTCGATCTGCGCGCAGACGACTGCTGGTGAACCGGGGCCCACCACCTTGACGACCCTCGGGATGGTCTCCGTCCCGAACGCGACCGCGGCGACGCCAGCCGGGCCATTCACGCGGAAGACGTCGCGCAGCCCGAGCCGCTGGGCAACGACGAGGGTGGCGGGGTCCACTGTGGCCGACGGCGATCGTGGCAGAGGGGGAGTGATGACGACGGTTCGCTCGACGCCGGCGACGACGGCGGGACCGCCGAGCTGCGCCAGAACGCTCGGGTACGACGCCTTGCCGGCGGGGCAGAACAGCGCAGCTGACGCGATTGGCGTGACCTTCTCGCCGATGAAGAGCCCGGGCTCGCTCTCACACCACCAGTCCTGGGCGTGGCGCGCCATGACCTCGTTGTTGAAGCGGCGGACGTTGGCGATCATGTGATCGATGGCGTCACCGAGGGCCCGGTCGACCAGCTCTGCTGCCTTCGCGAACTCGTCGTCCGACACGCGCAGGTTCTCCGGTGTCACGTCCACACCGTCGAAGTCGCGAAGCGCACGGCACACGGCCTCGTCGCCGTTCACGCGGACGTCGTCGATGATCCTCTCGATCGACCGCCGCAGCGACGGTTCGAAGATGTCGTGGATGCCCCGCTGCAGGAGCTGGGCCCGGTCCTCGGTTGGCATCGTCGCCCACGTCATCGTGCGCAGCACCGGTGTTGTCATCGGTTCCAGTCTGGCTGAGGTGAGGAGACGTGGGTGGCGCGGGCGTTCGGTGTTGCGAGCAGTGGAGCGCAGCGGAGCGGCGCAGCGCCAGAGGGCAGAGCCGTGCCGCTTTCCCTTCACGAGAGTGACGTTGGTCACTTCCTTTAGAATTTCTGTCAGAAAACCGAGAATGGTTACTCACCACTGCGTCAGACGGCGCGACCAGACGGTCCGCGCGCACACGTGAAAAGGAGTCCCACCATGTTGTTCACCTCCCGCCCGTCGAGGCGCTCGCTCACCGCAGTCGCGGTGACCGTTGCCTCGGCGTTCGCGCTCTCCGGCTGCATCAAGCTCGATATCGACATGAAGGTCAAGTCGGACACGAAGCTCGACGGCACGATGATCGTTGCCTTCAACGAAGCGGTCATGAAGTCCTTCGAAGGCATGGCTGACGGCATGAGCACCAGCAACACCAAGTCGAAGACCCCGACCACGAAGGCCAAGAGCTTCGAACAGCAGACCAAGGACGGTATCAAGGAGGCCCAGGCGAAGCTCCCGAAGGGCTCCTCGGTGAAGCTCTACAAGGAGAAGGGCTGGCTCGGTCAGGCGATCTCGTTCAAGGACGTCGACGCTTCGCTCGTGCTCGGTGCGGGTCTGAACGCCGGGTCAACCGGGGGCACAGGCACCGACACCAGCACGCTGAAGATCGTCAAGAAGGGTGACTCGCTGATTCTCGACGGCGTGCTCGACATGGGTGGCGGAACGGGTGACGGCTCCGCGCCCGGCATGG
>JANLRD010000253.1:0-4196 GCA_031368215.1 Acidimicrobiia bacterium | reverse complement strand
GGCTTCGACTTCTTTGATGCCTCGACAGATCGGCTCGGTGAGGATTTCGGGGGCGTGAGCGGCACAATGTGCCCATTCGTGGATAGCGGTTTTCAGCTGGGCGAGTGGTTCGAGATCGTGTCGGATCGTGACGGTTCGGGTTACCCAGTTCGTGAGCCCGTTCGCTGGACCGCAGTCACCGAAGCTGACCGTGAATCCTTCGGTTTCGATGAGTGCACAGACTTTCTCGATGAGTCCTTCGGGTGCGGCACCGGTGAGGAGTTGGGGTGCGACCGGGTCGAGGTCGTCACCGGATGTCTGGTCCTCGGCGAAGACGGTTCCGACGGAGAAGGCGACGATGCGATGTTCGTCGTTGCCGGTGGTCTTGTCGGTTTCCTTCTTGGTGATCGGGACGATGATTTTGATCCCGTGCTCGCCTTTGTTGATTCGGCGTCCGAGGGAGTTCCAGGTGCGGAGTCCGGCGACTCTGGTGGCGTCGGGTCGTTGGGCGAGGATGAGGAGCACGTTGCCACTTGAGTAGTTCTGGAAGCGGGCGGCGACGTGGAGCATGCGGGTCCAGGCGTCGGAGGTGGTGAGTTGGGCGAGTCCTTCGAGAAGGAGGCCGTGGGCGGTTTCGAGTCTTTCTTCCCGGGATGGTGTGGCCGGGTGGCCCGGCCCCCGAAGGGACCGGGCGTCTGCGGTTACGGTGGCCATGGAGTTCAGGCCGCCTCGGTGTCGGTGTCGTTGTCGGGGTCGACGTTTTCGGGTGTGGTGGTGGCGTTGCGGGGCTTGGAGATGAAGCCGACTCGGGCGGCGATGACGTCGAGGGTGTAGACGGTTTCGCCGGCGTCGTTGGTGTACTTGCCGGAGCTGATGCGGCCTTCGACGGAGACGAGGTGTCCCTTGTCGGTGTACTCGTGGACGGCTTCTGCGGTCTTGCCGAAGCAGGTGATTGGGACGTAGGAGGTGTTTCCGGTGCCGTTTCCGTCGACGGCGAGAGTGAAGTTCGCTCGGGCCTTGTCGCCGGTGTACTTCAGAGTGGCGGTGCGGGTCAGGCGGCCTACCAAAACGAGGCTGTTTGTCATCTTCGTGGTTCCTTTCGGGTTGCGGTGCCGGGGTGGCGTCCGCTGGTGAACCCGTGAAGGCGTGAACGAAGTGGTGCCCGATGGTCGCCCGCAGGGGTGGGGGTTCCCGTGACGTCCGGCAAGCGCAGCGTCACCCGGAGGGTGTGGCGTTGGCGTCATGGGGTGCCCTTGCGGGCAGAGACCGGCGGGTCACGCAGGCTCGGGAGACCGCAGCGCAGCGAAGGTCGCGTCACCAATCAGCGGACGAACACCCGAGCTCCCAACGAAAGGCCCGAACGGGGCGGCTACTGCCCGGCGTCGTGGTCGTTGCCGACGACCGGCATGGGGTATACGCTTGTGCGACAGATGTACGTATCGAACAAGGAGGTGTCGATGTGAGTCTTGTCAGCATCCGTGATTTGAGTAGGAATCCAAGCGCAGTAGTCGACGAGGTCGAACGGTCAGGCCGTCCGGCTCTCGTGACGCGTAACGGCAAACCCATCGCCGCGTTGGTACGTATCGAGCAGGACAAGCTCGAAGACTGGCTGCTGTCGACAGTCGGTGATCCGCCGATCGGTGTGTCGCTCGAAGAGTCGCCCGAGGCGCTGCGCGCAGCGGCTCGACCGATCGCGTATGGCAAGCGTCAGATCAAGGGCTTGACGAAGGCTGAGGCCGACGGATTCGCTGAGGCACTGGCTGAATAGCCGGGCAGCATTGAGGCGGGAGCGGTGTGGGACCAGTAGTTGTCGATACGGGCGTGTTCGGTGCTGATCTCAGCACGTCTTCGAAACCGCTCGCAGACCTGTACGGGGAATTGCTTGGCGGTCGAAACATCCTGATCTCGTTCGTCACCGTGGCTGAGCTTCGCTACGGTGCCCTGCGCGCCGGGTGGGGTGCGAAACGGCGCGGCGACCTCGAGGCCACGATCGACGAGGCGAAGATCGTCTGGCCCGGTCACGGCCTGACACACGAGTACGCATCGCTTCGAGCCGAGTGTTTCGCTGCGGGTCATGGACTGGCGGAGAAGTCGAACGAGGCCGACCGATGGATCGCCGCGACCGCTCGGTTCGTCGGCGTGCCCCTCGTAAGCCACGACGGTGTGTTCGTCGACGCGCCCGGAATCGAATTGCTGAGCGCCTCTCTAACCATCGCGGGGCCGCCGAAGAGAGCCGTCACCCGTAGGCGAAGTGTCCAACGAACTGGCAAACCAGAACAAGGAACCGATGAGTAGCAACGATCTGGCAACCGTACGGGCGACGTTGTGGAAGGCGGCCGACGAACTGCGGGCCAACTCCACGCTCGCACCCAATGAGTACCGCGGCCCGGTGCTCGGGCTGATCTTCCTCGCCTACGCCGAGCATCGCTTCACACAGGTGGAACCCGAGTTGAAGGCATCGGCCACGCCACGACGCCCGGTGACTCCCGCCGACTATCGGGCCCGCTCCGTGCTGTTCGTCCCCGAAGACGCTCGGCTGTCGGCCCTCGTCGAACTACCCGAAGGTGCCGACCTCGGCAAGGCCGTCGACAGTGCTATGCGCGCTGTTGAATCCGCGAACCCCGAGCTGAAGGACGTTCTGCCCAAGGGCTATCAGCGTCTTGAGAAGTCGACGCTCGTGGAGCTGCTGCGACTGTTCGCGCCCCTGCCGCGCAAGTTGTCGGGCGACGCATTCGGTCTCATCTACGAAGACTTCCTATCGAACTTCGCGATGGCCGAAGGTCGACTCGGCGGCGAGTTCTTCACACCGCAATCGATCGTGCGCCTCATCGTGGAGATCATCGAACCGTTCCACGGTCGGGTCTTCGATCCGGCGTGCGGGTCGGGCGGCATGTTCGTGCAATGCGCCAAGTTCGTAGAGCGTCATAGCGGCTCGGCCACTCGGGAGTTGTCGGTGTTCGGCCAGGAGCAGAAGGAGGTGACGGTCCCTCTCGCCAAGATGAACCTTGCGCTGCACGGCATCTCGGGTGACATCAAGCTCGGCAACAGCTACTACGAGGATCTCCACGACACCGTCGGTGCGTTCGACTTCGTGATGGCGAATCCGCCGTTCAATGTGAACGGTGTTGACAAGGACCGGCTCGTCGGCGATCGACGCTTGCCGTTCGGCGTCCCGAAGCCCGACAACGGCAACTACGTGTGGATTCAGCAGTTCTTCTCGGCGTTGTCGCCCAGGGGACGCGCCGGTTTCGTGATGGCGAACTCGGCGGCCGACGCACGTTCGTCGGAAGCCGACATCCGCCGCTCGCTGTTGGAGTCGAAGTCGGTCGACGTGATGGTCGCCATCGCCACGAACTTCTTCTACACCGTGACGCTGCCCGTGACGCTCTGGTTCCTCGATCGCGGCAAGCGCAAGACGGATCGCGAAGACACGGTGCTGTTCATCGACGCCCGCGCGTTGTTTCGCCAGATAGACCGCGCGCATAGGGATTTCCTGCCCGAGCAGATCGAGCTGATCGCCAACATCGTGCGGCTGTATCGGGGCGAGCAGGTCGAGACGATCGAGGGCAGCGGCGCGCTTGTGAAGGAGCGCTTTCCCGATGGTACGTACACAGACGTTCCCGGTCTGTGTCGTGTTGCGACGCTCGCCGAGATCGAGGCGCAAGGTTGGAGCCTCAACCCCGGTCGATATACGGGCACCGCCGCGGTGGAGGACGACGACGAAAACTTCATGGAGAAGCTCGCCGGGCTCCACGACGAGTTCACGCGGTTGTCCGACGACGCCGACGTGCTGCGGGCCAAGGTCGACGCCGCGGTCCGGGGGATCGTCGGCGTATGAGCGAGTGGCGGGAAACGACGTTGGGGGAAGTCTGCGAGCTGAAACGTGGATACGACCTGCCCTCCGCAAGTCGCGAGTTTGGAGACGTGCCAATCGTCTCGTCGTCAGGGGTTTCTGGATTTCACTCGGTCGCCAAGGTCAAAGGGCCCGGTGTCGTAACCGGGCGATACGGCACTCTCGGTCAGGTCTTTTTCATGAAAGACGCCTTCTGGCCGCTGAATACCTCGCTTTACGTTCGTGACTTCAAGGGCAATGATCCGTACTTCGTCGCCCTCCTTCTCGAGAGTCTCGAGCTTGGCAAGAACGACGTTGCCGCCGCGGTTCCGGGGGTGAATCGAAACCAACTTCACGGCCTCCTGGTGCTGGCTCCCGACGTACC
>JANLRD010000017.1:0-3248 GCA_031368215.1 Acidimicrobiia bacterium | reverse complement strand
GTGACCATGACCGCGGTGGTGTCCCAGAGGTTCTGCGCGTCGAGTTCGTCGAGGACCTTGCCGAACCAGTGGTCGATCATGGAGAGCTTTGCTCCGTAACACGAACGGATCTGACGGGCATCTCGCTCGCTGATCACCCCGCTTGCCACACCGCCGACCTTGTAGGGCGGCCAGATGAGATGCGGCCCCTCCCACGTGGGGTCGTAGCGATCGGCCCAGTCGTTGGGGGTGTCGAACGGTTCGTGCGGATCGAACTCGTCGACGAACACGAAAAAGCGATCGTGATGCGCGGCATGGTCGCGAAGCCAGCTCGATGCGGCCGACATCGTTCGTGGTCCGGGGAAATCACCTTCTCCCTTGAACCAGCCGCGCGAATTGTCGTAGCCCGTCCAGCCGCGGCCGAACGACGGTGTGCCGAGCCATGAAGGATCGGGGCGCGTCTTCCACGGGTCGCCTTCGTGGCCCCGCTGGTAGTCCCACGCGGTGAAGTCGACGTGGTAGTTCTCCCCACCTGTCTCGAAGAGGTGCGGGTGGTCGGTGAAGAGGTGCGTGGTGATGCCGCCCTGGCGGAGCGCGTCCGTGATGGGCCGCTCCCACAGCTCGATCGATCCCCATGGGCGCCAGAGGAAGTCGAGCGCGCCGACGAGGATGTCGTGCCGTGCCGGCATGCACGGCAGCGAGCCGGTGTAGTGCCGATCGAAACGCGTGGCCCGCTGGGAGAAGCGGTCGAGGTTCGGGGTTTCGAAACGCTCACCGTCGACCTTGCCGACGGCCCCGGCTACGTGTGCCCGGTCGCGGTATGGACCGATGAGGTGACGGTTGAGGCTGTCGAGCAGGATCACCACCATGCGCTGTGGCATCCCGGGCGCAGTCGGATTGGGCTCGACGTGCGGTCCGCTCATGACACGAACGGTACCCGGGCGGGGGTTCGCTTGGGCGACCTTGCCCGGTGGACTTTGGAGGATTTGTTGCTCTCAGAGCGACAAATTCACCGAACTTCCGACAGGACGCGACCGTAGAACCGCATCTGGCCGGACGGCGTGAGCCGATGATCCGGGCGTCGCGAGTACGCGAGCACGGCGTTGATCCGTGGACGAGTTCCCTCGACGGGCGTTACCCGGTGTGGGCTCCAATGGCCGCGGAACAGCACCAGCGTCCCGGGCTCGCACGACGACGTGCAGATGCCATCGCGTTCGCCGTCGAGGAGCGCACGGACGCCTTCATCGTTGGCGTCGTGCTCGGACCTCAGCATCGGGACGAATTCGAACACGCCGCCATGTTCCGGCGCTTGCAGCATCAGCGTCACGACGAACTCTGCGCTGTCGAAATGCCAGCCGAGTTCGTCGCCCGGCTCGTAGAACATGACGTTGAGCACTCCGAGCGGATCGTCCATCCGGTGAAGTGGATCGACGCCGAGCGCTTGCCCGATGAATGCGGCGACGAGGTCGGACTCGAACACGATCCGAGCGGGGGAGTGTGCAGGGATGGTGTCGTAGGCGATGCCCCCCTTCGCCGTCCGCACGCGGTGTCGGTGGATGTCGTTCGTCGGCAGCGTTGCGGGGTCGGCATCGGTGAACTCGATGTCGTGTTCCTGTTCCATCCGGAACGCCGTGCCCCGGTTCGCGCCGGCGAGGTCGATGGCTACCTGGATCGCTGCGGCCGTGAGGAAGCCCGGGAGTTCGCACGCGCCGTTCTCGGCCAATGCGCCGCGCACCCGGGCCAGGAGCGCCCGGCCGCTATCGGAGTCGAGCCGATCGATCGGATACCGGCTGAGGTCGACCGTCTCGTCAATCGCTGGAGTCACGAGGCGAAGGCTATGCGCCCGGTGAACTTCGGAGGATTTGTTGCTCTCGGAGCAACGAACGCCGCAAACTCCTCACGAGTACCCGTGGACTTCGAAGATCGGGGTCGGGCGGGCGAGGCCCTTGAGCTGCATCTCGCCAATGTGGTCAGCGCGCAGAGCATCGCCGAGTGCGGCAACGATTCGATCGGACACCAGGATCTGCCCGCCCTTGGCTTCGCCGCACAGTCGCGCCGCGAGGTTCACCACGCTGCCGATGGCCGTGTATTCGAAGCGACCTTCGAACCCGATCTGTCCGCAGGTGGCGTACCCCGCGGCCACCCCGACGCCGAGGGTGAGGTCGTGGCCGCGCGTCTTCCATAGCTCGGACAGCAGGGCCACACGTTCACGCATGCCGATCGCCAACGTGATGGCACGGCGCGCCGGGTCGTCACAGGGGATCGGGTCGTTGAAGAACACCATCATGCCGTCGCCGGTGAACTGGCTGAGTGTGCCGCCCTGCTCAAAGATATGTGGACCTACCGCATCGTGAAACTCCTGCAGCACCGCCATCACGTCCTCCGGTTCCGATCGCTCGGCGAACGACGTGAAGCCGCGGAGGTCACAGAACAATGCCGTGATGTCGCGTCGATGGCTCTTGAGCAGTTCTGCGCCGCCGGCTTCGATCACCTCCATCAACTGCGGGGGGACGAAGCGCTGCATCAGATTGAGCTGCTCGACCTTGCGCACTTGACCGGCGACGCGGGCTTCGAGTTCGACATTCCACGTCTTCAGTTCGGCAGCCTGTGCTTCCACGCGAGCCAGCAGTGCCTGTTCGGCGTCTCGAAGGTGCTTCTTCTCCACGCATGCACCGACGCGTGCCTTGAGGAGCACCGGATCGAAGGGCTTCGGGAGGTAGTCCTCGGCGCCGGCTTCGATGCAGCGCACGATGCTCGCCATGTCGTCGAGGGCGGAGATCATGATGACAGGGATGTGGCGGATGGCAGGGTCGGCACGCACCCGTTCCAGCACCGCGAAACCGTCGAGCCGGGGCATCATCACGTCGAGCAGCACGAGGTCGATGCCGGTGTCGGGCTGAGCGAGTGTTTCCAATGCTTCGACGCCGTCGCGGGCCTCGACGATGCCGTAGCCCAGCTTGGCTAATCGCCGGCCGAGCACGTTGCGGTTGGCTTCGTCGTCGTCGACCACCAGCACGGTCTCGAGCCTGCCCGGCAGTGGCGCCGCGGCGTCGCCGACGTCGCGCTGAACCAGCAGTGGCCCTTCGGTGAGACGTGCGGCAAGCGCGCCCAGGCGGCTTGCCGCGACTGACAGCCGCTCGACGTCTGCCCTCGGTAACGAAGTGGTGGCTGCCAACCCGTCGACTGTTGCCGTCAGGTTGCCGACGAGGTCGGTCAGTGCCGAGACCGGCACGAGCGATGGGCCATCACCGAGCAACGCGGGAACCAAC
>JANLRD010000289.1:0-4005 GCA_031368215.1 Acidimicrobiia bacterium | reverse complement strand
GCGAAATGGTGGATACCGGAACGCTGGTCGTTCGTGCCGGCCGTGCCGAAGACGAGCGTCGGGAAGTTCGACAAGAAGGTTCTGCGGGCCCAGCACGCCGACGGACTCCTCACGGTGCACAGCCGCTGACCGAACCATCGGCACCCGGGCCCGCCGCACACGGGCTCGTCCCACGCGACCTGGTCAATGCATCGACGAGCGAAGGCGCCTCACCAATTGGGTGATGCGCTCGGGAACCTCGCTGTGGGCCGAGGATGTTTCGGCAGTGGCGTTCGCCCCCGACGCCTGTGCGCCCGCCCAGATCGTTCGTGCTGTCGCATCCTCTTTGGCCCGAGGACGACCCAACGTGAACGTCGTCTTCACCGTGGAGGGTTCGCGCAGCACGATCTCACCCGAACTGTTCTCCTGAGCAGGCAGGAATCCGGCGTCGCGCAGCGTCGCCATCAGCTTCACGGTGGTGAGGGGCGACACCGCAACCGTTGGTGCGACGAGGCGGAGTCGGGCCTTGGCCGCCTTCTTCGTTCGCGTCACCTGGACGAGGAGGGCCGGATCATCGCAGCGCACATAGGACGCCGCGGTTCCCGCACGAAGCGTGCCGTATCGACGGGCGACATCCTCGATGAGGTAGCCGAGTGCCTGGGGCACCTCCG
The DNA here is from genome assembly GCA_031368215.1 of Acidimicrobiia bacterium. Taxonomy (GTDB): domain Bacteria; phylum Actinomycetota; class Acidimicrobiia; order Acidimicrobiales; family JANYDT01; genus JANLQX01. The sequence continues at coordinate 3,355 of JANLRD010000289.1, read as the reverse complement.
GCCGCGCGTGCCGCGTGAGCAACCCCACGATGTCGGCCGCAGTCCGTCCGACGTCGAATGCCCGACGCAACGAGCTCTCGGTGATCCGGTACACCGTGGCTGCTCCAGACGAGGAGAGCTCACCGATCATCGCCAACTCGGATGCAATTGCCCCGTCGAGTTCTGCGGGAGCGATCGCCGTACCGTCTGCTTGCAGAGTGAATGTCGAAACGACGGTGGGGAAGACATCGCCGCTGGCGGCGGCGATCGCGTCATCGTCGCCCAGGAGGACGGCACGTCCGATCGTCGAGATCGCGCCTCCCTTCAGCAACCCCAGGACGCTCAGCTCGGCGAGGAGCTCATCGGTGTACTGCGCCGCGTCACCGACGGACGACCATCGCCCCGGACCATGCCAGTACGCGCGCTTTGCCACGTCCTCGGCATTCGGCACACCGTCCTCGACGACCGACGACAGGGCCTCGACGACACGCACCCGACGCCACACTTCGTCGATATCGGTGTACCAGGAAGGCGAAAGCGGAGCGTCGGCCTTCGACGAACGCGCGCCGAGAACAACGCGCGACACCGGAACGGCGCTCAGCTGCCAGGCCCGGACCAGGGTCTGCCATCGTTCGAGCGGAGGGAGCACGAGCCATTCCTCGAATGCCGGCGTCGGCCCGACCCTCTCGGTGAACGGATCGGCCACGAGCAGACCGGCCTGACCACCGATTTCGATCAGCCGCGCCGCCGTGTGCTCGTCGAAGCCGAGGAGTTTTGCCGCGCTGCGCAACTCCTTCACCGGCAGCCCACCGGCCTTGAGGGAAGGTGTGGGCTCCTGCGCCCACGTCGACCCGATGCGCCGAACCGTGTCGATCACCGACAGAGGCGTCAGCTCGACCAGCCCCGCCCGACGCGAGCCGAGCTCAGCACCTCGGCGGACACCGACCGGCGGCGCGTCGACGGCGAACGAGCGGAGCACCGATCCACCGCGCAAGGCGATCGCCACTTCTCGCGGGATCACCGCAGCCTCCGCTCCGAAGGGGACCAAGAGCGCATGCGACAACAACCATGCAAGGTCCTCCTGGACCGTGCCGCGCGACCATGGCCGAAGGTCGATGTCCACCACACATCCGGCGTCGTGGATCGCCACGAGCGAGGAGACCGCGCCACCGGGCGCGCGGTCGAGCAACGCGCCGAAGTTCAGCGGCGACGTGAGAAACAGGGCGATCTCCTGGATCAATCCGACTTTGGCCACCGGTCGCGACTCGAGACCGAGGTTGGCGATCAGCACTCGGAGCTCGGAGACCGAGTACCGGTCGAGAACGTGCGCAAGGGATCCGCGGAGATCGAAGGGGCTGGGCAGCACTCGGCGGATCGCCGGGGTCAGCGAGTAGAGCCGGTTGCCCTCGTCGAGCACCTGCGTCGCCACCGCGAGGCCGAGTAGCCGGGCGCGCTCGAGGGCCGTCGCGATGACGTCAAGGGGCGGTTGTTCGAAGGCCAACGCGGCGATGTCAACGGCCGAGGACGCCTCACCGAGCAGGGCCAGCGCGTCGAGGACCTGACGCTGCACGCCGTCGAGCGAGGCCAACGCCGCAACGATCGAGTACGGAGCGCTGGCGCGGTTCGCCAGGTCGCCAATCGATCCCGGCGGTGGATCGGCGAGCTCCGGACGAGCCATCAGCAGCCCGGCAAGCTCCTCGTCGCTGAGGCGCCGCAGAGAATCGCCCAGGCCGGTCACAGGAGTGCAGGCTACGCGGGGCTCGGACACGAACGGAAACGTCGACGGCGATCACTGATCGCAGTCCCCGGGAGCATGGCAGGATCGGAGGGTGACCGAACGACGTGACCGGCCCGAAGAATGGGGACGCGATCCGCTGGCCGACCTGCTCTTCGTGCTCGATCTCGAGGAGATCGAAACCACCATCTTCCGAGGTCACCAGACTGATGAGAAGCGCCTCCGGACCTTCGGAGGCCTGGTCGCCGGCCAGGCCCTTGTCGCCGCCGGACGGACCGTCGCGGCAACCCAGTTCGTTCACTCGCTTCACGCATACTTCCTTCGACCCGGCGACCCCACTCGGCCCATCGTCTACGAAGTGGACCGCATTCGCGACGGCAGGAGCTTCGCCACGCGACGCGTGATCGCCATCCAACATGGCGAGGCAATTTTCAACCTCTCGGCCTCGTTCCATGTAACCGAGGCCGGCCTCTCGCACCAGCAACCGATGCCCGATGCACCCGCGCCCGACTCGCTCCCCACGTTCCAGGAACGGTGGAAGCACCTCGCCGCATCCGACCCGGGCTGGTACAACTGGCCACGGCCCATCGATCAGCGCCACGTCGAGGCACCGTCGCGCGAACGGGTGAAGCGCGAGCCGCGCCAGCAGCTCTGGTTCCGCACTGTCGGCCCGCTCCCCGATGACCCCTTGCTGCACGCCTGCATCGTCGCCTACGCGTCGGACATGAGCGTGCTCGACACCGCGCTGCTCCCACACGGGATCTCGTGGGACGACCCGGGCTTCATGGGGGCGAGCCTCGACCATGCGATGTGGTTCCACGGACCGTTCCGCGCCGACGACTGGCTGCTCTACGACCAGGAATCCACGGTGTCGAGCGGCGCTCGCGGCCTGTCGCGCGGGGAGATGTACACCACCGACGGGAAGCTCGTCGTATCGGTCGTCCAAGAGGGCCTGATGCGCGTCCGCGCCACGCCATGACCTCGCCCGCCGTGGAGGTCCGCGACCTCGTCATTCACTATCCGAGCACGCCGACGCCGGCCGTCAACGGTGTCAGCTTCACGGTCGAGCCCGGTGAGGTGCTCGCCATCCTCGGCCCCAACGGGGCGGGGAAGACGTCGACGGTGGAGACGCTCGAGGGTTACCGGCGGGCGACGAGTGGATCGGTCACGGTCCTCGGCTTCCACCCGATCGACGACGCCAAGGAACTCCGCTCCCGGATCGGGGTGATGCTCCAGCGCAACGGTGTGTACCTCACCATGGGCCCCCGCGAGGTCTTGCGGCTGTTCGCCGACTACTACGGCGACCGGGCCGACGAGCCCGATGCGTTGCTCGAGCGGGTCGGTCTCGGCCCCGTCGCGGCGACTCCCTGGCGACGCCTCTCCGGAGGTGAGCAGCAGCGCCTGTCGCTCGCGCTCGCGCTCGTCGGTCGGCCCGAGGTCGCCTTCCTCGACGAACCCACGGCAGCGATCGACCCCACCGCCCGTCAGACCGTTCGCTCACTGATCCACGAACTGCGCGACGGTGGCGTTGCAGTGGTGCTCACCACCCACGACCTGGGGGATGCCGAGGCTCTGGCCGACCACGTGATCATCATGGATCACGGGAACATCGCGGCGGCCGGAACGCCCGCCGAGCTCACG
>JANLRD010000277.1:0-2060 GCA_031368215.1 Acidimicrobiia bacterium | reverse complement strand
AGACCAACCGGATCTCCTCCCACCGGTTCTACTCCGAGTCCAACCGGCGACGAGGGAACGAGCTCGTCGACAAGCTCCTCACGGACGCCCGCGGACGATGACCAGCGAGCCGCGCCCAGTGAAGTCCCCCGAGACCACTGGCGCGACGGCCCAATCCAAAACCTCGCTGCGTCGCCAGAACATCCTCGACACCGCCGCCACGCTGTTCGCAGAGAAGGGCATCATCGCCACGACCGTGCGGGACATCAGCAAACAAGCCGGCATGCTCTCCGGGAGCCTCTACCACCACTTCGCCTCGAAAGAGGAGATGATCGCCGAGATCCTCGCACCGGTCGTCAAGTCCCAAGTCGACGCCTTCGACCGCATCGCGCAGGAGACGAACGACCCTTCCGAGATCCTCGTCCGGAGCATTGCCGCCGAGATCGCGCAAACCGCCGAAAACCCTCGAGTCGCACGCATCCTCCGACAAGACGAGCACCACATACGCGACCTCCCCGGCCTCGATGAAGTCGTCCGTCAACAACGGGAAATTCGAACCCGGATGGAAGCGATCATCGCAACCGGCATCGAGACCGGACGCTTCCGATCGGACGCCGATCCCGTCGTCACGGCGAAGGTCATCTTCGACGCCGTGCTCGGCGCCTTTCGCCACCTCCAGCCAATCGGCCCTTACACCCCCGACGAGCTCACCCGAGAACTGACGTCATTCATCGTCAACGGCCTGCGCGCCGGCTGAGCTCAGACGGTGCTGCTCGTTCGACCGGTCCCGAGCGATAGCGGCGTCGCCGCCTTGGTGAACTGGAGGTTCAGCTTCAGGGTGCCGAGCATGATTCCGGGCTGGTGCTGCCACGTGTTGCCTTCGCCATATTCGATCGACTCGAGCCGGTCCAGCAGGACACCCCAGGCGATCTGCTGCTCCAGACGCGACAAGTTGGCCCCCGGACACACGCGTGGTCCAACGGAGAACGCCACATGGCGGGTGACCCCCTCCCGGTCGAGGTCGAGGTCGAACGGGCAGGCGAACTCCTCCTCGTCGACGTTCGCCGCACCGAACCGCAGGTGCAGCAGCGAGCCCGCCGGCACCACGACGCCTTGGAAGACCTCGTCCCGAGACGTGGCACGGGTCGAGAGCCCGTGGGTGGGCGAACGCAACCGCAACCCCTCCTCGGTGAACGAACGCACTTTCGCTCGATCGTGCCGTAACTGCTCGAACATGGCGTTGTGCTCAGCCAGGAGCTGGGCCTGCTCCTCAAGTGCGTACTGCGTCGTCTCCAGCCCGCCGAGGATCATGGCGTGGACGATCCCGGCGATCTCCAGGTCGGTGAGCTTGCGGTCGAGCGCCTCGTAGTGGACGTCGCACAGGAAGCTGACCATGTCGTCGTGCGGGTCGATGCGCTTGGCGCGCACGTGCTCGTAGATGTACTCCTGGAAGCCGTCGAGGCGGGCGAGCATCTCCGCGGTCTGTTCCCGGGTGAGCTCGTGCTTGAGCCCAGTGCCGTGGACGAATGGCGTGACGACGGCATCGCCCCATTCGGCGAGCTGCGCGATGTCCTTCATCGGGAACCCGAGCAGGGTGGCCATCACGCGCTGGGGCAGCGGGCGGGCGAAGCGGCTGATGAAATCGACCTCGCCGTCGTCGATCCACTCGTCGAGCAGATCGTTCGCGTGCTTGGTGATCATCTCCCGATGACGCAATGCCCCCGTCCCGACCCACGGGTCGGTGAGCTCCTTGCGGTGACGGATGTAGAGCTCCTGCGTCGGCCGCAACGAGACCATCGACGCCTGCATCAAACTGCGATACGTCGCGTACGTGTCCTCCGCGGACAAGCCCTGATCGGCGAAGCCACCGACTCGCACTTGCGATAGGGGCGGGAACCGCTCCGGGTCCTTGACGACGCGAGTGATGTCGGCGTGTTTGGTGAGGACGAACGCGTCTGTCCCGGGCTTCACGCCGCCGCCCGCGATGCGCAGGACCGGCGCCTCGCGGTGCAGGATCTCGTACGCCTCGTACCAGTGCTCCTGCGCGCCGTCACCGAACAGGTCGACGGTGTCGAGGCCGA
>JANLRD010000271.1:0-2552 GCA_031368215.1 Acidimicrobiia bacterium | reverse complement strand
AATCCACGCCGCGCCGCCAGCTATTACACGCGCGCCTGCCAGAGCAACGAGCTGACGGCGTGTGTCAATCTTGGCGCATTGACGGCGCAGGGTCGCGGTGTGCCACGCGATCCGGTGCGTGCGGCGCGCTTCTTCACGCAGGCCTGCGATGGCGATCTGGCAGCGGGCTGCGTGAATCTCGCCGTCGCGAACCGACGCGGCATCGGTGTGCCCCGCGACACGCCACGTGCACGCGAGTTGTTCGCCAAGGCCTGCGCACTCGGCGACGCCACCGCCTGCCGACTCGCGCAGCGCCCCTGATTCCGCGAGCGCGTCAGGCTACGGGTGAGTCGGGCGTCTTGCCGTCCCACCACGCGCCCGGTGCGTAGGTGCCGAAGTACCACACGTTGTTCTCGGTGTCGCGCGCTTCGTAGCCGCTGCCGCCGTACTCTTCGGTTTTCAGGGGCCGGATGATGTGCGCGCCGGCAGCACACGCCGTCGCGTAGTGCGCATCGGCGTCCTCGACGACGACCGCCAGCGTGTGGCTCACTCCGCCGGTCAGATCGAGTGGGCTGACCCAGCCCTTGTCCGGCTTGGCCGTGCCGACCATCAGCACCGAGTCGCGAAAGGTGAGTTCCGCGTGCGCGACGCCGCCGTTGTCGTCGGGAACGACGAGCCGGCTGCGGAAGCCGAAGGCGCGTTCAAGAAATTCGATCGCCGCATTCGCGTCGCGATAGTAGAGCGCGGGACTGATGAAACCGACAGCGGACATTCGGCACTCCGGAGTGGGGACACGGACAATCTGACGCGCGTGCCACACGCCCGCCCGTAGTCGGGCTGGCCTTAGGCCGAGGGAACGAAGGGCGCCAGCCTGGAATATGTCTGTCACGCCTCAACCCGAGTTCCGATCATGTTCACCCGCCGTCATTCCGTTCTCGTCGCGCTTGTTTTCGTATTCCCGATCGTCGCCAGTGCGCAGGCGCGCACGGCGCCGGCTGCCAGGAGACCATCCATGACCACACCCCGCCCATTCGTGAAGCCTACAGACGCCGAGCTGCGCGCCAAGCTCACACCGGAACAGTATGAAGTGACGCAGCATGAGAGCACCGAACGTGCCTTCCGTAACGCGTACTGGGACAATCACGAAGCAGGCATCTACGTCGATGTCGTGTCCGGCGAGGCCCTCTTCAGCTCACTCGACAAGTTCGAGTCGGGCACGGGCTGGCCGAGCTTCACGAAGCCGCTCGAAGCCGGCAACGTGCGCACGAAGTCGGATCGACAGTTCTTCATGACACGCACCGAAGTCCGCAGCGCCGCCGCTGACTCACACCTCGGCCATGTCTTCGATGACGGGCCGAAGCCGACGGGTCTGCGCTACTGCATGAACTCCGCCTCGATGCGCTTCATCCCGGTGGACAAGCTGGAAGCCGAAGGCTACGGCCAGTACGCCGCCCTCTTCCGCGCCCAGCCCGCTCCACACAAGTAAGAACTGTCGGCGTTTCATCAACAAAAAACGCTTGGCGTCTTTGCGACATTGCGTCAAGGCCGTTCGTCGATCGTCGGCGCGACACGACATTTCGTGACGCGAGAGATCGGAAACTGCCTTGACGCAAAGCCGCAAAGACGGAAAGGAAAGGCAACTGCGCTTTTGAAACGTCCGCTCGTTACATCGCGATCTTGGGGCGGTTGGGCTTGATCTCTTCGGAGCTCGGGGTGAGTTCCGGGAGACCGGCGGCCTTGAGGATGGCGTTGAGGCGGGGCAGGTGTGAATCCATGCTCTTTTTCATCGCACCGAGTTGCACGTCCAGCTTGCCGCTGAGCAGGCCGTATGCCTGGCGCGCCTGAACCGTCGGGCGGTATTCACCACTGCCCACCGTGCCCGACAACGCTGCGATCTGGTTGTTCAACTTGATCGGATAGTTGAGCGGATCCTGCGAGCTCTGGTTCTTCGTCTGATAGACCTCGTTTTCCGCGGTCGTCAACTCAGTCATCATTTCGTTCGCGAGTGACTGGAACTCGATTGACGGCTGCCCGGTGAGTTTCGGAGCCCTATCGGCCACCTGCCAGCGCATGTTACGCACCGTGCGCACGCTCATGTTCGCGTCGGTGGTTCGGTCGCGGATCGCCAGCAACATCTTGAACTGCGCCTGCAGGTCGGCTTCCGTCGCATCGCTGCGCGGATCCTTCCTGATGCGGAACGGATACGTCTGCGTGACGGCGCCGGCGGTCATGCGCACCGAATACGCGCCGGGAGGCGCCATCGGGCCTGTCACGGTGCCGGCCCACATGATCAGGCCATCGAACCGTGCGGCGTCGGGATACCGCATGTTCCAGTTGAAGTTGTTCATGCCGGCCTTGTTCGGCACGCGCGCAGGACGTGCTCCGCGCGAGAACAGCTCCTCGAAATCGATGGCTGCCGCCGCACCGGGACCGGTGAAGCGCGCGGTCGCGACTTTCGTCGCCGAGTCGCGACTGAGACCTGCCTTGCTCGTGAGCGAATCGATCATCGCGCTCTTCAGACCATCGATACGAATCGAATCAGCCTGCGTGTCCGGATCCTGATCGCTGGTGAA
>JANLRD010000240.1:0-1123 GCA_031368215.1 Acidimicrobiia bacterium | reverse complement strand
GCGAACACGGTGTGGGCTGCCGCGGGTGTCGACGTGAAGGGCTACGGCTTCACGCCCGCCACGATCACCCTCAACGCGGGCGGCAACTTGTCCCGCATGGGGCGCGAGGTCGCGCCCGCCGCTGTTCCGCACGAGGGCCGCTCCGCTGGAGCGGCCCTCGTTGCTTGCCCGTCGTTGTCAGTGTGACGCCGGGACGAGCGTGGCGACATCGCCGATGCGGATCGTCCCGCCCCGGAGCACCTCGGCGTTCAGGGCGAGCTTGCCGTCGAAGCGCCGGATGATGTCCTTGAGGACTTCGCGATCGACGTCGAGGGTGTCGGGATCGACGGTTGTCATCGGGCAGCGACCACGGCGTGAGTCGATGCCGATGATTACCTCGCCGATGTGGAGTTCGCGTCCCGGCCACTCCGTTTCTCCCATTGCCTCGACCCCGGCGATCACGATGTTCGGTCGAAGCCGGCGCACGTCGCGACCGAACGCGGCGACCGCCCCGTCCGTCGCCACGAGCAGCGGGAGCACATCGAATCGCTCGGGTCCGTCGTACGCCGCGAGGAACGCGTCGTCGCCCGCCGCCGAGCGCACGCGGGCGAGGACCTCGGGTGACGCCCACGGCAGTCCGTCGACGAGCGGGCTTTCATCGTCACCCAGCGTGGCGTGCAAGCCGAGGAGCCGGTGATGACGCCGTGAGGTGCGCACCCCTTCGGGCCCCCGCACATGGACGAGGCGATCGCCGAATACCCCGTCAGGAGTCAGCACTGCCTCGTCCAGCCGTTCTCCGGCCAGCGTCTTGACGGGATAGCGCCACAGTTCGGCAACGGTCATCGGGTGGGTGGTCATGGCATCGTCTCCAGGAGTCGGGCGGCCGCCTTGCGTGCGGCGGTGATGGGTCCGTCGTTGCCGAAGATGGCAGCCTGCACGATGGCTCCGTCGATGAGCACGGCGAGCGCGTCGGCGAACCATGAAGGGGTGCGCGACTGCCTTCGCGTGGCGAGCGTGGCGAGATGGCGGACGAGCGACCGCTTGTGGTCGGCCACGATGGTGCGGTGCTGCTCGGTGATCTCCATCGGCTCGGCGATCGCGTTGATGAACGCGCATCCTCGGTAGCCGGGTGATCGCGTCCATT
>JANLRD010000219.1:0-11918 GCA_031368215.1 Acidimicrobiia bacterium | reverse complement strand
GCGGACTCCGATGTGGAGATTCTTCAGCGCGCGTAACGAATAGTTCGGCGCGATGGCGAAGTCGTTGGCACCTTCGATGAACCACATCTCGTCAATGCGTTCCACGACCGCCCGGAAACCGTGGAGCAGTTCGCGTCTCGCGAGAGGTGCCCCGAGGCAGTGATGCACACCGTGGCCGAACGCCAAGTGGGTGCGACCGTCGGTCCGGTCGAGACGGAACTCGGGCGCGTCGCCGAACATCGACTCGTCCCGGTTGGCCGACGCGTAGCGAATGCTCACCATCGACCCAGCGGGGATGTCGACACCGTGCATCGTCATGTCGACCGTCGTGTTGCGGAACAACGCCTGCACCGGGCTTTCCAGCCGGAGGACTTCTTCAACGAGCACCGGCAGGTACTTTGCCGGATCACTCTTCAGCCGCGCCCATTCGGCCGGGTGCTCGATGAGCAGTCTGATGCCACCCGACAATGCGTTCGTCGTCGTCTCCGAGCCACCGACGAAGGTGTCGGCCATCATCTCGGCATGCAACTCCTCGTCGGTCAACGGGCGACCCCACTCCGGGATCACCGTGTTGACAAGATCGGAAAGCAGGGTGTCGTTGGGCTCGGAGCGAAGGCGATCGAAGATCGGCTGGAAGTAGTGCTGCGCTTCGATCTCCATCTCGGTCGACCAGATGACTTCCTCGGGCGTCTGCATCATGCCGAGGCGTTGCACCCATGCGTCGGTCCATGCCTTGATCCGCCAGATGTCGTCGACGTTGGCCCCGACCTGCACGGCGATCACCTGCAGCGGAAGCGGCACGGCGAAAGCTGACACGAAATCGCAACGACCCCCGTCGATGAACGCGTCGATGAGTTGATGCGAGAACGAGTCGATGAGCGGTTCGAGGGTCTTGATGCGGTTCGGCCGGTACGCATGGTTGAAGAGCGTTCGCATCTCCTTGTGGTTCGGGTCATCACGTCCCGCGAGCGTGGGCGCTGGCACCCACCCTTTCTCCTGGTAGAGCTCCAAAACCTTCTCCCCCATCGGCCCCGGCCGACGTGACATCCGCACGTTGGAGAAGCGTTCCGTGTCGAGGAGGATCATCTTGATGTCCTCGTAGCGGGTGAAGACGAACATGCCGGTCTTCGGGTCACGCCACACCGGCGCATCCCGCCGCAGGGTTTCGTAGGCGGGATAGGGGCAGTCGTTCACGCTGCGGTCGAAGAAGTCAACCTCGCTCACAGCAGGACAGTGGCTCGCAGTCACGGTTCTCGCACTCCTTTGGGCTGGCGTCTGGCCAATCGGCACCGCTGAAACTAACCGCACGGGTACTTTTCCGCCCAGCCGAGGACCTCGGGCGGGCTTTGACGTTCGGACGAACCGCCGTCGCCGGGCACGGGGGGTCAGCGGCGTCGACTGCCCGGCCCAAAGAAGTTCGGATTTCTCCGAACATTTTGTTGACAGTAGCGAACACATGTTCTACGATAGACCCATGACCCCGATCACCGCGCGCCAGATCGAAGCCCTCAAGCTTCTCTGCCTGCCTCGCGGCTCATCGATGGGCTGGGACCCGACAACCGCCAAGACCGCGCTCCAGGAACTCCGCCGTCTGCAAAGCGAGATTGACGCCCTCCGAGCGACCCTGATCAGCGTCGTGAAGACCGAAGCCGGACGCGACACCAAAGCCACACTGGTCCGCGGATTCGGAATGTCGTCAGCCGAAGCAGCAAAAGCCGAGCAAGTCGCCGACGTCATCTCCCGCGTTCCAGGAGCCCACGATGCTCTCGCCGACGGGTCCGTCACGGGCGAGCACCTTCGCCGTCTCGCATCGATCACCGACCCCACCGATGCATCGGAACTGTTGGCATTGGCGGCAGGCCAGTCACCCGACGAGTTCGCGAAAGCCGTTGACCGGTACCGAATCGATCGTGACTCGAACGGGTGGCGTGACCGTCAACGGCGGGCCCGGTCCCTCCGGTTCTTCAAAACCGACCACGGTTGCGTCGGCATGCGAGTCATCCTGCCCACCGTCGACGGCGAACTGGTCAAAGCGGCGTTGAACGAAGCGTGTGACGCAGCATGGCGAGCAGCGCACCCGGAGCGCGCCGAAACGCTCGGCGGACACGACGATGAACCCCGTGAGTGTCGCCTTGCCGATGCACTCGTCGGGGCCATCATCGGAACATCATCCAGCGGGTCGCCAAGAACGGCAGTGATCGTCACGATGCAAGCCGAAACGCTTGAAGCCAAGATCCTCGGCGGTGGACCAATCCCGACCCAAGACGCCCTCATCGTGGTCGACGACCCTCGAACCGACATCTACGCCGCGATCCAAGCAACCGACGGCGCGATCATCAAGTTCGGCCGGTCACGACGGCTCGCCTCGCCGCTACAAAAGCTCGCCCTCGCTCTACGCGAAGGTGGCACGTGCGCCCATCCCGGGTGCGCCGTCCCATGGAACCGATGCGACGCCGATCACGACCCACCGTGGGACGAAGGTGGCCTCACCAACCTCGAAACGCTGCGCCTCATGTGCACCTGCGAACACCACCCACATCGACACGAGACCGGCGCCAACATCACCCGTCAAACCAACGGCACCTGGAGCGTTGACAAGGAAATGCTCCCGCAAAGACCACCACCCAGAGCGGCAACGTGGAGAGCCAACAGCGAGCGAAGGAAATGCCTTCGCATACTCCACCGCGCTGTCGGACGACCCGACCCGTTCCCCGAACCCGAACTGTCGGTCGTTCCCTGAGGCATCGGGCCAAGCACGGTCCACTGTCGGTTCAAACCGCCGACTGAGCTTCCGAAGGCACGCACTCCCCCAGCAGTTTCTTGACAACCGAATGGCCGCCCGGGCCGGCGTCAGTGGATCTGTCCCACCACGGCGGTCGGCGTGAAGGTGGCAAGCAGCCGTTGCTCGGCGACCATCGCTCGACGGTACTCGTCCCAGTCGGGATGGGCCTGCTTCGCAACACGCTCGTAGTAGTCGACGAGCGCATCGTTGGTCGCGTCATCTGGAGTCATCGCGACGGGCGACAACGACACGGTGCCGTCGAAAGACAGGTACGTCCACGTCGACGGATCGGTGAGATGGAGTACGACCCGAGGATCACGGCGCATGTTGTGCGTCTTGGCCCGGGTGTCGGTGAGCGAGATCACGAATGTGTCGTCACGAACGAGGAACGCAATATCCGATGACTGCGGACGGCCGTCGGCCCGAAGGGTGATGAGCACGCCGTTCTTCTTGGTGGCGGCATAGGCGAGGGCGGCGTCGAGGTCCATCACCGAGTCTCTCCCATTCAGTCGTCGGTTCAACCCACGAGCTCATTCGTTGCGGAAGACGAGCGCTGCTACTTCGCCAGGTACGCGTCGATTGTCTGATGGAAGTGTCGTATGCGCGCTTCTTGATACTCGCCGAGGGTGACCGTCGTCTTCGGCGACGCGCGGAGACCCTTCTGCACCCGGTAGAGGTTCGAGGTGTCCTGCTCGAAGATGGCGGCGAGGCCACCCAACTGGGGGGCGTCGCTCCACGGCTTGTCGGCGGGGATCTTGTGGACCTTGGCTGCGGGTGGCCGTTCGCCGCTGAAGGGCATGAGCATCATCACCGTCATGATCGTGGAGTTCACGTCGTCGCCATTGGGGCGGAAGCGGTACTGGATCGGCGAGCCGTAGGCAGCCCAGGGCATGAAGTTGGGGAAGACGAAGTATTCGACCGCATCGACCATGAGCGAGTCGCAAACGTTGGAAAGGTCGGCACCGGCGATTGCGCCGATACGCTGACGAGCGTCCTCGGCGGCATAGGGCCGGGCGCGATCGCCCACCGGAAGAACGAAGTCGTCGACCTCGCCGCCGCGGTAGTTCCGGATGGTCTTGAGGATCTCGACCTGCTCGTAGTTCCGTCCCCCGATGTGGGGAGAGGCAACGGCGAACGGGGTGATCATCCGGGAATGGCGGTCGTAGATGTCGTACTGGGTGTTCGCGTCACCGGTGTAGGGGAGGATCTGCGGGTGCGTGACCACCGAGTGATACGCCTCGATGAAGGCGCCCATGGTCACCTTCCAGTTCGCCGGCATGACCCGCTCCACGTGGATGGCGATGAACCGATCCTCGAGGGAGAAGTGTTTGAAGTGCTCGGGCAGGTTCTCCAGGTAGTCGAGCAGCGACTCGCACTCGAGGTCGAAGTTGACGAAGACGAAGCCCTCCCAGAAGTCGACCTTCACCTCGGGCAGAGAGAACTTCTCCTCGTCGACCTGGGGAAAGTCCCACGCGCAGGAGATCCAGTCGAGGGTGCCATCGAGGTTCCAGGTCCATCCGTGGAACGGGCAACGGAACTGCGGCACGTTGCCATCGGCGACGCGCAACTGGGTGCCGCGGTGGAGGCACACGTTGTGGAACGCCTTCACCGAGCCGGGTTCGTTGCCGGGGGCGACACGCACCACGATCACCGAGAGATGGGCCACGTCGTAGACCACGTGATCGCCGACGTTAGGGATCTCCTCGAGCCGACAGGCCCACTGCCAGACCTTCTTCCAGAGCTTCTCGACTTCCTGGTCGTGGATCTCCTGCGACGTGTAGACCACGTTGGCCACGTCGACCGTGCCGAGAGTGGACGGGCAGTGCTCGAGGAGCGGAGCGGGAACCGGACGGGAGTCCTGCCGGAGCAGTTCCTCGACCGACTCCATGTCGGCAGGCTTGAAGTCAACGAACGCGTTCATGAGGCCGTCCTAGAGAGGAATCGCAATCTGCGGGTCGAAGCGCCAAACTAATCGACGAATCAATTCTTCTTCCATCCACGCCGCTCGCCGCGGTCGCGATGGAATGGACCAGGCTGGCGACGGCGCTGGATGCTTTCGAGGTCACCATGGACAACGAGCTGATCGAAGCGATCCGGACGCAGATGCGCTACGAGTTCGAGCGCACCGGTCCACCGGACGGTTTCCCCGCGTTCCCCCCGATCCCGGCCGCTCGTCACACCAGCGACGAGTTCTGGGAGTTGGAGCGAACCCACGTGTTCGCGAAGAGCTGGGTCATCGCCGGACGCTCCGAGGACGCTCCGAGCACTGGTGACTACTTCACGTTTCACGACTTGGGAATGCCGCTGCTCATCGTCCGCGGCAACGACGGTCAGTTCCGATGCTTCGCCAACACCTGCCAGCACCGAGGTGCGCCGGTCGTACGCGAAGAGAAGGGAAGTTCGCGTCGCCTGCGCTGCCAGTACCACTCCTGGACCTACGACATCGACGAAGGCCGGCTCATCTCCATCCCCGACGAGCGCGACTTCGTCGACCTCCAGATCGAGAACCTCTGCCTGCCGCGTTTCAGCTGTGACACCTTCGCCGGGTTCGTGTTCGTCAACCTCGACCAGAACGCGATGCCGCTTCCACAGTGGCTCGGCAAGTCGGTCGAGATGTTCGCTCCGTTCCAGTGCGAGTCGCTGCGCGAGGTCTACCGACGCAGCGTCATGGTCCCGTGCAACTGGAAGGTCACGGCCGAGGCCTTCCTCGAGGTGTACCACTTCAAGCACATCCACAGCCACGATGGTGTGTCGGTCCTTGACAACCGCGGCGCTGCCATGGGTTTGTATGCGAACGGACATTCACGGATGATCACGCCATACTCCGAGCAGAACGTGAAGCGCTCGGGGATGAAGTCGTGGGATGACTGGATACCTACCGACCAGGGACCCTTCGAGGTGATCGACACCGTGCCCGACATGGTGCGATGCACCAGCACCGCAGTGAGCCTGTTCCCGAATGTGATCATCCCGCTGGGCGCGATCGGCTTCCCCATCAACGTGTTCTGGCCAATTGACAAGCGCACCACCCGTCTGGACTGGATCTACTACGCCAAGAAGGACTGGGACGGTGACGACATGCCGGCCACGTGGCAGAAGCGGGCCGAGGTCTACGACCAGATCATGAACGAAGACATGCTGAACATGGCCCCCATGCAGCAGTCGGTCGACTCGCCCGCGCTCCAGGGAATCCGCATCAACTACCAGGAACGACGGATCTGGAACCTCCACGAGCAGATCGACCGCATGATCGGTGCGGCCGACCTCCCACCGGACCTGGCCGTTCCGCAGGTGCTCGGACCGTTCATCGAGAGGTAAACCGGGTCCTCTACCGTGAGTACATGCCGACCGAGAACCGGTACCCACCGGTGAATTCGCCTCCTCATCGAGTACACACCGTGCCGGGGGATCACTGGGAGGTCGGCCCACCGAACGCAGCCGTCGATGCCGCGATCGATGCCCTTTGTGCCGACGAAGCAACGGCCGTCACGTTGGCGGTGGTCGTCGCGCAGCACGGCCGGATCATCGCCGAGCGTTACCAAGCGGATACGACACCGAACATCTTCAGAGACGGGCCTGCGCCGGACACCACGCCGGAGTCCACGTTGATCTCGTGGTCAATGGCCAAGAGCATGACCCATGCCCTGTTGGGGTTCGCCGTCGGAGACGGTCTGGTGAACGTCGAGGACCCGGTCCCGGTCCCGGAGTGGCGCAACACCGAGAAGGAGTCGATCACCTGGCAGCACCTCCTCAACATGCGAAGCGGTCTTGACTTTGTCGAGGACTATGTAGACGACGGCATCAGCCATGTGATCGACATGCTCTTCGGAAGCGGAGCAGCCGATGTCGCCTCGTACGCCGCGACGCGCCCCCTGATCCATCAGCCCGGAAGCCATTGGTCGTACTCCAGCGGCGATACCAACATCATCTCTCGCGCCCTCGCCTCGGTTGTCGCCGGGGAACCTGAAGATAGAATGCGCGCATATATTCAGGCTCGACTCTTCGATCCCATCGGCATGACGAGCGCCACCGCGAAGTTTGACGACGCCAGCACGTTCATCGGGTCCTCCTTCGTCTACGCAACCGCACGTGATTTCGCTCGATTCGGACTGCTCTATCTCCACGACGGTTGGTGGGGTGACCGTCAATTGCTCCCCGCCGGCTGGGTGGACCACGCCAGGCAACCGACACCTGTGCCTTCTACGGAGAGCCACGGCTACGGCGCTCACTGGTGGCTGTGGCCCTACGACCGTGCCCTCGCCTGCCACGGCTACCAGGGTCAGCGAACGATCGTGCTGCCAGACCGCGACGCGGTCGTGGTGCGACTGGGCAAGACCGACGCTGCGCAGGCGGACCAACTCCGGGCGCGCATGAACGAGGTGATCCGGGCGATCCCAACGATCGGAGAAGCTCGTTAGCTGGTGCGCTTGCGGGTCTGCGCAGCGACTCGTTTCGCGGCCTCGAGGAAATCCCCGGCTTCGAGCGTCCCGACGGACGCGGAGTCCAGCGTCGAAACACGATGATTGTCGGTGAGCCGCAGCGCCTGCGCGTTGATGGCGTGCTCGAAGAGGTTGCGCGAGATGCGGGCGTTACCGAATCGCTCATCGCGCACAAGTGCCTCGAAGATCAGCGTCAACGCGTCGTGTACTGCAGGCGCAAGGATGAACTCGCCGGACCGGGCCATCTTCTCGGTGATCGCCACGAGTTCGCTCGTGGAGTAGTCGGGGAACTCGATCTCTCGGGAGAAGCGCGAGCGAAGGCCGGGGTTGGAATTCAAGAAGCTGTTCATCAGCTTCGGGTACCCCGCCGTGATCACGACCAGGCGTTCTCGGTGATCCTCCATCCGCTTCAACAACGTCTCGATCGACTCGGCGCCGAAGTCGTTCCCGCCGAGGTTGTTCGGCGCCAGGGCGTAGGCCTCGTCGATGAACAGGACACCGTCGAGAGCTTCTTTCACCACCCGTTTCGTCTTGATGGCGGTATGTCCGACGTATTGGCCGACGAGGCCGGCCCGATCGACCTCGACCAGGTGACCTTTGCGGAGAAGCCCCATGGCCCCGTAGGCCTCGGCGAGCAGGCGCGCCACCGTCGTCTTGCCGGTCCCGGGGTTGCCGAGGAACACCAGATGCTGGCTCATCGCAACCTCGGCCAGCCCGTGCTCGCGTCGGCGCGCTCGCACCTGGAGAAGGGCCAAGAGCGTGCGGACCTGCTCCTTGACCGAGTCGAGGCCGACGAGCTGATCGAGATCGGCTTGGATCTCGACGAGCGTGCGCGGTGGGCCGACTCGGACGGGCGGCCGGGTGCCACCCCGACGGGTGGTCAGGATCTGCTCGGTGGTGCGGCGAGCGGTGTCCCCAGCCTCCAGGAGTCGTTTTCGAAGTTCTTCGCGGCGCAAGATCCATCCATCCTGACCGATCGACGGACCCTCACTGGCGTTTGCCGGGCGAGTGCGCACGCCAGGCACCGGGTCGCTGAGAAGCAGGTCCCGACACACCGGTCCGGAGCGCCACGATGGAGGGATGGCGAAGTCGGCACGGGCGGAGACCCGAAGACAGCAGTGGCAGCGGCGCAGCCGGACCATTCCGATCATGCTCGGGGCAACGGGTACGGCGATCGTCTTCTCCCCCCTCATCGTTGTCGTTGCGGCCGTCTCGGACATCGCTCGAAGTCGTCGACAACTCCCTACTGTCAGGACGTTCCTCTTCCTCCTGCAATACGGCGTCAACGACAGTGTCGAAATCCTCGTTTCCCCGGTCCTCTGGGTAATGGCCGGCGTCGGGACCAGGCTGCACGGCCAAGCCTCGATCAATCGCCACCGACGACTGGAAAGGTGGTCGCTCCGATTGCTCGTGCGACGAGCGGAGCGGCTCCTCGGACTTCGGATCTCGGTCGATGACTCCTCGCGCTCCGCGCTCTTACCCGCCCCGGCGATCGTCGTCTGCCGCCACGTGAGCCTCTTCGATGCGTCGCTCCCCTCAGCGCTGTATCTGGACCGCGGGGTTGCGGTCCGCGGCGTGATCATGGCCGAGCTGTTGGCCGATCCGGGTTTCGACCTGCTCTACGGACGGCTCGGCTCCGTGTTCATTCCCCGGGACAGCGGCCCCGATGCACGCGCCCAGGTCGCCCACTTCGGCCGCGGAATGCATGGATTATCGGTTGCCGTGATCTTCCCGGAAGGCCGGCTCTTCCGTTCCGATGTTGCGCAGCGATCACTCGTCAGCATTGCGAAGACAGACACGACGCGAGCCGCACGGCTGCAGAACCTCCGCCACGTCCTCCCTCCGCGACCGGGCGGGTTCGCCGCGCTTCTCGACGCATGCCCGGGTGTCGATGTCGTAGTGATCTCGCACACGGGGCTCGAGTCCTACGGTGCACTTCGCGACCTGGCCCGAGATGTTCCGCTCAAAGAGCCCATCAACGTTGTGGCGCACCGCTATCGCCGGGAGGAGATCCCAGCGGACCCGTCCGATGCCACGAGCTGGCTCGATGACAGATGGCTCGAGATGGACGAGTGGATTCACGCGAGGTTGACTCCGAAGCCCTGAGCGAACCCCGGTCCGACCGGCCCGTTCTCGTGTCCTACCGGTGCTTCGGGGCCTTCGCGAGCAGGCCCTGCTCCAAGGCGACGAGGGCGACCTCGAAGGAACGCAGGTGGAACGACTTCCGCGCCGCGAGTCCCTTGGGCTCTGCGCTGGCGATCTCGAGCGAGACGAGCCCGTGCACGAGTCCCCACATCGCCATCGCCACGGTGTCCGCATCGCTCTCGTCGATCAGGTTCCGTGACTGCGCGGCGACGACCTCGCCTCGGAGCAATTCGTAGGCGAGGAGACCGACGAGCTGGATCTCGTCGCCGGCCACGTGACCGGGGACCGCTCCCATGAACATGACTTCGTAGGACGTCCGGTTCTCGAGTGCCCATCGCCGGTACGCAACCGCCTGCCCGAGGAGCGTCCCGAGCGGCGATCTCCTGGGCCGGGCCCGAGCGAGGGCGTCGGCGAACCGCCGGAAACCGTCGAGAAGAATCGCATCGACCAATCCGTCCTTGCCCCCGAACCAGGTGTACACGCCGATCGTCGAGCACCCTGCGCGAGCTGCGACACGGCGCACGGTGAGGGAGGAGTGACCCTCTTCGTGCAGGATTGCGAGTGCCGCGACAAGGATGTCGGCGCGGGTGTCCGGAATAGAGGGGACGACCTTCTTCGCGCTTGACATCGCGCCCAGACTAGAACACTGTTATGGGTGTAACGCCGTTATGGCCACCCAAGGAGAACGCGCATGAACACCTACCTCTCCGCGAATTTCGCGCCCGTGGACGCCGAGATCACGGCGAGCGACCTCCCCGTCATCGGTGAACTCCCGAAGGAGTTCAACGGCCGGTATCTGCGTAACGGGCCGAACCCCTTCGACATCGTCGATCCCGATACCCACCACTGGTTCCTCGGCGACGGTATGGTCCACGGGATCCGCCTCTCCGAGGGCAGAGCCGCCTGGTACCGCAATCGCTACGTCGGATCGGATCGGGTTGCGGCGAAACTCGGGCGTCCGATCAGCGGCCCGAACTGGTCGGGCGGCGACTCCGGCGCCAACACGAACGTCGGCGGCTTTGCCGGCCGCACGTGGGCAATTGTCGAGGGCGGCGGATCACCGGTCGAGCTGACCTACGAGCTGGACACAGTCGCACGCAACGACTTCTTCGGCACATTGCCAGGGGCGTTCACCGCGCATCCGAAGGTCGACCCGGCCACCGGCGAGATGCATGCGATGGTCTACGCCCCGGGGAAGTGGTTCGACCACGTGCAATACGTCGTGGTCGGCACCGACGGCCGGGTCCGTCGCACGGTCGACATCCCCTGCGGCATGACGATGATGCACGATATGTCGCTCACCCAGACGTACGCCATCGCGTACGACTTCCCGGTGACCGTCGACCTCAACCTCGCCATGACCGGCACGCGTTTTCCCCTCCGCTGGAATCCGGACTACGGCTCGCGTGTTGGTCTGCTCCCCCGCGAGGGAAATGCCGACGAGATCATCTGGGTCGACGTGCCGATCTGTTACGCCTTTCATCCGCTCAACGCCTACGACCGTGCCGATGGCACAGTCGTGATCGACCTGTGTGTGTACGACCGACTCTTCGAACACGACGTTGTCGGCCCCTGGGGCGATTCGCTGTCGCGACTCGAACGATGGGAAATTTCGCCGAGACTCCGGAAGTGTTCTGTCACCGTCATCGATGAGTCCCCCCAGGAGTTCCCGCGCCACGCACACATCGTCGGTACCAAGGAGCACCGCTTCGGCTACACCGCCGAAATCGGCACGGATCGTCTCGGCGTCACGATCAAGCACGACCTGGTGACCGGCGACCGGTCGACCTACAATTACGGTCCCGGACTTGGCGCCGGGGAGGCGGTGTTCGTGGCTCGCGAAGGCTCTACGGCTGAGGACGACGGATGGCTGATGACCTTCGTGCACGCAAACGATGGCTCGGCAGCAAGCTTCGTGGTGCTCGACGCGCAAGACATCGAGCGCGGGCCCGTGGCCGAGGTGCCTCTGCCCCAACGCGTGCCCTATGGCTTCCACGGCAACTGGGTCAGCGACCGGTCCGTTCCACCGACCCCGTAGGCATCGACCTAGCCGGTTGCGGTCGACCGGCGAAGAATCCGGCTGATCGCTCGTCGTCCATCCCACCGGATGAGCGCGGCCAGGAGACCAACCGCGCTGATTGCCCCGACAACGAGCGCCTCCACGGGAGTCGACGGAGATCGGGATGCTCCGATGGCGGTGGCGGCCGTTGCGGCCATCCAGGCGACGGCCGCGATGCGAACCGTCGTGTCCTCGAGCTGAGAGAACTGCGGATCCGATCGCGCCGCACGGTCACTTGCCCCCTCCGACTTGCCGACCTCGAGGATCCATGCCAGTGGGGCAGTCACCGCAACGATGATCGCCGGAGCCCAGACAGCGACAATGCCAGCGAGCCACAGAACCGAGCTCGCGGTGACAGCCGGGTCGTGGTCGATCACGCTCGCGAGCGCGAACGCAGCAATCGCTGTGGTCAGCATGGCGAGAACGGCCTTCGCGTAGCGAAGAACGAGCGCTTGGAGGTTGAGGATATGTCGCGCCAGGACCTGCTCCATCC
>JANLRD010000215.1:0-5868 GCA_031368215.1 Acidimicrobiia bacterium | reverse complement strand
GGTGACGGCTCCGCTCCCGGCATGGACATGTCGGGTCTGATGGCCGGTGGCAAACCGGAGCTCCGGGTGAAGTTCACGTTCCCCGGCAAGGTCTCGAGCGCCAGCAAGGGCGGGAAAATGTCGGGCAACTCGGTCACGTGGACCCCGGAGTTCGGCAAGAAGCTCGTCATGAAGGCCACCGCGAAAGCGAGCTGAGTCCCGGCGCTGTCTGCGGCGACGACGACGCATTCCCGATGTGAACACGTGGGGGCCGGTCGGCCCCCACGTGTCGCGTACGCGGTCACGCATGGGTCGACTTCACGTTGTCGGGGGCGGCATGCTTGCCTGGAATCATGCCCGCAGACGAGCTTCTCTATGATCCGAGCAGCGCGTCGTTCCGAGCCAACCCCTACCCGACGTATGCGCGCTTCCGATCCGAGGCCCCGATCGTCCTCTCGGCGACCGGTCTGCGCGTTGTCTCACGTCACGTCGATGTCGCAAAGGTCCTGCGATCGCCTGACGTGAGCCGCGACATCGACGAATCGGCGATCGACCTCGCGGGCGATGAGCGAGCGCGACGCGACCTGCGACGCTCGAATCGGAGTGCCAAATCGATGCTCAACCTGGACCCGCCCGACCACACCCGGCTGCGCGGGTTGGTGACGAAGGCATTCACGCCGCGGGCGATCGCCCAGTTGCGGCCGCGCGTGCAGCAACTGGTCGATGAGGCGCTTGCCACTGCGTCGGACACAGGCGCGATCGAGCTCATCGATTCGCTGGCGTTCCCGATCCCGTTCCAGGTCATCTCCGATCTCCTCGCCATGCCCACGGAGCGGTCGGAGGAGTTGCGCGAGTGGAGCCAGGTCATCACGCTCTCGCTCGAGCCGACCGCCACCGACGCCGATCTCGAGGCGGCAACCGCGGCCGTGCAGCAGGTGATCGGGTTCCTCGTCCCAGTGATCGAAGACCGTCGCCACAACCTGGGCGACGATATGCTCAGCGCGCTTATCGTCGCGGAGGAGAGCGTTGAGCGGCTGTCGCTTCCGGAGCTCATCGCCACCGTGGTCCTGCTGTACATTGCCGGCCACGAGACGACCGTCAATCTGATCGGCAACGGAGCCCTCGCACTCGCCGCCAATCCCGATCAGCGGACACTGTGGCGTCGGGCCGGCGAGGCGCTCGACGCCAACGCGATCGACGAGATCCTCCGCTACGACGGTCCCGTCCAGCAGACGATCCGCGTCCCTCTCGTCGACATGGAATTGAGCGGCGGCGTGATTCCGGCAGGCCATCGCGTGCTCGCGCTTCTCGGGGCTGCCAATCGCGACGACGCGGTGTTCGACGCGCCGGACGAACTCCGGCTCGACCGTGAGGGAGCGCCAAGACACCTTGCCTTCGCCTCAGGCATCCACTACTGCCTCGGCGCTGCACTCGCCCGGCTGGAAGCGCAGGTTGCCCTGGGCACGATGGTGCGGCGGTTCGAGGACTGGTCGGTTCTCGGGACACCGCAATGGCGGGACCGGCTCACCATCCGCGGCGTGAGTCGTCTCGACCTCGCCCTCGCCTGACCCGTGCCTGGAGGCTGATCGGGCGAGGGCGGACGATGCGATGTTCCTCAGCCGCCGGGAGGGGTGTAGCCGACCGTCATCTTGGCTGCGGCGTCCACCTGCTCGGCAGTGAGGAGCGTGACCACCTCGGTCGACGCCCCACCGCTCGCGCCGACCTGTAGCACGACGGCGGCCACCGACACCACGTCGGGGAGGTCGACCACGAGGAACGCGTCGGTGTCCCCGAGAGCGAAGTAGAACGACTCGACACTCCCTCCGATGCCGGCGACGGCCGCCTTCACCGATGCGACGCGGGCACTGCCTCCCTTCGTGAGTACTCCTTTGATGCCTTCGACGCTGTAGTTGGCCTTGATCAGGAACTTCGGCATGGCTGCTCTTCTTTCGTTGTACCCGCGGGCGGGTGGATCCTGTGGAGAGTGTGAGAGGAGATGAGCCGCGTGTCTGTGATCTGCATCACACACCGCTCAGGGGAGGTGGTGTCGTCGGAGGTGGCTCGGGCGTACGATCGTGGCAATGACCGCACATCCGCTCGCGCTCGTGGACCTGCCGGCCGAGGGTGGTTCGATCGCCACGGTCACGCTCAACAATCCGGAGAAGCGAAACGCTCTTTCACTGGAGATGATGGCCGCGTTGATCGGCTCGCTCCGAACCGCAAGTGAGGCCGAGGGTGTCCGGGGCATCATCCTGGCGGCCAACGGGCCGGTGTTCTCCGCCGGGCACGACTTCTCCGACATGGCCGGCGCCGACCTTGCGTTCCTGCGCAAGCTCCTGTTCACCTGCACCGAGCTGATGACCCTGTTGCAGCAGCTGCCCCAGCCCGTTCTCGCCAAGGTGCACGCCCTGGCGACTGCTGCCGGCTGCCAGCTGGTCGCCAGCTGTGACCTCGCGATCAGCGCCGACACCGCGCACTTCGCCCTCCCCGGGGGGAAGGGCGGGTTGTTCTGCACCACCCCGCTGGTCGCCGTGGCCCGCAACATCGGTCGTAAGCGCGCGTTGGAATTGGCGATGACGGGGGATCCGATCGACGCCGCCACGGCGGCCGATTGGGGACTCATCAATCGGGCCGTGCCCGCCGCCGACCTCGACAATGCGTGCGCCGATCTCCTGCGCCGGGCCACTCGTGGTTCGGCGTTCGCCAAAGGGGTCGGCAAGGCCGCGTATTACGCCCAGGCGGATCTGGATCAGCCGAAGGCCTATGCCTATGCCATCGAGGTCATGGCGGCCAACGCGGCCGGCCCCGACGGGCAGGAAGGCATCGCCAGCTTCTTGGAGAAGCGCCCGCCGGTGTGGCAGAACCGGTGAGCGCCCCCGCTCATCATCGCCCGAGCGACGACGCCGACCCGGATCCCCGTGATCCGACTCGGATGCACCGATACGACCCGACAACGGAGGCTTTGGCGCAAGCGGTCGTCCACTACGCCCTTGACCGCGTACGCCTCGATCCGCCTCCGCTCGACGGGCCGCGTTCGGCGGCCGACCTCGACCGGCTCGGACCGACGATCACCGCCGACGGCCTTGGTGGGATGGAGGCACTGCGCGTGTTCTGCGAGCACCTGGCGCCCGCCACGATCAGCCAGGATCATCCGCGGGCGGTGTCGTTCGTGCCGACGGCTCCTACGGAAGCGGCCGTGCTCTTCGACCTGGTGGTCGGCGCCTCCTCGATCTACGCCGGCTCCTGGATGGAGGGTGCCGGAGCGGTGTGGGCGGAGAATCAGGCGATGCGCTGGATTGCCGATCTCGCCGGGTTTCCGGCGACGGCGGGCGGCGTCTTCGTCAGTGGAGGCACGGCGGGAAACCTCAGCGCGCTGGTCACGGCACGCGATGTCGCCCAGCGGCGGTGGGGCAAGCCGCCGACCCGGTGGTACGTGATGGTTGCCGCCGGGGCGCACAGCTCGATTGCGTCCGCGGCGCGCGTGATGGACATCGGGGTCATCAAGGTTCCGTCCGACACGACAGGTCGTCTGCGCGCTGACGATCTTCGGGCATCGATCCTCGCGGCGCGTGCAGAGGGGATCGCTGTCGGCGAGGTCGACCGCAACGCGGGGTTCGCGGCTGACGTACCCGTCACGCCGAAGGGCATCGTGTTCGCCGTTGTTGCGACGGGAGGGACAACGAACCTCGGGCTCGTCGACGAGCTCGCCGGCATCGCCGCAATCGCCCGAACCGAGGATGTGTGGCTGCACGTCGACGGGGCGTACGGCGGGGCGGCCCTCGCCGCGCCGAGCGTCCGCCACCTCTTCGACGGGATCGAATCGGCTGACTCGTTCATCGTCGATCCCCACAAGTGGCTCTTCGCCCCGTTCGACTGCTGTGCCCTCCTCTACCGCGACCCGGTCACGGCGGCGCGTGCGCACACGCAGCACGCTGAGTACCTCGACGTGCTCCAGGACCATGGCGAGTGGAATCCTTCGGATTACGCGATGCACCTCACGCGGCGGGCGCGTGGGCTGCCGCTCTGGTATTCGCTGGCCACGCACGGGACCCTCGCCTACACCGACGCGATAGAGGCCGCCATCACCGTGACGCACGAGATCGCCGAGGAGATCCGCGCCACGCCGCACCTGGAACTTCTCTTCGAGCCCGAGCTGTCGGTGGTCGTGTTCCGCCGACGCGGCTGGACAACAGAGCAGTACTACGCGTGGTCGGGTCGGATGTTGACCGAACAACGGGCGTTCTGCGTCCCGACCTCGGTCACCGGCGCCGACGGTTCACCGGAGACCGTGCTCCGCTTCTGCGTGGTCAACCCCCGAACGACCGCAGACGACCTTCGAGACATCCTCTCGACGCTCGTCTAGTCGGTCTGTCGAGCGCTCGGTCGGTCCGCCACCGCCGACGAAGTTCGGCGGGCCGTGGCTCCGGCTGCTACGTTCACGACGGTCAGTGATCCACCTCCATGGATCTGTACGTCAGGGAGAACCACAATGGTCATCGCAAATGCACTGTTTTCCAAGAGCGGAGGGCTGTGGTTCCTCAGCTGGTGGCACGTGATCTTCGGCGTGTGCTGGATCGGTCTGCTCTACTACTTCAACTTCGTGCAGGTTCCGTCGTTCCCGACGATGGAGGCCGCCCACCGCAACGGGGCCATCGACAAGCTCGTCCCCCGGGCGCTGTGGTACTTCCGTTGGTCCGCGCTCGCCACGGCGGTCACCGGTTTGGCAATGCTCGGCTGGAACGCCAGCGGGTACTTCAGCGACGGTGCGAAGGAAGTCGGGCACGCGATCACCATGGGCGCGCTCTTCGGTCTGGTCATGTTGGGCAACGTCTGGCTCGTGATCTGGCCGAACCAGAAGATCGTCATCGAGAACGCCCGTGGCCTCCTCGCCGGGAATCCCGCTGATCCGGCCGCAGCAGGCGCCGGCCGTCGAGCCCTGCTGGCCAGTCGGACCAACGCCATCTTCTCCATCTCGATGCTGATGTTCATGACCGGCACGAACGGGTACTTCAACACCACCGGCAAACCGTCGATACCGCTCATCTGGCTCGTCGTGCTCGCCGTGATCGTCGTGCTGGAACTCAGTGCGCTCGGCTACATCGGGGGTATGGAGGGTCCACTGACCAAGCCCCTGGCGTCGCACAAGAACATCGCCCACATCGGCGTGCCGATCGCCCTCGTCATCCTGATCCTCTGGCAGATCACGACCTGACCGGCTTGCCGCGCTGAGCGGCGTGAAGAAGTGCACACGACGGCCCCGTCGGACCTCGGTCCCTCGGGGTCGTTTCGCGTCGGCACCCCCAATTCGGCGGATCCTCGTTCACTCCTGGCGATGAACACCGTGCAATCGATCGGTGACGAGGATCACCCTCTTGCGGCTGTTGTAGTTCGGGGAGCGTGGAAGCATCGTTCACATGAACGAATATGACGTGGTCGCGACTTCAGCAGCACAGACGAATCGGGTGGTCTTGCGCCGTCGGGGGCGTGCGTTCGGGGTTCTGGTGGCCGCTGCCATCGGCCTCGGGTGCTCGACCGGGGTCCCTTCGGCGCAGGCGCAGATCGGAGCCGCCAAGCCCGTCACGGTCGCTGTCCGGTCGCTCTTGTTCGCCCCCAAGAAGTTCGACGCGAAGGTGAAACAGAAGATCAACTTCGTCTGGCGGGAGAACGTCGCCCACAACATCGTGTTCGACAAGACCCACAAGAGCCCGACCCAGAACAAGGGCAGTTGGACCACGAGCTTCGACAAGGCTGGCACGTACAAGTTCAAGTGCACGATCCACCCGGGAATGGTGGGCGAAGTCACGGTCAAGTAGCACCGGAGGTTCCGGCGGGCGGTGGCGCAGTGGGCGAAGTCACGGTCAAGTAGCACCGGAGGTTCCGGCGGGCGGT
>JANLRD010000210.1:0-26266 GCA_031368215.1 Acidimicrobiia bacterium | reverse complement strand
CGCAGCCACCGTCGGTACTCGATCGAGACCCGGTCACTGCGGACCGAGAGCTCCGCGCCGAGGTCCATCGGGAACTCACCGGGAACCTGGTTGCACACAACCGGCTCGTCCTCATCGAGCACGAGGCGCTGGAACGCGATGTGGGGCTCGTCCGGTCCACCCAGGTCGTCGGTGCGGGCCATGAACCAGAACGATCGGGTGTTCGAGTCGTCGATCGGGGACGCGGTCATCCAGAGCATCCGCCGGGAGCCGTCAGCCAGTCGGAAGTCGATGTTCACCGTGCACGGCATCGCCATCCGATACACCGAGAACCCGTACATCGCCGACGCGTCAGGGGTCATGTCGGGCGGGTCGTAGGTGAAGCGGAGCTCGCCGTCGAACCGTTCCACCAGCGGGAGCGGTGGAACGGTCTCGTCCCGACGTCCGAGGCTGCCATCGTGCACCCACGCGAAATGCGACAGGTCGACGAAGTTCTCGACCCGACGAGGCGCGGCGACCGGCCACACGTAGGGCTCTCCCGCAAGGACGCGGAACGCGGGGTCGTCGAACGCCGGACACGCCGGGATCTCGGTCTCCATCCCGTCGACCAGCCGCACCCAGACGAGGCCGTAGCGGATCTCCGCGGAGTACGCACCCACCTCCGCCTTCGGGGGGATCGGGGTAGACGGCATGGCGGGTATGTCGACGCACCGACCGCAGCCGTCCCACTTCCAGCCGTGATAGGCGCATCGAATACCCGTCGCCTCGACAAAGCCGACCGACAGCCGGGTTGATCGGTGCAGGCACCGATCATCGAGCGCAGCCACGGAACCATCGCCAAGCAACGCGACCGCGAGATCACGACCCAGCAGGCGCCGACCGAGCACCCTCGTCGGTGAGACCTCGAGCTCCGACAACGAGCACACGGGATGCCAGAAGGCCGCGAGTGTCGACCGCAGGGCGTCCTGGGTGAGCGCCTCGGACATCGCCTTCACCAGTCCTCGTCGTCTCCGCCCGGTACCCAGGTTGCGCCGGCCGTGGTGAACGACGCCTGCGGAGCCGCCGGGAACCACTCGCCGGCGCGGAGGCACCCGACGGCCGACAGAGCTCGGTCGGTCATCACGGTCTCGTGCCCGTCCGACAACCCGATGTCGCCCTCCACGATCCGGAGCACACTGACTTCGGCGGTACGGCCGATCGCCAGCGATCCGAGCTCGTGCGAACGATTGATCACGGAGGCCGTGTTCGAAGTGACCATCGCGATGACCGACTGCAGGTCGACGCCGAGAGCCCACACCTTCGACATCGTTTCGGCAAGATTGAAGACCGGACCGTTGATGTTGAAGATGTTGAGATCGGTCGAGATCGTGTCCGGCAGATAGCCCTGCTCGAAGAGCCGCCTCGCCTCGCGGAAGCGGAAGTCCGTACCGGAATGTCCGAGATCGAGCCGGACCCCGCGATCGACGGCATCTCGGAACTCAGCGATGGCCTTGCCACCCGAGTCGATGAGCCCGCCCGCTCCCCGGAACGCGTGGGTGATGATGTCGCCCGAACGGAGCTGCGCGAGAAGCGCCTTCGGGGTGATGACCGGGGTGTGCGGAAAACGGCCGAAGTGCACCATGATCGGCAGGTCTGTCGCCGCCTTCGCCGCGTCGAGGAACGGCGAAACCGTGTTGTCGCCGACATGGCACGTGCGTACCTTCAGCCCGATCACCACGTCGGCGTTGCGCTCCAGCGAATCGGCCAGCGCATCGGGATCGAGATTGCGCACATCGTTGGCGATCTCGAGCTTGTGACAGATGAAGTCCTTGGTCGCGAGGTAGAGGGCGTTGGGGTCGATGAATGCGAGAACACGACTCTTTGTATGGGGATGGTCGATCACCGCGGTGCGAGCGAGGTCGAAGGTCGCCGTTCCGCTCGTGCCCCCGTCGACCACGACCGGGACGCCCCGCTCGATGCCGGCCTGATCGGCCGTCACGCAGAAGTTCCCGAGACCGGCGAACACGTGGCAGTGCAGATCGATGAGTCCCGGTGTCACGACCAAGCCGGCGCAATCGACGACCGAGGCATCCGGCGAAGCCGCCCGTCCGGCGTCCGGGCCCACGGCGACGATCACGCCGTCACGGACGACGACATCGGCGACCCCGTCGAACTGGGGAACCGGATCGATGACCCGCCCGCCTCGCAACACGACTTCCATGCTCTGCTCCTTGGTGCTCGCACAAACGGACTTGTTCATCGAAGTGATTGCGTTCACTGTACGAGCGCAGTGTTTCCAGACGATGACGAATGCCGGACGAGTTCGGTCAGGCTCAGCGCAGGCCGCTGAGGATCGTCTCGGCCAGAGCACCCGGCCGGCGGTCGGAGAACCGTTCCCCCAACCAGGTGCCCGAGAACAGGACAATCCCGCTCCAAATCGCGCAACCGACGACCGTCGGGAGGTCGACACTCCCCCGCATCACGGCGAACGCGAAGACCGGCGAGAGCAGGATCGCAGAGATGATCAACCCGACCGCGTGGACGAGACCGATGAGACAGCCGCGACCGGTCATCGCCGACTGGTTCCCGAATGGCGACGAGTCGTCGGCCACGGGGAACGGAACGAGAACGCTGATCAACGCACCGACCCCGAGAGGCACTCCCGCCGCCAGGACCGAGAGTGCGAGCGTCGGGACGAGGGCGGTCGCATCGCCGCGCACCGCCACCGTGAGCAACGCGGCGACCCAGACCGGCGCGACGAGCGTGGGCGAGGCCGCGAGGGCGCGTCCCAACAGGAGGTGACGGAGTCGAATCCCGGTACCGAGTTCGATCCACAACGACGACGCGTCGAGACCGAGCAGGTTGTGTGAGATGGCAATGCCGAAGAGGAGGGCGATCGGCGCGGCGGCCACGGGCGGCAGCATCTCGGCGTTCAGTCGCATGCTCTGCAGCAGCACAAATGGCGCTCCGAACAGACATCCGACGAGGAGCGACGCACGTCGGTACGGCGAACGCAACAGGTACCGCAGTTCTTTTCGGACCACGACGAAGACCGGATGGTTGATCGGGCCCCGGATGCGACGCGTCCGACCCGTCGAAGACAGCGCGTTGCGGCGTCCTGCGAGGAGTGCGGACCGCCGAGGCACGCGCGACGTCGCGCCCGACCGGCGCGAGCTCATCGACTTCGCGATCTCGGCCGTCCACCACCACGCCATCACCAACACCACGACGAGGACAAGAAGCAGACGGGCCGTCGCCATCTCGAATCGGGCGAACGTCGCGTCGTATGCCGCCAGGCCGAGCGCCCCGGAGGGAGTCCACGCGAGCACCGTCGTGATGTCGGCCCGGACGCGCTGGCTCGCCATCGGGAGGGCCTGCATCGCCATCCACAGGCCCGACGACACGGCGGTCGCCAGGATCACACCGGCGTCGCGGCCGCGGCGACTCCGTGACGCACGGGTCAGCACCGTCGCGATGAGGCGTGAACCGACGACGCACAACGCGAACTGCCCGACCGCGACGAGGACGACGAACCCGAGGGATGCCGGGTTCCGGATGCCGAGGGTGATCACCATGCCGCACAGCCCCACCACTGTTGCCGCTGGCAACACTCCGATCGAGGCCGCGACGAGCGTGCCGACGGCGATTTCCGAGCGGCGTAGCGGGAGGTCCGCCAGCCGATCGGGATCCACCGCGTCGTCGATGCCGCCGAGCAGGAACGGCAGACCGATCCAGGCGATCCACATCGTCGTGAAAGCGACGGCGAATCGCGGGCCACCGTCGGCACTTCGCACCGCCTCAGCGACGACGACGACGAACGACAGCATCGACCCGGCGAGCGCCAGGCTGAGCACCACCAGTCCGGCACGAGCTCGGCCACTCCGAACCGCGGCGTTGACCAGCAGCCGCATCTTCAGGCGCGCAAACACCACGACGAGGTCGGTGCTGGCGGACCGACGCTGTTTCAGCGGAGCGTTCGCCACGAACGGCCTGCCAATCGCGGCACCGTGCTACACCGCAAGTGTCCTGAGCCAGTCGAGCTGTTCGAGGCGGATCTCCCGGGCCCCGACGGCATCCAGGAAGGTCTGTTCGAGGCTCCGGCCGAGTCGGACCTCCTCGATCGGGCCCGACGCCACCACCCGCCCGGCGTGCACGATGGCAACGTGGTCACAGAGGCGCTCGACCGTCTCCATCACATGACTCGACAGCACGACCGTTCCTCCGGCGGCGCGGTACTGCTGAAGGACGTCTTGGAGCAGTCGGGCCGAAACGGGGTCGACCGACTCGAAAGGTTCGTCGAGGAAGAGAACGCGGGGCACGTGCAAAATCGCCGCGCCGAGAGCGATCTTCTTCCGTGTGCCCTGGGAGTAGTCGGTGACCAACTGCGTGGCCTCGTTCTCGAGCCCCATTGCCCGCAGAACCTCGGTGGTGCGGCGACGCGCCGTCGTCTCGTCGAGACGACGGAGACGGGCAACGTAGTAGAGGAGTTCGGCCCCGGTGAGCCGCTCGAAGAGTCGGAGGTCGTCGGGCAGCACACCGATACGCGCTTTGGCCTCGACGAGGTTCTCCCACACATTGATCCCGTCGATCTCGATCGTGCCGGCGTCGGGTTTGAGCAGGCCGGTGATCATCCGCAGCGACGTCGTCTTTCCGGCACCGTTCGGACCGACGACACCGAAGAACGAGCCGCGCGGAACGATCAGATCGACACCGTCGACGGCAACGCGCGGTCCGTAGGCCTTTCGCAGACCGGCGACACGTACCGCGGTCTCGCGTTCCATGGAACAGTTCATCGACGAGTGACGAGGGCGCCTTGATGGGCCGAGCGGCGCACTCCTCGAAGATTCTCCGAAGCCAGGAATAGCAGACGCAGAAAACTTGATATGACTAGTAGCAAGTTTCTCTGTAAAACTCCTCCCACCACGTTCGAAGGAAGCGCAATGGCCCTGGACCCCAACACCTGGACCCTGAAGACCCAAGAAGCGTTCAATGCCGCTATTGCCGCGGCTCGCCAGAACGCCAACCCGGAGGTCACCCCGGACCACCTACTGCTCGCCCTGCTCGGCCAAGACGACGGCATCGCCCTGCCGCTCCTCGACAAGGTGGGTATCGCCTCGACCCCGCTGAAGAACGCCACGAGTGAGGCGATCTCCCGACTCCCTCGCAGCTATGGCGGGGAATCCAGTGTCGGACGTGACCTTCGCCGCGTGCTTGAGCGCGCCGGCGAGGAACAGGTTGCTCTCGGCGACCAGTACCTGTCCGTGGAGCACCTCCTCCTGGCGATGGCCGCACCCGACGGCGCCAACGACAAGACCGTCGCAGAGGCTCGCCTCAAGGTGAGCCGCAACGACCTCCTGTCGGGTCTGGCCTCGATCCGCGGCAGTCGGCGAGTCAATTCCCAGAACCCCGAGGACACCCTCCAGGCGCTCGACAAGTTCGGCCGCGACCTCACCGAGGCGGCCCGCAAGGGCAAGCTCGACCCGGTCATCGGGCGCGACGAGGAGATCCGCCGAACCATCCAGGTGCTGGCGCGCCGAACCAAGAACAACCCCGTGCTCATCGGCGAGCCGGGAGTCGGCAAGACGGCCATCGTGGAGGGGCTCGCCCGGCGAATCGTCGACGGCGACGTCCCGGAGAGCCTGAAGAATCGACGGGTGATCGCACTCGACCTCGCCGCCATGGTCGCCGGGGCCAAGTTCCGCGGTGAATTCGAAGAGCGGCTCAAGGCCGTTCTCAAGGAGATCACCGACGCCCAAGGCGAGATCATCACCTTCATCGACGAGATGCACACCGTTGTCGGCGCAGGAGCGGCCGAGGGATCGATGGATGCCTCCAACATGCTCAAGCCGATGCTCGCCCGCGGTGAACTCCGCATGATCGGCGCGACGACCCTCGACGAGTACCGCAAGTACGTCGAGAAGGATCCGGCACTCGAGCGCCGCTTCCAGCAGGTGTTCGTCGGCGAGCCCTCCGTGGAGTCCACCATCGCCATCCTTCGTGGGCTCAAGGAGCGCTACGAAGTGCACCACGGCGTTCGTATCCAGGACAGCGCACTGATTGCAGCAGCAGTCCTTTCCAACCGGTACATCACCGCCCGCTTCCTCCCGGACAAGGCCATCGACCTGATCGACGAGGCGGCATCCCGGCTTCGCATCGAGATCGACTCGCTTCCCACGGAGATCGACGTCGTCGAGCGCCGGGTCCGCCAGCTCGACATCGAAAAGGTTGCCCTGGCGAAGGAAACCGACGCCGCTTCGGCCGAGCGCCTTGCCACGCTGGACCGCGAGCTCGCCGATCTGCGCGAAGAGCGCGACGGCATGCTCGCCCACTGGGACCGGGAGAAGTCGGCGATCGCCACCATCCGCGGATTGAAGGAGCAGCTGGAGCAGGTCGGTTCGGCGGTCGAACGGGAGTCCGACCTGGAGAAGGCGGCAGAAATGCGCTACGGCCAGATCCCCGCCATTGAACGCGCCATCGCCGAAGCCACCGCGTCGCTCGACGAACTGCAGAAGACCAAGCGGATGTTGAAAGAGGAGGTCGACGCCGAGGACATCGCCGAGGTCGTCGGCAAGTCGACCGGAATCCCGGTGAGCCGACTGCTCGAAGGCGAGATGTCGAAGCTGCTCCGGATGGAAGACGAGCTCCACGAACGGGTCGTCGGCCAGGACGAAGCGGTGAACGCCGTTGCGAACGCCATCCGGCGGTCTCGCTCCGGTCTCTCCGACGAGAACCGTCCGATCGGGTCGTTCCTGTTCCTCGGACCCACCGGTGTCGGCAAGACCGAGCTCGCCCGGACCCTCGCGAAGTTCCTCTTCGATGACGAGCGGGCCATGGTCCGCATCGACATGAGCGAGTACATGGAGAAGCACTCGGTGTCGCGACTGATCGGTGCGCCGCCCGGCTATGTCGGCTATGACCAAGGCGGCCAGCTCACCGAGGCCGTTCGTCGGCGCCCGTATGCCGTTGTCCTTCTCGACGAAGTGGAGAAGGCCCACCCCGACGTGTTCAACGTCCTGCTCCAACTCCTCGACGACGGTCGGTTGACGGACGGGCAGGGTCGTACCGTCGACTTCACCAACGTCGTCTTGATCATGACGTCGAACATCCCCGGAGAGCCGCAGGACTTCTTCCGGCCGGAGTTCGTCAACCGGATCGACGAGATCATCCGCTTCCGCTCGCTCGGTCGTGAAGATCTCACCCGGATCGTGGAAGTCCAGCTCAGTCTGCTCGCGGATCGGCTCGCGGCCCGCCGTCTCGGCCTCAAAGTTTCCGACGCCGCAAAGATCTGGCTGGCTGATCGTGGCTACGACCCGGCCTACGGCGCGCGGCCGCTCAAGCGGACGATCCAGCGATCGATCGCCGACCCGCTCGCCAAGGAATTGCTCGCCGGCGCTTTCAGCGAAGGCGACACGGTGACGGTTGATGCTCCGTCCCCCGACGCCGAGGCCCTCACCCTGCACTGACACCCGAGTCCGGTAGTTCGTTTGACTCACTGTGAGGTTTGTGCTTGTGAACACCACTCTAAGTGGTGAGAATTGAACGGTCGTTCGGAACCGCGAACGCATTCAGCACTGACGAGGTATTCCAATGGCGCAACTCCGACCAACAGGTGCGGACTCCGGGCCGACCGACCGCGGGGCCACCCGACGACGGGGGAGCTTCGCCACGCTGGCCGCCGGAGCACTGCTCGCCACCACCGTCACGATGGCCCCGAGCCTGCTCAGCGGCTCCGGGGCCATCGCGGCAACGCTGCTCCAGGGCAAGACCTGGTTCGACCTGAACAAGAACGGTGTCCAGGACGCCACCAACAACGCCGAGACCAACGAGACCGTCATAGCCGGTATTCCGGTGTTCGTCACCGCCAAAGACGGCTCCACCGAGACCGCCGTGTCGGGCGCGAACGGCACGTGGAGCGTCACCATGCAGACCGGCGGCCCCTACCGGGTCGAGTTCGGCACGTTCCCTCAGCCTTGTCGGACCGGCATTGCGTTGCCCTGCGTGGTCAAGGGCCCGAGCGTCAGCGGCACCACCGTCCAATTCCCGGGCATCGGTCAAACAACGGTCAACCTCGGCGTCATCGCCAAGTTCAACGGACTTGGTTCACTCGAGGCGCTCGCCGCGGGGAGCACCGTCGAAGTCGGTGACCGGGTCTGGGAAGACACGAATGGCAATGGCATCCAAGACCCGGGAGAGCCCGGCATCGCAGGAGCGACGGTGAAGCTGCTCGACAAGGACGCCAACCCCATCGCCGAGCAGGTCACCGACCAGAACGGCTACTACCTCTTCACCAATGTCAAGGACAATCTGACCTACACGATCACGGTCGACTCCGCCGACCCGAAGCTCGTCGGCTATACGCTGACGAAGGGCGGCCAGGGGAACCGGGCGATCGACTCGGACCCCTTCGGCCTCGACGCCCAAGGTCGCGCCGTCGCCAACGTGGCGCTTCGCAACCCCGAAGAGAACGACCACTCCTTCGACTTCGGCTGGGTGCCTCCCGTCCGCACGGGCGGCCTCGGTGACCGGGTGTGGCTTGACATCAACAAAAACGGCATTCAGGACGAAGGCGAGAACGGCATCGAAGGCGCCATCGTCAAGCTGCTCGACAAGGACGCCAACCCCATCGCCGAGCAGCGCACCGACGAAGACGGCCTCTACCGCTTCACGAACCTCAACCCCGCCGTCTCGTACATCGTCGAGTGCCAGGCTCCGCCGGAACTCCAGGGCTCCGTGCTCCGCTCACCCGCGAACCAGGGCGAGAACGACGAGATCGACTCCGACGCCGACGTCACCACGGGACGCACGGGCCTCAACACGGTTCCGGCGGGCGGCAACAATCTGAGCGTCGACTGCGGCTGGTACGTCAAGCCCGACACGCGCAGAGCAACGCTCGGTGACTACATCTTCATCGACACCAACCGAAACGGCATCCAGGACGCGGGTGACACCCCCGTCTCCGGGGCCACCGTCACCCTCCTGGACAACGCCGGCAACCCGATCTCGGGAGTCGCCCCGATCGTCACCGGAACCGACGGTCTGTACCTGTTCACCGGCCTCAACGCCGGCACCTACCGCATCCGGGTGGTGAAGCCGACCGGCTCCACCGTCACACCCACCCTGCAGAACCAGGGCGGCAATGACGGCGTCGACTCCGACATCAATGCCGACGGGCTCAGCGACGCGGTCAGCCTTGGTGCCGGCGAAGACATCCGCACCCTCGACGCAGGATGGGTCACCCCGGTTCCGCCGACTGTTCCCCCGACTGTTCCCCCGACAGTTCCCCCGACGATCCCGCCGACGGTGATCCCGCCGACGACGACCCCGTCGACCACCACGGCCCCGCCGACAACCACCAAGGCCCCGGCGACGTTCTGCCTCGGCGACAAGGTCTTCGTCGATCCGGGCTCCGCGGGTGGCGCTCAGGCCAAGGACGGCGCCGGGATTGCCGGTGTCACGCTGACGCTGATCCGTCCCGACGGTTCCACGGCGATCACCGCCACCGACGTCAACGGCAACTACAAGTTCTGTGGCCTCGTTGCCGGAACCTACACCGTGAAGGTCGACACGAACACACTGGTCAAGGGCTCGAAGAACACCTACGACCTCGACGGTGATCGCAACGGCGAAACCCGCGTTGCCGCCACCGCTGACAATGTCGACCTCGACTTCGGGTATATCTACCCCGTCGTCGAGAACACGATCGTGACGCCGCCACCGACAACGCTCCCGCCGTCCCTTGCGCCGGCGCCGGCGGTCGAGACGCCGAGCTATACGGGCTCGCAATCCTCCCAGCGAGCGCTGCTCGCACTCTCGATGCTGCTGATCGGCTTCGGGCTCTTCGGGCTTGCCCGCGGTCGCCGTCGCCCGCTCATCGGCTGATCCGGTGGTGCCCGCCGACCCGGTTCCCTCGAACCGGGTCGGCGGTGCAGCACCGGCAACTCTTCGGGCCCGCTCTCCTCGTCAGGGGCGGGCCCGAAACGCGTCAGGGCACAGAATCCCACCGCCGCACATCACGCCCCCACCGCCGCACATCGCCCGAACTCGTCACGAATCGGGCGAGCTTGTGCCGATGTGCGGCAGGACCGGGCCGATGTGCGGCAGGACCGGGCCGATGTGCGGCAGGGGTTTACAGCTCCCAGCCGCTGAATGCGTCGATCATCGCCTTCACGTCGCCCAAGGGATACAGAATCGGGCAGGTCGACCCATGTGCGATGTACTCGGCAACCTTGGCCCGTGCTTCCGCCGGGGTGCCCGACGCGGTGAGCATCTGCACGATCTCATCGGGAACAAGCTTCGACGCCGCCTCGACCTGCTCATGGGTCGCCGGCCACGTGAGCACCTCCCCGACCTTGTCGAGCAGCGACTGGGGCACCCCCGACGCCTTCATGATGTGGGGCTGCTGACCGAGGTACTGCGTGACCATCATGCGGGCCATGTCGAGCGCAGTCTTGCGGTCCTCGTGTAC
This sequence comes from Acidimicrobiia bacterium, assembly GCA_031368215.1. Lineage (GTDB taxonomy): Bacteria > Actinomycetota > Acidimicrobiia > Acidimicrobiales > JANYDT01 > JANLQX01. The sequence continues at coordinate 15,843 of JANLRD010000210.1, read as the reverse complement.
GGAGCACACAACGAGCTGGGGACGATCGAGATCCATGGCACTGCGTCCGGCTTTGGCCGCACCCTTCTCGAGCGCCTCCATCGCCCTCGCGTTGTAGTCGGGTGACACGAGATAATTGAGCACCACGCCGTCGGCGATCTCGCCCGTGAGCTCCATCATCTGCATGCCCGTCGCTCCGATGTAGATCGGCACGTCTTTGGGCCGGCGATCCTGGTACACGTAGTCGAGCTCGATGCCGTCCACATGGACGTACTGCCCGTTGAACGTCACCGTCTCGTTGGCGAGCAGCGCGCGGCAGACCGTCACAACTTCCTTCATGACGGTGAGCGGACGCGCCCGCTCGATGCCGACCTTGGCGGCCAACGGATCCCACCATGCGCCGAGGCCGAGAATGATGCGACCCGGAGCCAGGTCGTCGAGGGTGGAGAACGTCGCCGCCAGTCGGGCCGGGTTCCGGCTCCAACAGTCTGCGACGCCGGATCCGACTTTGATGCGATCGGTTACCGCAGCAAATGCCGCCATGGGCGGGATGGCATCGCGCACGAGACGGCTCTCCGCCTGCCAGACCGCGTCGAACCCCTTCTCCTCGGCGTACCGGACGATGTCCATGCCCTCACGAATCGTGTGGGCGTCTTGGAGATACAGGGCGACGGGCTGGGCCATTGTTGGGGTCCTTGCGTTGATGGGCGGATCTACAGGAGGGAGAAGAGACGTTGGGCGGCTTCGGCCGCTTTCGCCCGGACTTCAGTGGCATCGACAGTGGTAACGACGCCGTTGTCGAACACGACCCGTCCATCGATCACGACCTTGGTCGGGCGTACTCCGGGTGAGAAGGCGAGGTGCCACGGTTCCATTACCGGGTAGGTCCAGGTGATCTCGTCGGCCAGGGCTTCGGGGAACAGCTCCCAGGAGTTCGTGAGCCACGACCACGCCGTGTCAGGCGTGGCGGTCACATCGCTTTCGCGGTGACGGACGTAGGCGACGCGGAACTCGTCGAGCATGTCCGCCCCGATGCCGTCTGTACCGAGCACGACACGGTTCGGACGACGCGCCGGGTTCGCGTAACCGACGGCGTTGTTCATGTTCGACCGAGGGTTATGGGCGATCGTCCCCTTGAGCGTTCCTCCGAGATGGACGCAGTGCACCGTGAGCCAATCATCCGTGCACAGATGATTGATCCGGGATCCGGCGTCGGCATCGCCGGGGCCCTCGGCGACGTGCACGTGGACACCGACTCCGAGATCGGCAGCGAGTCCGGCCGCCGCCTCCAGCGTCTCGTCGGAGCACGTGAACGCGGCGTGCACCCCAACCATCCCACGGCCTCCGGAACGGATGAACCGCTCGCACTCGGCGAGGCCTCGGCGGGCACCGTCGGTCATGCACGACGGCCGCTCTCCGGAAGCCGACGGCTGGGGGTTGATCGGTATGCGCGCTGACGGACCGCCGAACGCCTGTGCAACGGCATGCCGATCGGTGACGCCGTACGTGGTGTTCACGCGAACACCGACCTCGGCGCACGCAGCAGCGATCACGTCGAGCGAACCGTCAATCGCGTTCGGACCCTCGTGATGGTCGATGATGCACGTTGTCCCCGACTCCAAGGCTTCGAGCGCGCCGAGCTTGGCCGACCAGTGAAGGATGTCGAGGTCGAGCGCACAGTCGAGTCGCCACCAGATCTGCTCAAGGATCTCGGCGAAGCCGGTCGGCGACGAGGGCGGAGCCGGCATGCCCCGGGCAAGCGCGGAGTACAGGTGATGATGCGCACACACCAGCCCAGGCGTCGTGTTCATGTGTCTTCCACTCTCTTGCCCACTGACCCTCGCAGGGTCCTGTCACCCAATTCCCCGTCCACTGACCGTTGCGGGGTCCTGTCACCCAATTCCCCGTCCACTGACCGTTGCGGGGTCCTGTCACCGGGGAGCCTTCCCACTCTGCGGTACTCGCCCGTTGCTCCTTCGTCGCCGGGTCTCCGTTCCTCGGCGGGCCCCTCCCCGGCGCCACCCCTCCACTCGCGCACCGAGCACAGCGGGGAAACCGTGCGGCACCGGGTGTAGGGGATGTGAGCGCAGGGGGGACGCCGATGGGGCCCCCACCCCGAGGAACGGAGACCCGGTTCGACGGAGGAGAACAACGGGCGAGTACCGGAGTGGGTGGGGTTGATCGGCGGCGTCCCGGAGCGGAGACCAGGATCCGGGAACGGGTGGGTGGGCACGGTCACTCGTCGGAGGACGATGCGGCGGGGAGGCCCATGGGGAGTCGGTTGCGCCAGATGCCGTCGACCATGTGGAGGGCGGCGGCAACGGCGCCGCTTGTCGGAACCAGCCCGATCTCGCCGACGCCCTTGACGCCGTAGGGTGCCCGCGGCTGGGGGACTTCGAGGAGGATCGTCTCGATCTCGGGCATGTCCTTGGGGCGGATGATGCCGAGCGAGCGCAGCGTCATGTTCGTCGGACGGCCCAACTCGTCCGACGGGAAGTCCTCGGTGAGTGCGTAGCCGAGGCCCATGTGGACCGACCCCTCGACCTGGCCCTCGCACAACTGCGGGTTCACCGCACGGCCGACGTCGTGCACCGCGACGACTCTCTCGACCTTGCCCGTGACCCGGTCGGCAATGACGACTTGCGCGGCGTATCCGAAGGCCGAATGGATCGTCGGGTTCTCCACCCCTTCGTAGAGCGACTGGGTCCAATCGACCCGATACTCACCCTCGTAGTCGATGCCGGTCCGGCAGCCACCGGCCGACGCGGACTCGCACGCCGCCTTGACCGCGCCGGCACCCATGAGGGTGCCGCGCGAACCGGTCGTCTGACCCAGCCCGAGATCGCGCGTGGTGTCGACGATGACGCGGATGCGGGTCGGATCGATGCCGAGTTCCTCGACGGCGACCTGCAACGCAACGGTGTGGATGCCCTGGCCCATCTCCGTCCAGCAGTGGCGGACCTCGACGATGCCGGTTCCGAGGCGACCGTCGGTCGCTGAGCCGACGGAGCCTGCACTCTCGGGCAGGAACCGCACGACCGCCTTCGACACCTCCTTGAACCCGTTGCCGAGGCCGGAGTTCTTCAGACCGAGTCCGATGCCGACTGCTTTCCCCGCGGCAAGCGCTGCGTCATACGCCTCTTTCGCTCGGTCGAGGCAGGCCTCGGCACCCGCGGATCCGTCGTCCATGATCTGCCCTGGACCCCACACCGCTCCAGGCGTGATCACGTTTCGTTTGCGCATCTCCCAACCGCTGATCCCGACCGCCGCGGCGAGCCGGTCCATGACTCCTTCCATGGCGAACTGCGCCTGGTTCGCGCCGAACCCGCGGAATGCTCCGCACACCGGATTGTTGGTCCGCACCGCGTAGGCGAACACGTCGATCGACGGCAGGTGGTACGGGCCACTGGCATGGCCCGCTGCACGCTCGACGACCTTCATGCCGACGCTGGCATAGGGTCCCGAGTCTCCAATCATACGTACACGTAGTGCTGTGAGCTTGCCCTCGGCATCGCACCCGGCCTCGTACTCCATGCGAATCGGGTGGCGTTTGGCGTGCATCAGCAGCGACTGTTCGCGGGTGCTGGTGATCTTGACCGGACGGCGCAGCAACCAAGAGGCGAGTGCCGCATGTCCCTGGTTGGACAGATCCTCCTTCCCGCCGAAGGCTCCGCCATTTGAGACCAACTCGACGGTGACCTGGTTGGTGGGGATGGCGAGGATGGCAGCAATAGAGTCACGGTCATCCCACACTCCCTGGCCACCCGAATACACGTGCAGATGGAGATCCCCGGATTCGTCGATCGACGGCACGGCGAGCGACGACTCCGGTTCGAGAAACGCCTGCTCGATGCGCTGCGTATGGAACGTCTCGGAAATCCTGTGGGCGCTCGCCGACAGAGCGGCGTCGACATCCCCACGGACGTACTTCGTCGTCGACAGCACGTTGCCTTCGAGACCCCACACGGCATGTTCGGGATCGTCGATGGCGGCCACGGCGTCAGTGATCGGGCGATGGACGTCGTACTCGACACGAACCGTGGCGGCAGCTCGCCGTGCGACCTCGCGGTCCTCGGCGATCACCACGGCGAGCACGTCGCCGAGGAAGCTCGTACGCCCCCCCACGGGAATCATGAGCGGCCAGTCCTTGTGGATCAGACCGGTCTTGAGTGCTCCCGGCACATCGGCGGCCGTGAAGACACCGACCACGCCTGGAATCGCTTCTGCCTCCGAGGTGTCGATGCTGATGATGTCGGCGCGGGCGTGCTCGGCGAGGACGAGCGCGCCGTCTGCCATGCCGTCCACCCTCATGTCATCGATATACGCGCGCATACCGATCGCAAGGTCGCGACCTTCGTACTTCACGCCGCTCGATCCGATCCCGCCGTTCACCGCAGGCGTGCGGTGCTCACCCTTGGCGAGCGCCTCGATCGCGTCGAGGATCTTCACGTAGCCCGTGCAGCGGCAGAGATGCCCACCGAGATGGCGCCGGGTCTCCTCTTCGGTGAGCGATTCACCCTTCTTGTCGATCAGCGCCTTGGCGCGAACGACGATGCCCGGGGTGCAAAAGCCACACTGCAGAGCGCCGCAGGCGGCGAACGTGTCGGCGTAGCGATCCATCTCACCGGCGTCGAACCCCTCGATCGTGTCGATCGATTTCCCGGCGACCCGGTCGAGCGACATCGTGCACGACACCACCGGCTTGCCGTCGATCAGCACGGTGCAGCAACCGCATTGACCCTGGGGGGAACAGCCGTCCTTGGCCGACGTGAGCCCAAGCTCCTCGCGGATCGCCGCAAGAAGATGGGGATGGCGTGCAGACACGGTGGTCGTGGTTCCGTTGACGGTGAGCGGGACTCGATGGGTGTCGGTGGTGTACGTGCTCATGGTGTCTCCGGTGGCAGGACGTAGCTCGACGGCGTCGGACGGAATTTGGCGGGGGTGTGGTCGGGAACGGCCGGAGGTTCGACCACTCCCTTCTGCGAAGTGATGCGGGTGTAATGGTGCGGCTCGCGGTAGCGGTCCATCTGGAACAGCGTGTACTTGAAGTTTGCGCACAGGTCGAGATCGCACACGGCGTCGATGAGCTCGTCGCCCGTGGTCAAGGCGCGGGCCGCGACCATGCCCGACGGTGCGTAGATCGCCGACTGGCACAGCGACTCGACTCCCTCCTCGGTGCCGCCCTTCGCCACCCCCACCACCCAGGTGCCGTTCTGGTAGGCCCCCGACTGCATGCACAGATCGTTGTGGAACCCCTGCAGGGCGTTCTGCCCCGGGTCCGGGGCGTAGAAGATCGGCGTGTTGTAGCCGATCAGCAACAGCTCGACGCCCTGCAGACCCATGACGCGATACGTCTCCGGCCAGCGTCGGTCGTTGCAGGTCGCCATGCCGACGATTCCTCCGAACGATCGCCACACGTTGAACCCATCCGGGCCGCTCTCGAAGTAGTGACGCTCGAGATGCTGGAACGGCCGCCAGGGTTCATGTTCCTCGTGACCGGGGATGTGCACCTTGCGGTAGGTGCCGACGACGGACCCGTCGCGCTCCACCAACATCTGGGTGTTGTACCGATGGGTCGCGCCATCGGGCCCGGTGCTCAGCTCCCCGTAGCCGAGGGTGAAGCCGATCTCGAGCCGACGGGCCTCGTCGAAGAGCGGCTGGGTGGCGTCGTTCGGCATCGAACGCTCGAACCAGCATTCGATCTCTGCGGTGTCATCGCTCCACCATCTCGGGAAGAACGTGGTGAGGCAAAGCTCGGGGAACGCGACGATGGCGCAACCGCGCTCGGCTCCGGACCGGAGCAGGGCGATGCAGCGGTCGATCACCTCGGACCGAGACTCGTCCCTCGAAATCGGTCCCAACTGGGCAGCCCCGACGTGAAGGTTCCGGGCCATCAGACGACATCGGTTTCTGCGAGGACGAGCATCGTCTGGAGAAGGACGTCGGCCCCCAGGACAAGGTCGGCGGGATCTGTGTGCTCGGCCGGGTTGTGGCTGATGCCCTTTTCGCTGGGGGTGAAGATCATCGCGGACGGACACATGCGCGCGAACATCTGCGCATCGTGGCCGGCGCCGCTCGGCATTCGCTTCACCGAAGCACCGAGATGGATGGCTGTTGCTTCGACCAGCGACACCACGCGGTCGTCGAAGGTGACGGGCTCGAACCGGGCCAGCCGGCGACTGGTGATGACCACGCCTTCTTCGACCTCGAGTTGCCGGATGAACTCGGCGAGGCGCTCCTCGGCAAGCTGGAGCAAGGCCTCGTCGGTGTTGCGCAGATCGACGGTCAAGACCGCCGACCCGGCCACCACGTTCACGAGATTCGGATGCAAGGTAAGCGCACCTACTGTCGCGACCTGAGGCGCGCCCATCTCGACGGCCAGCGAGCGCACGAAGGTCGCGACACGTGCTGCCGCGTAACCGGCGTCGTGTCGCAATGCGATCGGCGTGGTGCCGGCGTGGTTCGACTGGCCGGTGATGGTGAGCTCCTGCCAGGAGATTCCCTGCACGCCGTTCACGGCCCCGATGCGCACACCTTCGGCCTCCAGGACCGGTCCCTGTTCGATGTGGAGCTCGACGAACGCGTGGGGGCTGGTTCCGGGACACGGGGTCGTCCCTCGGTAGCCGATCCGATCGAGCTCATCACCAACCCGCGCTCCGTCGATGCCCAGAGCGTCATAGGCGGTTTCCGCCGCCATTCCGCCGACGTAGACGAGGCTGCCCATCATGTCGGGGCTGAACCGGGCGCCTTCCTCGTTGGTGAAGAAGCCGACTTCGATCGGTCGACGGGTCACGATGCCACCGGTCGCCAGCGTCTCGATCACCTCGAGTCCAGCGAGCACGCCGAGGTTGCCGTCGTAGAGACCGCCGGTCCGGACCGTGTCGATGTGGCTGCCCGTCATGACCGGGGCGAGCGTCGGGTCGGAACCGGCACGATGCCCGATCACGTTGCCGATGGCGTCGATACGGACCTCCAGGCCGAGATCACGCATCCACGTCACCACGAGGTCACGGCCACGGCGGTCATCATCGGTGAGCGCAAGACGAGCGCTTCCCGGCTCCCCGTTGGCACCGGTGATCGGACCGATCGCGCCGAGATCGTGGATGCGTCGCAACAGTCGAGCAGCATCAACGCGGAGCGCCGAAAGCGCCTCGGGAATCAGCGGCTCCGACGGAATGGAGGTTGTGCCCACGACGCATTCTCGTCGCGAACTTTACAAAGTGTCAACGTTTGGGGTCCGGCACCGTGTGAAGAGTGTGTTTCCCCTTCCCTAAGCCGGATTCCCAAGGACCGAACGAGAGCGGGCCGGCCCCAGGGGCCGGCCCGCAATCGTTGTCAAGTTGTCATCCGGCCGAGCCGGTGCGGGGTCAACTGGCGCAGGATGCCGGGGTGAAGGCGCTGAACACCGGCGCCGCCGTGGAACCGGTCGTCACGACGCTGTCGGCAGCGCCATAGGTGAGCGTGAAGGTCCAGCCCTTGCCCTTGACGACAGCGACCTGCGGCGTGCCCGAGGTCGTTGCGCTCGACCCGCCGGTGGCCTTCTGGTACTTCGGGATGATCTGGGCGTTCGTGATCGGGTACATGCCGTCCGCGTCATCGACGCGGTAAGCCTCGAAGGACGTCTCGTAGGTGGTGCGGGCGGCGCGGCATGACTCCAGGGCACCCTTGTCCTTGAAACCTCCCGACGCGACGACGACCGTGGACGCAAGAGCGCCGAGGATCAACACGACGATCAGGAGTTCAACGAGCGTGAACCCACCTTCGTTCTTCTGGACTTTGAGTCGCTTCAACATGTTCGAGTTTCTGCCTTTCTGGGTATTCCCTCCCGGGAAGAACCGGTGGGCGTAGGAGTCGAACGGCTGACGGGGCGTCGACCATTTCGTGCACTACCTATCGACGGCTTTTCCCGAATATGCGGAATCGACGTTCAGGAAAGGACACACGTTGCAGGATCGAACCGGGATGGGTCCCGGTCGACTCGCCAGTTGTCGACATAGAGCGTTCGGCGACCGTCGTCGTAGACGGTGGCCGATGCCACCGCGCAGAGCTCCGGCTCGAGAGGGCCGGTCGGCGGGTTGGAACACGCATTGCGGGTGATGACGTCACGTCCCCCGGGGCAGCTCCTGGCGATCAGGACGAACTTCTTCGCTGTACCCGATCGCGCGAAGATGCCGATGTTGCCCGGCACTGCGGCGGACGGGTCGGAGGCGCCCTTGCTCGGGACAGAACTGTCGCCGTTGAGCTCGAGCCGGCCGACCACGACGGTGCCCCCGATCTTCTCGACGGCGCTCGATGTCCCCGTCATGGAGACCGCTGAGTCCGGGGCGTAGATCCCCGAATGAAGGAGGAACTCCGGCGAGCCACCACCGACGATGACCAAGTTCCGTTCCAGTGTGAACTCTGATCGGCGCGCCCACTCGGTCGTCTGCTTCTGCCCGCCCGACACGATGTTCGGGAGCTGCGCCTTCTTGGTCGCGTAGGAGAACAGCTCCACCCGGGCGGTATCCATGATCCGCATGGTCGACCGGCCGCCGAACACGAACGTCACACCCCACGGTTCCATCGGCGGCGGAGCTCCCGCGCAGCGAGGGATCGAGGTTGCCGACTGCGCAGTCTCGGCCGTCGCCGTTTCTGGGCCAGGGTCACCGCCGCGGACGGCCGATGCGATCCGCCATTCGTCGTCGAGTTCGAAGTAGTACGTCCCCGGCGTGAAGTAGTTGTTTCCCGCCAGAACCGGAGCCTTGCGGTAGTAACCCGGGGAGAAGACCTTGCACGCCGGCGCCGACGTGGTCTCGTTGCCCTTGACGTCGAGGAGCCGCGGCACGGGATCAGGGCACTTCTCGAAGGCACCGCACGGCTGAGGTACCGGTTGCGGCGTAACCGTCGAAAGGTCGGTGCTGCAGTTGCGGGCGTTGGTGTAGAGCGCCGTCAGGTTCTCCGGGAGCTCCAGCGTCTCGTTCGGTTCGCAGCGGCCGTCCTCGGTGCCGACAAGCACATCGCCGTCGACCCGCAGCGGAGATCCGATCGACCAACCGCCCTTCACGCCGAAGTAGACCGGTCCAGCGATCTGTGTCGTGCCGTCGGGGCCGAGGGTACCGCTGGTCCGCAGCCGGTTGAGCTCCGCCGGCTCGGAACGGTTCAAGAACAGGGCGACGTTGCTGTCTGCACTGCGCTTGACATCGTCGGCCCGGCACCGCACCTCGACCTCGCGTCCGCCCACCGTGAGCACATCGCGGTCATACCCGCCCTGGCAGAAACCGTCCTTGCCCTGCTTCAGGCTGTTGACCGCCCATTCCAGGCCGGTGTTCGCCCCTGTCTCCCGGGTCTGAACGCGACGAGTGGAGAACGACTGCTTGGTCAGGGCGATCTCGTAGTTCATCAGCGCCGCACCGAGGAGCCCGATCGAGGTGAGGAACACGAGGATGAGGAGCAGCGTTGAACCGGCTTCGGTGCTGTTGTCGTTGGTACGCATCGCGTCGTCTCCGGCTTCCTGGCAGATCGCCGTTCGGCATCGTCCGGAACAACCCGGGCGAAACCACGTTGCTGTCATCCGACTCATCCGGTACCCCACTTCGCGCGGAGGTACGTCTCGACCTGGGTGAGCTCGGCGGGAGAAAGCGCCCGGTTGTAGATCAGGACCTCGCGGTAGCGGCCGTTCCCGGGGCGGCCGAGGTTGCCGTCGGCGCCGAGCGTGACGAGGACGGAACCGGCCACGCGGACGACACCGGCCGCGGAGTAGCTCGTCGACGAGCCGTTCACCCCGTAGGAACCGGTGACCGGATTCGATCCGCTCATCGTCATCTTGTAAAGGGTCGGACCGGTCAGGGTGGGCGACGCGAGCGAGCCGACGTAGGTGTACGAACCGCCGGAATTCACGGGGTAGAAGTCGACGTTCGTGGAGCCGCGGGCGGGATGGACGATGAAGCCGTTGGGACCTCGCGCCGACGCCAACCATCCGTAGTTGTTCCAGGTGCTCGTGTTGCTCTGCGCGACAACGAGCACCGTGGCATCGGGGGAAAGCGTCGGGCTCGTCGTGAAGAATCCGTTCAGCGTGAAGTTGAGGAAGCCCCCGATGGCGTCGGTGCCGTAGGTCGCGCAGGAAGCAGTCGTCGGCTGCACCGCGTGGTTGCCCGTACCCGAGAGGTCGGTCCAGCGGCATACCGGCTGACCGGCCGCTGTCACCGGCGTCGTACCCGCGGAGGTTTGATACATCGACGACAGGTTGTTGGCGTCGAGCGACGAGACCAGACCCGACGTAACCGGGTTGGCAACTGCGAGCCCCCACTTGGCGGCAAGGCCGGTCTCGACCCGGAAACGCTCGGCATCGCTCAGCGCCCGCGGGAACACGACGATCTCGGCGACCTCGGCATCGCTGTTCTCACCGCTGTTGTTGATGGTCAGGCCGTTGGGTCCGGACACGCCGCTCGTGTTCGTGGCCTTCACAATCCCGTCCATGGCGAAGTCGCTGTTGGCCGAGCCACCGCGGATCACGGCCGACATCACCCTTCCCGTGTTGGTATGGGTGGGACCCGGATAGGCGACCCAGCCGTTGAAGTAGGCGACCCCCTCGAGGTTGCCGTGCCATCCGAGGAGCCAGTTGTTCCCGATCGACGAAAGGATGCGGCCCGACGCCGCAGTTCGGGCACGGGCGACGTAGACGACCGTCGACGGCGCGCCGAAGTCGTAGGTCTGACGCATCCACTGGCTCGGGCTGAAGCCAAGAACGGGCTTCGAGAATCCGGGGGAGGCGACCAGGGTGGGTTGGCTCCCGGCCTGCGAGGTGAACGGGCGGCTGTTCCCCGACTTGTCCACGAGCTGAAGAATGCTGCTACCGACCGCGGGCTCATTTGATGCGTTGCCGTCGGCGTCGGTGTCGGACGAGTCGACCCACATCGCCGGGACCGTACAGATCCCGTAGGCCGGACACGCGCCGGTGTCGGCGGTGAAGACCACGGCGTTCTTCGTCAGCGGTGACTTTACGGTGAGCTCCTGGTAACCCGCGGCGGATGAAAGCAGCCACGACGGAGACGTCGCGAGGCCGCCGGCGTTCGTCAGCACGTTTGCCGTCGCGCCGCCGCCGACCGTGCCACCGCCGCGGGTCACCGTGAACGTGACGGTAGCTCCGGCGACGCTGGTTCCATCGGCGAGGGTCACTTTCACCTGAGGCGACGCCGGGACGACCAGGCCGCGCGTGCCGACCGGCGTCAGCGTTGTTGTCGCGCTGAGCGTCTGTCCGAGCGCGACACCCCACTTCGTTGCCAGTCCGGATTCCACGGCGAGTCTCTCCGTGTTCGTCAGCGCACGCGGGAACACGAGGATCTCGCCTACCTCGGCATCGGTTGCTTCACCCGGATAGGCACCGCCCCCATTGACGGCGAGCCCGTTCGGGCCGCTCACGCCGCCGGAGTTGCTCGAGGTGACGACCCCATCGACCGCGAAGTCCGTTGCGCCGCTGCCGCGGACGACGGCGCTCATGATGCGGGCCTTGGTGGTGGGTGCGATACCGGTCGTCTGAACCCATCCGTCCATGTAGGCGCGCTCTTCCTGCCCGCTCCACCAACCGAGGAGCCAGTTGTTGCCGACGGCTTGGAGGATGCGGTTCGACGAGGTTGTTCGAGCCCGCGCCACGTAGATGACGGTCGACGGTGATCCGAAGTTCGCGGTCTGCTTCATCCATTGGCTCGCGGTGAAGCGGAGGACGTTCTTGGCAAACGCCGACGAGGAGATCAGGGTCGGCTGTGATCCGGCCACCGCGTCGAAGTCGCGTGTGTTCCCGCTCTTGTCGAACAGCGAAAGCACACCCGCATTCAGTGCGGGTTCATTCGCCGGGTTGGCGTCACCGTCGGTGTCCGACGCGTCGACCCACATCGACGGACCGCTCACACCATAGGGAACCGGACATCCACCCTTGGCAATCGTGAACTTCACCACGTCGGGACTGCCCGCAGTCGTCGCCGTCAGACGATCCACGCACGTCGGCGAACCGGGAATCCATGCAGGAGCGGTGGCGATGCCGTTGGCGTCGGTGAGGACGGTCGCCGATGGCGCTCCCCCGACCGTGCTGCCGGCACTGGCCGTGAAGGTCACGCTCACGCCGACCGCAGGTGCCGCGGCAAAGCCGGTGGCCCGTACCTTGGGCGGTGTCGCCGCGGGTGTGCCGTTGCTGCCCGCCTGATTCGTCGGTGTCGTCGCCGTGAGGCTCGTGATGGTCGCAGGTCCCCACTTGGTGGACAGCCCGACTTCGATCGCGGAACGCTCCGTGCTCGTGAGTGCTCGCGGGAAGACGAGGATCTCGGCCACTTCGGCATCGGTGACCTCCCCGCCGGCGACGTTGCCGGTGTTCACCGCGAGGCCGTTCGGTCCCGTCTGCCCGCCGGTGTTCGAGGTGACGACGATGCCGTCCACGGAGATCTCCGTAGGCTGCCCACCGCCGCGGATGACGCTGGAGACGACCCGCGCATTCGTTGTGCCCGTCACTCCGGGATAGGAGATCCAGCCGTCGTGGTAGGCCACCCGCTCGAGGCCGCCCCACCATCCGAGGAGCCAGTTGTTCGCCACACCCTGGAGAATTCGTCCGTTCCCCGTCGTCCTGGAGCGGGCCACGTAGATGACGGTCGACGGGGCGCCGAAGTCGTAGGTCTGCTTCATCCATTGCGCAGTGGTGAATCGCAGCACGTTCTTCGAAAACGCCGGCGACGCGATCAGCGTCGGCTGCTTGCCGGCGACGGAATCGAAGTTGCGATCGTTCCCGGTCTTGTCGGTCAACTGCATGACACTCGCATTGAGCGCCGGCTCGTTCGCCGCGTTGGCGTCGCCGTCGGTGTCGGACGCGTCGACCCACATCGACGCGCCACTCACACCGTACGGAACCGGGCATCCGCCCTTGAGCGCAGTGAACTTGACCACGTCAGAACTGGCCGCACTGGTTGCCGTCAGTCGGTCGATGCAGACCGACGAGCCGGGCACCCACGACGGCACCGTGGCGATACCGTTCGCGTCGGTGGACACGGTCACCGACGATGCGCCCCCAACGCGTCCGCCGGCACCGGCGGTAAAGGTCACGTTCACACCCGGCGCCGGCGCCGCGCCGAAACCGGTGACGAGCACCTTCGGCGGCGCGGCGACCGCGACACCGTTGGTGCCCGGTTGGCTCGTTGCGGATGCCGCAGCGAGCCGCATGTTCGAGGTCGAGATCCCCCATTTGGCCGCCAGGCCGGTTTCGATCGCAAGCCGCTCGGCCGGGTCCATCACCCGCGGGAAGACCAGGATCTCAGCGACCTCGGCGTCCGTCGTCTCGCCGGCGTATCCACCGCTGTTCACCGCGAGGCCGTTCGGACCGGTCTGTCCCGAGGTGTTGCTCGCCACGGCGATGCCGTCGACAAACACGTCGGTCGGCTGCCCGGCGCCGCGGATCACCGAGCTCATGACCCGGGGCGCCTGGGTGGCGGTGTAGCCGGGGTAGCTGACCCAGCCGTCGTGATACGCGACACCTTCGAGGTTGTTCCACCATCCGAGGAGCCAGTTGTTCGCCACGGCCTGCAAGATCCGGCCGCTTCCGGCGGTGCGCGCCCGTGCCACATAGATGACCGTCGACGGCGCTGCGAAGTTGTAGCTCTGACGCATCCACTGCGATGGCGAGAAGCGCAGCACCTTGCGGGAGAACGAGGATGACGCGATCAACGTCGGCTGACTGCCGGCTTGGGACACGAAATGGCGGCCGTTGCCGCTCTTGTCGGTGAGCTGTCCGATGCTGGAGTTGACGGCCGGCTCGTTCGCGTCGTTCCCGTCGCCGTCGGTGTCGGACGCATCGACCCACATCGAGGCCCCCTGTCCGTTGGCGCCGACAGTGAAGTTGGTCCCGAACTCCGACGTGTTGCCGCTTGCATCGGTCGCCGTGCCGGTGATCTTCGTCGTGCCCGTGGTCAGCGTGACACCTGCCGGAATCGTGACGGGGCCTTGGAAGTTGCCGTTCTTGTCGGTGGTGACGAAACCGATGTAGGCGGCAGCTTCACCGTTACCGGAGGTGTCGTTGTCGGACTTGAACACTTCGACACGATGGTTCGCGAATGCCACCTGACCGGCTGCAGTTCCGACGTAGCCGCCGACGGTCAGCGTGCTGCCGGACAGCGCAGCCGAGGTGAACGTCGGGAAGTCGGTGAACACGTTCGGCTGGCCTGCGGACTTGGCCCCGTCGTTCGTGGTCACGCCGTTCGCGCCGAGGTCGATCCCCAGTCCCGCGTTCAGCGTGATGGTGTTGCCGAGGATCGCGTCGGCGCTGCTGGACCCGGTGACGATGACCCCGCCGCCGGCGTTCGCCGTGATGAGGTTTCCCGCACCGCTCGCCGACCCGCCGACCGCGACGTTGCTCGAGTTGACGATCGACACACCGGGACCGTTGTTGGCGAGTGTCGCCGTTGCGCCGGCGTTCGATCCGATCGAGTTCCCCAACACGCTCACGGCACCGGCACCCTCGATGCGGACACCGAACGAGCTGTTCCCGCTGACGAGGTTCCGATCGGCCACGTTCGTACCGCCGATGGTGACGGCGGCTCCCCCGCTCACGTAGATGCCGCCGTTGTTGTTCGGGCGGGCGAGAAGGCCGGCCGCGTCGGTGCCGACGGAGTTGCCTTTCACGACATGCCCGGCGCCCGTGCCCAGCCAGATGCCGTAACGGCCGGACTGGGCGATGACGTTGTCCGAGACGGTGCAGTTGTCGCTGGTGCCGCCCCAGCAGACGACGCCGTCGGTCCCGTTGCCGCGAGGCGTAGTTCCGTCGCCCGCAAGTCCGATCCAGTTGTTCCGCACGGTCACTCCCGCGGCGGCGTTGCTGTTGACGTAGACGCCGTGGGACGCATTTCCAGCGATGACGTTGCGGGATGCACTGGTCGCGCCGCCGACGGTCACGTTCGACGAACCGGTGATGAAGATCGCGTTCTTCGAATTCGCGATCGCCGTGGTGCGGTCGGTCCCGAGGCCGATGGTGTTTCCGGCGATGGTCACGCCGCTCGCCGCGTTGTGCACGTAGACGCCGGCGAGGTCCTCGGTCGACGTGCCGGTGACACCGTTCCCGGAGATCGTGTTCCCGGCACCTGCTGTAGCGCCGCCGATCGTATGGCCGGTGCCACCGTCGACACGCACACCTCGGAGGTTCGGGACGGCCGCGCCGCCAAGCGCGTTGAGGCCGATGATGTTGCCGGTGACCGCGTTGGCGCTTCCGCCGGACAGGTACACACCAGCCCCTCCGTTGCCCGAGATGACGTTGCCTTCGCCGGTTGCGGTGCCTCCGATCGTGTTCGAACTTCCGGCGACCACGACACCGAAGTCGTTCGCCGAAGCGGCACTGCCCGACGCGTCGGTCCCGACGTAGTTTCCCTGGATGAGGTTCTTGTTCGAGGGAACCGAGATCCCGTAGCGGGGAGAGCGGTTGACAATAAGTCCACGTACGGTTGATCCACCTCCTGCGAGGGTCAGGGCGCCGTCAGCACCAGAACCGATGGCGGCGGCATTGACCTCCACAATCGGGGCGCCCGACCAACCGGGCTGCGTCCGGGCGTCGATGACGAGCGGCGAGGCAACCGTCAGAGGGCCCGACACGAGCGCAATGGTGGCTGCATTGCCGGACCCGGCCGGGGTGGTGAATGCAGTGAAGCCCGGACGGAGCCCACCGGAGAGCTTCAGTGATCCCCCGGAGCCGGTCGTGGCGTTGGGGAGCATGAAGATGACGTGCTCGGTGGCTCCGTTTCGGCCGTCCACGACCAACGAGGCGTCTCCACCTAGCGCGTTCGCGTTGGTGATCACCTGTCGAAGGGATCCCGGCCCGACGTCTCTGGTGTTGGTGACGGTGTCGAAGTTGAAACCGAAATC
>JANLRD010000203.1:0-2873 GCA_031368215.1 Acidimicrobiia bacterium | reverse complement strand
CCGGCCTGGGTGAGCAAGCGACGGCACGGGTAGAGAGGATCGTCTATGTGGCCACGTTGGCCGAGTGTTTCGTTCTGGACCCGGCGCCGGCACTCGTCGAGGGCCTGGTTCGTGAGGCGGATCAGATGGAACCGATCAGCGATCTGCCCGGCGTGGGCGAGCATCGTGTCGATCACCAGCCGGTAGGGGCAGACAGATCGAGTGTGCCCCACTCGATACCTTCGAGCCACAGCGACGGTTGCTGTCGTAGCCAGCGGATCGACGCGGCGGCCTCGCGGCCTCGCGGCCTTCGATCATGTCAAGCAGCACGCCACAACAAACATCGACGATCGATGTCGACCAGTGCTTGCGGTGCCGTTCACCGCGTCGCACGAACAGCGTCTCGTGGAGACCGAGCGCGTTCACGTCACCGACGCGTTGCGGGTCGTCAAGGAGCGGATCACTATAGGCTTGCGCGGCGTCGTTCACGCTATGCCAGTCACATTCGAGCTCACCGGCGACGTCGTTCACGGAACGGCCATGGAAGCCGACTTGGCGGGTGACCCACCGACCGGCACGATCCGTCAACGCGAGTCGCGACGGCGCGATCTTGGGTTCGTTCAACGTCCACGTGTTCACCGGACACGACGACGTCCTGCATTCCCAACGATGCTTACGCCACAACAGACGTGTCGGCCGCCCGTACGGCCCTGAGTTCGTGACGCACGCGCCAGGCGGTGGAACGGGAAACGCCGAGGGGTGGATCTCGATGGCAAAGCAGATGTCTGCCGCCCTCCCAGACAACGTCACCGAAATCAACGACATCTTCGCCAGCGGGGACAGGGTAACGGTGAGATACAGCTGCACGGGGACGCAAACTGGTGACCTCTTCGGCGTGCCGGCCAGCAATCGGCAACTCGTCACGGGTGGAATAGAGATTTACCGCTTCGACGGCGAACGGGTCGTCGAATGCTGGGGTCAGTACGACATGAGCCAACTCTTCACGCAACAGTAAAGAACAGCAGGTCGTCACCTCGATCTGGCTGGCTTCGAGAACCGTCAGATTCGAAGAGACCCTGTGCCACCCGGGATCCCCCCTCAGGCAACTACAGCCCGCTCATATCCGAAGCTCCGCTTACATAAGGGTCGAGCACCTCCATCGTCACGTTGTGTTGAGCACTCACCGTTCTCTACGATCGGTTCCGCGGATAGGTGGAGCGGGGTCACGCCCGCCGGGCGAGGAAGGCGTAGCCGTAGACCTCGAAGGCCCTGGCCTTCTCCTCACCGGTTGCGCCTCCGAACGTGTCGACTGGTTCACCGATCAATACGTCGGTGAACCCACTGTCTTCGAGCATCGTCTGCCAGCCCGCACGGGGCAGCCCTCCGGCAATTCAACCGGTCCAGAGATCGATGTCGCGCAGTGCATCGGGTGGCACTTCTCGGCCGTTCGCGATGTCGGCGAACTGGAACCAGCCGCCCGGCTTGAGTACCCGTCGGACTTCCGCGAACACGGCCTGCTTGTCGGCACACAGGTTCATGACGCCGTTGGAGATCACGACGTCGGCCCAGCCATCCTCGACGGGAAGCGTCTCCGCGAGACCGTCGCGGAACTCGACGTTCGAGAGCCCAAGAACCGACGCAGTCTGACGGGACTTCTCCAACATCTCGATCGTCATGTCGACCCCGATGACGCGACCGCCGACGCCGACCAGGCCAGCTGCGATGAACGAGTCGAACCCGGCACCCGAGCCGACATCGACGACCCGTTCACCAGACCCGAGGCATCGCATGGAGAACGGGTTGCCGACGCCCGCGAAGGATTCGACGGCTCCGTTAGGCAGTGGATCGACCGCCGCTGCGTCGTATCCGAGTCGGTCGGCGAGCGGCCGTCCGGTGTGGAAGTGAAAGGTTCGACTCGGTTCGGCGGCGACCTCGCGGTACTTGATACGCACTTGCTCGCGTAGGGCGTCGGGGTCGACAAGTACGTGGTCGGTCATTGGCGTCTCTCTTTCAAGTCTCGGCGTCAGAGAGCTGATCGCATTTCCACTGACTCGTCTGTTGTACGAGACACAGACCAATTGCGCATCGGGTCTTCACCCGATATTCGAGATTTCTGGTCCGGGGCCTTGCCACATCGTGCAGCGACCACCAATGGGGGATCAATGTGCGACGCGCAGTGCACGGTTCGCCCCGGGTCCGTACTCTGGTGCGGTGACACATGAAGGAGACGGTGTTCGGTTGGCCGCGTTGGTGGCCGCGCTGTCCCTTGCGACGGACCTGGGGTTGGGCCAGCCGCAGCATCACATCATCCGCCAGACACTGATCGCGATGCGCGTTGCCGAGCTTGAGGGGCTGTCCGACGACCAAAGGGCCGCGATATTCTACGTGTCGCTGCTCGCGTGGGTCGGTTGCGTCGCGGACGCGCACGAGATGGGCAAGTGGTTCGGCGACGACATGGCGGTGCGCGCCGACAGCTATCTCCTCGACATGACCGGCAGGCCGATGATGCGATTCATGATCGGCCACATCGCGAGTGGAAGCTCCCCGATCCGCCGGCTCACGATGATCGGGCGATTCCTGGCGGGCGGGTCGAAGGAGGTCGAGGCGTCGATGGCTTCGCACTGCGAAACGTCGGGCGAGCTGTCGCTGCGACTCTGTCTCGGTCCGTCGGTCCGTGACCCGCTCCAACAGGCGTTCGAACGGTGGGACGGCAAGGGTTCGCCCGCCAAGCTGGCCGGTACCGATATCGCCCGGATCATGCGGATCGTGCACATCGCCAACGACGTCGAAGCGTTGCACCGCATCGGTGGTGTCGATGCAGCTGTCGAGATGCTGCGCTCGCGTCGCGGGACCGAGTTCGATCCGGAACTCGTCGACCATTTCTGTGCACACGC
>JANLRD010000187.1:0-8616 GCA_031368215.1 Acidimicrobiia bacterium | reverse complement strand
TCCACGCGTCCTCTTCGAAGGCGTCGGGAAGGGCGAGGCAGATCTCGCCGAGCCGGGAGAGGATCACGGAATCGATCTCCCATGTTGGCCCGGATCCGCAGCGAAATCGGTGACCCAGGCCGCGGCGCTGTCGGCAGTCGGCATTGCGTTGCACCCGACCTAGCATCTGAGGATGCGCATCTCGGCGTTCGCCCTCGTTGCGTTAGTCCTGCTTGCGGTGCCGACTGCGGCGGTGGCCGCGCCATCACGAATTGCTGAGTTCGCGTCCGCAGAACCGGCCTGGGCGGTCGTGAACGACGGGGTCATGGGCGGGATGTCCGAGAGCAGGTTCACCCAGCGCAGAGGCATCGGCACATTCAGCGGAACGGTCCGGCTCGAGAACAACGGAGGATTCGCCAGCGTGCGTTCGACCTCTGCTCTTGCTGCCGTTCCCGCCGATGCGACGTCCTTCGACCTGCGGGTGCGGGGCGATGGCCGTCAGTACCAGTTCACGGTGGAAACGGGTTCGTCGTGGTACTGGTTCGCGTTCACGCCGCCGAAGGGGAAATGGACGACGGTCACAGCGCCGTTCGACCGCTTCCAGCCGGTCACCAGGTTCGGTCAACCGACCGACGCCGCTCCTTTCCGCCCCGGAGACATACCGCGTCGGCTCGGCATCCTCATCGCCAACAGCCGAGCCGAGCGCTTCGCCCTGCAGCTCGACTGGATCGCCGTCCGGTAGCCGCCGTTTCGCTCAGACGACCCGGAAGAACGACTCCACCGGTTTGCGGGTGAGCTTGGTGTTCTGATGGGTCGGCTCCCCTAGGCAGATCATCGCCGCGATCGCCTCACGCGGGCCCAGGCCGAGGAGTCGCTTCGCCTCGGGTTCCTGACGCACGAGGAACGTGGTCATCACCCCGCCCAGACCGTGGGCCCGAGCCGCCAGCAGGATGCTCCAGCAGAACGGGTAGACGGATGCTCCCGCGCAGAACTGCACCCGGTCGAGGTCGGTGTCCATCGCCGCAAGCGTGCCGAGGTCGGCAGTCACGATCAACACGACAGGCACCGTGGCGAGCGCGTCGATAAGCGGGTTGGGGGCATGGGGTGCCGCGACGAGATCAATGCCACCGGCGCCCGGCCAGCGCCCGGTGTCGTCGGCCGCGAACGGCCGGCGACGGGCCGCCATCTGCGCGGCGTATTCGTTCCACGTCTTCTGCGACAGCTGCGCGATCTCCCTGCGGACAACCGGATCGTTGACCTGGATGACCCTCCATCCCTGGGCATTACCGCCCGACGGGGCGAAGCGGGCGGTGTCAAGAATTCCGTGGACGGTGTCGTCATCCACAAGCGTGTCGGTGAAGCCCCGCGCCGAACCGGTCGAGCGCAGAGTCTGGAGAAGATCGGTGGAGTCCACGGGAGGGTTCTACCACTCGACCGGCCCGGTCCTCCGAGGGCCGCCGGGCCGACCGGCCGTTTTCCCTCCGTTGTGGCAGCACAGAACCGCCCGCCCCGTCCAACTGGTCGCATTGCCCGCCCACGGGACTACGGTCTTCGTATGGCTCACCACCCTTCAGCGGCGACCCTCGGACAGCTCAAAGCGTCCGGCTGGGCGTCCATCCCGGTCAAAGAGGAACTCCGGCGAAACGCAGTCGCCCGCATCGCGTCGGGGGAGCCCCTGTTCCCCGGCATGCTCGGCTACGACGAAACCGTTCTCCCCCAACTGGAGAACGCCATCCTTGCCGGACACGATGTGATCTTCCTTGGCGAACGGGGTCAGGGCAAGACCCGCATGATCCGATCGATGGTCGAGCTCCTCGACGAATGGCTGCCGATCGTCGCCGGGTCCGAAGTGCTCGACGACCCGTATCATCCGATCAGTAAGCACGCGAAGGATCTGATCCTCGAGCACGGCAACGACGCGCCGATCAGTTGGGTGCATCGCAGCACCCGGTTCGGCGAGAAGCTGGCCACGCCCGACACCTCGATCGCCGACCTCATCGGTGAGGTCGATCCCATCAAGGTCGCCGAGGGCCGCTACCTGTCAGACGAGCTCACGCTGCACTACGGACTCGTGCCCCGGACCAACCGTGGCATCTTCGCCATCAACGAACTGCCCGACCTTTCCGAGCGGATCCAGGTCGGTCTGCTCAACGTGCTCGAAGAACGCGATGTGCAGATCCGCGGCTACAAGATCTCCCTGCCGCTCGACCTCGTCCTTCTCGCGTCCGCCAACCCCGAGGACTACACCAACCGTGGCCGCATCATCACGCCACTCAAAGACCGCTTCGGTGCGCAGATCCGCACGCATTACCCACTCGAGACGAGCATCGAACTCGAAGTCGTGAAGCAGGAAGCGATGCCACCCGCTCCGGTCGAAGGCATCACGGTCACCGTCCCCGAGTTCATGTCGGAGATCGTGGCCACGTTCAGCCAACTCGCACGCCAGAGCGGCAGCGTCAATCAGCGTTCCGGAGTGTCGGTTCGACTCACCGTTGCCAACCACGAAACCCTTGTCGCTGCGTCGCTGCGTCGTGCCCTTCGGACGAAGGAATCCGACGCCGTCCCTCGTATCAGCGATCTCGAAAGCCTCATGGCGTCGACACAGGGAAAGGTCGAGATCGAGTCGCTCGACGAGCGCGAAGGCTCGATCGTCGACAAGCTCTTCAAGGCTGCGACCCTCACGGTGTTCAAGGATCGTTGCAAGATGGAGACCCTGCGCGACGTCATCACCGCCTTCGACGGCGGACTGGTCATCCACGCCGGCGACGACCAGACCGCAAAGGACTACGCAGCCGCGCTGAACGTCGCTGAGGCCGAGCCGATGCGCGATGCCGTTCGCGGCCTGGTCGGGAAGGCGCCGTCGGGACCGCTGCAGGCGTCGGCGCTCGAGTTCATCCTCGAAGGCCTCCACCTTTCGAAGCGTCTCAACAAAGACGCCGCTGGTTCGAAATCCACCTACCGCGCTCGATAAGCACGCATATTTTCTTGAATCGCTGACGAAACGAGACCGCCATGGCCCGCCGACTCACCTACTCCCGCTGGGACGGAACCCAAGTCGGCTTCGACCTCGATGCCGACGAGGTCATGGCCCAGCTCAACGACGATCTGCTTTATCACGGCGACCTCAACGCGGCGCTCCGTAAGATGCTGCAGCAGGGGTTCGAGGACCGCAACGGCGACCGTGTGCAGGGTCTGCGCGAGATGCTCGAGAAGCTCCGCGAACGCCGCGAGCAGACTCTCGAGCGCTACGACCTCGGCGGTGTCTACGACGAGATCAACCAGGCGCTCGAACAGGTCGTGGAGCAGGAGCGCCGGGCGATCGAGGACATCGTCGACAAGGCGAAGTCATCAGGCGACGAACGTCGCCAGGAGACCGCCGAGGCAATGTCGGCCGACCGCAACATGCAGCTCGACTTCCTGCCTCCCGATCTCGCCGGCCGCGTGCAGCAGCTCCAGAACTACGACTTCGTCTCCGAGGAGGCGCGTCAGCAGTTCGAGCAACTCATGGAGCAGCTGAAGAACCAGCTGATGGAGCAGCAGCTCAGCCGGATGCAGAAGAGCGTCAGCGAGATGACGCCCGAGGACATGGCCCGAATGAAGGACATGTACTCCGAGCTCAACAAGATGCTCGAAGCCAAGAACAACGGCGAGGACACCGAGCAGATGTTCTCGGAGTTCATGGACAAGTTCGGCGACTACTTCCCCGACAATCCGCAGACCCTCGACGAGCTCCTCGAGCAGATGGCCCAGCAAATGGCCGCAGCACAGAAGATGCTGAACTCGATGACGCCCGAGCAGCGGGCCCAGCTCAAGGCCCTCAGCGATCAGCTCCTCGAGGACATGGACCTGCGCTGGCAGATCGAGCAGCTCGGACAGAACCTCCAACAGGCGTTCCCGCAAATGGGGTGGGGACAGGGCTACGGCTTCTCGGGTGACGAAGGCGTCGGCATGGGCGACGCTATGGGTCTCATGGACGAGCTCGGCAACATCGACTCGCTCGAGAACCTGCTGCGCAACGCCACCCAGCCGGGCGCGCTTGCCGACGTCGACATCAAAGCGGCGAAGGATCTCCTCGGCGACGACGCAGCCCGATCCCTCGACCGCCTCGCCCAGCTCACCAAGATGCTGTCCGAAGCCGGTCTCGTCGAGAACAAGGAGGGTCGCCTCGAGCTGACGCCCAAGGGCATCCGGCGAGTTGGCGCCAATGCGCTCGGCGAGCTCTTCTCGAAAATGGCCCGTGACAAGCTCGGCCGCCACGAGCTCCGCCGCACGGGCATAGGCCAGGAGCGGACGTACGAGACGAAGCAGTACGAGTTCGGCGACCCGTTCAACCTTTCGATCGAGAAGACCGTCCGCAATGCCATCCGTCGGAGCGGAGGTGGCACCCCGGTGCGTCTCACCCCCGACGACTTCGAAATCGAGCAGTCGGAGACACTCGTCCGGTCATCCACAGTGCTGATGCTCGACCTGTCACTCTCGATGCCGATGCGCGACAATTTCTTGTCGGCGAAGAAGGTGGCGATGGCGCTCTACTCGCTCATCTCCTCGCAGTTCCCAAGCGACTACCTCGGCATCGTCGGCTTCTCGGAGACGGCCTACGAGATCAAGCCGGAGAAGCTCCCCGAGGTTTCCTGGGACTTCGTCTACGGCACCAACATGCAGCATGCCTTCGCCATCAGCCGGCGACTGTTGGCCCGCCAAAGTGGCACCAAGCAGATCATCATGGTCACCGACGGCGAGCCCACTGCCCACATCCTTCCGAACGGCGAACCGTTCTTCTCCTACCCGCCCGTGCGCGAAACCGTGGAGGCGACGCTCACGGAAGTGATGCGCTGCACCCGGGAGCGCATCACCATCAACACCTTCATGCTCGACGCCACGGGCTACCTGAAGGCGTTCGTCGAACGCATCACCGAGATGAACAAGGGCCGCGCGTTCTTCACCACGCCGGAAACCCTGGGCGACTACGTACTAGTGGACTTCATCGACCAGAAGCGATCGATGAGCAAGAAGGCCGGCCGCCGCTGAGAGCCAGCCAACGACGGGGTCCGGCTAGGCCGCTGAGCGCTTGCGGCTGAGGGCGTCGACCGAACCGGCGAGGAGCAGGACGAGTCCGTTCACGATGAACTTCACGCCGGACTTCGAGAAGTCGATCTCCGTGATCCCGAAGGGCGAGGCCTTGCCGACCAATGGCAGTCCGTTGTTGATGATCGCCAGCACGAACCCGCCGAGTAGGGCGTTGAGCAGACGGCCCTTGCCACCGAAGAGGGACGTGCCGCCGATGACCGCCGCACCAACGGCGAGGAGCAGCGTGTCGCCGCCGCCGATCTGCGGGTTGGCCGACCCCAGCTGTGAGGCCAGGAAGTAGCCGCCCGTGCCGGCCAACATGGCGCACACGATGAAGGCGGACATGCGGATGCGGGTGACGTTGATGCCGGCGCGACGTGCGGCTTCCTGGTTCCCGCCGACGGCGTAGAGGTGTCGGCCCCATGCGGTCCGCGTGAGTGCGAACGTGGTGCCGAGCAGGATGATGAGCACGAGCGGGGCCGCGTAGGGCACGCCGATGATCTTCTTGGGTGAGGTCGAGAACGCCCGGTTTCGCGAGAGCATCCCGACGAATCCGAAGGCCCCAACGGCCACCGCGCCGATCTTGAGCGCGGCGACTTGGATCGGATTGGTGGCCGGCGACCGAAGGGATTTGCGCAGCACCGACCAGCCGAAGAAGGCGACGGCAACCACCGCGAACCCCCACGAGAGGCCGACGCCCATGTTCGAGTTCTCGATGGCGATGACCGGCTTGTTCTCGATGCCGACCGACCCTCCTTCGGTGGTGATCAGCAGCACGATGCCCTGGAACGACAGAAAGTTCGCAAGAGTCACGACGAAGGATGGGACGCCGACCTTGGCCACGAAGAAGCCCGTCCACAACCCCATTGCTGCGCCGACCACAGCAGTGAAGGCGATCGTGGCCGGGAGCGACCAGTTCGCCTGCAGCCGCGTTGCCAAAACCGCGGCGACGACGCCCGCGGTGAAGCCCGCACCGAGGTCGATCTCACCGAGGAGCAGGACGAACGACACGGCCATCGAGATGACGATGATCGGCGCAGCCTGCTGCAGCAGGTTGCCGAAGTTGCGGACGCTGAGGAAGGTGTCACTCCGGGCGAGTCCGAACGCGATGGTGAGGACGCCGATTCCGAGCATTGCCGGAATCGGTCCGAGGTCACCGGAGCGGAGCTTGGCGATGTAGTTCCGCCATGTTGTCGCGAGTGTGTGGCGCTCGGAGTCGAGCGAGAAATCCGACGCTGCTGTCGACTGCGAACCGGTGCTCATTCTCCTGCCTCCCGGGCGGTTGCGGGCTGGAGACCGATGGAGCCCGACCGACCCGAGGTGATCAATTGGACGAGCTGTTCTCGGTTCGTATCCTTCGCTCTCACCTCGGCCGCCATTCGACCGAGATACATGACAGCGACACGGTCGGACACTTCGAGGACCTCGTTCATGTTGTGGCTGATGATCACGACGCCGAGACCCTTGTCAGCAAGGTTGCGTACGAGACTCAGCACCTCTTTGGTCTGCGCCACACCGAGGGCGGCGGTTGGCTCATCGAGGAGCACGACCTTCGAGTTCCACAGCACCGCCTTGGCGATCGCCACGGTCTGACGCTGGCCGCCGGAGAGCGACGACACGGCCTGACGCACGCTCTTCACCGTTCGAACCGAAAGTGACGCCAGTGTTTCGCGTGCCAGTTGTTCCATCGTCGGTTCGTCGAGAAGGAAGCCCTTCTTGCGTTCGCGTCCGAGGAAGAGGTTCTGCACAATGTCGAGGTTGTCGCACAGCGCAAGGTCTTGGTACACGACCTCGATGCCGAGGGCGGCGGCGTCCTTCGGCCCGTGGATGGTGACGGGCTGGCTGTCGAAGGAGAACGAGCCGGTGTCGACTCCGTAGATCCCGGTCACACACTTCACGAGCGTGGACTTGCCGGCGCCGTTGTCACCGACGAGGGCGGTGACTTCGCCCGGGTACACGGCGAAGTCGACATCGTGGAGCACGTGCACGGCTCCGAAGCTCTTGTTGATTCCCGCGAGCTGCAGGATCGGTTTCGTGTCACTCACGATGGTGGTGTCCCCCTCGGACGCTGGCTCAGACTTGGGTGGTTCGATGCGGCGAGCGACTGCTCGGCGTCTGTTCTAGCGCCATTCAGGTCGCGCGTGCATGGTGCGTCGGACTCGGTCAGTTCGTCGGGTTCAGGTGGACGGTGTCGTCGTTCTCGTCGTCTTACGCGCCGTCCCCGAGACGAACAATGGCCCACCCCGAGGGGCAGGCCATTGTCAGATGTATCCCGAGCCGTTGTCCACGGCCGGGTCAATGCAGCGCTGTCGGAGAATCAGACTCCGGCGGCCTTGCACTTGTCTTCGATGTCCTTGCAGACATCCGCGCGCTTGGCGCCACCGGTGGTGACGACGTCCTTGACGTTGTCGATGAAGATCGACTGAATGGCAGCCTGGGCGTACGGGATGTCGCGAGCACCATCGTTGATCTTGGCGTTGGTGGCCGGAGCCTCGCCCTTGAGCAGCGAGACGGCGGCCGCAACAGCGGCCTCGGCCTCGGCCGGGTACGGCTTGTAGACAGTCATGCACTGCGTGCCGTTGAGGATGGCGCGCAGGCCGTCGACGGTAGCGTCCTGGCCGGTGGCCGGAACCTTGAGGCCGTTCTTGGCGAGGACCGTCTGGGCGGCACCGGAGAGGCCGTCGTTGGCGGCGAGCACGCCGTCAATCTTGCCGCCCGCCTTGGTGAGGAGCTGCTCGAAGATCGGGACGGCCTTCTGATTGTCCCAGTCCGGCACGGCCTCGCTGCCGACAACGTTGATGCCTGAATCCTTGATCGCGGCGTCCTGGCCCTGCTTGAACAGGGTGGCGTTGTTGTCGGTGGGCGCACCGCTGAGCTGAATGATGTTCTTGCCCTTGGCAGTAGCGGCGCCACCGAGACACTTGATGATGCCTTCACCTTGCGCGGTGCCGACCGCCACGTTGTCGAACGACACGTAGACGTCAGACTTGCCCTTGAGGGTGAGGCGGTCGTAGTCGATCAGCTTGACGCCGGCGGCGGCAGCCTTCGTCTGGATCTGGACGTTCGACTCGGAGTCGAGGTTCACAATGGCGAGAACCTTGGCGCCGTCGGTGACCATCTGGTCGGCGATGGTGGCCATCTTGGCCTTGTCGCCTTCAGCGTTCTGGATCAGGCACTTGATGCCAGCTGCGGCACACGCCTTCTCGATGGCCGGGCGGTCCGAGGTTTCCCAGCGGTCCGACGACTTCGAGTCCGGAAGGATGAATCCGGCAACGCCACCCGCAGCTGCGGCAGCAGCGGTGGTTTCGGCAGCGGCGGCAGCAGCGGTGGTTTCGGCGGCGGCGGCAGCAGCGGTGGTTTCGGCGGCGGCGGCAGCAGCGGTGGTTTCGGCGGCGGCAGCAGCCGCAGTCGTCTCAGCAGGTGCTGCGGTCGTGTCTTTGCTGCTCGACGAACAACCAGCGGCGAACATCGCCAGGGCGCCGAATAGGAGCGCGGCGCTCGTAGTCTTCTTCATAGGTGTTTCTCCCCTGATGGATCCGAGAACATCTCGGTACCAAGCCGTGCACTTTA
>JANLRD010000175.1:0-1014 GCA_031368215.1 Acidimicrobiia bacterium | reverse complement strand
TCGATCGCCTCGAGCACACTGCGCCGGAAGCACTTGAAGCCGCCGGTCGCGTCGAACAGTTGCAGCCCGGTCACCGTGCGCGCATACACGTTGGCCGCATAACTGAGCATCAGGCGCGTCATCGGCCAATTCACAACGGTCACCTTCCCGTTGCGGTATCGCGAGCCGAGCACGAGGTCAGCGTCGGCGATGGCGCGCAAGAACTCCGGCAGATGTCCCGGATCGTGCGAGAAGTCGGCGTCCATCTCGAAGACGTAGGCAAAGTCGCGCGCCAATGCCCACTTGAAGCCAGCCAGATAGGCAGTGCCAAGTCCCATCTTTTTCGCGCGATGCAGCGCGTGGACCCGATCGTTGGTGCCTGAGATTTCGTCGACGATCGCGCCAGTGCCATCGGGTGAGCCGTCGTCGACGATCAGGACACTGAGTCGCGGGTCCTGTGACAGTACGGATTCGATGATACGGGCGACATTCTCGCGCTCGTTGTACGTCGGGACAATGACGAGGCCGCGTTCGGATGACGCCTCATCATTCCGTGCAGGTGCCGTCACGCCGTCGTCCTCCGATCAAGAACGATGCCGGTCGCGAGCAGCAGCGCGGCCAGACAGAGCGCCACCAGCGTGATGGTCTTCCCTTTCTCAAAGCTCGCGCTGGTGAACCGAAGCTCGACCTGCCGTGCGCCGGCCGCAAGCGGAACGCCGATCAGCGAATACATCGCCCGCGATGCGGTGACCGCTTTGCCGTCCACAGTCGCGACCCAGCCCGGGTAGAAGTTCTCGGCGACGATCAGCGCTGAACCGGCCGGCGCCGGTGCACCGAGCGTCAGCGAGATCGCGCCGGGATCGTACTTCGTCACGGCAACGGCGAGGTCGATCGGCGCTGGTGGTGCGGAGAGCTGCACTGCCTTGACGTCGGCACTGTCGTTGAAGATGGCGACGGAATGCACCGGGAAACGGGGATCGAGCACGGTGGCGAGCGTCACGCTATCCGCAGCCTTGATGATGGCGGGCGCGACCC
>JANLRD010000160.1:0-41564 GCA_031368215.1 Acidimicrobiia bacterium | reverse complement strand
TGCACGAGATCAGCGCCGGTCAAGCACTCCGTGACCGGATGCTCGACCTGTAGTCGGGTGTTCATCTCGAGGAAGAAGAACTCGGGCTTGCCGACCGAGTCGTCGTAGAGGTACTCAACGGTGCCAGCCCCGACGTAGCCGATCGCACGCGCCAGCCCAACCGCTGCACCGGCCATCTTCTCCCGCATCTCCTCGCCCAGGACCGGCGAAGGTGCTTCCTCAACGATCTTCTGGTGGCGTCGCTGCACCGAGCACTCGCGCTCGCCGAGGTGGATCACGTTGCCGTGCGTGTCGCCGAAGATCTGGAACTCGATGTGGCGCGGCGCCGGCAGGTACCGCTCCAGGAAGACGGTGGCATCACCGAAGCTGGCGAGGGCTTCACGCCGAGCGCCAATGACCGCTTCGGACAGGGAGGCCGCAGACGCAACGACGCGCATCCCGCGTCCACCGCCGCCCGACGATGCCTTCACGAGAACCGGATAGCCGACGCTAATCGCGACTTCAGCCCACCCGGCCGGGTCGTCGCCTTCGGCCACGGCCGACGGCAGGACCGGCACGCCGGCGGCGGCGGCGAGCACTTTCGCCTCGACCTTCGTCCCCATCGCCGAGATGTTCGCCGGCGTCGGTCCGACCCACGTGAGGCCCGCATCGATCACCGCTTGGGCAAACAGGGCGTTCTCGGAGAGAAAGCCGAATCCGGGGTGGATCGCGTCTGCCCCCGAGCGACGCGCGGCATCGAGGATCTTGTCGATGACGAGATAGCTCTCCGTCGCACTCGATCCGCCGAGGGCGACTGCGATGTCCGCCTCACGGACGAACGGCAGCGTCGCGTCCGGAGCGGCGTAGACCGCCACAGTCCGGATGCCCATCAAGCGACACGTTCGAAAAACGCGCGAGGCGATCTCCCCTCGGTTGGCAACCAGAAGCATTCGTATCATAAGTGCACCTACATCCTGAAGACGCCGAAGGACGACGTCCCCTTCACTTCTGCGTTGTGCACGACCGAAAGCGCAATCCCGAGCACCGTACGCGTGTCGCGAGGATCGATGATCCCGTCGTCCCACACCCGACCGGTGGCGTAGAGAGCGGTGGACTCGGCCTCGACCTGCTTCTCCAACGCAATGACACCTTCAGGATCGCGTCCCTTGGTGATGATGTTCATCACGCCGGCCAACTGCTTCGGACCCATGACGGCGATGCGGTGGTTCGGCCAGGTGAAGATGAATCGCGGGTCATACGCCTTACCGCTCATGCCATAGTTGCCCGCGCCGTAGGACGCCCCGACCATCAACGTGAGATGCGGCACGGTGGAGTTCGAGACCGCGTTGATGAGCTTGGCCCCGTCCTTGATGATGCCGCCCTGTTCGTACCGGGTGCCCACCATGAAGCCGGTGATGTTCTGGATGAACAGGATCGGTGTGTCGGTGCGATTGCAAAGCTGGATGTACTGCGAACCCTTCTGCGACTCCTCGGAGAACAAGATGCCGTTGTTGGCCAGGATCCCGATGGGGAATCCGCACAGCGACGCCCAACCGGTGACGAGCTGCGTCCCGTAGAGCGGCTTGAACTCCTCAAAGCGAGAGCCGTCGACCACTCGAGCGATGATCTCGCGGACATCGATCGGCTTGCGCACGTCGGCCGGGGCCGCGCCGAGCAGTTCGGCTGGATCGTGGACGGGAGCATCGGCCGCCATGGTGGGGCCGGGACCGTGCTTGCGCCAGTTCAGGTGGGCGACGATGTCGCGGCCGATCCGCAGCGCGTCACATTCGTCGACGGCAAGGTAGTCGGCGAGCCCGCTGACGCGAGCGTGCATGTCGGCGCCACCGAGATCTTCTTCGTTGGCGTCCTCGTCAATCGCCATCTTCACCAGGGGCGGACCGCCGAGGAACACCTGGGCGCGGTCCTTCACCATCACCACATAGTCGCTCATGCCCGGCGTATAGGCGCCGCCAGCTGTCGAAGGACCGAACACGAGCGAGATGGTGGGGATACCAGCTGCGCTCATCCTGGTGAGATTCTTGAACGACGCACCGCCGGGCACGAAGATGTCGGCCTGACGGGGAAGATCGGCGCCCGCCGACTCCGTCAACGTGATGTAGGGCAGCCGATTCTTCAGCGCGATCTCCATGCCCCGCAGGCTCTTCGTGACCGACGACGGATTCATTGCACCGCCCTTCACCGTCATGTCGGTGCCGCTGATGAAGCACTCCACCCCGTTGATCAGACCGATCGCGTGAACACCTCCGGCACCGACCGGATCGCCGGTACCCCAGGCGGCCAGTGCGTGCAGTTCCAGCAGCGGCGAGTCCCGATCGATGAGCAGCTCGATCCGCTCGCGCACGAGCATCTTTCCCCGGCTCCGGTGTCGCTCGATGTAGCGCTCCCCGCCGGCGATGAGCGCCTCACGCTGCTGGGCCAGCACCTCGTCGAGCAGAGGCTGCATCGCGTCGGCGTTGGCCCGGAACTCCGACGACCGCGGATCGAGTCGGGTGGGGAGCACTGCCATCGCCCCCGAACGTAGGGCCGTTCCGTTCACCGAAGCAAACGAACTCGGCCGGGTCTAGGAGGGTTCGCCCTGGGCGCGGCGGAGCTCGGCGTAACGGAGAACAGCGCGGTCGACGGCTTTGTCGATGGCCTTCTCCAGTTCGTCGGTGGTGACGACGTCGGAAAGCGAGAGGCGGATCGACACGAGTTCGCGCGCCAGGAACTCGGTATCGGCCTGGGTGCGGGACGCGGTGTCGCGATCTCGTTCTGTACTCACGCGATCGCGATCGGCCTGTCGGTTCTGGGCAAGAAGGATCAGGGGCGCGGCGTACGCCGCCTGCAACGACAGGATGAGGGTGAGGAACTGGAACGGGTACTTGTCGAATCGGTTCGCGGCGGGGACCACAGTGTTGAAGATCACCCAGAGGGCGATGAAGGCCGACTGGTACACGAGGAACCGAGCCGTGCCGATGAAGCGGGCGATGCCCTCGGAGAAGTTGCCGAATGCCTCGGGGTCGTAATGCACACCGAGGCGCAGTCCGCGGCGGCGCGGCTGAGACAGATCGAGGGGCGTTCTCCGACCGAAGAACCCGGGCCCTTCATTGCGCGGGACGCGTCCCTGGCGACCGCGGGTCACCGGCGCCTCCAGCCATCGGGCAGGAGATGGTCGAGCACATCATCGACGGAAACGGTACCGAGGAGTCGGCCCTGTGCATCGCACACCGGCACAGCGACGACGTCGTAGGACGCGAGACGGCGGGCGATCTGCGCGGTCGCGAGGTCGGGTGCGACGAATTCGGGTTGGGCATCGAGGCAGCGGCCCAGCGCCGTCGAAGGCGGTTCGCGCAACAATCGCTGGAAACCGACCGGACCCAGGTACCTCCCCGTGGGGGTCTCGTAGGGCGCTTCGCAGACGAAGACATGAGCGGCCTCCGCAGCCGGTAGGTCGGGGTTGCGGATCCGGGCTAGGGCCTCGGCCACCGTGGCCCCGGCCCCGAAGACGAGCGGGTCGGGGTTCATCAGACCACCTGCGGTGTCAGGAAGATAGGCGAGCAGCCGTCGCATCTCCTCGGACTCCTCGGGATCCATGTCGGCCAGGACTTCCTCGCGCTTGGCCGGTTCGAGCTCGGCGAGCACGTCGACCGCATCGTCGATGTCCATCTCTTCGAGCACGTCGGCGGCGCGTTCGACGTCGAGGTGCTCGATCATCGCCGCCGCCTCGTCCTCGGGGAGCTCGACGAGGAGGTCGGCGAGATCTTCGTCGTTCATCGCGTCGACGACGGCGTGACGCTCGCTCTCCTCGAGCGCGGCGATCTGTGTAGCGGCGTCGGCCGGGTGCATCTCGCGCAGTTCGGACACCTGTTGGGTCACCAGGTTCGCCCCACCGAAGAACTCGCCCAGCATCTCCCAACCGACGAGCCGACCGGTGCGACGCCGCCGAAGCATGCCCGTTGCCGAAAGCGATACGCCGGACACATCCCATGCGCGCGTACCGTTCGGTGACGGACTCAGCGCCAGGTCGTTGACGATTTCCCCGCCCACTCGGCGATCGAGAATCTCGGCGACGACGAGTTTCTCGCCGTCGCGGAGGTTGAACCGGCGGAGATCGACCGTGCCGGAGTGCAGCCGGACACCGCCCGAGTCGATCTCCGCGATCCGGTTGGCGTTGACGAAGATCTGACGTCGCTGGACGACGGCCACGAGGCCGAGCACCGGTGGGGGGGTGTCGGAGGCGGGATAGCCGAGCACGACGTCGACGAGCCGGCCGACGGGCGCGCCGTCACTCGTCAGTATCTCCAGCCCGATTAGACGGGAAACAAAGACCGGTGCTCCGCTCACGCACCGAACCTACTCGCCGACAACAACCGCCCCCGTGCTGAAACCGCTGGATCGCAGGGAGAGAGGTTGCCCCTAGATACTGGGGCAGAACACCTCCGAAGGCCGTTCGGAGGTGTTCTGCCGCACGTTGCGTGTTGCGCGCATCGTGCGCCGCGCACCCCGGGTCACCGAACGGCGACCGCCGCCGGAAAGGTCGCGAGCGGCTGCGGTTTCAGCTGCTGTCGCCACCTCTCGTGCTCGGGCTGCGGCGCGAATGGCGTCGAGGTGAGCGTTTGCGAGGAAGAGGGCGTCTACTGGATGGAGGGTGTTCATGATCGTGTTCCTTAGTGCTCGATGCGATGCCAGTCGCCCGGCTCGCGTGTGTCGACTCCGAAGCGGAGCGAAGCGATTTCGAAGGCCACGACGACGAGCGTGGCGAGTGCGATTCCCATGATGATCTCGTTTCGTGATGAACTGTGCATCTATCATCGCGGTTGCCCATTGATCTGTCCAACGAATAAGAACGCTGATTATCATGCAGGAATCGACTAAACCGTGGAGCCTCGACACCCGCCACATGGAGGCCCTGGCGGCGATCGCCCGAACGCGATCCGTCAGTCGAGCCGCCGACGAACTCGGCTACGGACAGAGCGCCGTGTCCCAACAGCTTGCGGCCCTGGAGCGCGTCGTCGGGCACCGCCTCGTCGACCGGGGAACGGGTCCTCGCCCGGTGACGCTCACTGCCGCCGGCGAAACGCTTCTCGGGCATACGAACTGGGTGCTCGATCGCCTCGAAGTGGCCAGGCGAGATCTCGAACGGCTCTCCGCCGGCCAGGTCGGCAGCATCGCCATCGGTACCTTCCAATCCGCGGGCGCTCGACTTCTGCCCCAGGTCCTCGCGGCGTTCCGAGCACAGTGGCCCGAGCTCCGTGTTTCGATCCACACCGAGATGACAGACGGCGAGCTTCCTGATCTGATTCGCTCAGGGGCCATCGACGCGGCCTTCATCGCCGAGGGTTCCCTCGGGAACGACTTCGAGCAGTTGGAGCTGATGACCGATCGCTACGTCGCACTGGTGCCCCCGGGGCACCGCCTCGCCGGGCGGGCGACGGTGTCGTTGTCGGACTTCGCCGGCGAGGACATGGTCGACGGCTCCCTGGGGGACACGTGCACGGCGAAAGGAGCGCAAGCTCTCCGCACGGCGGGCATCGAGACCAACGTGGTCTTCCGGACCGAGGACAACCCGACGCGTCAACGACTCGTCGACGCCGGGCTCGGCTGTGCGGTGCTGCCCGGGCTCACGGTGGAACCCGGATTGCCCAACGGCGCAGTGATGATTCCGATCGTCGAGGACCTCGCCCGAGTGATCAACCTCGCCTGGTCCGCCGAGCGAACCCGTTCGTTCGCGCTCGAGCGGTTCATCGAGACCGCCCGAAAGGTGGTGCCGCGAATCGCCGCTGAGCCCTCGTCAAGCCGGTCGAAAGCTTCCCCACCGCAACGCACCCACGCCCGATCGAAGCGGGCGAGCTGACTCGTCTCCCGGGTACGCGAGCGCTCCGGGATCTGGCGGAAGGGGTGGGATTTGAACCCACGGGGCTCATCACCCGGCAGTTTTCAAGACTGCTACATTCGGCCGCTCTGTCACCCTTCCAAGAGGAGCCAAGTCTAGGACCTCCGGGGATGGTGCCCGGCTCGGCGTCAGATTTCGACCGAAGGTCTCGATGAAGACCTCGATGAAGATCCCGATCGCCAGTGGCGACCAACGGTCAACCTCGCCTACAGACCCTTGACGATCTCGGCCATGAGTTCTCCGGCCTCTGTCGGGTTGAGACCCACGCGAACGCCAGCAGCGGCGAGCGCGTCCATCTTGCCCTGGGCGGTGCCCTTACCTCCGGACACGATCGCCCCGGCGTGACCCATCTTCTTGCCCGCGGGCGCGGTGACACCGGCGATGTAGGCGCTCATCGGCTTGGTGACGTTCGCCTTGATGAACTCAGCCGCTTCTTCCTCGGCGCTGCCGCCGATCTCGCCGATCATGATGATCGCCTTGGTCTCGGGGTCCGCCTCGAACTCGGCCAGCACATCGACGAACGACGTTCCCGGAACGGGGTCGCCGCCGATGCCGACGCAGGTGGACACGCCGATGCCCTGCTGCTTGAGCTCGTAGAGCGCCTGATAGGTGAGCGTGCCCGAGCGGCTCACGATACCGACGGCCGGCTTGCCGGGCTGGGGAGGGAGCGCAATGTCGCCCGAGGTGATCCCGATGTTGCAACGACCAGGGCTGATGATCCCCGGACAGTTCGGCCCGAGCAACCTGGTGTTCGGGTAGTCCCGCTTGAGCAGGTTGAAGGTCTTGGCCTCGTCCTGGGCGGGGATGCCTTCGGTGATGCACACGATGAACGCGATACCCGCAGCAGCGGCTTCGACGATTGCGGCCGAGGCCGCCTTGGGAGGTACGGCGATGAATGACGCTGTGGCGCCCGTGGCGGCGACGGCCTCCGCCACCGTATTGAACACGGGAATGCCTTCGACATCAGTACCGCCCTTGCCCGGCGTGACGCCTCCGACGACCAGAGTCCCGTAGGCCTTGTTCCTCAGCCCGTGGTACTTGCCCTGACCACCCGTGAGGCCCTGCACGATGACCTTGGTGTTCTCGTCAACGAAGATGCTCATCTTTATATGTGTGCTTTCTATTTCTGAGATTACTACGTTGACTTACTTTGCGAGCTCGACGGCGGCACGGGCCGCTTCGAGCATGGTTGCCTTGGAGATCAGCCGGTCGGCGGCGATGCCGGCGTTTGCGATGATCGCCCGGCCCTCTTCCGCGTTGGTGCCGTCGAGACGGATCACGATCGGAGCATTGAGCTTGACCCGACCCATGGCTTCGACGATGCCCTTCGCCACTTCCTCGCCTCGCGTAATCCCGCCGAAGATGTTGATCAGGATGCTCTTCACCGCGGGATCGGTGTTGATCACCTCGAGGGCGCCCGCCATGACATCGGCGTTCGCTCCTCCACCGATGTCGAGGAAGTTCGCAGCTGCGCCGCCGACCTGATTCACCACATCGAGGGTGCTCATCGCCAGTCCGGCGCCGTTGGCGATGATGCCGACCGATCCCTCGAGGCCGATGTACTGGAGGCCCTTCTCGTGGGCGAGCGTCTCGCGGGAGTCACGCAGAACCGTCGACTCGTACTCGGCCCAGTCGTGGCGGTACATGGCGTTCTCGTCGAGTGAGACCTTGGCGTCGAGGCAGAGCACCCGGCCGTCCGGAGTGAGCACGAGCGGGTTGATCTCGGCGAGGTCGCAGTCGCCCTCGGTGAAGCACGTGTAGAGCTTCAGGAGGATCTCGGCCGCCTGGTCGATGGCCAACGGGTTGAGCTTGGCGTCGACGCAGGCCTGGCGAGCTTCGGCCAGTGAGATCCCGTCGACCGGGTCGATGTGGCGCTTGATGAGCGCGTCGGGGTTCTCGACGGCGACGACTTCGATCTCGACGCCACCCTCGGCCGACAGCATCAGGAGGTGCTTCTTCGCGCTGCGGTCGAGCGTGTAGGACGCGTAGTACTCCTCGGCGATGTCCGCGGCGTTGGCCACGAACAGGCGGTGCACGATGTGTCCCTTGATGTCCATGTGGAGGATGTTCCCCGCATGGAAGCGAACCTCGTCGGCATTCTCGGCCAGCTTCACACCGCCGGCCTTGCCGCGGCCGCCGACCTGCACCTGCGCCTTGATGACGACCGGGTAGCCGGCCGTCTCGGCCACCGCGACGGCCGTCTCGACGTCGTCAGCGATGCCCCCCGGAGGAACGGGAAGCCCGAAGCGGGCGAACTCGGCGCGGCCTTGATACTCGAACAGGTCCAACGGAAGACTCCTCGGTGAAGCGGATTGGGTTACGCGGACTGGCGCTCACGCTCATCGAGCGTGGATTCGAGCCAGTTGGTGATGGTGTCGAGCGGCGCGCCCGGGGTGAAGAGCTCGGCCACGCCGATCCCCTTCAGCATCTCGATATCGGCCTCCGGGATGATCCCGCCGCCGAAGACAACGACATCGTCGACGCCGCGATCTTTCAACTTGTCGATCAACAACGGGAACAGGGTGCGGTGGGCGCCGGAGAGCACGGAAAGGCCGACGGCGTCGGCATCTTCCTGGATGACCGTCTCGACGATCATCTCCGCCGACTGGAACAGGCCGGTGTAGATCACTTCGAAACCGGCGTCACGAAGTGCCCGGGCGATAATCTTCGCTCCACGGTCGTGGCCGTCGAGTCCGGGCTTGGCGACAACGACTCGGTAGCGGCGCAACATCGGCGATGATCCTACGGCTGGTCGGGGCACGAGAGCGAACCGGTAGGTTGGAGGCGTGGCCCGCCGACCCCCCGCTCCTCCGCCGCCGACGCCGGCGGGCTGGCGGCCACCGGCGGCAACGAGGCGTCGGGATCACACGATCCGGATGATCGTCGCCGTCGTCGTGGCGCTTTGCGTGAGTGCGATCGTGCTGGTGCTGTTCTCTCGTGTGGCCGCGAAGCGACCCGAACGGGTCAACCTGGGCAACCGACTGTTCATCATGCGCCAGCTCGAGAAGCGGACGCAGCGAGCCGGCGATGGGCCGCTCTTCTTCAACGATCTCGTGCGCGACGACCGCCCACTCCCGCTGGCGGTCATCTACGTGGGGGAACAGTGGGCCGCGTTCAACGCCCTCCCGAAGGGGCAGCCCATCGAATGCGCGGTCCGCTGGGATCCCGCCCGCAAGGTGTTCGTGAACCCGTGCACCCAGGGGATCTACGCGCCCGACGGCACGCGAGACGACGGCGGCGCGCCCCTGGAGCGCTACTCGGCCAAAGCCGACGTCGCCGCAGACCGGTTGATCATCGACCTCAACGTCGCGTACGCCGACACGTTGAAGACCCGCCCGCCGTCGTAGTCCGGCGCGCGCCATTTGTGTGGCGAGTTGGCGCCAGGTTGGCGCCGAAACGACCACCGCGAACTCGACACCGCGGCGCCAACTCACCACCCGTTGCTCGGGGCCATCAGTCGCTGGTGCGCTCCACGAGGATGGCGCGCAGTTCGGCTCGCCTGATCTTCCCCGTCGTGGTCAGCGGGAGATCGTCGACGACGACCACCAACGACGGGACCTTGTACGGCGTGAGCGTCTCTCCGACCGCAGAGCGAAGGAAGGCCGGAGTCAGCGAGCGCCCGGGCATCATGCGCACCGCGGCCGCGACCCGTTCACCACGACGGGGGTCGGGAAGTCCGACAACGGCCGCCTCGGCGACGCCGTCAATGGCCTCGAGAGCCGCTTGCACCTCGGCGGCGTAGACGGAGTAGCCACCGACCTTGATGACGTCCTTCGCTCGACCGACGAACTCGACCGTGCCTCCGACTCCCCGGCGGACGAGATCCCCGGTCCGGACCCAGCCGTCAGATGTGCGGGTCGCCGCAGTCGCCTTCTCATCGCCGTGGTAGCCGTCGAGCACCCCGGGTCCGTGCACCAGCAGCTCGCCGATCTGGCCGACCTTCACCGTTGCGTCGTTGTCGTCGACCACCCGCGTCTTGTACCCCGGCAAGGTTGCGCCACGTGCCTTGTTCAACCATCCACCGGCGTAGGGAGGGGTGACCTTGACGATCGCCGCTCCCGAGAGCTCGACCATGCCGTAGCCCTCGACGAACAGCGCTTCCCCGACCGGGGTGCCGAGGATCGGCAACGTGGCCGAGGCACCCATACGCTGGAATTGACGGGCCAGTTCGGCCGGCATGGCGTCGGCACCACACATCCACAGCCGCACGCTGGTGAGGTCGCGTTGGGCCGCCCCCGCTTCGAGCATCATCCGGTACATCGCTGGAACCCCGACGAAGATCGTCGACCGACGACGTTCGATGGCGTCGAGCACATCGTCGGGGCGGAACCGGCGGAACACGAACACCGGCACACCGGCGGTCATGGTGCCGAGGAACCCGGCGAAGCCCATCACGTGGGCCAGGGGAAGCGCCATGACGGCCTCGTCGCGTCGCAGCCCGGTCGGGATCAGCGCGAGGCGGCGCGTGGACGAGAGCAGTCCCCGATGGGTCAGCGCGGCTCCCTTCGGCTTGCCGGTGGTGCCCGACGTGTAGAGCAGCACCGCGACGTCGGCAGGATTCACCTCGACATCGAGGTGGTGGGTTGTCGGGCGCTCCCGGGGAGCGACGATCGTCGGGTCCGAGAGGGTGAGCGTGGCGCCCGAATCCCGGCGCACGTGCTCCCGTTCCGCAGGAGTCGACGCGTCGTTCAGCGGAACGGCCACTCCCCCGGCCCGACAGACGGCCAGGCACCCGAGGACCAGCTCCGGGCCGTTCGGGAACTCGATCAAGACGCGATCGCCCTTGGCGATGCGCGTGTGCACGAACTCGGCGGCGTGGTCGACCGACCCGGCAATCTCGTTCGCGGTCCAACGAAGACCGTCGGCAGTCGTGATGAGGGTCTTCGATTCGTGCGCCGACGCAATGCCGTCCGCAAGAGTTCCGAGCGAGAGCCCATCGTCGGAGAGCGCCATCGCGGCGCGGGCTCGAAGTCGTCCGGTGATGCCCATGGGACAGACAGTCTTGCTGAACAGGGCGGCGGCGGGAAAGATCCGCCCGGGAGGGAACAGACCGACGCCGAGGACGGTTACGATCTAGCTATATCCTGAAGGGGAGTATCCCGCGAGGCCCATCGTCATCACGGTCTGCGTGCAGATCCGGTGCGGCCAGCCCGGTTTCGGGCGGAGAGACCTTCCGGTGAGACCTGTTGTTCAACGATCTCCTGGAGAACCCTTCCGTGTTTCTTGCTGCCGCTGAATCCAAATCCGACTTCGTCGACCTCGACGTACCGTTCTGGGCGTGGATCGCCCTTGTGGCCATGCTGGCCCTCATGTTGGCCGTCGACCTGTTCCGCCATCGTGATGATCACGAGCCGACACCCAAAGAAGCTCTCCGGGAATCGCTCGGCTGGGTGGCGTGTGGTCTGGCCTTCGGTGGCGTAATGCTCGCAACGTTCGGCGGCGGCGCGTTCGGCGAATACATGTCGGGTTACGTGATCGAGAAGGCGCTCAGCGTCGACAACGTCTTCGTCTGGTCGATGCTGTTCACCGCTATGGCGGTGCCGTTGAAGTATCAGCATCGGGTGTTGTTCTGGGGCATCTTCGGAGCGCTCGCCATGCGGGCGATCTTCATCGGCCTTGGCAGTGCGTTGATCGCCAGGTTCTGGTGGGTCCTCTTGATCTTCGGCGTGTTCCTGGTCTTCACCGGCGTCAAGATCATTCGCCATCGCAACGACGAGGAAGCGGGCGACGCGTCGAGAGGGCTTTCACTGGTGAGACGGTTCATCCCGGTCTCCGACAGTCTCGACGGGCACAAGTTCTTCACCCGGGTCAACGCCAAGCGTGTAGCCACTCCGCTGTTCGTGGCGCTCGTCGTGGTCGAACTCACCGACGTCGTGTTCGCCGTCGACTCGGTTCCTGCGATCCTGGCCGTTTCCCGTGAGCCGTATCTGGTCTTCGCGTCGAACGCGTTCGCCATCCTCGGTCTGCGGGCCATGTACTTCCTCCTCGCCGACGCCAAGGAGAAGTTCCACTACCTCTCCCACGCACTTGGGTTCATCTTGGTGTTCGTCGGGGCGAAGATGATCACCGCGCACTGGTATCACATGAATACGTTCATCTCCCTCGCCATCATCCTCGGTGCACTTACGGTTGCCATCATTGCTTCGCAGCGCCACAACA
Organism: Acidimicrobiia bacterium; assembly: GCA_031368215.1. Lineage (GTDB taxonomy): Bacteria > Actinomycetota > Acidimicrobiia > Acidimicrobiales > JANYDT01 > JANLQX01. Next base: position 29,533 of record JANLRD010000160.1, on the reverse strand, counting down.
AGGACAACGGCAGCGGGCCGTCGGATTCTTCGGGTACCACGACGGACACAACCCCGATGACGGTGTCGGCCCACTGACCCGCTTCCCGGGTATGCCTACCGGGGCCCGTCCCGGTAGGCAAGCCATTCGGCATCGGACCACAATCCGAGCAGCGCATCGCCGACGAACTGCACGGTGAAGATCACCATCTCGTACCAGGGCAACTCGACGCTCATCGCTTCGGTGAAGGACAGTCCACGGAGCAGGAGGTCGGCCTCCGGCATCGACAGTTGGATCGAGATCTCATCCCCCTCAGCGCCGGTCGATACCGGGGAGTTCTCCTGCAGTGTCTTCGTCAGCGACGCGTAGACCCACGGGTCGGCGTGAAGCGCGTGGTCGTCAATGATGCCGATCACCGTCTGCAGCGCAATGATGCCCTCCGCCGGCATGGTCAGGGTCCGAGAGTCCTCGGGATTCATGTCCACCGGGCTCTAGACGACCGTTGCTCCCGCCGGTAGCAACGTGCGAGAATGCTTGGCATGCGTACCGTGACAAAGCGATCGGTCGGACTGAATGACGATGTCCTCGCTGCAGTGGAACAGGCAGCGAGCGAAGATGGCGTCTCGGTGTCCTCCTGGCTGAACGAAGCCGCCGAGCAGAAGCTCAAACTCCGAGCCATGGCCGAGGCGGTCTCGGCCTTCGAAAAGGACAACGGGGCGATCACCGAACTCGAACTCGCTCGTGCTCGGCGGCGCTTCGGTTCCCTTCGTTGATCCTCGACTCCGGAGCGCTCATCGCCGCCGACCGAGATGACCGTCGTTTCTGGGGGGTCTTTGAATTGGCCCGAAGGGAACAGGTAATCCCTGTCGTCCTGACGCCCGTCCTGACCGAAGTCTGGCGAGACGGCCGACGTCAGGCCCGCCTTGGCCAGGCACTGCGCGGATGCCGATTCGTTGCTCCGGACGCTGATCTCGCCCGTGCCGCGGGCGTCCTTTGTGCAAAAAGCGGCCTCGCCGATCCCGTGGATGCTCTTGTTGTCGCGTACGCAGCGCAACAACGTGACCTGGTGATCACCACGGACCTCAACGACCTCCGGGCGCTTGCAAACTACGCGCGGGGGGCGCGTATCCGTGAACTGTGAGGTGTTGGCGAGGCCCATCACGCCTTCTTCAGCGGGGTGAAGGCGAGTAGGAAGCGCTTCTCTCCAAAGCTCGGGAAGGCCACCACCGCCTCCGTCTTGTCGCCGCTCCCGAGCAGCTCGACGATGCGTCCTTCGCCGTAGCGCTTGTGGACGATCATGTCGCCGACGGTGAGGCCCAGAGTTTCGGCGCCGGTCGTCGCCGCCGGCGTGTCCCGCTTCGAGGCACGCAGCGCCGCGTCGACAACGTCTTCGCGGTGAGCAGCACTGCCGCGCCCGCCACCACCGAACACCCGTCCAGACGTGTCGTCGGAATCGAGGCTTCCGTCGCGGTCGCGGCGGGCCTTCCACTCCTCGTTCCACTTGCGACCCGTTGCCGCTCCGCCGAACCCACCTGACGGACCCGACCACGACGGTCCACTCCGCTTCGATTCGCCCACGTTGACGATGAGACCCTCGGGGATCTCGGTGAGGAACCGGCTGATCGGGTTGTACTGGGTCGAACCGAACAACGAGCGACACCACGCATGGGTCAGATAGAGCCGTTGGCGCGCCCGGGTAATACCGACATACGCGAGACGACGTTCCTCTTCGAGTTCATCAGGTTCGCCGAGTGAACGGATGTGCGGGAACACACCGTCCTCGAGGCCGACGAGGAACACCACCGGAAACTCGAGCCCCTTCGCCGTGTGGAGGGTCATGAGGATCACCTGGGTGTCGTCACCACTTCCCTCCGGACCGACGAGATCGTCGGAGTCGGCGACCAGAGACACCGATTCGAGGAACTCCTCGAGGGTGTCGAAGTCCTTCGACTGACCGAGGAGCTCCCCGAGGTTCTCCAGACGTCCCGCCGACTCGATCGAGTTCTCGGCTTCGAGCTCGGCGACGTAGCCCGTGCGATCAAGGATCGCCTGCAGCACGTCGGCCGGCTTCGGTTCGATCAGGCGCAGGTCTTCGAGCAATGCAGTGAAGGCCCGGACACCGGTGAGGGCCTTTCCGGTGACGCCGGCATCTTCGCCGTGAGCCAACGCTTCGCCGAACTTGCGTCCGTTGGCGCGGGCCCATGCGTCGATGCGTCCGATCGAGGTGTCGCCGACGCCACGCTTGGGGACGTTGATGACCCGCTTGAGCGAAACCTCGTCGTCGGGATTCACGACGACGCGGAGATAGGCGAGTACGTCCTTCACCTCTTTGCGGTCGTAGAACTTCGTGCCACCGACCACCTTGTATGGCACACCCACGCGGACGAGCTGTTCCTCCACCACCCGACTCGACGCATTCGTGCGGTAGAAGACCGCCATGTCGCTCCACTTGAACCCGTCGGTCGAGTGGAGCCGTGCCATCTCCCGCACGATCCATCCCGCCTCATCACGCTCGTCCTCCGCGTGGTAGCGCGTGATCGGAAGGCCGGGCCCGGCCGCCGTCCAGAGCTCCTTGGGCTTGCGACCGACGTTGTTGGCGATCACGGAGTTCGCGGCGTCGAGGATGTTCTGCGACGAGCGGTAGTTCTGGTCGAGGATCACGACGGTGGCATCGCCGAAAGCTTCCTCGAACTCCAAGATGTTGCGAATGTCGGCGCCCCGAAAGCGGTAGATGGAATTGTGGACGAGGAATCCATTCGCAATGTAGGTGTGCGCTTGATCAACTTCTAGGTCGTGCACCGGCCCCTCGTAATGGCCGAGCTCCACTGCATCGACGCGCGTTGCACCCAACGTTCCCGACCCATCGTCGGTGAGCACACTCATCCCCGGATGGACACTGCCGAGTGGCAGCAACCGGAGAAGTGAGGCACCGATCTGCATGAATCGCTCGCTCGGCAACTCACGAACCCGACTCAGTAGACGGAGCGCGTCGAGCGCTTCCCGGTATGACTCGTGCACTTCGACGAAGGACCACCGGTCACCCGTCGGTTCGATCGCGAATCCGTGCGAACGCAGGGTCTCGGCCAGAACTCGGTCAGTGGTCGTGAATTGCAGCCGATGCTGCGCCCGGGCTGTGGCGAACATCGTGACTCGAATGACCTCATCGGCCGCGGCCTCGTTGCAGACCACCGGAATGGCGTGATGCGGCGTACCGGTGAGTGCCTGAGATCCCGAACGCAACGTTACGAGCGGGCCGCTGTAGGACGACCGCCTCGCAACAACGACCGAAGCCGGTTCCAGTTCGCGAGATCCACGCGTCGCCCCAACCTTGTCGGCGACACGAACTGATTCGATGGCAACGTCCGGTCCGTCGGTGCGTACGAGCGTTCCCGGGAGCAGACACTGGTCCGAGTCGCCGACCACGGTGACGTTGCGGTGGGTGGCGCCGAGGAGGAGGACGAGTTCGTTCTGGGCGCGGTTGGTGTCCTGGTACTCGTCGACGAGGAGATGCTTGAAGCGCTTGCGGTAGTGATCGAGCACTTCGGGCTCGGTCTGGAGAAGACGGACGGTCTGCACCAGAAGGTCGTCGAAGTCCATCGCACTGGCGGCGAGTAGTCGGCGCTGATACTCGGTGTAGATCTCGCCGATCTTGCGCTCGTAGATATTCGCCGCCCTCGCCCGGAACGTTTCCGCATCGACGAGATCGTTCTTCGCTGCGCTGATCGTGGCGTGGACGGCGCGCGGCGCGAACTTCTTCGGGTCGACGTTGAGGTCTCGAAGCACGTACTGCACGAGACGAACGGCGTCGGACTGGTCGTAGATGGTGAAGGACTGCCCGTAGCCGAGGCGATGGGCGTCGCGGCGGAGGATGCGGACGCACGCCGAGTGGAAGGTCGAGACCCACATCTTGTCGGCGACCGGGCCAACGAGGACGCCGACGCGGTGGCGCATCTCATCGGCGGCCTTGTTGGTGAACGTGATGGCGAGGATCTCGAACGGCGAGATCCCGGCCTCGGCGATGAGCCACGCGATACGACTGGTGAGCACCTTCGTCTTGCCGGAGCCGGCGCCGGCCACGACGAGCAGCGGACCTCCCGGGTGGATCACTGCGTCGCGCTGGTTGGGGTTGAGCCCGGCCAGAAGCCCGGTGACGTCGATGCGGCGGCGGCGGCGGTCAGCGGCCTCCTCACCCATCACCCGCTTGGCCAGACGCTCGGCCCGGGCCAGAAGATCCTCGACCGGCGGCGGCGCGTCTTCGATGAGGCCGGGCGCGTCGTCGTCGGTCAGGGGCGGGCGGTCTTCGTCGAACCCGTCGGCGGAAGTTCCGATGGGCGCCTTCTTCGCCGCATCGGCAGCGGTGGCGAACAGCGAGCGGAACTCCGACATGACCCACCCGAGGCTACCGGCAGGGGTGCGACAACGGAGTCGCCAGCCGCCGGATCGATCCTCGGCCGCCTGTGCCGAAAAGCCGGTGCGTAGGCGCCCGTCGCCGTATCCGGCGCCCGGCGACCCACCGCCATCCGAGTTGAGGCGAGTCGCCCAACAGGATCGGCTCCCCATCCGAACCAGCGGTGCCGTCGTGGCGCAGGTTTGGCGACACGGTGCTCGTCAGGCGCGACTGGCCTCGGTGCTCCGCGGCGTCGATGTCGCCGCGCTGGATGACGCCGCCGGACATGCCGTCGGGGAGTTGCTTCGCGCCTCGTCGACCGCAAACGTTGTCGACGGCCATGTGGCGGCGCTCAGCCGACGGAACGACACCATCCTCTCCAGCGATCCAACGGACATCGCGCACCTGCTCGCCACAAAACGCTCGAAATCGACTCGCATCATCACGGTGGAGCTCCGAGCCGTCGCCAGGCGTCAGCCAACGGTCAGTTGACGAGACGTTCGGCCGGGCCAACCAGTCCTCTTTCACGGTGATGGCACTTCGTCCGCAAGGCCACGATCGTCGTCGGTCAGCGACGGAGGGTCAGACCCCCGGTGGCGTGAGGATGGGGCAACGGACGCGCTTCGTCGCAGCGAGGCGCTTGTCCAGAGTGATCACCGGTGCCGAAAGAAGCTCGGCGAGCGCCACGTACGCCGCGTCGTACGTGGTCAGGTTGGATCGGAGCTCCCAGGCCCGTTCGGCCAATGGCTCGTGCGGCCAGAGTTCGATCTGCAGATCACGCAGAAACCGATTCGCCGTGCGGGCGGCGTCGAGCGTGACGAGCTTGGCCGCGAGGTGTCGGCGAATGATGTTCGCCGTCTCGAAGGTCACCACATGGGGCGCGGCGATCACCCGACCGCGAAGCTGGTCCGCTACCCACTCGCCCACGAATCCGTTGTCGAGGAGCAGGGCGACCAGGGCCGACGCGTCGACGACCACAATCGACATCTGCGAGTCCTTCGCCGCTCAGCGGCGGTCGGCGTCGCGGTCGGAGAGCACTCGCTCGACGCTCAACCCCGCACCGCTGACCGCCACGTAACGACGGATCTCGGAGAGAGCGTCATCGACGGCCGGTTTCGAGGCTTCGGCAATGAGACGGGCCCGAAGATACTCCTGGAGCGACTGACCCTTCCGGGCGGCGCGGGCAGCCAACTCGTCACGTACCTCCTGCGGCACATCGCGGACTGTCACAGCAACTGCCATGCATGCAGATTAGCAGCGCGTCGAGCCGCAGGCACATGGGTTCGTTTGCATTCATCGGGACAGGTCGATAATCTACAACCGTATGGTTGTAGATACCAGAGTGACGGCGAGGACGGACCTCGTGCTGCACGCGTTGGCCGACGCAACACGCCGCGACATCGTGTCCCACGTTCTCCAGAGCGAACACTCGGTTTCTGCCCTCGCTCGTCGGTACCCGATGAGCTTCGCCGCCGTGCAGAAGCACGTGGCGATCCTGGAGCGGGCCGACCTTGTCACGAAGCGGCGCCACGGCCGCGAACAGCTCGTGAGCGGGAACATCGCCACCGTTCGCGACGCGACCGCGCTTCTGGCGCAGCTCGAGGAGATCTGGCGTGCCCGGATCGACCGCATGGGCGAGATCCTCGCCGAACCCAACCACCCGAACCCAACCAAGGAGAACCAACATGACCGTGAAGAGTGTCATCAAGGATGAACGCGCCCTGACGATGACCGTCACCGCCGAGTTCGATGCCGCCGTCGAAGCGGTCTGGCAGCTCTGGGCCGACCCGCGAAAGCTCGAACGCTGGTGGGGGCCGCCGACGCATCCGGCAACGGTCGTCGAGCACACGCTCGTCGGCGGCGGTCGGGTCACCTATTTCATGACCGGCCCCGAGGGCGACCGATTCCACGGGTGGTGGCGCATCGGAGGAGTCGACGCTCCGCGTGCCTTCGACTTCGAAGACGGATTTGCCGACGAGACCGGCGCGCCGAATCCGGATCTTCCGACGACGCATGCTCGGGTCACTCTCAATCTCGATGCAAATGGCCGGACGGTCATGGTCATCACCACCACGTTTTCATCGCTCGAAGCGATGCAGGAGCTGGTGAAGATGGGCATGGAGGAAGGCATCACGTTGGCCCTCGGTCAAGCGGATGCGCTCCTCATGACGTGACGTTCTGCCCTACCATCGGTCGATGTTCATCCCCATCGACGGACACCTGCTCAACGCTGTGTCATTCGGAAGCGGTCCCGTCGACTTCGTGGCGCACGGTGGTTGGGTCGGCAGCTGGGAGCTCTGGCAGGACCCGTTCATGCTTATGCAGGAACGATGGCGCTGCATCGGCTACGACCATCGTGGGTCCGGCGCAAGCACGTTTCCGGCTGACACCATTACGCCAGGAGCGCTCGTCGACGATCTGTTCGCGGTGCTCGACCATTTCAGCGTCGATCGATGTGTTCTTGCCGGCGAGTCACTCGGAGCGCTCACGTGCCTGGAGGCGGTGCTTCGCGATCCGGAACGCTTTGCCGGACTGGTGCTCCTGGACGGTGCACCCGCGGCCAACCGGGAACGCCAGGGCGCGCTCGTGGCCGGGAGCCGGGCGGACTACCCGGCCACGGTGCACGCGTTCGTGGACGCCTGCGTACCCGAGCCCGACAGCGAGCACTTCCGAAGCTGGGGCCGCCAGATTCTGCTTCGCGCCGACCCCGAGGCGGCCGCCCGAATCCTCGAGGCCCACTATGAGGCCGGCGTCGCCCCGTCGCTCGCTGACGTACGGGTCCCCACGCTCGTTCTTCATGGCGAACTCGACCAGATCGTTCCGCTCGACATCGGCCGATACGTCGCCGCCTCGATACCAGGAGCCGAGCTGGTCGTCATCCCCGGCGCCGGGCACGTCCCATCGATCACGAGACCTCAGGCGGTCGTCGACGCCATCGAGGAGTGGACGACCCGGGTCCTCCGGTCGATGTCGTAGCGTTGTCGGTATGTGCGCGAACTGCTTCTCGAAGCTCGAAGTCGTCGTCGGTCAGGTTGTCGGCGCTGCGGTGCTGCTGAAGCGCCCGACCCAGGACTTCCTCGCCGACCTCGGTGTCGTCGCCCCGTACGACGAGCTCGGTGAGCTCGCCCACACCGTCTCGTTCCTCCGTGCCCTGGATCTCGACGCCACCCAGATCCTCGGCTCCGAGGCAGTCGATGTTGCCTCCACGTGGAAGACCGCGCCGCAGCGCAAACCGTTCGTCTTCGGTTGGCTCGTCCCGCGTCCGGCCCGGCGCCGCCGATTCGCGTAGGGAGTTCGGGGTCTGCGTTGCTCCGGGAGCAACAGATACCCCGAACTACGTCTGCGGTGGCGGCAATTCGCGCATGCGTTCGGCCTCACCCATGCGGTCCCACAGACGACCGAGCGTCCAATACAGCGTGATCAGCATCGTGATGACCACCGGCATGACGATGAGCGGATGCACGTGCGGCAATGACCTGGCCCGCGTCCACCATGGACCGGTCCAGGAGAAGTCGAACGGGTAGCCGCGCCGTTTCACACCGTTGATCGTCGGCGTCGCAAAGACGTGCGCATAGAGGTTCCAGCCGACCATGCGGCATACCCCGAAGAAGAACGTGGCCCGGTACAGCGCCAGGAGCCCGCGCTCGGGAATCCGCCGGCCAAGCTTCGCCCACAAGCGCGCGTCGGCGGGAACGATCTGGGTGCGCCAGTGCTCGCGCGTCAGCACACGCCACGAGGCCAGCACGACACCGAGCCAGAACAGATCCATGACGAGACCGAACGAGGAGTAGTACGCCGCGGCGTCGAAGTACTTCCCTCCGGCCTTGGTCGCGGCATACGCCCACGTTTCGATCGTCCAGTTCAAGGTGCTGAACGGGAACAGGAGCATGGTGCCGACGCTGTCGTTCACATCGGTCAATGCATGTGCGGCGTAGCCGAGCACGAACCCGACCGCCCACGCCCGGTTGCGCTTCCAGAACCACAGTCCGAACGTGAGCATGATGCCGAAGCCGAGGGTGTGCGTGAAGCCCATGCCGGGCCACCCCCGGTGCCAACGCTCCGGGACACTCGCGCCGTAGCGCTTACCGTTGATGGTGATGCCGTAGACCCAGAATTTGGCCAGGAAGTCCGGCACGAAATCGCCGAGATACACCGCGAAGTAGCTGACCCTGCCGCGCATCTTCTTGGGAAGGTGCGCCATGACGGCATAGGTCTCGAACTGATGCGCTGCCCAGCTCATCGGATGATTTCATCAGCGCGCGTAGGGCCGCGACCGCGGAGCCGGTCCCACAGGCGCGGACCGAAGGTCAGCGTGGCAACCAACCACGCCGGGCCCATGAACCACGTGAGCAGTATCTTCTCCCACGTCGCGAAACCGATGTAGGTGACAGCGGCGATGGCGTACCAGACGAACGACTCCCGTGCCGAAAGCCGACGCTCCCCCCGATGGTCGAGATCGCTCGGCGTAGCCGATTCGTCCGATTGCTCCGCGCCACTCATCGGAGCGAGTCTTGCAGCCGGCCGCCGGGCCGGTTCGACACTTGGCCGACGCTTGGCGGGCGGACTCCTCCATGAGGGAGGCTGACGGCTATGGACTTCGACCTCGACCAGACCGACGCACTGCTCTCCACTACCCGGGCGGTCCGTAAGCGCCTCGACTTCGACAAGCACGTGCCCGACGAGGTCCTGCTCGACTGCCTGCGCCTCGCTGTTCAGGCACCGACCGGTTCCAACCGACAGGGCTGGCGTTGGATGATCGTCCGCGACGAAGCGAAGAAGGCGGCTCTGGCCGACATCTACAACCGAGCGGGTGGCGAGTACTTGAAAGCGGCTGCCGCAAGCGCCGAAGCAGGTACGCAGACCGGTCGGGTCATGGACTCCGCCACCTTCCTCGCCGAGAACCTCGGACGGGTTCCGGTGATGGTCATTCCGCTTATCATCGGTCGTCCGGCCGACGTGAGCCAGGCAGCGGGCTTCTTCGGGTCCATCATCCCGGCCATGTGGAGCTTTCAGCTGGCGCTCCGAAGCCGCGGCCTCGGAAGCTGCTACACGACGATCCACCTCGGCCTCGAGAAGGAGGCCGCCGAATTGCTCGGCATCCCCGACCACATGAGTCAGGCCGGCCTGCTTCCCGTTGCCTACACCCTCGGCACGGATTTCAAGCCGGCTGCCCGCGGCCCGATTGAGGAGATCACCTACCTCGACACCTACAAGAACCCGATTCGGTAGCGCTCAGAGTCGGTACACGCGTGTGGCCGTACCGTGGAACAACGAGGCCTTCTCTGACGCACTGGCATCGGCGGCGATCCGCTTGAACGCGTTCCAGAGCGTGACGTAGCTGCACGACATCTTGTCGACCGGAAAGTTCGACTCGAACATGCACCGGTCGGCCCCGAACTGCTCGATCGCGTAGGTGATCGGCTCACCCCACGCGTCCACGAGGTCTTCACTCGACGGTGCCAGGGGCTGGTGTTCGAATCCAAGGCCGAAGATCACCATGCCGATGCCACCCACTTTGAGGTTGACGTTCGGGCAACTCGCGAGCTCGGCCAGGTCAAGGCGCCACTGCGCGAGAACCTCCGCGCGCTTACCTTCGTAAGGACCGACGCCCAGCATCCCACCCAGGTGGTCGAGCACGAACGTCCCTTCAGGAATTGCGCGGGCCAGAGCGGTGAACTCAGGGATCTGCGGGTGGTAGAGCCAGGCATCGAAGGAGTGGCCTCTCGCGGCGAGCCGCCTCACGCCCGCTCGGAAGGCCGGTTCCGCCATGATCTGGGGAGTCGGCCGCGTGTGGGTGCGTCGAATCGAAGGATCGGGATCGTGCGCCGTCGCGTGGCGGATACCCCGGAACAGACCCTCCCCAGCCGCCTCGTGAGCTTCAAGGACGTCGTCGACGCGCTCACCGAGCATCATGTCCGCGAAGCTCACGATGCCCTTGATGACCGCGGCCGGCTTCCCGTCCGCACGACGCGCATCCCGGCTCGCTGCGGCGTCCGCGGCGAGCGTCTCGGTTTCCCCCACTGGCCGCAGGTGCTCCGGCCCATCCGTGCGGTAGCCCCAGCCGCATTCCATGAAAACCGTGGCTTCGACGTTATGCCCGGCGCCCGTGTCGGCGTGGAGGTCAGGAAGAAGGTAGGTCGACATACCTTCTCGTTCCCACAGATGATGATGCGGATCAACAATCGGCAGATCCGGTTCGATCACTTCTTTGACGCGCGTGGCCAACCAGTTGTCATCCCAGGTGTACATGCGTCGCACGATAGACCTGAGGGCTACAAGCGGGCTATTCCCACTCGATGGTGCCCGGTGGCTTCGAGGTGACGTCGAGGACGACTCGGTTCACACCTTTGACCTCGTTGACGATGCGTCTCGAGATCGTGTCGACGAGGTCATAGGGCAGGCGAGCCCAATCGGCGGTCATAGCGTCGTCACTCGTGACGGCGCGCAAGACGATCGGGTACGCGTAGGTCCGTTCATCACCCATCACGCCGACGCTGCGGATGACCGGCAGCACCGCGAACGCCTGCCAGATCTCGCGCTCGAGACCGGCCGCAGCGACCTCGAAGCGAACGATGGCGTCGGCGGCACGCACGATGCGGACGCGATCTTCGGTGATGGTGCCGACGATGCGAACGGCGAGGCCGGGACCGGGGAACGGCTGGCGCCACACGATCTCGTCGGGCAGTCCGAGCGCGGTGCCGACAGCTCGGACCTCGTCCTTGAACAGGTCGCGCAGGGGCTCGACGAGCTCGAAGTCCATGTCGTCGGGAAGTCCGCCGACATTGTGGTGGCTCTTGATGGTCGACGCGTGACCACTGCCGGACTCGATCACGTCGGGATACAGCGTGCCCTGAACGAGGAACTTGCAGCCGTCCGCTGACAGCTTCCGGGCTTCCTCCTCGAACACGCGGATGAAGGTTTCACCGATGATCTTGCGCTTGCGCTCCGGGTCGGCCACGTCGTCGAGCAGGTTGTAGAACCGCTGCGCGGCGTTGACGTGGACGAGTTCCACGCCGAAGTGACCGACGAAGGTCTCCTCGATCTGCACGCTCTCGCCTTCGCGCATCAGGCCGGTGTCGACATAGACGCACGTGAGACGATCGCCGACTGCTCGATAGACGAGCGCGGCGGCAACTGCGGAGTCAACACCGCCGCTGAGGGCGCAGAGCACCTTCTCGCCTTTCGTCTGCTCGCGTATCTTCTCGACCTGTTCCTCGATGATGTTGGCGTTCGTCCAGGTAGGTTCGAGCGCGGCAACGTCGTAGAGGAACGACTTCAGGATCTGTTGCCCGTACTCGGAATGCACGACCTCGGGATGGAACTGCACACCGACGATACGGCGCTCGAGACACTCCATCGCAGCGACCGGGATCTCTCCGGTTGACGCCGTGGCGACGAATCCGTCAGGGAGGGTTTGGATCGAGTCGAAGTGACTCATCCAGGTCGTCTGCTCCTTCGGAAGCGCGCGTAGTAGTGCCCCACCATCGCCGACCGTTGTGACGATCGTGCGGCCGTACTCGCCCCGACCGGTGTTCGCCACCGAGCCGCCGGGCAACTGCTGGGCGAGGAGCTGGACGCCGTAACAGATGCCGAGGATCGGGACACCGAGGTCGTAGATCGCGGGGTCGAGCGATGGCGCTCCGTCGACATGGACCGAGGCCGGTCCGCCCGAGAGAATGATCGCCACGGGTTTGCGGGCGGCCATCTCCGCCGCGGTGATCGTGTGGGGCACGATCTCGGAATACACGTTCGCCTCCCGAACGCGGCGAGCAATCAACTGGGCGTACTGGGCGCCGAAGTCAACAACGAGAACAGTGGCGTGAGATGCGGAAGACAAGAAGCCGAGGTTACCGGCCCGGGGCCGCAGCGCAGAGCCGTGTAGGTGACGCTGGACCGAACGGATGACAAGGAAGTGGGGCTATTCCCGAGTCAGCGCATGCATCCGCTCGACTCGGCGGTCATCGCCCAACAGCGAGCGCAAGGTGTCGACGACGAGCTGAAGGTCGACGGCCTCGGCGTCGACCATGGCGTCGATATCGATCCAGTCCTTGGGCCGGTCGAATAGTGCCTTGAAGACTGCGAGATCGTCCGCAGAGAGGAACGGCAGTTGCGTTCCGGCGAACGGGTGACGAACCGATCGAGCCGCGACACCGTCATGGAATGAGGACGCCCGAAAGAACAGATCGATCGGCGTACGCCCCCACCAGAGCCGAACCTGGTCATCCTGTCTGACCTTTTCGGAGTCGGCGGCGGTGAAGGCGACGAACGCGGGAAGCGAGCTGAACACCCGCTCCACGTCGGTCGAGTCGAGCGACACGTTGACATCAATGTCCGCTGTCGCCCTCGGCTCGTGGGTATAGAAGGCGAGGGCAAGCGCGCCGCCGAATGCATGCTGGATCCCAGCCGCAGCGAACGACCGGTGCAGTGCCAAGATCTTGTCGACAAGCGACGGTTCAGTGTTTTGCACACAGTTCCCGGAAGCCCGGTGACTTCAAATCCTCGCGGCGTCCCGGCGGTAGTGCGTCGCACAGCTGCAACAAGTCAACGAGAAGGATTCCGCGCTCCTCAACGGTCGTATCCCGACGTTCTTCCGCAGGTGGTTTCATCCACGCCTCGGTCATTGCCCGAGGCTACCGGCTCCCGCCGGGCGGCGACATCCCACATCGGTGAAAGGACCATCCCACAGGCGTACAACTTGGCTGATCTGCCCACCAGAATCGGCCATGTGGGATCGGCGACGCTGCCATCTGGGATGCGTAACGAGCGGCGAGGTCACCGTTCGAGTGAGAGAGCGCCGAGGCCCGGCGAGCTACAGGATGCTGAGGTCGAGAAGGCGGCGGATCATGCGGGCGGTGGCGCCCCAGATTGTGTCGTCGTCGACTTCAAAGAACCAGACCGGGAACGTGCCGTCGGTGAACGGCCAGATCTCCTCGCGGTAACACTCGGCCTCGATCAGTTCGGTGAGCGACACGGAGAAGATCCGGTCCACTTCGATCGGATTCGGTCGCAGGGAAGGGAGCAACGACACCATGTCGTCGACGACGCCGACCAGCGGGGTGATCCGCGACGACGAGACCACGGTCGTCAGCGGCTCGAGCTCGCCGACGATGCGAACGGCCGACCGGGGAAGGGCGACCTCCTCCTCGGTCTCGCGCAGCGCGGCCTCTCTCGGTGTCTCGCCGTGATCGAGACGTCCACCCGGGAAGGCGACCTCGCCGCGATGGTTGCGCAGCCGTCCAGATCGCCGCGTGAGGAGGAGTCGGGTCGCTCCGGTTTCGTCGGTGTACAGCGGAAGCAGGACGGCGGCATCCTTCGCCACGTTCACGAACGGCGGACGCATCGGCGTGGTCGGAAGGAGGTCCGCCAGCGCCCCGCCACCCGGGAGTGCACGTGCTTCCCCGTGGCGCGCCAGTCGGGTCTCGATCTCGGGGAGGGCGAACGAAGCGTCGCCGGCATGGCGAGTCCATGGATTGGGGCCCCCTGTGGTCCACCCTGGGGGGCGGGGAATCGACTGTTGACCGCCGCGAGCCACCGTGACGAAGCTCAGGCGGGGTTGACGAGTGACTCGAGGAGCTCGCGCATTCCCGCCGTCTTCAGATCAGCGAGCACCCGCCCGGGGGTCTCCTCACCCTTCTCCCACAGCAGCCAGGTCGCGAGGAGCTTGGCCGGATCGGCCGGAGGAGGAGCAAAAGCCATGTCGTCCAAGCTACTGGCGACCGGGCCTTTCCGAGGTCGCCCCCGACCGGAACGTTCATCGCCACCAAATCCCTTTTCTGCCCGTTTGGTGGGCCAAAACGGTCGTAGCGGGCGATGAACGAAAGAGAGCGGGCGATGACGGGGCGTCGACGCCAGTACCGTTGGTCCAAGTGCGAGCGCCGTCTTCAGACCGACGGACCGGAATCATCGCCGGCGCCTCGGCCTACCTGATCTGGGGGCTGTTCCCGCTCTACTTCCATCGTCTCCGCGAGATCCCGGCGCTCGAACTGGCGTGTCTGCGGATCGTGTTCACGAGTGCATCGGTGTGGCTCGTGCTACTCGCACAGCGCGACCACTCCTGGTTCCGCGAACTCCTCAGCGACCGGCATCGCCTGGCCCGGGTCACCCTCGCCGGGCTGATGGTCACGACGAATTGGCTGATCTACGTCTGGGCGGCGGCGAATGGTCACGTGGTCGACGCCGCCATCGGGTACTTCATCAATCCGCTCGTCTCGGTCGCCCTCGGCGTGTTCGTGCTCCACGAGCGCCTTCGTCGCAATCAGAAGGCTGCCCTCGTCTTCGGGGCCACATCTGTCGCGGTCCTGGCTGTCGGATACGGCAAGATCCCGTGGGTCGCCCTCTCGCTCGCGTCGAGCTTCGGGCTGTACGGCTTTCTCAAGAAGACGACCGGGCTCGACGGGGTACGTGCGCTCGCCGCGGAAACCTTCACCATGCTCCCTCTCGGGCTCATCGGGCTGGCGGTGCTCGCGATTCGACCAGCCGGCATCGCCATCACCTCCACCTCCGCCGCGACCCTGACACTTGTGCTCCTCGTCGGGATCATCACCGCGGTGCCACTCACCATGTTCGGCATTGCGGCAACTCGCATCCCGCTCGCCATGCTCGGGTTGCTGCAGTACCTGACCCCGGTCGGACAGTTGCTGTGCGGTGTCCTCGTCCTCCACGAACACGTCAGCGCCACCAGGTGGTTCGGCATTGCGTTGGTTCTCGCCGCGTTGGTCACGCTCGCCGTGGACCTCGTGGCCGACCTGCGGGCGTCACCGGTTCCGGCGTAAGGGCTCCCCAATACAAAACGGCCGGACCCGAAGGTCCGGCCGTCCCGAAAGAAGAAGTGACGCGTGAGCGTCAGATCACATCATGCCGCCCATGCCGCCCATGCCGCCGGGCATGCCGCCGCCACCGCCGGCGCCAGCAGGCTCCGGCTTGTCGGCAACGATGGCCTCGGTGGTGAGGAGCAGCGCAGCGATCGACGCGGCGTTCTGCAGAGCTGAACGGGTGACCTTGGCCGGGTCGATGACGCCCGCCTTCACAAGGTCGACCATTTCGCCGGTGAGGGCATTGAGGCCGATGTTGCCCTTGGCTGCCTCGACGGCATTGACCATGACGGCGCCTTCGAAGCCGGCGTTCTGCGCAATCCAGAACAGCGGCGCCTCGAGCGACTTGCGGACCATGACGGCACCGGTGTGCTCGTCGCCGGTCAGCTTGAGCGCGTCGATGGCCGAACGGGCACGGATGAGTGCTGTTCCGCCGCCGGGGACGATGCCCTCTTCGAGCGCTGCACGAGTCGCCGAGAGCGCGTCCTCGATGCGGTGCTTCTTCTCTTTGAGCTCAACCTCGGTGGCTGCGCCGACCTTGATGACGGCAACGCCGCCGGCCAGCTTGGCCAGACGCTCCTGGAGCTTCTCGCGGTCCCAATCGGAATCGGTGTCTTCGATCTCACGCTTGATCTGGGCGACGCGGCCCTTCACTTCGTCGTGGGTTCCACCGCCATCGACGATGGTGGTGTTGTCCTTGGTGATCTGAATCTTGCGGGCCCGGCCGAGCAGGTCGAGGGTGACCGTGTCGAGCTTGAGGCCGATCTCTTCGCTGATGACGGTGCCACCGGTGAGGATGGCCATGTCCTGCAACATGGCCTTGCGGCGCTCGCCGAAGCCCGGGGCCTTGACGGCGGCCGAGTTGAACGTGCCACGGATCTTGTTGACCACGAGGGTGGCGAGCGCTTCGCCTTCGATGTCTTCGGCGACGATCAGCAGCTGCTTGCCGGTCTGCATGACCTTCTCGAGGACCGGCAGCATGTCGTGGACGGAGCTGATCTTCGAATTGACAATGAGGATGTAGGGGTCGTCGAGGACGGCCTCCTGGCGCTCCGGGTCGGTCACGAAGTACGGCGACAGGTAGCCCTTGTCGAACTGCATGCCCTCGGTGAATTCGAGCTCGGTGCCGAACGTGTTCGACTCCTCGACGGTGACGACGCCGTCTTTGCCGACCTTGTCGATCGCCTCGGCGATCGTGGCACCGATCGACGCATCGGCGGCGGAGATGGAAGCAACCTGGGCGACCTTCTCGGTAGAGCCGTCGACGGACGTCGAAAGAGCCGAGATGGCCTCGACGGCCGCGGCCACAGCCTTCTCGATGCCCTTCTTCAGGCCCATCGGGTTGGCGCCGGCGGCAACGTTGCGCAGGCCTTCCTTGACCATCGCCTGGGCGAGAACGGTCGCCGTGGTGGTGCCGTCACCGGCAACGTCGTTGGTCTTGGTGGCGACTTCTTTGACGAGCTGCGCACCCATGTTCTCGAAGTGGTCCTCGAGCTCGATCTCCTTGGCGATGGTGACGCCGTCGTTGGTGATCGTGGGAGCGCCGAACTTCTTCTCGATGACGACGTTGCGGCCCTTCGGACCGAGGGTGACCTTCACGGTGTCAGCCAGCTTGTTCACGCCGGCTTCGAGACCGCGGCGGGCGGCCTCGTCAAACTTCAGGATCTTTGACATTGGGGGACCTCAGCTCACTTGCCCATGATGGCAAGCACGTCGCGGCTGGCGAGGATCAAGTAGTCCTTGCCGGCAACGGTCACTTCGGTGCCGCCGTACTTCGAATAAAGAACGGTGTCGCCGACGTTGATGGCGAGCGGGGCGACCGTGCCGTTGTCGAGCGTGCGGCCGGGGCCGACAGCGAGGACCTTGCCCTGCTGGGGCTTCTCCTTGGCGGTGTCGGGGATGACGAGGCCGGAGCTGGTGGTGGTCTCCGCTTCGTTCGGTTCGACGACGATGCGGTCCTCGAGGGGCTTGACGTTCATGGGATTTCCTCCGTTGAGGAGAACCAGACGGGACGCGCCGGTTCTGGGGGCTTGGATCGGTCACCGTCAACCACCAACCGAGAAACGGTTGGCACTCGACGGGTGTGAGTGCCAGATTACCCGCGCTCAGAGGCTGTGTTGGCAAACTCGACCGCAGATTGCCAAACGGACGGACTGGACGAAGAACACCAGCCGCCCCCACCAGCCAGCAGAGTGCCAAAGAGGACCTACCGGACGAAGAACACCAGCCGCCCCCACCAGCCAGCAGAGTGCCAAACCGCCCGGCGCGATCAGTCAGGGCGGCGGAGACGGAGGTTCGGGTCGGCCGAAGCATCCAGCCCGAGCGGGGCGTCAACCTCCCGCCACCACCAGGCGGCCGCGGCGATCATCGCCGCGTTGTCGGTGCAGAAGCTGCGCTCGGGGATGTGCACCTGCCATCCCTCGGCCGCCCCGATCGCGCCGATTCGCTCCCGGAGCGCAGCGTTTGCGGCGACACCGCCGCCGATGGCGACCGACCGGATCCCCAGAGTCCGCCCAGCCGCTTGCGTCTTCTCGGCGAGCGCGTCGACCACGGCCGCCTGGAACGAGGCAGCGATGTCAGCCGAGGCGTTGGCGTCGGGCACCCCGTTCGTGCGCACGTGGTTCGCGACCGCTGTCTTCAGCCCGCTGAAGGAGAAGTCGTACGGCCGGTCGCGAATCGCCCGCGGGAACGCGATCGCCCGCGGATTCCCGGTCGCCGCGAGGCGATCGATGACCGGACCGCCCGGGTACCCGAGCTTGAGGAGACGGGCCACCTTGTCGTACGCCTCGCCGGCGGCGTCGTCGATCGTCGAGCCGAGAACCTCATAGGACGTCGGTGTACGGACCAGAACGAGCAGCGTGTGTCCGCCCGATACGAGAAGCGTCAGCAGCGGAAGCTCCGGTTCGTCGTCCGGCCCGGCCTCGAGGAACGGCGAGGCGAGGTGTCCCTCGAGATGATTGACCCCCAAACAGGGCACGTCCCACGCCCACGCGAGCGACTTGGCCGCACTCACGCCGACGAGCAACGCGCCGATGAGTCCGGGACCGACCGTGCACGCAACGGCGTCGATACCGGCCCCATCCGGACCGAGCCCGGCCAGACGCAAGGCCTCCCGGATGACCGGAACAATCCGCTCGACGTGCGCACGCCCCGCGATCTCGGGCACCACTCCACCGAACGGCGCGTGGAGGGCGATCTGCGTCGACACGACCGACGACTCGATGCGACGACCGTCGACAACGATTGCCGCCGCGGTCTCGTCGCACGATGTCTCGATGCCGAGGACCCTCACGGACCGACCGTCCCGGCGCTGATCGACCGATGGCCGGCCGCCTCGTCGCCCATCCGTTGCGCGGCCAGCCAGGTCTCGACCATGCCCAAGCGCATGTCGTACTCGGCCGAGTCGACATCGTGAGCCCACAGGATGAGGGCGTCATCGCCGTTCGGGTAGTACTTGGGGCGAGTGCCGACAGGGGCGAAGCCGAATCGCCGGTAGAGACGGATCGCCGGTTCGTTCCCGACCCGCACCTCCAAGGTGAGCGCGCCGACTTGCTGTTCCAGCGCCCACCGAACGCCCCGCAGCAGGAGGTGGGCGGCGATGCGACGAGCCCGGAAGCCGGGCGCCACGGCGATGTTCGTGACGTGACCCTCGCCAACCTGGGTCAGCATGCCGCAGAACCCGACGACCTGTCCGCCGATCGTCGCGACGTAATAGCGCCTGCCCTCGCCGCGCAGTTCGTCGCGAAGGATGCCGGGCGTCCAGGGGTCCGGCGACGAGACCCGCTCGATCGCCAGCACGGGACCTACGTCGTCCAACTCCATGAGGCGGATGACGGGTACGGCCTCAGCCGCGCTCGAGCCTTCCATCCTGGCGTCGGCCGAACTCACGGGCGGAGGTCCTTCGGGATCTCGGCGTCGGGCTCCCGGAGATAGCGCAGCGCGACCTCATCGGCCGTTGTCGCCGTGTCGATGGTCCGGAGGGCGACAATCGCCGCCGTTGCGGCGTCCGGGTAGTGCGGGGCCAGGAACGAGAACCCAGCGAACTGGTCGGGGTACGCCACCGGTCCGTCACCGATGGCCAGGGTGCAACCGTGATGGCAGAGGAGCTCCGCTGCGGAACCTGGCGTCACCGCCGCCGCCGGCGCCAGTGGGACCGGAGCCTCGCCGGGAGTCACCGCGAAGGGTTGCACGAAGCACTCCCGGCGTCGGGCATCGAGGACCGCTCCGACAGCACCCCGGTGGGCACCGCCGAGGGCAACCCGCCAGGCAAGCACGTCGAGGCTCCCGACGGAGACGACAGGCAGATCGAAGGCCATCGCGAGCGTGATCGCTGTCGTCACGCCGACCCGCAGGCCGGTGAACATCCCCGGGCCGACGTCCACGCACATGTGGGTGATCTGGTTCCGCGTCTGTCCGGCCAACGCGAGAACGGCATCGAGGGCGGGAAGAACCGTCTCCGCGTGCCGCCGCACTCGCGGCGCGTCGAACCGCGCAACCAGACCGTCGGCATCGGCCAGAGCGACCGATACCGCGATCGTCGAGGTGTCGATCGCCGCGATCAGCATCCGGGGCCTTCCATCTCGGCCGAGATCGATCGGATCCGGTCGGTCCAATCGCTTTCGGCGGGCGCCGAGCAGGCCACCGATCGCGTCTCGTCGTCGACGAAGGAGAGCTCGACGGTGAGTGGTGCGTCGAACGCGTCGGCCACGATGTCTCCCCATTCGATGAGGGCGGCTGCGCCCTCATCGAGACCATCGAACAGGCCGACCGCATCGAGGTCATCCACGCCGCGGAGGCGATAGGCGTCGAGATGCATGAGCGACGGGACCGGAGCGCCAGAAGCCGTCCGGTACGTGTGAGCGATCGTGAACGTCGGGCTGGTAACGGGCTCGACCACCCCGAGCGCCCTCGCCACGTGTTGCGTGAACGTTGTCTTCCCGGCACCGAGGTCGCCGACGAGCAACACCACGTCGCCCGGCCGGATGACGTCCGCCAGGGTGTCGGCCAGACGGGAGAGCAACGCGACGTCGACCGCAGGGAGGACGAACTCGGCACTTCCGGGCATCCGTCGAGGTTTGCACACCAACCCTTTGGTCCGGTTCACGGCCGAAAAGATGCGTCGCCGACCGTGAACCGTGGACCAACGGCGGGTGTCGCGCCGGTAACCTGGACACGATGGAGGTCGTCGACACGCGAATCGTGGCCAACGGGTCGTTGGCCCAGATAGCTGTCACCGACACCCCAAGGTCCCCGCTCGGACTCAGCACCACGACCTGGTCGCGGCTCCGGACCGCCGCGATGTTGCAGTACTTGGTCGCGACCGCGCTGTACCTGCGGTCGACCGAAGCGATTCCGTCGGACCGCGAGATCATCGCCGGATGGATCCTCGGCTTGGCCCTCGTGGCCACCATCGGCCGGACCCGGCGCGACGTCATCGTCACGCTGGCGAGTTGGGTCCCCTTCCTCCTCGCTCTGTTCCTCTACGACTTCGCCCGCGCCGTGGGCCATTGGATCGACGCTCCTCTCGCGGTGACGCCCCAGATCACCATCGACCGATGGCTCGGCGGTGGTCGCCTCTGGACCGAGCGCCTACAGGGTTGGCTGGTCTCGCCGAAAGCCGGGCTCGGTCGACTCAGCGTTGCCGAATCCGAACGGATCCTGAAGACGGATCCGTCAACCATCCGCTGGTACGACATCGGCGTGAGCGCGGTGTACCAGTGCCACTTCATCGTGCCCTACCTCACCGCCGGAATCCTGTGGCGCAACCGTGTCCGTTGGCGCTGGTACGCCGCGACCTTCGTCGCAGTGAACTTCGCAAGCTGCGCGATCTTCGCGTTGTACGCCACCGCACCGCCCTGGTACGCCGCCGGCAAGGGTCTCATCGACCCGTTCCCCCGCGTGCTCGCCGGACGGGCATGGAGTCACGTCGGGCTGAACTTCGCCTCTCGGGTCATCGAGAAGGGACAGGGAACGGTGAACCCGTTTGCGGCGATTCCTTCCCTTCACAGCGCGCAGGCACTCATGGTCTGCGTCTTCCTGTGGGGTGTTGTCTGGAAGCCGCTCCGCCCGTTGCTCGTACTCTTCCCGCTGGCGATGGCGTTCGCCCTCGTGTACTCGGGGGAGCACTACCTGATCGATGTGTTCGCCGGCTGGGCCATGGTCGCGCTCGCGCTGACCATCGGCTGGCGTCTTCGAATGCGCACGGGCTGGTCCAGTCCGTTCCGCTGGCCCGAGCACCGCAATGCGGTGCCATCGCCGCCATCCGACTCTCGCGTCTCGGTGCCGGTTCCCCGCTCAGCGACGTCCGCCGACGAACCCGAGAGGCCCGTAGAGTCCAGCAATGGATTGGAACGACGGATCGCATCGCCGGTGGCTGAGATCGGAGACCGATCGCCTGCTGCAGACCGCCCGGGCGTCGCGTCACCCTGAGGGGGGATTCGCGTGGCTCGACGCGCACTGCCGTCCTGAGCTCGGCCGCCCGGTCGAGACGTGGATCACCACCCGGATGACCCACGTGCTGTCGCTCGGCGTGCTGCTCGGTCACGACGACTGCTGCGAGTTCGTCGATCACGGCGTGACGGCCCTTGGTGGCCTCCTGCGCGACGCGTAGCACGGCGGCTGGTTCACCTCGACGGACCCCGCGATGCGCGATGAAAAGCGCGCGTACGACCACGACTTCGTACTGCTCGCCGCTTCGAGTGCGCGTGTCGCGGCTCGACCAGGTGCCGGCGATCTGCTCGACGAAGCCATCGCGGTGTTCGAATCGCATTTCTGGGATGAGAAGCACGGTCGGATCGTCGACGTCTGGAACGCCGACTGGAGCATCGCCGAGCCCTACCTCGGAGCCAATGCCAACATGCATGGCGTCGAAAGTTGCCTTGCCGTCGCCGACGCGACCGGCGATGGTCGATGGCTCGATCGTGCCTTTCGGATTGCTGACTGGTTCATCAACATCCAGGCGAGGCACAACGACTGGCGGATCCCGGAACACTTCACTCCGGCCGGGGAAACCCTCTTCGACTACAACGTGGACCAGCCGAACCACCCGTTCCGTCCGTACGGGGCGACGGTCGGGCACGCGTTCGAATGGTCGCGCCTGCTACTACACCTCGACGCCGCGCTCCGCGAACGCGCGTCCGCCGAGCCCAGCGTCGCGCACCAGCGCACGCCGAGTTGGTTGGTGTCATCGGCAAAATCGCTCTTCGCCCGGGCCGTGACGGACGGCTGGTCGACCGACGGTGCCTCCGGGTTCGTCTACACGACCGACTGGGACGGCGACGCCATCGTCCGCGACCGGCTCCACTGGGTGACGTGCGAGGCAATCGCCGCCGCTGCGGCGCTGCTCGACGCGGCGAACGACGACTTCTACAACGATTACTACGAGCAGTGGTGGTCCTTCGCCATCGAGCACTTCGTCGACCTGCGCTACGGATCGTGGGTCCATCAGCTCGACGCCCGGAACCACCCGGCGCAATCGGTATGGTCGGGCAAGCCCGACGTGTACCACGCCGTGCAGGCGTGCCTGTTGCCGCGTCTGCCGCTCTATCCATCGATCGCCGCGGCGATCGCCGGCGGCCATCTCATCACCTGACCCGATACTTCCCCGAGGTCACAGGCACAGAGCGCAAACCTCGTGGGCCGGCTCACTCGCTCGGGCCGGCTCCCTTCGATTTTTCCGGTCTCAGCTGGCCCGAGCGGGCCAGCTGGCCCACCAACGGGTCAGGCGGCGGTCAGCCGGTGGACTGCACCTCGTCGGCGAACGACGCCAGCACGCGTGCGAACTCGTCGCGGCATTCGAGCATCGGCACGTGGCCGACGTCGGGGAACGTGTGCAGACGAGCGTTGGGCAGAAGCCGGAGCAGATCCTCGGCCTGACTCGGCGGGGTGAGCGGGTCGTCGGAACCGACCATGACGAGCGATGGGGTCGTGACCGACGGGAGCGACGAGCGCAGGTCGTGGGACAGCAACGCCAGCAACGAACTCGACATCGCCAGCGGCGACATCGCGTCGACCATGAGGCGGTGCTGCTCCACCGCGAGGGGATCGGGGTTCTTCCCGAAGACGTACCGGTTCGCCGTATAGGCAAGGTCGCCACGCGGAGCCTGTTGGACCCGCCCGATCAGTTCGGGGTGCCGCGCGCTGAGCGACGCGAGCTGCGTTTGCAGTGAACGGAGGATCCGGGGAAGATGCCCGACGTCGAACGCAGCGGTGTCGCAGAACACGAGTCCGCTCACTCGCGATGAACGAACGCCCGGATGATCGACGGCGAATCGCCCGAGCCCCATGCCACCCATCGAATGACCGAGCACGACAGCATCGGTGAGGTCGAAGTGCTCCAGGAGCGTTGCCACGTCGCTCCCGAGCTGGCCGACACCGTACCCGTCGCGGCCGGGCCGGCTCCGGCCGTGCCCCCTCCAGTCGAGCGCGATCACCCGGAAACGATCACCCAGGTCGACGAGCGCGGGGTTGTAGAGCGAAGCGGCCAGGTTGACACCGTGGAGCAGCACGATCGGCTTCGCGTCGACACGACCGTGCTCGACGGCGTGGAGCTGGCCCCCGTCGGCGGACGCGAACAGATGGTGTCTCGTACCGACGGGTTCGGCGAGATACTCCATCGCCCGCGCAACCCGCTCGCGATCGACACCGGCTCGCCGGCGGTCCGACGCCGCCAGCAACTTGGTGGCTCCGTATCCGGCGCCGAGAAGAACGCTGACGACGCCAGCGGAGATCAGACCGGTCCGCCGCTCAGCCATGTGCTGTCGAGACCTCCGTGTCGAGAAAGCGACGAGGCACTCGCTTCGAGATCCCGCAGGTGATTTCGTAGGCGATGGTCTCGAGGCTCTGCGCCCAGTCCCACGGCGTGATGCGTTCGGCACCTTGGGATCCGAGCAGGACGACCTCGTCTCCCCGCTCGACCACCGCCCCGGCCTCATCGGCAGGACCGCAGTCGATCACGATCTGGTCCATCGTGACTCTGCCCGCGATCGGGAAACGCTGTCCGTTGATCAGCACGTGACCGCCTACCGACGACAGCCGCCGTGGCACGCCGTCGGCGTAGCCGATCGGCACGGTCGCGACGACGGAGTCGCAGGCCAATTCGTACGTCAGGCCGTAGGAGATCCGGGAACCGGCCGCGAGTCGTTTCGTGTGGGCGACGCGACTGATCAGATGGAGCGGCGCGCGGAGCGATACCCCGAACGTCTCCGCCACACACCCGGGATCAGGGTTGTTCCCGTACAGCGATACGCCGACGCGCACCATGTCGTACCGGGCCCGCGGGTGAGCGAGGGCGCCGGCGGAGTTCGACGCATGACAGACCCCGGGATCGATGCCGGCCGCGACCAGCGATGCGAGCACATCGTCGAATCGATCGAGCTGATGATACGTGTACGGATGATTGGGGCTGTCCCAGTCGACGATGTCGGCCACGGCCAGGTGCGTGAAGGTCCCGGCGAGCTCGAGGACCGACGACGCATCGATCGCTTGGGCGAGCGCGAGCGCCTCGCCGGGCAACGCGCCGACCCGGTGCATGCCGGTGTCCACCTTGAGATGCACACCGGTGCCGACCGGTGCCCCGGCCGCGTGAAGCGCGCCTATCCGATCAAAGGAGTACACCGTCGGGATGAGCTTGTTCTCGAGAACCGCTACCTCGGCGCCGACCGGGAATTCCGAGAGCAGAAGGATCGCCGACTCGATACCGGCTCCGCGGAGTTCGACGCCTTCCTCGACCGCCGCAACGGCGAGCATCGACGCCCCGCCCTCGAGGGCAGCCCGCGCGCATTGGACTGCGCCATGCCCATAGCCATCGGCCTTGACGACGGCGCAGACGTTGGCCGGCGCGACGTGCTCGACGAACGAGCGTGTGTTGTGGCGGACGGCGTCAAGGTCGATCCATGCGGTTGTGGGGCGGAACTGCTCGCTCATGTTGCGTCCAGTCTCGTCGACGTCACCGGGCTGCGGGGACCTCCCCCAGCCACTCGGTGAGGAGATCGGCGATCAGCACGGGGAGGTCCCCCGCGACAAGGCCGACCGGGCGCCCGCGCATCGCTGCCGCCCCATGGACGAATGCCGCCGCCGATGCGGCGTGGAACGGGTCCATGCCGAGAGCGCAGAAGGCAGCGATCACCCCCGTCAGCACGTCACCCGAGCCGGCTGTGGCCAGGCGCTGATCGCACGCCCGGACCACCTCGACCTCCCCGTTGGGCGAAGCCACGACAGTGGTCGGTCCTTTGAGCAACACGACAGCGTTCGTGTGGCACGCAAGATCTCGCGTCGACTCGATGCGATCGGACGAGGGAGGTTTGCCGGAGAGTCGGGTGAACTCACCGTCGTGCGGGGTCAGGATCATGGGTCGGCCGGAGGTGGCAAGGAGATCCGGGGTGACCGCCCGCAACCCGTCCCCGTCGAGGATTGCGGGCACGGCGGCCGGCAGCGCGTCGAGAAGCGCCCGGACCTCGGCCTGCGTCGCGACGTCGGAACCCAGTCCCGGGCCGACGACCACTGCAGCACAGCGGGCGGCATCGGCGGCCGCTTGCGTGCCCCAGTCGGTTGACGGCAGCTCCATGCCGACGACTTCGTCGCCGCTATGAATCGCGCCCGGAATCGCCAGACGGACGAGGGACGCACCACTTCGGGACGCCGAATGTGCGCTCAGGACGGCGGCACCGGTCATTCCGGCACTCCCGGCAACCACGAGAACGGCATGGTTCCACTTGTGAGCGTCGATCGCCGGGCGACGGAGGCGTTCCCGCACCGATGATTCGTCGAGGAGCCAGGTCCGCACGGGATCGTCCGCCAATGGGCCGATGCCGATGTCGACGACGCGGATCACACCGGCGAGCGAGGCGCCGGGTTCGAACAGCAGTCCAGGCTTCGGTGCGACGAACGTGACCGTCACGTCAGCCTGTGGAGCGGAGCATCCGGGAAAGACCAGCCCTGTCCGCGCGTCGACGCCGGACGGGATATCGACGGCCAGAACTTTCGTATGTGTACCTACGGATGGGAAGGTCATCTCCCGAACGGTTCCTGTGCCGAAGAGCGCGTCGATCACGAGATCGGCGTCGTCGACGCGCGTCGGGGGTGGCGCGTGGCGACCGACACGGATCACACGCACCGAGACACCCCAGGACGAGAGCACGCCCGCGGCGACCATCCCGTCCGCACCGTTGTTCCCAGGGCCGGCGAGCACGACAACGCGCCGTCCGTACACCCCACCCAGCATCGAACGGGCCTCCCATGCGACTGCCCGCCCCGCTCGTTCGATGAGCACCGACTCGGGCACTCCACCGCGCTCGTCGATCGTCCGCATCTGCGCCGGTGAGACGATGGGGATCATCGCTCGGCGATCACGTAGGCGGCGGCCGTGGTTTCCGTGTGGGTCAGTGAAAGGTGCCAACCGGTGATGCCGCGCTCGGCGGCGAGGCGAGCGGCGTCTCCCGTGATCGACAGACTCGGCACACCGTCAGCAGCTCGAACGACCTCGACGTCGTGGAAACCGAAGGCGCCGAGGCCGAGACCCATGGCCTTCATGACTGCTTCCTTGGCTGCGAACCTGACGGCAAAGCGCTCCGCCGAGTCGCGCGCCCTCTCCGCGTAGGCACGCTCGGCGCTCGTGAAGCACCGCTCGCGAATCGACGGAGTATCGGCGAGGATCTCACGCATGCGCGCCACGTCGACCACGTCGATACCGATCCCGACAATGCTCACCCCTCGGTTGTACACCCTCGTGGAGCGGTCTCCACGCAACGGCCGGGGGAGCTACTCGACCGTGACCGTCTTGGCGAGGTTGCGGGGCTTGTCGACATCGAGGCCCTTGGCACGGGCCAAGGCGTAGGCGAAGATCTGCAACGGCACCACATTGACGGCTGGCATGAACAGCTCGGCGTTCGAGGGAAGCGATGGGACCCAGAGCACCTCATCGGCCTGCGACGCCGTCTCCTCGTCACCCTCGTTGGCCACCAG
Organism: Acidimicrobiia bacterium; assembly: GCA_031368215.1. Taxonomy (GTDB): domain Bacteria; phylum Actinomycetota; class Acidimicrobiia; order Acidimicrobiales; family JANYDT01; genus JANLQX01. Next base: position 2,395 of record JANLRD010000160.1, on the reverse strand, counting down.
CACGATCGTCGCGCCCCGCGCACGCATCTCCTGCATGTTGGAGAGCATCTTGGCGTGGAGCCGCCCTCGCGTTGCGACGCCGATGACCACGCTTCCGGGCTCGATGAGGGCGATCGGCCCGTGCTTCATCTCACCGGCCGGATACGCTTCGGCACGTACGTAGCTGATCTCCTTCAGCTTCAGTGCACCCTCCAACGCCGTCGGATACCCCGTGTTGCGTCCGAGGAAGAAGAAGTCGCGAGTGCTGGAGAACCGCTCGGCAAGCGCCGTGATGTGTGCGGTGTGCGCCAAGGCGGCTTCGACCTTGTCCGGCAGCGACTCGAGGATCTCCAGCAGCGCTCTGATCTCGCCGGGATGCTGGGTGTTGCGAACCTGGGCCAGATACAGGGCGAGGAGCTGCATCGCGACGATCTGCGCGAGGTGCGTCTTCGTCGCGGCGACACCGATCTCGGGGCCAGCGTGGGTATAGAGGACGGCGTCGGCCTCACGGGCCATCGACGAATCGACGACGTTGCTTACCGTGAGCACCTTCGCCTTGTTCGTCGCGCTGCGCGCATAGCGGATCGCCTCCATGGTGTCGAGAGACTCACCGGACTGGCTGATGCCGACGACGAGCGTCGATGGTCCGAGCACCGGATCGCGGTACCGGAACTCCGACGCGACATCGACCTCGCACGGCATACGCGTCCAATGCTCGATCGCGTACTTGGCGACCAGACCGGCGTAGAAGCTCGTCCCACAACCGACGATCGACACGCGGTCGATCGAACGCAGTTGGTCGACGGTGAGGCGCATCTCGTCGAGCACCAGCGAACCGTCTGGGCGCGTGCGTCCGCGGAGAGTCTCCGTGATGGCTGTGGGTTGCTCGTGAATCTCCTTGAGCATGAAGTCCGGGTAGCCGCCCTTCTCGGCCGCTTCGAGGTCCCAGCTGATGTGACGGGCCTGGGGCGTGACAATCGTCCCGTCGAGCGTGGTGACCACGATCGAGCCAGGGGTCACCTCGACGACGTTGTCGTCCTCGATCACGTAGATCTCACGGGTCTCCGAGAGGATTGCCGGGATGTCCGATGCCAGCAGGCCGAGGGAATCCGTACGCCCACATATCAATGGCGAACCGCGGCGCGCTCCGATGACGAGGTCGGGGATGTCGGCGTGCAGCACGGCAATCGCGAAACTCCCGTCGACCTTGCGCAGCGCCGAACGGACGGCGTCGGCCAACGCCAGGCCCGCATCCACTTCCATCCCGATCAGGTGCGCGAGGACCTCCGTATCGGTCTCGGAGGTGAACTGATGACCGTCCGCGATCATCTCCGCTTTGAGCTCGAGGTAGTTCTCGATGATGCCGTTGTGGACGATCGCGACCTTGGCGTGGCGGTCGACGTGCGGATGGGCATTGTGGTCGACGGGCTTGCCATGAGTGGCCCAGCGGGTGTGGCCGATGCCCGTGCTCGGACTCGTCGGGGCATCGCCGCCGAGCGACTCCACAAGGACCGCGAGCTTCCCTGCTTTCTTGTCCATCCAGAGGCCTTCATGCTGGAGAACGACGCCGGCGGAGTCGTATCCGCGATACTCGAGACGCGCCAGGCCGTTCAACAGAATGGGAAGGGCCGAACTGGCCCCGGTGACAGCAACGATTCCACACACGTCAGCGACCTTGGAGTTGGGTGCCGACGAAAATCCTCGGCGCGGTTTTGAACGACAGACGCAACGACTCGCTTCCACTCGCCGCGCCATCGGCATCGGCGCCGGACCGATTGACGGCGGCCGCGGAAGGCCGTCAGCCTTTCTTGGCTGCCCACCGGGCCCGGGCCGCGCGTGACCGCTCCAGGAGATGACCCGGCACGCCGCCGACGTCGCCGCTCGAGTCTGTCGAAGCAGCGTCGCCGCCGGAGGGCAGCGCGGCGTCAGAACCGGAGGATTCCGTGGGCGCGTCGAAGCGACGGGCCCATTCTGCGGCGGTGGCGAGCTTGGCGCGGCCGAGGGTACCGACCCGCTCACCGTTGTCGAACCACACCCAATAGCGGATCCACGACAGACCTTGCACGTGGATGACCTTGCCCGATGTGCCTTCGGGTACCCCACGCATCGAGACGGTGGAGACGACGGGAGTTCCTACGGCGAGTTCGGCGAGAGCGGTCGGCGGCACGGCGCAACAGGCTACCGGCCGCGTCGACCACCTGACCGCTTCGATCATCACGGCTGCGGCAGAACACCTCCCAACGTCGTTCGGAGGTGTTCTGCCCCAACATATAGGGGCAACCTCTCTCCCAACGTGGTCGGGTCATGGGTGTTGCGAGCAGTCGAGCGAAGCGAGCTGCGCAGCACCGAACGAGAGCAGGGGCAACCTCTCTCCCAATGTGGTCGGGTCATGGGTGTTGCGAGCAGTCGAGCGAAG
>JANLRD010000235.1:0-2225 GCA_031368215.1 Acidimicrobiia bacterium | reverse complement strand
CGTGGTGCTGCTGGATATCGGCCTGCCCAAACTGAATGGGTATCAGGTGTGCCGAGCCCTGCGTTCCGTGCCGCGAGAGCGCCGTCTTGTGATCGTCGCGCTAACGGGCTGGGGCCAGGCGGACGATCGTCGAAAATCGGTGGACGCTGGCTTCGATGCGCACCTCGTCAAGCCGGTCGATCCTGATGCGCTGCAACGGACGCTCAGACAATTGATCGCCTGATGGTTTGGTCAGACTGTTGTGGCAGAAGCGAGCGGACGCCGCGCGCAGTCAGTCTATGGTAGAGAGCGCCTGACGCCCGGTTTTCGAGTGGTGTGCTGGAACATTTATTGCTGTGTGAGACCATTGAAGTGTGTAGAGCGCCCGACCGCATCTGCGGTGAGCGATCGATGAAGCCGGAGCGTGGGAGTAGGCGGTCCCTCGTTGGCGGCGCGTGAGACACCTATCCGGTGTTCTCGTGCGCCGCTTTTCTGTGTCTGGAGACGTTTTTATGCGCACCCAATTGTCATACGTCCGGTCTCCCGACAACGTCGTCGAAATCCGGGTTTCGGACGGCAACGGCGTAATCCTCAGCCATATCAACTACACGCTGCTCGAGCGCGTGCGGCGCACACGGGTGCGACTGCAATCCGCGCACGACGTTGCGCAGCACATGGACGCGTCGAAGGCGAGGAGCGCATGACGGCCCCCGTGCATGATGCCACGTTCACGCCTGCAGCAGCTGCCTCACGATCCGTCCTGCTGTTCGACGATCGCTGCAGCGTGTGTCGTCGATTCGTGTCTTTCGTGACGGGCATCGATCGCCTCGGCCACCTCAGGATCGCGCCACTCCAGAGCTTGTTCGGCGACACGATCCGCCGGACGCATACCGAGTTCTCGAAGCGCGACAGCGCGCTCTTCGTGCAACCCGATGGGACCATTCTGGCGTACTCTGACGCCATCCTGGCGGCGCTCGAACAGGTCGGTGGTCTGTGGCGGCATGTTGCACGCGCGCTGCATCGCGTGCCGCGCCGGCTCCGCGATCGCGTCTATGTCGCCTTCGCCAATCATCGCCGTGCGATTGCGACATTCGGACTGCCGTGGCTGAACGCATGGTCGTCATCTCACGCCGTGGACCGACGTCATGAGTGGTAGTGCGAATGGCTGACCGTCCGGGAATGACGTCAGTCCATTGCTGTATGCGACCATTCCATTTCTTCCGCATCATCGGAATGCTCGGATGAACGCGCCTGACGTGGACGCGTGGTTCCGCGGGTTTGCGGAGAAGACTGCCACTGCGCCTGAACTCGACGCACTCAAGCACGAATATGCGGCCCTCGCCGAGGAGTGTGTCTCGCGCGGCGACGGTACGGCCGGCGGTGTGCCTCTGCTGCAGGAGCTGCGATGACCGGCGTTGATGATCTCATTGCGCCGACCGCACATGCAGCCGCTGGTGTCGTCGTCGCAATGCAGGCATGAGCTCGTCCAGCGTGTTCCGCGCGCGACAAGCCTCGCGTGGATCGGTTTCGCACTCCACCGCGCACCTCATGGATGACGCGCAACCCAACATCGAGAAAGCGTGGCAGAATTCCACGCGCGACGTGCTGTCGTTTCTTGGCGGCGGCGGCGGCATGGGCGAGCGCATCCGCGCGTTCGACTGGTCGTCATCCGCCGTTGGCGCGCCGCACGATTGGCCGGCCGGCCTCAGAACAGCGTTGCGAATCATGCTCACCACAAATCATCCCGTCTTCATTTTCTGGGGTGATGCGCTGACATGTTTCTACAATGACGCCTACGCCAGGTCGCTGGGCCCGGAGAAACACCCGCAGATGCTCGGCGCATCGGGTCGCGACGCGTGGGACGAAATCTGGTCCGTGATCGGACCACAGATCGAGTTCGTGATGTCCGGCCAGGGCGCAACGTGGCACGAAAACCACCGCGTGCCGATCACGCGCTTCGGACGTGTTGAAGATGTGTACTGGACTTATAGCTACGGGCCCATTGACGATAACACCGCACCCAACGGCGTCGGCGGAGTGCTGGTGCTCTGCACCGAGACAACGGAACGCGTGATGGAAGAGGCCCGCTTTCGTGCGGATGCCGACCGGTGGCGCGGCCTGTTCGATCAATCGCCAGGTTTCATCTGCGTGCTGAATGGACCGACGCATCGCTACGAGTATTGCAATCCGGCGTACTTCGACCTGATTGGTCGTTCAACGGATCTGATCGGCGTGACGGTGCGGTC
>JANLRD010000144.1:0-32447 GCA_031368215.1 Acidimicrobiia bacterium | reverse complement strand
CACGAGGCGGGCCAGAACACCACCGAAGAACTCGAACGCAGCAACATGCGTTTGCGCCCACGACAACGCGTTCATCGTGAAGACCGGTCGGACGAACATGTGGCGGCTGCACGCCAACACCATCACAAACGCCCACACCCGCCGGACCTTCTCGGTGACCGGGTCGAGCCACGAGCCCAAAAACCCGTAATCGATTTGTGCTTCGTCGCCCGGCGGGACCGGGGGCCGACACAACGTCACCGACTCCGCTTTCGGGCTCGCCGGAAACTCTAAGCGCACATACTGCCGGAACGCGGTGACACCAGCGGTGAGGCCATGCTCGTCACGGCACCGCTGGAACGCCGTCGACACGCTCACCTCGCCAAGCATCGGCTCGATCACTTCGCGGAGCCGGTTGATGTCGGGATACGTCAACGACCGGGCCTTCGCATCCACCAGTTCCGGAAACCACTCGCACGCCCTAACCGCCCACACGTCCCGGCCGACCGGCGGACCTCCCGGCACGATCCCCGCCGCCTCGGCCTTAGCGACATACTTCGCGACAGTGCCCCGATCCGTCTTTTTTTGGAGCACGCAGACAGCCCGCGACCCTGCTCTCGCCCCGGATACCTACCAAAAATATCAATGCGGTGTCTGTCGGTGTGGTCGGTGGTGGGTTGATTGGGCTGCTCCGAGCAGAGCCGTCCGTTTGTGCGTTAGTAGCGTTCGCTCTTGTTGTTTACGATCTCATCGAGGAGGGTCGTGGCGTCGCTGTAGCGGGCCTTGTTGGTGGCGGGGTCCAGGGCCAAGGTGGCCTCGGCGTAGAGCACGGCTTGTCCTACGTCGGCGATTCCGAGTCGGGTCGCGGTGGGCGACGAGATCGAGGTGGAGGCGTTGATTGAGTGGGTTGACAGGTCGAACAGCGTTGCTAGGAGTTGGAAGTGCAGGACGGAGGGTTGGTTTCCGCCACCTTTCAACACGGTGTCGGATTCGGGGTTGGAAAGTGCTCCGTCGGCCGGTGTGGTGTCGAAGCGCTGATCGGTTGCCTGGACTCGGGCTCGTATCTCGTCGGTGCGAGTTTCGGGGTGGTTTTTCCAGTACCCGTGGGAGAGCGGGAGACGGGTGGGTGGCGTCTCGGTGACGGCGACGGCGGCGTTGGCGCTTATTGGTGCGACGATGCAGCCGTTGGCGTTTACCGCTGAGGCTGTTGCCGTGTTGGTGCGGGTAGCGCCGTTACGTAGCAGCAAGCTCGGCCGGGCGGTGTAGTCGATCGTTCGGGTGGCGCCAGCAGCGAGGGAACCGAGGTTCCAGGTGAGACTGGTGGTGCCGTCGGCGTTGCGGACGACCGTGGCAGGGCGGGGCCCGGCGCCGAGATCGAGGGCGGAGCTGTAGTAGACGCCACTGGCCAGAAGGTCCTGCAAGGTGACGGTTGAGGCTGTCCCGGTGCCGGTGTTCGTTACCTGGATGCGGTAGCGAATCGCCTCGCCGGCCAGGACTGGTGTGGTTGCCGTTTTGGTGACGGCGAGCACGGCAGCGTGAATGGTGGTCGAGGCTGCGGCATCGTTGTTCGTGATCTTGGTCTCGGGGCCGCCGGCGGCGTCATGACCGCTCACGTGGACGCGGTTCACGAGCACTGTGCCGTCGGGAGTAGTGCACGGGACCGTGTAGCCGGCCATGAGAGTTTGAACGTTTCCCGGGGGCGCGTCGGCCAAGGTGTCGGTCTTTACCGTGCCGTCGGGCAGGGTGTCGGTGGTGCTGACTCCGGTGGCCGGTCCCGTTCCAGTGTTGCTCACGGTCACCGTGTATTTCAGTTTGTCGCCTGGGGTTGCGTCGGTGGCGTCGACGACCTTGGACACGGTCAGGTCTGGCGAAAAGTATTGGGCCAGGTTTTGTTCACGGTTCAGGACTTCCGAGAAAACGATGTCGGGTCCGTGCGTGTTGGCGGATGCACCGCTTGCCGTGGGCGAGTCGACGGCTCGGAATTTGAGGTTCGGCCAGTCGTTATATCCGGTGAGCGGGTTGTTCTTGGTTGCGTCATCGTCGTTGGAATTGATGTTGACCTTTACCGTGCCAGCGGCGATGCTCCCGTCTGCGTCCCAGTCCAGGGCGCCGTTGCCTTTGCCGTTCTGCTGGTTGCCGGCTCCGTCGAGCCACGTTGTGAAGTCTGTTCCGTCGCCGATGCCCGCAGACTCCGAAAGCGAATTCTTATTCAGGTCGGCCAGTTTGGCCGTGGAGTAGTCGAGGCGGGACGAGCCGGCCGCGGTTGGAATCCCGCCTGGGTCGAAGGAGTAGTTCATGACCGAAAGGTAATTAGGTTTGTAGTTGGTCTTGTCCGCTCCACCGTGGCCGAGCCCGAGGGCGTGTCCGAGTTCGTGCATGATCGAGCCGGACTGGTCGCGGACAGTCCCGACTTCGGTGTTGGCTGCGCCCGACCCGACCGCGCTCACCTGGATATCGTCGCCTTTTGCCGTGCTGTCGCAATTGCGGTTGTTGCCGACCAGGATGGACGTTCCACTGACAATGTCGTCGCCGGAAGCGGTGGAGTTCAGGATGCCGTCCGGCCCAGGAGCGATGCACGTCGTGCGCCACGAACCCAAGCTGACGAGGTAATCCTTGTTTCCCCGATCTTTCTCGCAGCACAGGCCCGATGAACTGGATCCGGCCGCCTGGTCGTGCACGAAGATGACGTAATGCGCGTACGGGCCGAGGCGGTCCGGGAAGTTGGTGTTGCGGGCGTTGCGGAAGCCGCCGTCGAGTCCCATCACGGGTTGTTCGGGTATCGCTTTGCCGGGTATGGCGACGAAATCCATGCCGGCAGCGGGGGTCGGGCCATACGGGCAGGGCGTGACCGCGGGAACCGGAGCGGCGTTGAAAGCAGCCTTGACTTCGGCGATGGCCGCAGCCTTGGGCTGGTGCGTGTGGCCGTCGGCGGCGCCGCTCATGTAATCGATCTGCACTGCGATGCTCTTGCGGCACGGGTCTGCACCGAGAGAGGCCAGATCGCCGCCAGGAACGAAAGTGCCATCCAGGTTGCGCACGCCGAACCGCTCGACCGCGTCGGGGATGCCGTCACCGTCGATATCGGAGTTGCCGCTGGTCGAGAAGTCGAATTCGATTTGCGCGATTCGGCCGTCGTTCGTATCGGGAAAGTCTTCGTCACCATCGCCACGGCTCGCTACCGCGTTGGGAGGCAGGTCCGGTGAGGTCCACGTGCGGGTCACCGGGTCGAAGGTGAAACTGAGCTCGACCTTTTGGTCGGCGGGGTTGATGTCCATTTTGTCATCGCCGCCCCGGAAACCCCCGTCCTCATCCCACAGTTCCACCTGCACGACGGTCGGGGTGGTGTCGTCGACGAGCTTGGTGAACGTCCAATTCGGGCGAAAATCATCGGAGGTAGTAACCGGACTTGACTCGAAACCGTTCCCGCCGATCTTGACCTTCGCGTAGTAATCGCCGTCATCGGGACCGTCGGGGTTCTCAACCTGCAAAACCCTCGAGACACGGAACGTAAGAGACACCTGGGCCGCGTTGGCCCGACCCGCCATCAGAGGAAGCTGCATGGCCACCAAGCCGGCCACGGCCAAAAACCGAAATACGCGACGACGAAGCACACCGACTCCTCAAGACACGTTCGGCTCCGGTGGAGCCGAGTTGTCGAAGCCTGCAGCACTAACAGCAACACGTCAAGCGGACGCGGTCGGTCTGCGCCTTTCCTTCTCGTAGGACACTTACGTCCGAGGCTCGACAACGGACCCCACATGTCGACGTTCATCCCCGCCGGGCACCCGCTTGCCGGTGGAGCGGACACCGTCTTCGGGCTAGCTGGCTGGTTACCAGCGAACAGCGGCGCGTCGTCGCCTCCAATGACGCCGCCACCCGCCCGAAAAAGAAACGACCCCGCAAACCGTGTTCGCGGGGTCGTTTCTCTTTAAGAATCAGAAACGGTCACCGCCAAAGTCAAAACCAGGAGCAATTTCGCGCGGGTTCTCATGCCCCTAAGAATCGCCGGAACATCTCAGGCCGTCAACTCAAGATCATAAGTCGACTCGGGACCTACGGCTAGCGGTTGCCAAGGATGTCGAGAATGTCACGGATAACGCTCTTGAGGTTGGCTACGACACTCCGTAGATCGTCCGCGCCGCTTTTCAGGTCGTCCACGTCGCTCTGTATCGTCACCGCGCCGCTCCGCAAATCGTCCACCCCGCTTTTCAGGTCGTCCACGTCGCTCTGTATCGTCACCGCGCCGCTCTGCAGATCGTCGACGTCGCTTCTGATTGCATCCACTTCCGTCTGCAGGTCGCCGCCACCAGAACCGCTCGCACCGACCTTGCTCTCAATATCGTCGATCTTGTTCGTCAATTCGATCTGATCGCTCCGAAGGTTTTCGACAGTGCTGGTGAGGGCGCGGACAGTCGAGTCCAAGTCCGAGATGGTCGCTCGCTGATTCACGAACAACGCCGCGGCCGCCGCGACCAAGACCGCGACAACGACTACTAGCGGCTTGGGGACGAGTCGTCGGCTTGGTGATGCAGGTGTCTCGGCGTCCATCGGACATGGAGCATGTGCTCTGACCTGCGGTCTTTTGTCGGGCTGGCGGGACTCGAACCCACGACCTCTTGACCCCCAGACAGCCGGTCGCATGTGCGCGTAGAAAACCGCAGGTGACCACTACTACCCCGAAGTGACCGCTGACCTGCGACTTCGCCGACATGGCTTTGCCCATGCGTAACCGCACGGGACCGCCGGTGACCCTTGAGACCAACGCGGACGTTCTCACTTTGGTTCTCACATGCGCGCTTACTATCTGCTTTCCAGGACCGGGCTACTGGTCGGCCATGAGGATACGCAACGCCGCTCTGGCGCGGTCGCCCTCGGCCGGTTCGAAGTGCCGCCACACCCGATGGCCAGGTTCGACCATCGGCCGTCGGGGTCGAAGCCGCTGACGGTCCTTCGGCGTGAGCTCGTCGCGCATCAGGAACGGATCGTTGACAAGCGACAGCAGCAACGCCAGATCAATCTCCTGGTTGGCCGGGACGTCGTCGACGTCAACCGCGCACGCCTTGCCGACGATCGATCCCAGCAGCGATGGACGCGGGATCACGCCGACGCGCCCGTTGTAGAAGTACTCGACACGTTCAGCGCGCTGCAACGCCTGAGTCCCACCTGGGACTTGCAACGTGTGACCCGGAGGCGTGGTCGTAAGGTCCGTTCGCTCGCCCAGACCTTCCGGGGCAAGAACATCGATCGATGCCGCTCCGCGACGGTACCGGTGAGCGAGGAGTTCCGGGCTCATCCCATCGAGCACGAATCCGATCGCCTCGATCTCTGCGACGAACCCTCGCACCGACGCCTTCACTCGTGCGTTCACGATCACGTCGAGATCCATGCTCACCCTCGGCCACGCCGCACCGTGCTAGATCGCATGCAGTAGAACCATTTGCCCGCCGACGAGCACCCACTCCGAAGATACGACCGCGCCAAGATCGAGCAGCGCGTTCCATAACGCATCGGCGTGGCCAGCGAAGTCGGGCAGCTCGATCACCCTGGCACCTCGCGTAGTACGCGAGCGAGCAACGACCGCCCGGCTCGTTTCGTTCGCTCATCCGACTGCTCCAGCAGATCGAGTGCAACGACCAACCTCGGCGCCACGACCTCATCCGAGTCGAACGGCCACAGGTCGTGCACCACCCGCACCTGCACGTTCCCCTCCCCGGCCGGCGCCGGCTCCAGCCCGTACTCGGCGATCAACGCCTTGACGTCGACCGACCTGGAATATCCCTCGACGCGATCCGCGACAACAAGATCGGCACCAGCGCTACTTGCGCCGGATAGACCAGAGTGGATCAGGCGGGGGTCGTGGCCGAGACGCTGCAACGCAGACGGGTGCCCACGGAACCACTTTGACGTCCCACGAACAGAAAGCCGCTCTCCGTGCGCCATGAGGCCCTCAGCAAGGCGAAGCCGAATGCGCTGGCGTTGCTTCACCGACAACCACGGCGCACGGCGACCCAGCGCTAGCCACAGCAACCCCCAAGCCGCCGTTTCGCTCCACGGCCGCCCCTCGGGGTGCCGTGCTGCCTCTCCGTCCATGATGACCCACCGTCCACCAACCCGAACAGCCGGCAGGGCCCCTGATGCGATCAGCTGACGGACGCGCGCCGGCGAGAGTTGCATCTCTCTGGCGACTTCGGCAACGGATCGCATGGACGTAACCCTACAGGAATCGCAAGAGATACGTCCACTCTACAAACTCTGGGCACGTCCAGTCGTTCGCCTCGAGCATCGACCTCAATCCCTGACCCAGCAGTCATCGAATTCTGGGCAGGCCCCTTCGCCGAGCGAGCACTTGACTATGCGTCAAGTTACCAACGGTACTTGCCACCGAGGGAGACACTGCCGGGCAACGAAGGAGACTCGCAGCCACTTCACGTCGTCCGACGCGGACAAGTATTGGGTTCGCAATCCCTCCCGCGGATCTTTGAGAACACAGGATGTTCTCAATCTTGTTCTCAGCAGAGGCACTCATACGCGCACATATCGAAAAGACAGCCGTTGAACAGGTCTTTTGTCGGGCTGGCGGGACTCGAACCCACGACCTCTTGACCCCCAGTCAAGCGCGCTACCAAGCTGCGCCACAGCCCGTGGCCCGGTCCACAGTACACGCTCGCCCGGCGGGCTCCGGGCCCACATATGCACGGCAACGCCTGGCCCACTACCGAGGTAGGAGGGCCTCGACGGCCTCGGCGACCGCGGCGTTGAGACGATCGTGGACGCCGACGTTGGCCTGACGATCCGTACGCACGACGATCACGTGCGTTCCCGGCGACCCGACGACCGACAGAGCGTCAATGAACCCCGCCTCGCTCGCCACCTCGACCACGTCCACGCCGTAGCCGCGGGCCACGGCTGCGACGTCCACGCCCTGGGGCGTGCCGAAGAGCAGCTCGAACCGCTCCCGCGTCAACGACGTCGCCTGGGGGAGGAACTCGAAGATGCCTCCGCCCCCGTTGTCGACGACGACGATCGTCGCCGGACGATCCACGGCCGACGCGAGCGCGCCGGCATCGTGGAGGAACGCGAGATCGCCGAGCAGCCCGACGCCAGCGCGGCCGTCGCCGGCACCGGCGACACCGAGAACGGTCGACACGACACCGTCGATCCCGTTGGCACCGCGGTTGGCGTGCACCTCGACGGCGAGCAGAGGTGGGGCGAACCACTCGACGTCACGGATCGGCATCGACGACGCCACGACGAGGCGCGAGTCGTGCGGAAGGTGACGGAGGATCGACCGCCCGATCCACGGCTCGGAGAGTGCGTCGTCGGCACCGGTCGAACGAGGTGGGCCGTCGAGCGCGTCGGTGAGCACCGCATCGGCGGCTGCCGCAACCGACCGCCAGCGAGAGGTCCATGACGGCTGCGCTGCCTCCACCCGCAGGTCAAGAAGGCCACGTGCCACCTCGACCGGGTCGGCCGCCACGACCAGGGTGGCCATGCGGTGGGGATCGAGCCAGGAGCCGTAAGGATCGACCAGCACGTCGTCGGCGCCGCACGACCCGAGCCATTGACCGAGCACTTTCGACGCCCACGGCGCGCCGAGCCGAAGAACCACGTCGGGACGGAGTGCCTCGGCCGCCCGCGCCGAGCGCAGAATCGAGTCAGCAGCAGCGACGAGGTTCGGGGCCTTCGTACGCAGACCGGAACGCGGGTCGGCGAGCACCGGCCAACCGAGTGCCGACGCGAGGCGGTGGATCACCTCGGCGCCTTCCCGATCACGGACCTGAACGGCACCGGCACCGGCGACGATAACCCCACGTCGCCCATGAACGAGCGCCCGCACGGCCTCGAGCCGTCCCGAAGCCACGGCGACGGAGCCGCCGGCGATCACCCGGTGCCACGGCTGTCCACCCTCGCGACCCAAGGGCAGGGGCATCGGCACCCCGACGAGCGGCTCCCGGAACGGCAGGTTCACGTGGACCGGACCGGGCCCGCGGGGTGACCCTACGGCCTCGGCCACCGTGCGTGCGGCGAAGGACCGCCACGTGGGCTCGTTGGCGGCGTCGGGCACGCCGAGCTGGGCGAACCAGCGCACGGACACGCCGAAGAGGCCCTGCTGGTTCACTGTCTGCGGAGCACCGATCCCGTGGAGCTCGGGCGGCCGGTCCGCCGTGCAGACGATCAACGGCACATGGTCGAGGTCGGCTTCGACGACGGCCGCGTGGTACTCCACGGCGGCCGTGCCACTGGTGCACAGCAGCACACTCGGCCGACCCGTCGCCCGAGCGAGACCGAGCGCCCGGAACGACCCGCTCCGCTCGTCAAGTACGACCGTGACACGGATCCGCGAGTCGGCGGCGATGGCAAGGGCCAAGGGTGTGGAGCGCGAGCCCGGGCTGACGACGGCATCACGGACACCGGCGCGGACCCACTCGTCGACCAACGTGGCGCAGAAGGTCGCCTGCAGGTCAGCTGTGCTGGGAGCAAGCGATGGGTCCGACGACATGCAACGATCATGCCGTGCCTACGCCGCTACCGCCGAGCATGCCGCTAGCGAGACAGTCCTCGGAACGAACCACACCCGTGGTCGCGCTCCACGGGTTCACCCAGACGGGACGGTCGTGGGCCACCATCGAGCGGGCGCTCGGCGAGACGATCCTCGCCCCGGATCTCCCCGGGCACGGCTCCGCTACGAACGAACGACCCGCCGACCTGGACGAAGCAGCAGCACTCGTCGCCGTTCGCACCGCGCCGCTCCTCGACGGGCGTTCGGTCTGGTGGATCGGGTACTCACTCGGCGGACGCGTGCTGCTCCACCTCGCCCTGGCGCGTCCGGAGCTCGTCGCCGGACTCGTGCTCGTCTCCACCACCGCCGGAATCGACGACGCCGCGGAGCGGGCGAGTCGGGTGGCCTCGGACGAAGCTCTCGCCGACGAAATCCTGCGCGACGGGACCGCACGTTTCGTCGACCGGTGGACCAGCCAGCCACTGTTCGCGACCCTCACCGTCAGCGACGACGACCGGGCCGAGCGGCTCCGCAACACCGCCGAGGGGCTTGCGGAGTCGCTGCGCTCCTGCGGCACCGGCACCCAGACGCCCTTGTGGGCCCGTCTCGGCGAGCTCACGATCCCGACAATCGTGATCACCGGTGAGCTCGACACGAAGTTCACGGCGCTCGGCCGTCGCCTCGCCGCCACGTTGCCGAACGCGGTCCACGAGGAACTGGCACGTGCCGGCCACTCGTGTCACCTCGAGCAGCCGACGGCGTTCGCCGACGCGCTCCGCCGAGGCCGCATGCGCGTCACGGAGTGACGGTGTCGTCGGGTGCGGGGACGACGGTGGTTGTCGGCACCGAGGTCGGCGTCTGGCCCCGAAGCACCGACTCCGCCCGGAACGGGATGCCACCGGTGTTGTAGGACATCTTCGGGTCCACGAGCATCCACCGGCCGATACCGAGCTCGTCGACGGCGTCGATCTGCGCGCGTACATCAGCAGGACCGTTGGGGCGACCCTCGGAGAAGTCCTGCAACCACGGAAGGACGGCGGCATCGGTGTTCGCCACCTGGCGGAACACCACCTTCACCGCCGCGGCGACCAGCGCGTGGGGACGCTCCGCCGGACTGTCGATCCCGAAGGATCCCGGAACGAACCTCGACGGGAACAGCTTCGGCGACAGGTAATCGACCAGCGGCGCGAACTTCGCAATGCTCTGCCCGTAGGCCTTGGGATCGTTGATGGACGCGCCGAGCACCGTCACCCCGAAGCCGACGTTGAGCCCCCGCAACTGCTCCCCGGCCCGACGGAGGAACGAGACCAACTGGGTGTCGAGGCCACGGAGGTCGGGTCGCAGCCCGGCGAGCACCATCGACGTCGGCTCCCCGCCCGGGCGTCGGACTTCGTCGAGGATCAAGTCGTCGAACCCCATGGTTGCCGCCTCGGCGATGATGTCGAGCACGTAGCGCTGCGCGTCGGGGTTGACCGGGTTGGCGAAGACGCCGTCGTTTCCAACGAACGGGAGACCGGTTGCGTCGGTGACCACCCGGTCGAGATGCCCGCTCCGAACTGCGTCGGCCACAAAGAGCGGGTCGCGGAAACAGACGATGCGCCCGACCACGCGGACGCCGCGCGAATGGAGCTCGTCGATCACCTTGCGCGGGTCGACGAGGTTCTGGCTGGCCCCGATTTCCACGGCCTTCGCCACCGTCGAGCGGTACGCCAGTCCTCCGGCCTCATCCTTGAGTGTGAGCATCACGGTGTTGATCTGCTTCGACTCGACCATGCGGAACACCGGGTTCCGCACGGAGGCAATCAGCCAGCCGCGCGGTGTCACGTGAACGCCGCGGATCTTCTGTTTCTCGACCCCGGTTCGGACGAGCCGACGGCTGCGGTTGTTGGCCTCGTCGACGGCCACGATCTCTACCGTCCCTACTGGAGCTTGTCGGAACGTCGCCCGGAACGAGCCCCGCTGAGCCCCGCTGCTTTTCACCGGGACCACGACACCGTTCACGCGAAGGGTCACACCCGGCTCCGTCGTCCCCGACAGCACCAGCGCCTGGCCGTCGACATTGGACTCGCTGCGGACCTTCAGCTCGGGCCGGGCGCGGTCAACCACGAACCGGACTTCACGCCTAGCGGGGCCCCGCCAGAGCACTGACGATCCGGACCGGATGACGAGGCGGTGTTCCCCATCGGCGAGGTTGGCCGATGGAGTCCATACCGCCGACCGGCGATTGCGGACGATCGGAACCGTTTCGCCGTCGAGACGCACATCGAGGCGTTCGACCGCAGTCGACGGCGTGACGGCGACGACCACCTCGAGCTTCTTCACCGCCGCAGCATTGAGATACGAACCGGAGCGCAGTCCCGACACCTTCAGCTCGTGTTTGGGAATGACGAACGGGGCAAGGGCGATCGCCGTACACACAGACAGGACCGCAATGGCTGCGACATTGAATTGTCGCATCGCCGAGGGTGGCTTCGGCTTCTTCCCCAGATCGGTCGTCTGGCCGAGCGCCGGCCGGCCGGTACGGGCCAGCCGACGAAGCGCATCATCGGGGTGCGCGATGCGCCGATCGCGTTGGATCACGCGTTCGCGACCCCCGGCACGTGGCTCACAGGAGTATCCCGAACGTGGTCAAGACTCCTACGGCCAGTTGCAGCTTGCCGGTGGCGCCGAGCACACCAATCAGGTCCCGTCCGAGCGCCCCACCGCGCACCGCCTTGACGGGAGCGATCGCCAGCGGGAAGGCGAGCAATCCGATCAAGGTGGCCGGACGGCCCAGCACCACGGCCAGCACCGCGATCGCCGCGAACGCTCCCCCGACGAGTCCTACATAGAACACCCGTGTGCGGCCATCGCCGAGGCGAACGGCGAGCGTCTCCTTGCCGACGACGCGGTCACCGGGGATGTCGCGCAGGTTGTTCGTGACCAGCAATGCCGTGGCGAGAAGCCCGACCGGGAACGCCGCCACGAGTGCTGCGGCCGTGAGTTCCTCGTATTGCACGAACGCCGAGCCGGCGACGGCAACAAGGCCGAAGAACACGAAGACGAAGGCCTCGCCGAGCCCGGCGTACCCGTAGGGACGCGGGCCGCCGGTATAGCCCCACGCCGCGGCGATGGCGGCGACACCGACGGCGATCAGCCACCACGAGGTGAGCGCCGCGAGAATGAGCCCGGCGATCGCCGCCGCCCCGAGGGCGGCGAATGCTGCCCGCTTCACGGCGGCCGCCGACTTCACACCCGCTCCGACGAGCCGCAGCGGCCCGACCCGCGCGTCGTCGGTGCCGCGGATGCCATCGGAGTAGTCGTTGGCGTAGTTGACGCCAACCTGGAGCGCGAGGGAGACGACGAGAGCGAGCGCGGCACGCAGAACGCTCCATGAGGCACCGTTCGGACGTTGGGCGATCGCCACTGCCGTGCCAACGAGCACAGGCACCACGGCCGCCGGGAGCGTCCGGATTCGCGCGCCCATCAACCACGCCTGCATTCCCGTTGGGCGCGCAGGCGGAGACGACGGCGGGCCCGGAGCCGCGACAGGAGTGGAGATCGGTCCAGCCACGCCTCCAACCGTACCGGCTGGCCGCGATGACCGAGGAGCGCCGCAGGGCAATAGCTTGGGAGGTGTGCGTTCCGCGGTCATCGTCATCGCCTCGGTCGTGCTCGCCGGAGTCTTCGCCGTGTCGGGAACGGCGAAAGCACGCGACGTCGCGGGGACCACGTCGGCCGCCGCGGCCCTCGGCGTGCCCGCCGCCATCGCTCGTCTTGTTTCGCGCCTGCTGCCGGTGGTGGAGCTTGCCCTTGCGGCCGCGCTGCTCGTCGGCTTGCTGGTCTCAGCGCTCCGGAGGATCGCGGCGACCGGGTCGTTGCTGTTGCTCGTCGGCTTCACCGTCGCGATGGCCAGGACGCTTCGCCGCGGCCAGGCGCCGGTGTGTCGCTGCTTCGGTTCGTTCAGCGAGCGTCCGATCAGCACAGACACCATCGTTCGAAATGTCGCGCTGGCCGCGCTCGCGGTCGTCAGCGCGATCGGTTGACCCGAGCGTGAAGAGAACACGATGACCCGGCGACTTGTGGCAGTTGACCTTCCGCCCGGGACTGCGTTCGTGGAGGCGCTCCGGAGCTGCTGGGACGATGGCGACGCCGTGCTCCCGATCGACCCGCGGCTCGCCGTTCCGGCCAAGGCGGCCCTCCTCGACCTGCTCCGCCCCGAGGTGATCGTCGACCCGTCCGGGCGGTCGACGCGCGACGATGCCGTACCCGTGCTCGACGGCGACGCGCTTGTCGTCGCCACCTCGGGCACGACCGGCGAACCGAAAGGAGTGGTGCTGACCCACGACGCCGTCAAGGCGTCGGCCACGGCGACAAATGCCCGCCTCGGCATCGACCCGACACGGGACCGATGGCTCGCCACTCTGCCCGTCGCCCACATCGGCGGGCTCTCGGTGATCACCAGGGCGCTGGCGAGCGGTACACCGTTCACGGTTGTCGATCGATTCGACCCGGACGTCGTGAACGCGGCCCGCTCCACCGGCCACACCCGCACGTCGTTGGTCGTCACCGCATTGCAGCGGGTCGAGACGGAGGGATGGCAGACGATTCTCGTCGGGGGGTCGGCCATGCCGGAAGCCCTTCCGGACAATTGTGTGCGCACATACGGTATGACCGAGACCGGCTCCGGGGTCGTCTACGACGGCTTTGCGCTCGGGGGAGTCGGGATCACCCTCGGCGACGACGGTGAGATCCTGATCGACGGCCCGATGCTGATCCGGGCATACCGTTCCGACGATGGCACCGCCACTCCGGAGGGGTTCGATCCCAAGGACGATGCGGGACGTTTCGCCACCAATGACGCCGGACGATTCCGCCCCGACGGGCGACTCGAGGTGCTTGGGCGACGCGGTGACGTGATCGTCACCGGCGGCGAGAAGGTGTGGCCCGACGCCGTCGAACGGGTGCTGCGGTCGGCCTTTGCCGACCTCGACGCCGCCGTCGCGGGGCAGCCCGATCCAGAGTGGGGGCAGCGGGTCACACTGTTCGTTGCCGCAGGTGCGACCCCGCCATCGCTTCATGAAGTGCGCGCCGTCGTGCGCGACTCGCTGGCCGGCTACTGCGCCCCACGGGCACTCATCATCCTTGACGGACCGCTGCCCCGAACATCCTCGGGCAAGGTGAACCGAACAATGCTAAGCACACATATAACAGGACTGACCTCGACGTCTGCGTGAGACCGTCACGGTGCGTCGGGAGAACCCGGCACGCGGAGCAGATGCGTGACGGCATTGGCGACGAGCCGCCCTCGTACGGAAAGCCGTGCCGTCGAATCGTTGACGTCGATCAGACCACCGGCCACGAGATCGGCCAAGTCGGCGTCGGCGAAGGAGCGCTCAGGCACGCCCTCTCGAGTCCGGAGCGAGAGCTGCAGCGCCTCGAGCGCACGCGCTGCGGAGTCGAGCCGCTCGGAAGCAGAGACCGGTGACAGTCCGGAACTGATCTTGTCGATGTAGCGGTCGGGCGTCCGCACGTTCCACCAACGGTGGCCGTCGACGTGGGAGTGGGCAGCACAGCCGAACCCGAGATAGGAACCCTGACGCCAGTAGGTCCAGTTGTGCTCGCACTCGAACCCCGGCCGGGCCCAGTTCGACACCTCGTAATTGGCGAAACCGGCGGCGCCGAGAAGTTCCGAAGCGAGTTCGTACTTGTCCGCCTGATCGTCCTCATCCGGAGCGCGTGCGGCGTCGGTCGCCAGCGCCGTGCCGCCCTCGACCGTCAACGCGTAGGCCGAAATATGGGTGGTACCCCACGAGATGGCCTCATCGACCGACTGGCGCCAATCGTCGACTGACTCCCCGACGGCGCCGTAGATCAGATCGACGTTCAACGAGGGCACGCCGACGCGCTGGACGGCAGCGATCGCGTTCGCCACGTTGGCCCGGTTGTGGCGACGGTTGAGCGAGGACAGCACATGGTCGACGGTCGATTGCACCCCGAGCGACAACCGGGTCATTCCGGCTTCGCGGACAGCAGTGACCCACGCTTCCGTGACGTCGTCCGGATTGGACTCGACGGTCACCTCGGCACCCTCGCTCATCGGAAGCGCGCGTAGTACCTCGGCCAGGAGGCTGGAGTCGACGAGCGAAGGAGTGCCGCCGCCGACGAACACACTCCGAAAGACCGCGCCGTCTTCGGCGGCGGATCGGATGTCGGACAGCAGCGCGTCGACATACGTGCGATGAAGGTGGTGACGATCGGTGAACACCGAGAACGAGCAGTAGTCGCACCGGTGAGCACAGAACGGTAGGTGCACATATGCCCCGAGCGTTGCGCCGCGATACGGCGGTGACGTGCAGGGTTGGATCAGTGGACGAGCTCGGCGCCGAGCGCCGACATTCGCGACTTCACGGTTTCGAGATCGGTCTCGAGCAGTGCTGCCAGAGGGTTCAGATCCTCGCGGCGGATCGTCATGGCCGAACCGGCAGGGTCCGAGCGCTGGGCCCGAATCATCGTCACGTAACGCGCCAGGAGCGCAGCTTCTTGCCCCGACATCGCCTCGAGCTGGATCAGGTCGATCGTGATCCCACGGGTAGGAGGTCTGCGCTCGTCGGCTTCACCCGACCCACCGTCGGCTGCCGTGAGGTCGATGACCGGCAGGAGATGATCCACCGGCACGCCGTAGAAGCGCGCAAGACGCTGGAGACGGGGCACCGAGATGGCTCGTTCACCGCGTTCGTACGCGCCCAAGACGGATGCTTTGAACTCCTTGTCCGACGACACCTCGACGTCGTGGAGCGACAGTCGTTGCGAACGCCGGACGCCCCGAAGTCGGAGCCCGACTTGGCGCGTGTAGTTGGCATCAACGCCAGATTCGTCGTCCATCGGATGTCCTTCGGCGTCATGACCGTTGGGACGGTCGGGCATTCACGTAACTTTCCGCTGTACACCGGCAGGATGTACCTCGAAAAGCACGCTCCGTGGCATTCGACCACGATCAGAGATGATTCCGTCGTCGGCTACGCGCGCTGCGTGCAGTTCCCAGGGTAGCGCACAAGGCCTCCGCTGCGCGGGATTGGTCGAGGTCGAGGGTCGGATTTCTTTCCTGGGGGTTCCAGGCTGCTCACCGATGTTCGATCCGAGGAGCGTGGAGCCCGGCGAGAAGGGCTCCGGCCACGATCGCCGCAGTCTCGGCGCGCAACACCAGACCCGGAAGCCCAACGGCCACGGGGATCAGCTCGCGTTCCGACCGATCCCACCCGCCTTCGGGTCCGATGGCCACGATGGCGTCCTCTGACCGAAGAGCGCGCCCGCCCCGGTCGGCCCGGACGACCCCGGGACGCTCGGCCAGCTGGGCGACGGTGATCGCGGGCTCGATGATGGGCGACCACACGCCCCGGCTCTGTTCGAGCGCCGAACGGGCGATCAGCGTGAGGCGAGCAAGATGGCGATCCGCCTTGTCGACGTCCCACTTGACGATCGAGCGGAGCGAACGGACCGGGATGATCCGTCGTACACCGAGCTCGGTGAGCTTCTGCACGACGGTCTCGGGCTTGTCGCCCTTCGTGAGGGCGAACGCAATCCCGATATCGGGAGGGTCGGAGCCGAGGCGGACCGGGCCCGCGAGGACGATCTCACCGGTGTCGCTGAACGACGTGGCAAGCACGGCTTCGGCCCAACGTCCGCGGCCGTCGGTGATCGTGATCGGATCACCGGGGCGCAGCCTGAGCACCCGGGCGCAATGGTGACGGGCGTCGGCCGGCAATGCCAACGGTCCCCCGAGCGAATCTTCGAGCACGGCCGGGTCGACAACCACATGGGTTCGGGCATCGGCGTCAGCCGGGCCACCCGAAGCATGCGCACCGGCAGTTCCGGGCATTACCGGAACTTGGAGCGGATCTTGCCGAGCAGGCTCCGATCGGGAGGGGCCACCGGCTCACCTCGCATTTCCGCGAAGGACCGCAGCAACTCGTCTTGTTCCTTCGTCAGCTGGGTCGGGGTGGCCACGATGACCTGCACCAACAGATCGCCACGCCCCCGCCCGTTGACGACGGGGACGCCACGTTCGCGAAGGCGGTACACCCGACCAGTCTGGGTGCCGGCGGCAATGACCAGGTCCTCCACGCCATCGAGCGTTTCGTACGCCAGGTGCACCCCGAGGGCCGCCTGCGTGACCGGGACCTCGAGCTGCTCGACGAGATCGACGCCGTTGCGCTGAAACCGGGGATGGGGCTCGACGCGTAGATGAACGAAGAGATCGCCGTTCGGTCCGCCCCGCGGCCCCGCCGGTCCGCGGCCGGAGAGACGAAGGGTGGTGCCATCGTCGACACCCGCGGGCACACCAACGGGGAACGTGCGCTGTTCCGTTCGTCGCCCCTCACCACGACAGGTCGGGCACGGCGTCTCGATCGTCTGGCCGGTACCGCCACATCGCCCGCAGGCGCTCGTGGTCACCACCTGGCCGATCAGTGACTGCCTGACCCGCCGGACCTCACCCGTCCCGTCGCACTGCGTGCACTTCGACGATGACGTGCCCGGCGCCGCGCCGCTCGACGCACAGGTGTCGCAGGCGACCGGCAGCCGCAGTGTCACCTCGGTGGTGACGCCGAACACCGCCTCTTCGAACGTGAGCGACGCCGAAGTTTCGGCGTCACCACCACGGGGCGGGCCCGACGGCCCGCGTCGACCCCCACCGCCGAACGGGTTGCCCGCCCCTCCGAAGAACGCCTCGAAGAGGTCGTTGAGCCCACCGGACCCGAAGCCGAACGGGTCACCGGCACCACCACCACCGGATCGGAGTCCGTCGATGCCGAACTGGTCGTAGCGGGCGCGCTTGTCAGGATCCTTCAGGACCTCGTAGGCCAGTGCGAGCTGTTTGAACTGCTCCTCGGCCGCCGGGTCGTCGGGATTCGCGTCGGGGTGCAGTTCGCGAGCGCGGGACCGGTACGCCTTCTTGATCTCATCGTCGGAGGCAGTCCGGGACACGCCCAGCAGTTCGTAGAAATCGGTGTTGGTCGTGGCCATGGGCGGGAGTGCTCAGTCGTCAGGAAGAGGGCAACGGTGTGTGCGGGGCAGACCATTCTCGCGGCAATCCGCCACGAACCGGTGCACGTGCGCCATGAAGGGCCCGGATGACCCAATCGGTCAATGTTCCGTCAGCCGAGCACTCAACCGCGCACTGACTTCGGACACGGCCGCCCTGGCCCGCGCATAGTCCATCCGGGTCGGTCCGAGCACGCCGATCGTGCCAACCTGCTGCCCGTCAACGAGATACGGCGCGGCGACGACCGAGCACGACAGGAGCGATTCGAACGCCAGATCGGCCCCGTGTTCGGCCCCGATGGAGATCCGCTGACTGCGTTCGACCGCCTCGCGCAACAAGTTGACGACGACGTACTGCTCCTCGAGCACGGTGAGCACCTGGCGTATCGTCGAAACCGCGTCGAACGCCCCGGCCATGCGGGCGGCCCCGCCGACGAACACGCCGTCGGCATCGCTGTGCGACGCGAGCGGCTTCACTGCCGCAATGGCCGATTCGCAAATAGTCTGCACGCGCTCATCGGACGCCCGGAGCATGGTGGAGCCGAAGCTGTGATCGAAGGCCCGACCAACCGCCTGACCAGCGAGGTGGGCGCTGGCGGCGCCGAGATGGGCGTCGTGAACGTTGCCGCGGAACAGCGCCTGCGCCTTCTCGACCGACCCGTTGGCGAGCACCACCATGACCAGCACGTTGGTCGACTCGACAACACCCGTGCCGTCGTCGGCCAGGGTCGGACCGGAGCCGAGCGAGACGAGTTGGATCGAGCGGATCGTCGCCGCCTCCCCCGCGGGCGCGATGACCACGGCGGCGTAATCGGTGAGTCCCGAGAGCAGACGGGAGGTCTCCGTGAGGAGCTGCTCGAGTTCCCCACGCGCGCCGTCGAAGAACTGCCGGACCTGCATGACCTTGGGCTCGGTCAGGGTGGGCACGGGGAGTGTCTCGACGAAGAAGCGGTACCCGCGGTCGGTCGGGATGCGTCCGGCCGACGTGTGGGGGTGGGTGAGGTACCCGTCGCGTTCGAGCGCGCTCATTTCGCTGCGAATCGTCGCCGACGAGACGTCGAGGCCGTCGGCGCCGGCGAGATGGCCCGAGCCGACCGGCTGACCGGTCTCAATGTGCTCGGCGACAACCCTGTTGAGCACCGACGCACGTCGGGCGTTCAGCGTTGCCGCGGTGTCGGCTTGGGCGCCGTCGGCATTGTCCGCGGCGGACGGGCCACTGCGTTCCTTGTCCACCTGCGCGAGCGTAGCGACACGGCTGTGCTTTGCGGACCTCACCCAGCGAGGGGACCGTCGACCGAACGGACCTCGGCATACCGGGCCAGCGCTTCATCGCGTTCGAGCGCGTGGTCGACGATCGGTTCCGGGTAGCCGGAAGGTGTCTCGGCCACATCGATTTCAAACAGCGCTGGTGTCGTCGGCGGGGCCAGCCACGGCTCGTGGATGAACCGGTTGGACAGTTCGCGGAGCTCGGGCACATACCGGCGGACGTACTCGCCGTCGGGATCGAACTTCTTCCCCTGCAGGACAGGATTGAACACCCGGTAGTACGGGGAGGCGTCCGTCCCGGTGCCGGCCGTCCACTGCCACCCGTGCTGGTTCGACGCGAGGTCGCCGTCGACCAGTTGGTCCATGAACCACCCTGCGCCCCGCCGCCAGTCGATATGGAGATCCTTCACCAGGAACGAAGCGGCGGCCATCCGGACCCGATTGTGCATCCAACCCTCCTGGAGGAGCTGACGCATCCCGGCGTCCACGAAGGGGTAGCCGGTCCGACCGAGACGCCAGGCGTCGAATCGTTCCTCCGCCAACGGTCCTTCGTCGACCCGGATGTTCTCCATCACCGCGACGAGCGATCGGCGGGCGGTCTCCGGGCGGTGCCAGAGCACATCGGCATAGAACTCGCGCCAGCACAGCTCCGATCGGAAGACATCGCCACCCGGTCCACGTGACCGGAGACTCGGCAGGATCTGGCGCGGATGCAGGAGCCCGAACTTCAGATCGGCCGACAGACGGCTCGTGGCATCGGCGCCGGGGATGTTGCGGGCGTCGGCGTAGTCGTCGACGGGGCCCGCGAGGAATCGTCGGAGTCGCCCCTGAGCAGCTGCCTCAGTCGCCTCGGGGAGGTGGGCGCTTGCTCCGGCAGGGTCGGCGGGGATCTCCTCGCTGACGGTGTCTCGCCACCAGGGAACGAGATGGGGATCGACCGGAGCGCTCGGGCGGACGCCCTCGGCGAGGGTCTCCCACACCCGCTTGAACGGGGTGAACACCTTGAAGGGTGTGTCGTCGCCCTTGCGGACGACACCGGGAGGAATGACGTAGTTGGATTCGACCGGCTCGAACACCACGTCCAACTGTTCCAGCGCGTCACCCACCCGCCGGTCCCGGTCACGCCCGAACACGCCGAAGTCGGCGGTGACGAATACGTGCGACACGCCGAGTTCGGCGGCGATTGCCGGCACTTCCCGTTCGGCCTCCCCGAGGCGCACGACGAGAGGAACGCCGTCAGCCTGCAGCGAACGCAGCGCCCGGTAGAGGAAGGCCAACCGGTTGGCGCCGCTCACCGATCCGAGTCGGGGGTCGAGGACGAAGAGCGGCAGGACACTCCCGTCGGTTCGGCGGGCCCGCTCGACCGCGGCGCTGAGCGCGGGCTGGTCGGCGAGCCGCAGGTCGCGTCGGAACCACATGATCACCGGAGCGTTCGGAAGCACGTGACCAGGTTGGCCGATCCCGGAGCCTACGATCGCGGCGACGCGCTGGAGTCGGATCTCGGTCGACGGGCGCGGCGCCGGGCCTGCCACGCCCGGACGTTCGACGCGAGAAAGCCTCGGACCGCCACCGTCACCAGCACCACGATGGCCTGGAGGATCTGCACGTATTCCGACGGGACGTCGGCAGCGAGCTCCATGCCGATCGACCCGATCTGCAACCCCGAGAACAAGAGCGCGTAGAGCAGGCAGCCGAGCAGGGCGTTGACGGCGACGACGGCGACCATGACGCCGTCCCATCCGTAGTTCCCACCGAGACCCTTGACGAATCGGTGTGGGCCGGCGAGGAGGAGAACGGCCCCGGCAAAGCCGGCGAGTGCGCCGGTGAACAGCAGCACTGCTGTGGTGTTCAGGTCGGTGCGGACACCGCCGAGCCGGGCGAACATCGGCGCCTGGCCCATCATGCGCCACTCGTAGCCGACGACGAAGCGCCGCACGACCAACCCACACACTGCGAAGACGAGGAGCCCGAATGACACACTGCCCCATCGGCTGATCCACCCGCTGGCGTGGACCGCCCTAGTGGTGACCGATCCGGCCTTCGGGTCCTGCAGCGGGGAGGAGATGCACCAATCCGTCAGCAGGCGCCCGATCTCGTTGAGCATCAGAGTGACGATGAACTCGTCCATGCCGAAGCGGCGTTTCGTGAACGCCGCGATACCGGCCCAGAAGGCTCCGCCGAGCCCGCCGAGCGCAAGGAGCACCGGCACCTGGAGGGTCGACGGGAGATGCAGGTACAGACCGCCGGTCACGGCGAAGAGCGCGCCGACGAGGACCTGGCCGGGCTGGCCAAGGTTCACCGGTCCCGCAGCGAAGGCGATTCCCGCGGACAATCCGGTGAGCGTGAGCGGCACGGCATTGGCGAGCGTGGCCTCGAGGCGGCCGGGCTTGACGACAGCCGACCGCCAGAGCGCGCTGAACATGTCCACGACGGGGTAGCCGAGAACGGCGGCGAGGAGCGCTCCGAGGAACAGAGAGACGACGACGCCGACGAGCGCCGTCCTCCAACTGCGGTCCAGCGTCATGGCCGCGCCTCGTTCGGGGCCGATGGCGGTGCCGGTCGTGGCACGGTGCGGGCATCAATGCCTTCGAGCATTGCCCGACCGAGGAGTTCGAGGTTGGCGTCGTCGGCATCGATGTCGAGCACGAGGCGTCCACGGAACATCACGACGATGCGGTCGCACAGGCGGAGCAACTCGTCGAGGTCGGCCGACACGACGAGAACGGCCCGGCCTTCGGCTCGGAGGTCGAGAATCCGGCGGTGGATCTCCTCGATCGATCCGACGTCGACGCCGCGCGTCGGCTGGTCGAGCACGATGAGCGGACGTTCGATGGACATCTCGCGGCCGAGGACGACCTTCTGCTGACTGCCGCCGGACAGCGAGCCGAGAGGTGCCTCGACAGAACTCGACGCTATGTCGAAACGATCGCGGATGTCCGTGGCGAGGGATTTGGCCCGGCCCCGATCGAACAGCCACCCGCGCATCGCCGAGAAACCGGGAGTGAGGCGGTGATGGGTCATCGCCACGTTCTCGACGATCGGCGCTGTGAGGGCACCCCCCTGGGTCCGACGATCCGAGGGGACGAACGCGAGGTGCCGTCGGCGATCCAGAATCGACAACGGCCGGAGGTCGAACTCACCGACCCGAAGCTCCGCCGCCTCGCAGTCAACGACTCCCACGAGCGCTTCGACGAGATCGTGCTGACCGTTGCCTTCGACGCCGGCAACGCCGAGGACCTCGCGTTCATGCACGACGAGGTCGATCGGCCCGAGCTTGCTGCTCGAACCGGTGATGTCTGCCTCGAGACCGCGGACCCGAAGAACCGGAGCACCGCGTTGGAGCGGCGTGCGCTGCGAGGTCAACAACACGTCGCGCTCCACCATGAGGCGCGCCAATTCCGAGACGCTGGTCGAAGCTGCGGCGAGCGTGGCGATGCGGGCGCCATCGCGGAGAACCGTGACGCGATCCGCGAGACCTACCACCTCGTCGAGGTGATGGGAGATGAAGCACACGGTGCGGCCGTCGTCACGAAGGTGTCGGAGCTCGTCGAAGAGCTCGGGAATCTCCGGGGGGGTCAGGACAGCCGTCGGTTCGTCGAGGATAAGGAGTCGAACGTTGCGGTGCAGGAGCTTCGCGATCTCGACCTTCTGCCTCGCTCCGACCGTAAGTGTTCCTACGATCGCGTCGGGTTCGAGTGCGAGCCCGGCGCTGGCAATGGTTGCCGCGACCTCACACCGCGCCCGATCACGGTCGACCAGACCGAAACGGGTCGTCGGTTCGTTGCCGAGGACGACGTTCTCCCAGACCGTGAGCTGGTCGACGAGGAGGATCTCCTGATGCACCATGCCGATGCCGTCGGCCATGGCGTCGCGGGGAGACCGATACGAGACCGTCGATCCGAAAACCTCGACTCGTCCGGCGTCGGGACGGATCTCTCCGTTGAGCACCTTCATCAGGGTGGACTTTCCTGCGCCGTTCTCGCCGACGAACGCGTGAATCTCCCCGGCGTCGATGTCGACCGTGACGTCGTCGAGGGCCCGAACTGCCGGTGGGTACACCTTCGTCACGCCGACGAAGGAGACCACGACCACGTCCACAAGCCTGGCACGCCGACGAGCGGCTCTACGGCCCTACGGCTTGTAGCGCTCGACCCGGAGCGTGCCGTCGATGATCTGCTGGCGAAGCTCGGCGATCCGGGCCTCGAGGATGGCCGGAAGCACCTTCGTCGTCGCTGTGAGGTCGAGGTCGACGCCCCCGTCCTTGATCCCGAACGTCAGCACAGTGCCCTTCTTGTACGAGCCGTCGCCGATCGATGTCGCCACTCGTTCGATGGCACCGCCGACGTTCTTGATGTCGCTCGCGAACACGTGACCCGGATAGAGGTCGTTCTGATTCGAGTCGACACCGATGGCGAAGAGCTTGCGGTCGTTCGCCGCCTGCAGCACGCCGAGGCCGGCCGCCGCGGCGACCTGGAACACGACGTCATTGCCGGAGTCGTAGAGTTGCTCGGCCGCCTGCTTGCCCTTGGCCTGATCATCCCATGCGCCGCCGAGCGTCTTTCGCTCGACGGAGATCGCCGGGTCCATCGCCTTGGCCCCGTTCTCGTAGGCGAACATGAACGACGTGGTGACCGGGTCGGTGTCGCCGCCCACAACACCGATCTTCTTGTCGGCGTTGATCCCGGCGATCGAGGTCTCCGTCGTGGCAAGTGCCGCGGCCGCACCCGCGAGGAACGCCGACTCCTCCTCGACGAAGTCGACGCTGGTGACGTTGCCGTCCGCATCGCCGATGTCGAAATCGAGGTTGACGACGGGTGTGTCGGGGTGGGCTTTGGCGGCGGCCTTGAGCGGATCCTCGAAGCCGTAGGCGATGGCGAAGACGACGTCGGCGTCCTCGAACGCCGCATCCACGAGGTTCTGATACTTCGATGCATCGAAGTTCGCCTCGAGTGTGCGCGTTTGCGCCCCGGCCGCCTTCAATACGTCCATGCCCTGCTGGCCGGAGTCGTAGAAGCCTTTGTCGCCGAGCGCTCCGTTGATCAGGTAGACCACCTTCTTGCCCTTCATTGCCGTCAGATCGACGACGGCTGGCGTGACGCTCGCTGTGGTTTCGGCGGCGACCACCTCAGTGGGGGCCGCTGCTGTCGTGGTGGTGTCGGCCGTCTTGTCGCTGCTGCAGGCGCCGAGACCGGGGACGACCAGCAACGTCGAGGCGACCACGAGCAGACTGCGACGGGGCGTGAACCGGCGGACGCGGGCACCGATCGATGAGGGCGGGAACGAGCGCATGGCGGAACCTCCGGATGTGACGACTCAATATGAGTCGCCTACTGACTCAGAATGAGTCAAGCACAGTCCGAGCCTCTCGACAAGCACCCACGGCGCTGGACTTCAGCCCGCCGACGCCACGGTCGGCCGGATGCGTCGACGCCGCGCGTACACATACAGCGCGATGAGCGTGGCCAGGTACGGCAGCATCTCGGTGAACTGGGGCGGCACGTCGATGCTCTGCGCCTTCAGCCCCAGCGATGCGGCGAAGCCGAACAGCAGCGACAGGGCCGCGATGCCGAGCGGTGATCCCTGGACCAGGACGATCGCCGCAAGGGAGATCCATCCGCGGCCGTTCGACATGTTCTCCCCGAACAGCTGGAGATAGCCGATCGAAAGGAACGCGCCGGCGAGTCCGCAGAACACTGCGCAGAGCACCAGTGACTGCGCTCGCACCCGTCTGGTCGAGACACCGCTGGCTTCCAGCGAGGCCGCGTTCCAGCCAGCCGATCGGAGCCGCAGGCCGAAGCGTGTGCGGAACACCAGCACGACCGATCCGGCGAGGAGCAACGGGATCATCCACTCGACAACCGTGTGTCCGGAGGTGACGGACCGGAGCACGGGGACGTCTCCGAGGACCGGAACGCGTATCTTCGGCATGGCCGGAATGGGCTTGTCCGCGGTGCCGGAGAATGCGCCTGCCTTCTTGTAGATGCGCCGAAGGAGAAAGGTCGTGGCGCCGACCGTCGCGAGGTTGAGCGCGATTCCGGTGACGAACTCGTCGGTCCGCAACACGAGGACGAACAACGCGAAGATCGCGGCGAGCACTCCGGCGGCAAACACCGCGCCGAGCACACCGACGAACCAGCTCTGCGAACCATGTGCGGCGACGACCGCGCCGAAGGCACCGGCGAGCATCATCGCTTCCATCGCGATGTTGAAGATCCCGGCATAATATGTGTACATACCACCAAGCGCCGCCAGCAGAATCGGGGCGGCAGCGGACACCGACCCCGAGAGGAGACCCTCGAAGGAACGCAGCACCGCCCCGAGGATCACGAACCCGTCCGGGCCATGAAAGCTCGCACCTCGTCGGCGGTCGGGATCGACGGCTGCGCGCCGGCCTTCGTGCACGCCAGGGCCGCCGCGGCGTTCGCCCGGACAATGGCGACGTCCACAGCCTCACCATCGGCGAGCGACGCAGCTAGGTAGCCACAGAAGGTGTCACCTGCCGCGGTGGTGTCGACCACCTCGACCTCGTGCCCACGTGTCGTCACCGGAGCATGATTGCGGCTGAGCACCTTCGCCCCATCGCCGCCCAGGGTCAGCACGACCGACGACACCGCGCCAAGTGCCGCCCAGCGAGCGTCGTCGAACGATGCCGACGACGACCCCGTGAGCTGTTCGAGCTCCGTCTCGTTCACCACCAGCACGTCGGTGACCGCAAGCAACGCGGTTGGCAGCTCGGTCATCGGAGCGGCGTTGAGCATCGTGATCGCGCCCCGACTCTGCGCCATTTCGAAGCCGTGACGGACGCAATCGAGAGGCACTTCCAGCTGCGCCATCACGACGCGGACGCCGTCGAACAACCCGTCCTCGACGGCGTCGTCGATGTGCACCGGACGCAGCATCGCGTTGGCGCCGGGCACGACCACGATCGTGTTCTCGCCCGAGTCGGCCACCGTGATGACCGCCGTGCCGGTCGGATCGTGGCGGCACGTGCCGACCGCGGAGATGTCGACCCCGGCCGCGGTCAGTGCGCTGCGGAGGAAGTCGGCGCCACCGTCAGGCCCCAACCGACCGATCAGCGCTGTGCGAGCGCCCGCCCGTGCCGCCGCCACCGCCTGGTTCGCCCCCTTGCCGCCAGCGTGGGTGGCGAAGCCCGTACCGAGCAGCGTCTCTCCGGGCACGGGATGGCGCGGCGCCCCCACCACCAGATCGACGTTCGCACTTCCCACAACGACGACGGCGGCCACGAACCGAGCGTAGCCACGGACAACCGCCGGGTTCGTTGGGAGAGAGGTTGCCCCCACATATGGGGGCTATTCACCTCCCAACGCCGTTGGGAGGTGTCCTGCCCCTAACGATGGGGGCAACCTCTCTCCCAATCCGCACCGGGTCAGTCGTGTTGCGAGCAGTCGAGCGGAGTGAGCAGCGCAGCGCCCGACGTATGGAGCGGCAACCTCTCTCCCAACGGTGCCGGCTTCCATCGGGGGACTGGTTCGAGGTATTCCGAGGCGAGGGCGCGCAGCGCCGCGGCGAACGGTGTCCACGGCATTGCTTGGTCACCGACCGGGAGTGTCACGATGCGCTGCTTCGCCCCGAACCGCTCCCGCAGGGCGAACCCCTCTGCCAGACAGGCAACGGCCACTGCGAAGTCGTCGACGGTGAAGGGCTGCCGGGCGCGAAAGCCGAGGCGGTCGATGACGCCGGAGAGCACGTCCCGGAGCGCCCCCGTTGCCGACTCGTCGCCTTGGCGGAGCGCCGGGCCGAGCACTTCGTCGTCCGCCGTCGACGGGGTCGACACCGTGAGCGCCCACACGCCGACCCAGAGCTGCCAACTCCGCGACGCTTCGAGGACCCCGACATGGACGGCGCCGGCGACGCACCACACCTCGTCGAGCGCCGCCTTTCGGGCCGCGGGCGTAGAGCGATCGGCCGCCGCGATCACCCGGAACGCAGCGTCGGCCGTCGGCGCCTCCTCCCCCGCCGGATACCCGCGGGCGGCCGCAAGAAGCACGTCCTGCTGGAAGGACGACTGGGATTCCCAGATCCGCCCGTAGACCGACGCAGGCGTGATCCGCTCGCCCAGGTTGTCGGCCGCACGGGCGATCGCTGCGTGCAGCGAAACGCTGGTGGCACCGCCTTCCAGACCCCTCTCGATGAGGAGTTCATGACCGGCGGCGAGCACGGCGGCGCGAAGGTGGTGCTTCGGCCGTTTCGGCGCTCGGGAACTCGGTTGGTTGCGAACCACAGTCGCAAAGCCTATATTGCAACATCTAGTCGCAACAATCCCCCCGTTGCCGCGCTCCCGAGAGGACGGACATGTCACAAGGTTTCAAGATCGACCCGAGCCAGCTCCCCAAGCTTCCGAGGCCAAGACGCCTCGGCGCGCTGATCGGCGGTGTCGTAGTCGTGCTGGTGGGCGTCAACTTGCTCAGTCGCTCATTTGTCTCGGTGGGTGCGAACGAGATCGGCGTCGAGATCGTTCGTGGACAGGTGCAGGGAACCCTGAACCCGGGCTGGCACCTCATCTCGCCCGTCGGCGGCAAGGTGAAGGTCTATTCGACCCGTCTGCAGCAGACGTCGATGATCAAGGCCGGCGGCGAAGGTGACCGTGTCGGCGACGACTCGATCGAGGTGGCTTCGCTCGAAGGTGCCCGGATGAACGTCGATGTCACCATCAACTACCGGCTGAACAAGGCCCAGGCCGTCAACCTCTTCCGGACCATCAAGGACGAGACCGACATCCGGGAGCGGATCGTCCGCCCGGCCGTGCGTTCGACGATGCGTGACGTGTTCGGTGCCTACAACGCCAAGGACGCCATCACCACCAAGCGCGGCGAGATCCAAGGACGCGTGTTCTCGGCGCTGAAGGAGAAGTTCCAAAAAGACGGCATCGACGTCGCCACGGTCGACATCCGTGAGATCTACCTCCCGGACAACATCCAGGAGCAGGTCAACGCCTCGATCGGAGCGGAGGCGGCCGCCCAGCGCGTCGCCATCGAGCGCAAGCAGAAGGAAACCGAGGCCGAGACCGCACGACTCGTCTCGGAGAAGCGGGCCGACCAGTCGAGAATCGAGGCCAAGGGTCAAGCCGACGCCAAGAAGATCGCCGCCGAAGGCGAAGCTTCCGCGAACCGTCTGATCGCCGAGTCACTCACGCCGGGACTCATTCAGCTCCGCCAGATCGAAGCGGTCTACAAGAACGGCAACCAGGTCTACTTCCTGCCGCAGGGAGCCAGCCCGAACATCTTCCTGACCCCGACGAACAACGTCGGCAGCCCAAGCCCGGTTTCGCCGGCAACCGCCGAAGCCGCAGCAGCAGCCACCACCGCCACCACCAGCCCCACCACGAAGGTTCCGTAAGACGCCCCATCCCGGTCGTTGGGAGAGAGGTTGCCCCCATATCTGGGGGCAGAACGCCTCCCAACGACGCTGGGAGGCGTTTAGCCGCACGCGACGCGCGCCGGAGCCGCTCGACCGCCGACAAGCGAACGACTGTCCGCGGGTCGTGAGGCTCAGTCGAGGGTGAT
Source organism: Acidimicrobiia bacterium (assembly GCA_031368215.1). Classification (GTDB taxonomy): domain Bacteria; phylum Actinomycetota; class Acidimicrobiia; order Acidimicrobiales; family JANYDT01; genus JANLQX01. Next base: position 4,157 of record JANLRD010000144.1, on the reverse strand, counting down.
CTCGACGAACCCGTCCGGGCTGTCCTTGCGGAGACGGAGCTTCTCCGGAATCACCATGAAGAACTCCATTGCATGCTTCTTCCAGCCGTACTTGCGATTGAGCAGGCCATGGACGAAGGGACCCCGCTCAGCCGGCAGTTCCACGGCGCTCCCCGCCAACGGCACGGCACCCGCAGCAACCTTTCCCTTGATGTCGCACGGAGCGACCGTGACCTTCCCGGTCGCCCGGACCCGCTTCATCTTGCCGGCATCGAGGGCGCTGTAGAGGTAGATCTTGCCGCTCTCCGTGGCGAACCAGACGGGGGTGGCGACAGCGGCCGCGTTGCGTCGAAACGTCGAAAGGGAGATGTACTGCGCGACTTCGATTTCGTGCGGGATCGTTGCCATCGAACCAACGTAGGCGCGTGTGTGTTCGCGCCGAGCGCGATGCCTAAAGCGAACGACATGCTCCGCCGAAGCCGTGTGCCGCGTTCGAGGTCGGGCCGACGTCCGCTCCACCGCAGGTTCGCTCTGTTTCGGACGATCGGAGGAGAGTGCCCGATCTCGGGCGCACCTACGGGATGAACACGACGACTACGACGAGCAAGCGGTGCGGGTCATGATGAGTCAGTACAACGACGTGGAAACAACAACGCTCATCAGTCGTCGGGCGGTGTTCGACTCCGAAACGAAGGTGTGCGGGTACGAGTTGCTGCCCGCCGGTCGACGAACCCTCGGCGTCCCCGATCGGGCGCACTCGTCGTTTCCCCTCGACCTCCTGCAACGTTTGACGAACGGATCGCTGGACGAGTTCGTCGGTTCGCGCTCGGCCCATCTGCGAGTCACCGAGGACTTCCTTCGCTCCGGCCCGTACCAGGAGTTCCCCGGCGGTCGGGTCTGTTTCCTGCTCGACGCCGTGGTGTTCAGTTCCCCCGGAACGGACCGTCGGGCGCTCGAAGAGTTGTTCCAGACGGTGCGGCGCGACGGGTATCGGATGGGGCTCTACGGGGTCACCCGCGACAGCTACGCCGCCAACAGCGTCGCGCAGGCCGACGTCATCACCATCGACACGGAGGCCCTCGGTGCCGACGACGCCGTGGCATGCGCCGACGAAGCGCGTCGAGTCGGTACCCGTGCGTGCGCCCAGAGGGTGGAGACCGATACCCAGTTCTCCGGGCTACGCGATCATTTCGCGCTCTTCGAGGGACGGTTCTACCAGCGCCGCTCATCGAGCGAGGGTGGGGTCAGCACGGGACGGCTCGCCACGCTGCAGCTGCTCGCCGAGTGCGCCAACCCGGACGCCTCACTCGAAGCATTCGAGTCCATCATCGGCCGCGACCCCTCACTGACGCTTCGGGTCATGCAGCTGGCCAATTCCGGATTCGCGTCACTTTCGAGACGCCTCAACTCCGTTCGGGAGGCCCTGATCACCGTCGGGGTGACCAACATCCGCAACCTTGCCATGATCGCTTCGCTCAATCGCATCGAGGACCAGCACCCCGAGCTACTCCTCGATGCGCTCGTGCGGGCCAAGGTATGCGAACTGCTCGCCCGCGGCGAAGGGCTCGCGCCGTCCTCGGCATTCACCGCCGGACTCCTCTCCACACTCGACCTGTTCCTCGGAGTCTCGGTCGACGAGGCAACGGAGAAAGCCGGACTCAACGACGAGCTCCGATCGGCCATCGTCGACCACGAGGGCCGCCTCGGTACGTTCGTGGCCAGCGCCATCGGGATGGAGCGCGGCGAGGTCGAACGGGCGACCTCGGATGCCATCGGCGCAGTCGCGCTCGGCGAGGCGTACGTGTCGGCCCTCCGCTGGGCCGGCGAGGTAGTGACCAACCCGACACCTTGAGCCGACAACACGGACCCTGCGTGGGGCACCAGGGCGACAGTCGTCCAACTTCAGCGCACTGATGAACGCTCTGTTGCTGCGGGCGGTGAATCAGTCGTCCAGCTTCAGCGCACTGATGAACGCTTCTTGGGGCACCTCGACCCGCCCGATCGACTTCATCTTCTTCTTGCCTTCCTTCTGCTTCTCGAGCAGTTTGCGCTTCCGGCTGATGTCGCCGCCGTAACACTTCGCCAGAACGTCCTTGCGACGAGCCTTGACGGTCTCGCGGGCGACGATCCGTCCGCCGATCGCCGCCTGGATCGGCACGTCGAACATCTGACGCGGGATGAGCTCGCGCAACTTGGCGCACATCTTGCGGCCGAAGTCCTCCGCCTTCGCGCGGTGGATGATCGAGGAGAACGCGTCGACCGGCTCACCGTTGAGAAGGATGTCGAGCTTGACGAGCTGCGACTCCCGATACGAATCGGGTTCATAGTCGAGCGAGGCGTAGCCCTTCGTGCGGCTCTTGAGGGAGTCGAAGAAGTCGACGACGACCTCGGCGAGCGGGATCCGGTAGACCATCTCGACGCGCTCGGCGGAGATGTAGTCCATCTTGACCATCTCGCCCCGTCGGTGCTGGCAGAGCTCCATGATCGTGCCCGTGTAGTCCGTCGGAGTGAGGATCGACGCCCGGAAGAACGGCTCCTCGATCTTTTCGATCATGTTCACCGGTGGCATCGACGACGGCGCATCGACCTGGATCACCTCACCCGATGTGGTGGTGACCTGATAGGCGACCGAGGGCGCAGTGGCGATAAGGGCGAGGTTGAATTCGCGCTCGAGCCGCTCGCGGACGATCTCCATGTGGAGCAGTCCGAGGTAGCCGCACCGGAATCCGAACCCGAGAGCACTCGAGGATTCCGGTTCATACGAGATCGACGCGTCATTGAGCTTGAGCTTCTCCAGCGAGTCACGGAGAAGGGGGAAGTCGTCGCCGTCGATCGGGTAGAGACCGCAGAACACCATCGGCTTGGGCTGCTTGTAACCCGCTAGGGCTTCGGTCGCCTGCTTGCCCCAGTGGGTGACGGTCTCGCCGGATCGCGCTTCGGCAACGTCCTTGATGCCGGTGATCAGGTAGCCGACCTCGCCCGGTCCGAGCGTGTCGATGGGCTTGTTCGACGGGGTTCGGACACCGATCTCCTCGGCGTCGTGGCGGCCGCGCGCATTCATGTAGAAGAGCTGATCGCCGGGGCGCAGACGGCCGTTCTTCACCCGCACGGCGCTGACGACGCCACGGTAGGAGTCGTAGTAGGAATCGAAAATGAGCGCCTGCAGGGGAGCCGCCGGGTCACCGCCGGGTGCAGGAATGCGCTGGCAGACGGCATCGAGCAGGGCCGGAACGCCCTCACCGGTCTTGGCGCTGATGCGCAGGATCGTGTCGGCCGGTATGCCGAGCACCTTCTCGATTTCGGCTGCGTAGCGATCCGGGTCAGCGGCCGGGAGGTCGATCTTGTTGAGGCACGCGACGATCTCAAGATCGCTCTCGAGGGCCAGGTAGCAGTTGGCGAGAGTCTGGGCCTCGATGCCCTGGGCGGCGTCGACGACGAGAACGACGCCCTCACAAGCGGCGAGCGAGCGGGAAACCTCGTAGCCGAAGTCGACATGCCCGGGGGTGTCGATCAGGTGGATCGTGTGGTCGATGCCGTTCGATTTCCAACCGACCCGGACGTTTTGGGCCTTGATGGTGATGCCCCGCTCACGCTCGATGTCCATCGAGTCGAGGTACTGCGCGCGCATGTCTCGCTTCTCGACGGCGCCGGTGAGCTCCAGGATGCGGTCGGAGAGCGTCGACTTGCCGTGGTCGATGTGGGCGATGATCGAGATGTTGCGGATCGTGGAACGGTCCATCACCGGCGACCGCCGCGATTGAGCAGAGAGATGTTGCGGATCGTGGAACGGTCCATCGGAAAGGTACGTCCTGGGTTACTCGTGAGCCGACGAGCCTACCGGTGGGGCTGGTCAACGAGGTTGCGCCGCCAGGTTCGGTGTGAGGGGTCGGTGCTGCTAGCCTTTCTCGGCTGTTTGGAACGCCGGAGCTGTTTCCGTCGTCCGTTTCGTTTCATCCGACCGGCAACGGTCTCTCACCCTCGGGACACACTGTGGCGAACATCAAGAGCCAGAAGAAGCGCATTCTCACCAACGCCAAGCGCCAGGACCGCAACAAAGCGGTTCGGAGCGAGTTGAAGACGCGCGTCAAGACCGCCGTCCGCATTGCCAGCGAGGATCCGGCTTCCGACGCCAGCGCCGACGCCCTTCGCCTCGCCATCAAGCGGATCGACAAGGCCGC
>JANLRD010000127.1:0-29184 GCA_031368215.1 Acidimicrobiia bacterium | reverse complement strand
CCCCCCCGCCTCCCCGACCCCCCGCTCCCCCGTTAACACCAGTCAGCGCAGCATGGACCTTGCCGAGGCATCGACGCATCCACGTCGTCCATCTCCCCCCGAAACACCCGTCAGCGCAGCATGGACCGTGCCGAGGCATCGAGGCTGTCCGCCTCCGAGACCAGGCAGAGGTCATGCTTCCAGTGGCGCATGACGGTCACGAGGATCAGTGCACCGGCGACGATGGTTTCGACGCGATCATGCGCCAGGCCCGGATTGTGCGCCCGATCACGGCGATTCTCGGTGGCCAGCGTCCGGAAGACGTCTTCGGCTGCGGCGCGGGTGAGCTCGAATCGGTGGAGTCGATCGCGATCGTAGGTAGGCAGACCGATCTCGACCGCGGCCACCGTGACGATGGATCCGGCCACCCCGATCAGACGGTCCGCCGACTTCAGCTCCGGAATCTCCCGTTCGGCGTCGTCGAGGTGCGAGTGCATCACCGCCACTGCGTTCGAGAGCTCCTCCGCTCCTGGGGGATTCCCGCGAAGCCACTGCTCGGTGAATCGGACACAGCCGGCATCGATCGACCACACGCCGACGGGACGTTCACCGGGACGCCCGACCGCCAGCTCCGTCGACCCGCCACCGATGTCGACGACGACGTCGTAGAGCGGTTCCCCCCAATCGTTCGCCCGCGGCGACAACCACGACGTCGCTCCCCGGAACGACAGCTCGGCTTCTTCCGCGCCGCTGAGCAGTTCGGGCCGCCTACCGACTGCGGCATCGACCAGCTCGAAGAACTCGTCGCGGTTCGTCGCGTCCCGCGACGCGGAGGTGGTCGTGACCCGCAGATGTTGGACGCTCACCCCGTGGAACTCGAGAGCCGTCGCATAGGAACGGATACTGGCGAGCGTCCGCTCCATGGCATCGGCGGCGAGAACCCCGGTGGCGTCGACGCCGGCGCCGAGCTTCGTGACGGTGACCTCGCGTACGAGTTCGTCACCCGAGGGTCCGAGGATGAGCAAACGGGTCGAGTTCGATCCGATGTCGATGGCGGCGGCGTTCATGACGACTCCGATTCTTCCCCGGTCCGGCGGATCGGTTCGTCGCGGTCTTTCGGGGCAAGCCGTTCCCACACCCACCGGCCGACCGGGTCGGGACCGCCGGCAAGGAAGTACGCGTAGTGGGCGTGCAGGCATTTCGTGCCCTGTCGCGTCCCGCCGACGCCGCCGCTCGGACGAGGTCCCGCCCAGTCCGGTGAGATGGCTGCGTCGCGATCGTGAGCGTAGGCCGTGTGGGCCTCCGCAAGATCGGCGGGGTCGATGTCGGTCTCGACGGCGCGGACCCCGCCTCCAGCCTCGAGCCTGCCGATGGCGTCGTTCGCCCGGGCGGAAGGGAGGAGCCAGTACCGGGTCGGCATCGGCGTGCCATCTCGCTCGAAGGGCGCATTCCGTGTCACCACCGGCACCCCGTCACGGCGGCGGACGACGACGTCAAAGGCGGCCTTGGGGACCCGGCCGAGGAGTTGGGTGACAACGAGGAGATCCTGCTCGCTGGTCGCCCCGAGCGTCGGGTCGTCGGGTCCCGTCGTCATGCTCTCAGTTTCGCCGATCACTCGAAGGTCGAAGTGATCGCCGTGGTTGCAGCAACCGCACAGCCGAACGAGAGCACGGCGACGGTCGCCATACCGAAGTGCACGTACAGCCAGGTCCCGAGGGCTGCTCCGACCGCTCGGGACGCCGTCACGATCGCCCCATTGATGGCCATGAATCGCCCGCGGGCAGCGCCGCCGACTTCCGAGTTGATCGAGAGCTGCGAGACGAAGGCGAACTCGAACGAACCGAAGAGCAGCACGACACCCGCCGAGGCGAGTAGCGCCGAACTGCGCGAGGAGACGACGACGAGCGACGCGATTGCCATGAGCACCGCCCCCACCGTCACGGATCGCCGCTTGCCGAGTCGGTCGGCGAAGGCCGCAGTGGAACCGCTGCCCATCAGTTCGGCGACGCCCAAACCGATCGTAAGCGCGCTAACTGATGCAGTCGAGAACCCGTGGCGGTCCTTCAGCCATGCTCCGTACGAAGCGAACACCACCACCGCCCCGAGGGTGAGCAGCGTCGACGTGGCGATCGCCGCGAGGACCCGGCGGTTCCAATCGATGCGTGGTGGCGGGGTCCGCGTGCGTGAAGAATTCTCCGTCGGCCGCGACTCATGAGCGACAAGAGACCGAGCGAGCATCGGGATTACAGCAATCGTCAGCGCACCGATGCCGAGGAACGGCCACCACCACGAACCACGGTCGATCAGGTATCCGGCGATCGGCGCGCCGATGAGGAGCGAAAGCGCCCACGAGGCTTCGTAGACGCCGATGACGCGTCCTCGCTGCGCGTAGGGGACCCGGACGCCGATCCAGGTCTGCGCCGAGGTCGTCATGATGGCCGTGCCACAGGCGATGAGTGCCGAACAGATGCCGAAGACCCACAGGGTCGATCCGGCTCCGAGTAGCACGGCCCCGACTCCGGCCATGCCCACCCCGACCACGATCCAGCGGCGAGTGTGCCCTCGGTCGAGCTGACGGCCGATGCCGATGTTGACCAACCCGGTCAGCTCGCCGAGTCCCTGGACGCGCCCGACGGAATCGAGTGACACGCCCAGACCCCGGGCGATATCGGTGTTGAACGGATAGGCGAGCCGAAGCGCCATGTTCACGCAGAACTTGGCGGCCAAGAGCCAGGTGAAGGGCCGACGGATCGAAGTTGGCGCTTCCGCCGATGCACTCACGGAGCGCGGAGCTAGGTGTGCTTACTTCCGACGACGGAACAGCAGGAACAGCACCAACAGCACGAGCGCAACCGGCGCGACCCGCTTGAGAATCGGCGTGCCTGCTGTCTCCAACAGGTCGACCGGTTCTGCTGCCTTGTATTCGATCTTGCGGACCGTCGGCTTCACCGGTTCCGTTGGGTCCGAGGATGAACTGCCGGAAGTCGACGGTGCGGCGCCAGCGGTGGCCGTGCTCGCAGCCTTCGCGTCGGTGCCGGCGGCCTCAGCCGAAGCCGTGGCCACGGCAGCGAGCGTCTCTTCCGGTTCGCTCAATACGTCGTGGTGAAGGCATTCGACGAACTGCGACAGCAGCTTCTCGCTGACCTCCGTCAGCACACTGGCGCGGGCGAACTGCGCGACCTTGCCCGAGATCGACAGGTCGTTGTGGATGTTCACCTTGGTCGACTCAGGGCCGACCGCAGTGAGGCGCATCGTGACCGTGACCGATGCATTGCCCTGACCTTTGGAGTCGCGCCCCTCGCCCCGCAGCTTGGCGACGTGGTTCACGTCGTCCTTCTCCAGGAACGTGGCCTTTCCCTTGTACGAAGCCGTGATCGGTCCGACCTTGATCTTCACGCCGCCCCGGTACTCGTCGCCCTCGACTTCTTCGAGTTGGGCACCCGGGAGGCAGGGCGCGATCGTCTCCACGTCGGTGAGCACCGCCCACGCCCGGGCGATCGGTACGTGGACTTGGAATTCGTTGGTCAGCTCCATGACAGGAGATCCTCCACAGTGTCGATGTCGATCGGATTGCCGGGACACGCTAGTTCCGTTACCCACTCGGGCCGTTTTCGCAGAAGGGGCCGAGCCCCCTCGTCCCCGGTCCGGGGGATCAGCGACCACGTGTCGGCTGCGAGCCGCACGGGATTGCGACGTTCACCGCCGTAGGTCGCCACCGCGATCGGCGTCGCGATGGGCGTCCTGCCCATGATCGACCACGCCTCCGTTTCGATGAACGGCTGATCCCCGAGCCCACACACCGCGATGTCGATACCCAGTTCGAGACAGCAATCGAGGCCGAGCGCGAGTGATCCTGCCTGGCCGTCGGCCCAGCGCGGGTTGGCCACGATCGTCAGGGCCGGGTCGTGGATCAGGGCAAGCGGAAGGGTAACGGCTCCGGTCACGACGATCGTGGCGTCGAATCCAGCGGCTTTGGCGTGCTCGATCGACCATTCGACAACAGTCCTGCCCCGCAACGGCGCCAGGAGCTTGTGCGACACCGATAGCCCCGCTCGGGCGGCGGACTCCCGCCAGCGAGCGGCGCCACCAGCACACAGCACGACCGCAGCGATCCGCGGGGAGGTCTCGGTCATCGGCTCAGCGGCGGTGGATCGGACCGTCACCGTCACGCAGCGAAGCGACCGCGCGTCCGGTACGCAACGCAATGATCTCGGCAACGATCGAGATCGCCGTCTCCTCGGGGGTGCGGGCGCCGATGTCGATGCCGATCGGCCCCATGACCCGGGCCAGCTCCGCGTCGGAAAGGCCGGCCTCCCGCAAACGGTCGGTGCGGGTTGCGTGGGTCTTGCGGGAGCCCATCGCTCCGATGTACCCGACTCTGGTCTTCACCGCGGACGTGATGGCGGGAACATCGAACTTCGGGTCGTGAGTAAGTACGCATACGACATCGGCAGGGCCGAGGCTCGACCCCTGCGCGTCGAGGTAGCGATCGGGCCAGTCGTTCACGACCTCGTCGGCGAGCGGGAAGCGCTGCGTCGTTGCGAACACCGGACGGGCGTCGCATACGGTGACCCGGTAGCCGAGCAGCTTCGATGCCCGGACGAGCGCAGCGGTGAAGTCGACCGCACCGAAGATGACCATCCGCGGAGGCGGGGCGAAGCTCTCGATGAAGACGCTCACATCGTCTTGGCGGGCCTCGCCGTGGGGCCCGTAGCGTCTTGTCGAGGTGAGACCGGCGGCGAGCTCGCCTTCAGCGTCTCGGGCAACGACCCGGTCGAGCTCGTCATTGCCCAGCGTACCGAGAGCCGCTTCGCCCGGGCGGATAACGAGATGACCCGAGAGTGGAACCCCGTCCGTGCGCTCCACCACCGTAGCGAGGGCGACGGGTTGCTCGGCCCGTATGGCATCGCGGAGTGCGTCGTACAGAGGCGCCCCGACGACGGGACTCACCACGAGAGTTCCTCCACGAACAAGTGCAGAGTGCCGCCACACGTGAGGCCCACGGCAAAGGCCTCGTCGTCGGAGTACCCGAACGTGACCACACCTGCGCCGCGCTCCCCGTTGAGGACGCTCAGCGCTTCATGGAGCACTGCCCCTTCGACGCACCCTCCCGAAACCGATCCGGCGACCTCTCCATCGCTGCTCACCGCCATGGTTGCGCCGGGATCGCGCGGGCCGGAGCCCTCGATCCCGACGACGCGAGCGATCGCAACCCGCTTGCCCTGACGCCTCCATCGCTCGATGTCGGAGAGCACTTCACGCATGCGACGAGACTACCGCCGCTCCTCGAATTCCCCTACGCGGCCGGCGAACTGCGCAGCGCCTGAGCTGCAGGGCCACGAGAACGGCCACGGGGAGGCAGTTCGGCCCGTCGGCTGAGGCGACGCTGACGCGCCGACTGCCGGGCGGCGGTCACGATTGCGGTGCGGACCGATTCCGCTACCGCCTGCTCGTCGGCGAGAAACTCGGCCTGGGTCACCTCGACGACAGTCCATCCGCTATCGAGCAGGAGCGCGCGCTCGTGGTCACGGAGCACTCGCCGCGACCCCGGGCCGCAGGAAACCGCAACGTGTCGTTTGCGCGCGACCAGCGAGAGCGCGATGCCGTCGACCCGAGCGTGACGCTCCACTGAACGGCATCCGAACGAGCGCAGGATCTGAACCACCGATGTCTCGAGGTAGGTCGCGGTTGGCGTCAGGTCGGCAGGCCTGCGGCGAACGATGGAGCGCAGCACCTTCCCGCCGTCGATGCGGCCGAGCGGGCCGTCCACGAAGGCGCGCAGCCGGGCAACGGTGGTCAGACCGTGGCGAAGCGCAGACTCGAGCGCCGCCTCCACCGCGTTCTCACTCACGACGTGACCCAGTTGGGTGATGCACACCTCCGGCGTGACCACCGGGAGGTCGAACAGCGTGACAATCGGCAGCGCGAACTGGGTGCGGTGCACATGTGCACCGCGGCAAGCCGATGACGCCGGGACGATGATGTCCGGTGTTCCCGGCGTGAGGAAGCCGTCGAGTCCGTAGAGGAATGCGGCCGCCCGGTGGGACATCGCGGCATGTTCACCGCCCCAGCAGAGTTCGCCGGCGAACGTGAGCAGCCAGGGTTCGCGCACGGTCTTCGGCGTCGTGGCGTAGATGCCGGTCCGCAGCCTCGTCCAGCGGCGGCCCCGGACGAGGCGCTGGATCTCGTTCGAGCTGACGCCGGCGGCAAGAAGGTCGGTTCGGGACATCACTCCATGTCTTTGCATGTATTTCAGAGTATTTCATGTACTCCAGTGATGCCAGCGGGTGGTGGATACTCCTTCTCGACGGCGGAACGGCGCGTTCGACCAGCTCAGTGCCGTTGTGAGGGTCGCTCTGACCGGGAAACGGAATGGAATCGCGCGCAAAATAGCCCCGGAGTCTGTCGCTCTCGGCAAGATCGCTCGCCCACACTCGTTCGCCGTCCCTCCAAGTCCGCTCAGGGCCCGTGGGGCGAGTCCGGTGGGTCGTCGAGGTGGCCACAGGCGTCGAGTGTGCGGCGCTGGGCGATGGCGGGAAGGTGGTCGTGGAAGAAGACTTGCGTGCGGAGTTCGCGGCGGCTCCGGGTGCCGGTCTTGTCGAATATGGACTTGAGGTGATCCTGGACCGTCCAGGGCGAGATGAAGAGCTCCTCGGCGATGGTTGACGTGTCGTGGCCGCGGGCCACCTTGGACGCGATCTCGCGCTCGCGTGCAGTGAGCCCGAACGTCTCAAGGCGGAGCGGAGACACGTGCTCGTGGGATGCCTGTTGGACGACAACGGCAACCCGGCCCGAGCGACCGCCGTCGGGAAGCGAGGCATGAAGCGTTATCCATCCGGCCGTGGTCGGCACATGCAACGGGACGGGCGCTTGGCCCGAACGGCCACGACGGCGAGCGTCGGCGGCCAAGGTCAGGACGGACACCGGCACCGAACGGACGACAGATTCCGCCGCGAGCATCGGTCCCAGCAACGCCTCAGTGGGGGGAGTGATGAGTTCGACATCATCGGCCGCATCGAGCACGAGTAGACCGGGGGCTCGTTCGGACTCCGGTCGCCGCGCAGCGTCGAAGCGCAGCGATTGGCGCAGCGCTTCGGCGATCGGTCGAGAGGCCCGGGCCATGAGGCGCGCTTCCTCTGGACGGAAGTCGCCACTCGCTTCGGATCGGTGAAGGACGACGCAGCCCCAGGCGCGGCGCTTCGTCACCATGGCCGCGCGCATCTCGAACGGTGTACCGATCGGTGCAAGGAAATCGCGATACCGGGCGCTGCGCTCGGGCTTGCCGCGCGTCGTCTCGCTCAAGATGGCGACGGGGGCTCGCCGCCCGGCGATGTTCACGAAGGTGTTGAAGTCAGGTCGCTGGTACTCGCTCGCGACAACGGCCCCGGCGGCGAGCACCTCGGTCTCGCGAGTGAGGAATCTTCGCTCGAGCAGCTCGACGGGATTGGCCGTGGTGAGTAGTCGCGTGTCGGGATCGAGGCCGTGCCAACACGCCGCGTCGACGGGCATCGCCCGGCGGATCCGGGCCGAAAGTTCGCGGTGGAGTTCGTCGTAGGGAAGGCCCCGTGCGCCGAGGCGCTCGATCTCGGCGATCAGCTGATCGCCAACCCAGTTCGTCACCCTGTCATCTTGTCCACGGGTCGAACTCGAGTCCATCCAGGTGCGCGGAATATCCCAGATCTCCCGGGATGGTCGAACGGGCTGGTTCCCCGCAGAGTGATGTCGTCGTCATTCCGGCGACACCGCACCCAACACGGAGGAGTCCGACATGTCCACGACCAGCATTTCCAGCAACACCGCACCTATCCAGACCGTTTGCTTTGCGGCACCGCTGCTGCCAGGTACAACCGACGCAGACCGTGAAGCGATGCACGCGTGCTGGACCGGAGACCGCCGCGACGATCACGTCGTGTCTCGGCGTCGCCACGGCATCACGCGCGAGTCAGTGTGGATCCAGTCAACCCCGGGCGGGGAGATGGCAGTGGTGCTGTTCGAGTCGCCGAACCTGTCCGACGCCGTACTCGGCCTCGCCACATCCGACGCCGAATTCGACCAATGGTTCCGCCGCCATCTGCTCGCGGTTCACGGCATCGATCTTGCCGGTGGCATGGCGCTGCCCGAGCAGGTCCTCGACTACCGAGGGTAGACAGAACGCATCGACCGCTCGTCTTGTTCGGCACCGTCATGCGGTTGTGGGCGGGTGATGCCCCGGTGACATCACGTCCGTCCTCAAAGATCGATCCAAGGGTTGGCAATCGTTATGCCGGTGGCCGCGAAGTCGTCGACGTTGCGGTTGCCGGCGCCGCGCCATTGCTTCGGCAGATCGCCGAGATCTTGAGCCTCGGCCGTGCTGCTGGGCGGCCCGCTCGTTCCCGCACGACAACGATTTTCGGCGTAGTGCGAAAAGGGCCATCGCGTCGAATGCAGCGATGCGATGGTCGATTTCGGCCTCGCTCGTCGTTCGTTCGAACATCGCTCGACGACGACAGGCACCGTGATCATGGTCATTCCGGCTTCGGGCAACTTCGGTCAAGTATCACCCATTCGGTACAGCGCTTCATGGCACGACTCTGCCGCAGGAACGCGTCTGCGGGGAGTGGCTACTGGACCGTGAACTCGGCGTACTCCTTGGGGAGCAGCGTCATCTCGCCCGAGCTGCTGGTGATCCGGGTGAGGAGGAGGTAGCGGCCCTTCGGGAGTTCTGCGTTGAACACCATGGCACCGGTGCTCCCGGCGGGGATGTCGGTGGTGGCGCCCATCTCGAGGACGTTCTCGGGGAAGCCCGGAGTGGTGGACTTGTCGGTCCGTTCGATGAGGGAGGGGACGTCGAGGTCGGCGGGGATGCCGAGGATGAAGACTCCCTTGGTGTTGGAACCGATGTTCTTCATCGAGAACGCGAACTCGCCTGGCGGCAACGGGGTCGGAACGACGATCTGGCCGTCGTCTCGCAGGGTGACTGCGACGGTGGCAAGGTCTTGAGGGATGCCGGGCTGTGAAGAACCACCCGACTCGAAGACCCAGCCTATGGACACCTTCCCCCATACTTCATGCTGCGCGAGCAACGTGGTGACATCGGTCTTCAGATTGCGACCGACGATCGCGTTCTCGTAGTCGATGGTGGCGGTGTTTCCCGTAACGACGATGTTGTTGATCCGATAGAGCACGATCCGATACGCGTCCATGAACTTGATCAGCTCGGCCCGTGTACCCTTCTTGACGGGAGTACGCGCGTCCACGAAGTCTGCGTCTCTTCGGTTGTAGGCGTCCAGCAAGTCACGGAGCGCTCTCTCGACAACTGCCGCTTCCCCGGTGAAGACGGGTCTCGGTGCCCGTCTGGGCGGTGCGGTGCCGGTGGGAGGCCCTTGCAGGTCAAGTCCGGCGACCAACGCGGTCGTCGCAGATGTCCGCACCGGGGCCACCGTTTCCGGTGACTCGCCGGACGGACTGGTTGTGCTCGAGCCACACGCAACGATCAAGCTCAGCGCACATACCACTGCGCCGGACCGGGTGAACCAGGACAACCGCGTTGCTCTCGCCATGCGAGGACGGTACACGGTCGTCGGCGCGTTGTGCCCGGAGACGTCGTGGTCCCTTTGCCCCACGCGGTGACCACACTCGTTGGAACTTCCGGAGCGGCCGACCCGGGCGTGAGCGGACGGCGCATTCCGCGCTCTCTGCGCCGCCCGACGGCGTCTGTCGACGGTCAGCCGGTCGTAGTGGTGGCCGTGGTCGCCGGTTGCGCTTCGGTCGGCGGTACCTCTATTGCGTCGCAATTGATCGAAGCGCCCTCCGTCTAGGCCCGCAGCGCTGCGGCGAGGGTTTCGAGCGATGCCAGCGAGTGGCCTTCGAGGAACACGTCGACATGCGGTAAGGCGGCAGCCATTCCGCGTGCCAGCGGCGCATAGCCGGGTGAGGCCTTCAGTGGGTTGACCCACACGACCTGGTGGGCGATGCGGTGCAGACGCCCCATCTGCTCGCCCAGCAGTTCCGGGTCGCCCCGGTCCCAGCCATCGGAGAGCACCACGATGATCGAACCCCGAGCCATGCCGCGAACGCCCCACTGGTCGTTGAATGCTCGCAACCCCTCCCCCAGACGCGTTCCTCCGGACCAGTCGACAACTCGGGCGGCCGCTTTCGCGAGGGCGAGGTCGGGGTCGCGCGAGGTCAGTTCCTTGGTGAGCCGCGTGAGCCGCGTGCCCATGGCGAACGCCTCCACTCGTCCGCGACCGACCACTGCCGCCTGACAGAAGCGCAGCAGCGCTCGCGAGTACGACTCCATCGAACCGCTCACATCGCACAGGAAGACGATGCGACGCGGACGTTCCGACAGTTCGCGGTAGCGGCGCTGCATCGGCACGCCATCGGTGCGCAAGGCCTGCCTCACGGTTCGACGAAGATCCGGGTAACTCGTATGTACGCCTAGTTTTGCGGACTTCAGCCGTCGGCTTCGTCGCGTCGATTCAGCGAAACGGAGTGCCGCCATGAGTCGACGGGCCTCGTCGAACTCGGCCGGCGTGTAGTCGGCAAAGTCCTTCTGTCGCAAGGTTTCCATGGCGCTGAACCGCACCGCGATGGTCTCTCCGGCCGGTTCCTCCGTCGGAGGTGCGTCGTCGCCATCGCCCGGCTCCTCGTCGGCGTCGAACGCGATCTGGACCCGCTCCTCGATCGGGACCGGCGACGTTCCACCGACCTGCCCGAGCCAGAACGCGGCAAAGACACGATCGAACAGGTCGATGTCCTCGGGGCGGCGGACGAGGACACCGCGTCCCGCCCAATAGACCGCGATGCGTCGCTCGATTCCGACCGCGCCCAACGCCTCGGCAAAGGTGATCACCGAACCGACCGGGACGCCAAGCCCGGCGCGTCGCAGGACGACTGCGAACGTGACCGCCATTCGAAAGGGCCCGGTCAGGTCGGCATCGGCCGGTCTCGAACCCCGCCCGCGGACGAGGTCGGGCTTTACCCCGGGTCGTGCACCCGATTGATCCAGAAGGGCAAGGACGTCGGCCATCCCCAGGGAAACCTGCGGGAGCGAGCCGTCAGACACCCCGTTCACCGCCCCTCACCTGCGCAACGCTCACGACCCGCGGAGGATCGCCCCGCGCACGAGATCGGCCACGCCGTGGTGGCGAACCTTGTCGGCGTCCTCGCGATACTTCAGCACGGTGCCCAACGTGGCCTCGACCGAACGCTCGTCGAGTGCAGTCCTTCCGAGCGCGGAGAGCGCCTGCGTCCAGTCGATCGTCTCCGCGACTCCGGGCGGTTTGAAGAGCTCCAGGCCGCGCATGCGCTCCACCGCGGCAGCGACCTGTCGGGCGAGGCCCTCTTCCACTCCCGGCGCCCGGAGACGGACGATCTCGACTTCTCGCTCGAAGCCGGGATGCTCGACCCAGTGGTAGAGGCATCGGCGCTTCAGCGCGTCGTGAACGTCGCGGGTGCGGTTCGAGGTGAGAATCACCAACGGTGGCACCGTCGCCGTGAACGTGCCGAGCTCCGGCACGGTGATCGAGTAGTCGCTGAGCACTTCGAGAAGGAACGCCTCGAACTCGTCGTCGGCCCGGTCCACCTCGTCGATGAGCAGAACCGGCACGGGACCGTCGCCGTGGGCGATCGCCCGAAGCAGAGGACGACGCACGAGGAAGCGCTCGGAGTACAGGTCGTCCTCGTCTGCCGCCGTGCCAGTGACCTCGGCGGCCCGGAGATGCAGGAGCTGGCGGGAGTAGTCCCACTCGTAGACGGCCTGGGCGAGGTCGATGCCCTCGTAGCACTGGAGACGGAGCAGTTCGCCCCCGGTCCAGCGCGAGAGCACTTTGGCGACCTCCGTCTTGCCGACGCCGGCCTCGCCTTCGAGGAGCAAGGGGCGACGCAGCACCATCGCCAGGAAGATGACCGTGGCGAGACCCTCATCGGGGAGGTAGCCGTGGCTGCGAAGTCCCTCCATCACCTCATCGACGGATGCAGGTACGAGCGGGGCTGTCGCGGGGGTACTGGACATCACGGGAAGAGTCTTGCGCAGGATCGGGTTCAACCGGGCGGAAGCAGCCGGGCCGCACTGCCGCTGAGCCACGCGTGGTCGACGTTCACCAGATGGAGAAGCGTCGAGCGGTCGACGGAGATGCCATGGCGATGGGCGGCGTCGAGAAGCGTCCCGTGCACCGCCCACGTGACCTCCGGAGCTTCGACGAGCCGATGCATCTGCGCGGTGAGCTCGTCGACGGCAGCGCGACCCGCGAGATGCTCGAGGGCGGCGGTGCGGGCGCTCTCGCGAGGGTCGTCGAGCAGCGAGACGAGTCGTCGAGTGACTTCGTCCGGTCCGAACGTGTCACCGTGGCGGACGAACGTCCGCAGTGCCTCGCCCAAGCGTGTGCCGACCCTTGTCCCGTCGACGACGGCGTGCCACGCACGATCGCAGATGGCGCCCCGACACCGACTCTCGTCAGGGACGTCGTAGAGCGCGTGCATCGCTGCCTTCGACACCGTGATCATCGGGTCGTCGAGCAGCTCCAACAATGCCTCGGCGCCACCGGCCCAGCGGGCGATGTGGGCTGCAGCCCCGCTGCGGACCTCGGGATCGGCATGGTGGCAGAGCACGTCGAGTACTCGCGGACGATCGGCAAGCGCTACGGACTCGCCATCGAGATGTCGTATGCGCGCGAACTTTCCCTCCCATGCGCCGTTCGGGTCGAGGAGGGAGCACTCGAGATCACGATCCCACGTGACCAACGGTTGATCCGGGGCAGCGATCACGGAGACGACATGGTTCTCCGGCAGCCCCGGGGCATCGGGTGATTCGAGACGGCAAGACGGTTCAAGGGCGGCCGAGTCGCTCAGCAGCTCGCGCCAGCGTCGGACGTGCGCCGAGCCCGGCGCCGCATCAACCGCCTCGGCAATGTCGGCGAGCACCCGTTGGAGCGCAACGGTGGCCGAAGCAGCGAGGAACTCGTTCGGAGACTCGGCCACGCAGCGGAGTCCACCGACGACCTCAGAGGTCGGGTAGTACATGAGCGTCGAAACCGCCTCGATGGCGACGTCGATGTCGATGTCGCGAGTGGCTGCGAGCAGCGCATCGTGGGCGGCCAGGGGTTCGTCCCACAGCAGGGCGCTTGCCGCCGCACCTCGAACCGCGGGGTCGGCGTGACCGAGCGACCGGATCTTCAGGCCCTGCCAGTGCCCCTCTTCGAAGCCGATGTCCATCGACCCGAGCACCCGAGCCAGCATCGGATGCCGGGGGTTGGCGAGCACCGGACGGACGAGATCGGCGAACTCACGATGCGGGAGGACGCTTGCTGCGGCAAAGCGAAGTGCGGGATCGGTGCTCGAGAACCACTCCCGGATCGGCAGAACCGTGGCTCCGAGCATGGAGGTGATCACGTTCAGCGCACTGATGCGCACGATCGGCGAGAGCGACGGGTTCTCCCCCGCGCCCTGGAGAGGCAGGACCGCACGAACGTCGTCGAGCGCGATCAGCGTGCGCTCGATCTCCTCGCGCTCGTCGGCGTCAGGTTCCTCGGACAGCAATCGCTGCACGAGCGGACGCGTCGCCGTCCGGTCGAGCACGTCGCGGACGTGTTCGTGATTCATCGGTTCCCCCTCCCCCTCCACTGTTGCGCTGTTTGCGGCCCTATTTGCAAACGGCGGTCACAGTCCGAGTTGCTTGCCCGCCAGGTCCTTGAGGATCTCTTCGCTCCCACCGCCGATTGCCTGCACCCGGACCTCCCGGTACAGACGCTCCACGACTGCTCCACGGAGGTACCCGGCGCCGCCGAAGATCTGTACCGCCTCGCGGGCGCAGTACTCGAAGGCAGTGGTCGCCTCGACCTTGCACTGGGCAATCTCGCCGGCGGGACTGGCGCCGTTGTTGAGCTGCCAGGCGAGCGACTCCATCCAGGCCTGGCAGGAGTTCACCTTCCTGCTCATGTCGACGATCTTGTGACGGATCACCTGGTTGCTGATGAGCGGCTTGCCGAACGTCTCTCGTGTGCGGGCGTAGCCTATGGATTCGTTGATGCAGAGCTGGGCGAACGCGAGCGACTGCGCGATCAGATCGAGCCGCTCGTAGTTGAAGTTGCCCATGATCGCGGCCCATCCGTCGTTCTCGGCGCCGATCAGGTTTGCCACGGCAACGATGCAGTCGTCGAAGTACAGCGTTGCCGTGTCGCTCGACCACCAGCCCATCTTCTTGAGCGGGGTCCGCGTGAGGCCCGGTGCGTCACCCGGGACGAGGAGCACCGAGATGCCGCCACGCCCGGGGCCCCCGGTGCGCACCGCAGTCGTGATCCAATCGGCGCGCATACCACTCGTGATGAACGTCTTGGAGCCATTCACCACGTAGTGGTCGCCGTCCCTTCGTGCAGTGGTCTGCAACCCGGCAACATCAGAGCCCCCGCTCGGCTCGGTCACGGCCAGCGCGGCAATCTTGCGTCCGGCGAGCACCTCGGGGAGGATCTTCTTCTGCTCATCGGTCCCGTAGTGGGCGACCACCGGCATCGAGATGTACGACGAGATCAGGCCCGCGGAGACGCCACCCGAACCGCCCATGGCCAGGGCCTGTTGGATGATCACGCGAAGGAACGCGTCCGTTCCGATCCCGCCGACTTCTTCCGCAAAACCGGCGCCGAGCATGCCGAGCTCGCCCATCTTCGGGTAGAGCTCGCGAGGGAACTCCTCGGCCTCGTCCCACTGGTGCGCGAAGGGTGCGACTTCCTTCGCAACGAACTGATCGAGGACTCGGCGGTACTCGAGGTGCTCGGGGCTGTAGAAGGGGTGCGGGACCATCGGAGCAGTCTTACCCGTTCACCGGCGGATGCCTCCAACGTGAGGGCCTACGCTGACGCCCATGGGTGGCGACGGCACGGGCGGCCCATCAATCGGCGAGCCGATACCCCGCATCACTGCGGCGTACGCCGGAGTCATCACGGCCGCCGGTCTGGTCAAGCGGTGGGGCGCGAACACCGTTCTCGACGGCGCCAGCTTCCACATCGGCAAAGGCGTGACCGGTCTGCTCGGCGCCAACGGAGCGGGGAAGACGACGTTCTTCGGCATGGTCCTCGGGTTCCACGAAGGTGACGAAGGACAGCTGCAGGTGTTCGGCCTCGACCCGATCCGCCAGGGCCCCGAGGTCAGAGCCCGCATCGGCTATTCGCCCGAGCACGACGCGCTCCCCGTCGACTCCCGTGCCCATGACTTCGTGCGACACGTTGCCGAGCTCCACGGGATTCCCAGCCGGGCAGCGATCGGACGGGCAAGCGACGCGCTCTTCGAGGTTGGTCTCGGAGAGGAGCGGTTCCGGCCCATCGGCACGATGTCGACGGGCCAGAAGCAGCGCGTCAAGCTGGCCCAAGCCATCGTCCACGACCCGTCGCTCGTACTCCTCGACGAACCGACGAACGGTCTCGATCCGGTGCAGCGCGAGCAGATGCTCGCACTGATCCGCCGATGCGGGACGGTGCTGGGGCTCAACGTCGTGGTCTCCTCGCATCTCCTGGAGGAGGTCGAGCGCACGTGCGAGAACGTCGTGATCCTGGCCAACGGGCGGGCCACGACCGATGCCGTGATGTCCGATCTCCAGGAGAAGGGGAACGAGATCTCGGTGGATCTGGCCAGCCCGGACGGCTCTGCCGCGTGGCTCGCCCGTGTGACGGGTGTACTCACCGCCAGCGGGCTCGGGGTCGTCGCAACGTCGGGATCCGTCGTGCGCGTCGCGTATGCCGACGACGCAACGTTCGATCGCCTCCGCGACGCACTCGTGCTGGCGGGCGCGCCGGTGCGCTCCCTCTCCCGATCACGCCGCACGCTCGCTGATGCCTTCCTGGAAGCGAGCGCCGACCTCGGACCAGGGCTGCCGGAGACGAACCGATGACAACCGGTGCACCGGGCACGTCGGGTGACACTCGCATTCACGATCGCGGCTATCGGCACTTCGAGGGTGAACGGACCGGTTCCGCGGGGGCAGTGCGCACCACGGTGCGGTATACCTTCGGACGGATCCTCGGGCTTCGCCGCGGGGCCCGGGCGAAGGCGCTGCCGTTCATCGTCGTTGGCATCGCGTACCTCCCGGCGATCGTGTTCATCGGCATCGGCGTGATCGTGCCCAAGCAGATCTCGGCCGCGAACATCCCTCAGGTCTGGGAGTACTACGGGTTCGTGATCTCGGCCATTCTGCTGTTCATCGCGTTTGCCGCGCCCGAAGCACTCTGCCCTGACCGCCGCTTCCGCGTCATGGGGGTCTACCTGTCCTCGCCACTCACGCGAACGACGTACCTCGTTGCCAAGTTCATCGCGGTCGCCGGTGCACTGTGCTTCGTCACGCTATTTCCTCCCCTGCTCATGGTCGTCGGGAGATCGCTGCAGGGCCAGGGACCCTCGTCGGGTGAGCTCGGCGTCACGATCGTGAGGATCATCGGATGCGGGCTGATGCTCGCCATCTTCTTCGCCCTTCTCGCGCTCGCCGCCTCATCACTGACCGATCGCAAGGGGTTCGCGTCGTCGACCATTGTGCTGGTCTTCGTTGTCGGTGGCGCTGTGTCCTCGGCGTTGTTCCACTCGACCGATAACCACAACGCCATCCTGCTGAATGTCTTCACGGTGCCTTTCGAGTCCGTCCGGCGGGTGTTCGGCAACGCCGGCGATCACCCGTCGATCCCCACGGTGCTCCTCGGTGTCGTGTTGCTGGGCTGGGCATCGCTGTTCGGCAGTGTCGTGCTTTGGCGCTATCGCAGCCTGGAGGTCACGCGTTGACGGTCGAACTAGGGGCTGAGGAAGTCGCCCCCACGATCACATTCGACAACGTGTCCAAGTGGTTCGGCGCGGTCGTCGCCGTGTCCGATGTCAGCTTTTCCGTTTGGCCGGGCGTCACCGCCCTGCTCGGCCCGAACGGCGCGGGGAAGTCGACCGTCATGAGGTTGCTCTGTGGACTTACGACACCCTCCAAGGGCTCGATCACTGTCCTCGGGTACCCTCCCCGCGGCCAACCTGAGCTCTATCGCCACATCGGACTCGTGCCTCAGCAGGACAGTGTCTTCGAGCCCATGACGGCCCGCGACTTCGTGCGAGCCATGGCTTCGCTCAGCGGGCTCGAAGCATCCGACACATCGGCGGCCGACGCTCTCACCGAGGTCGAGCTCGACCCCGCCGACACCCGTCCATTGCGGATGTACTCAAAAGGCATGCGCCAGCGGGTGAAGATCGCAGCTGCGATTGTCCACCGTCCGAAGTTGGTCGTTCTCGACGAACCGCTCAATGGACTCGATCCCCGACAGCGCCTCCGCATGATCGAGTTGTTCTCGACGCTCGGTGAACAGGGGCGGACCGTCGTGATCACCAGTCACATCCTCGAGGAGGTCGAACGGTTCGGCTCGCGAGTGATCGTGATTGCCGAGGGCCGCCTTGCCGCCGAAGGCGACTTCCACACCATCCGCGCGCTGATGGACGACCGGCCGCACCAGGTGCGGATTGTCGCCACCCCGGCTCGGGCCTTGGCCGGCGCCCTCCTCGCCACCGGTGGTGTGGTCGGCGCCCGGGTCGACGATGACGGACTCATCGTCGACGTGACCGACGTCGCGGCGTTTCGAAGCGCCGTGCTCCCGGTGGCCCAATCGGTGAACGCACGGGTCGAGGCGATCGAACCACTCGACGAGGACCTCGAATCGGTGTTCCGCTACCTCGTCAGCCGGAGGTGGTGAGCGACGTGTTCGGCGAGATCGTCACCCTGGTGAGCATGCAGCGGCGATTGCTGCTCACCCGCGGCCGCGTCTGGGCGCTCGGCGCTCTCGGCGCGGTCGTCGTGCTACTGGCGGCGATCACTGCCGGCGCCGACGATCCGCCGACTGCCGCGTTCCAACTCATCCGCAGCGTCGGGCTCGCCGGGCTCGTGCCGATCGTCAGTCTCGTGTTCGGGTCGGCCGCTCTCGGCGATCCGAACGAGGACGGCACGCTCGTCCACCTGTGGCTGCGGCCGATCTCGCGGTGGAGCCTGGTGCTCAGCTCCTGGATCACGGCGTCGCTCACCGGTTTCGTGTTCGCGACCGTCCCCCTGGTCGTCGCCAGTGCCCTCGCGAGAGTCGGATCGTCGTTCGTCGTCGGCACGGCCCTCAGTTCCGCGCTCGGGGTGCTCGCCTATTCCGCGCTCTTCGTCGCACTCGGACTGCGGACCACCCGCTCGCTGGCGTGGGGTCTCGGCTACATCCTGTTGTGGGAAGGCTCGATCGGACAGGCGGGCACCGGCCTGTCACGCGTCGCCGTCCGGACCTACACGTCGTCGTTGCTTCGCTCGTTCTCCGACAATGCCGATGTCAGGATCAAGTTCGCCACTTCGTCCCTCGGCGCCGTGATCGGTGCGACTGTTGCGTGCGCTCTCGGCCTGGCGCTCGGTCGTCGCCTGCTGTCTCGCATCGACACCGCCTGACGCGGCCGCGTCACTGCGCCGGTCACGCAGCCAACCGCGCACTGCCTGGTCGAGCACGGCCAAGCCTTTATACGTGCGCATATCGTCATGCACCCGTTCGAGGGCGTCGAGCAAGGGCCGGTGGAGCGTCGACTGGAGTTCGTCGAGCCGGCATTGGAAGACCCGGATCGTGAAGAGGACCGCGCCCGTTCGGGGCAGCCGGCGCAAGGTCTGGCGTTCCGTACGAACCCACACCCGCTCGGCCGCGTTCGCCCGACTCAGCGTCGGGTCATCGGCGACGGTATGGCGTCCACTCGGCTGATGGAGCTCGCCCGAGTCGAGCAGCGACCAGTTCGCCCGCGTGACCACACGACTATCGAGGGCATCGAAGACCCGATTCGTCGACCGGCCGATCTGCGATTCGTACCCGGGGACCGGCCCGTGGATCGACCGCATCGGGCGTCCGATCTTGTCCGCCAGGAGCCATCGAGTCGGAAAGCACAGCACCGCAGCGCCAAGTACGTAGCCGGCGTCGGGGTCCTCCGTCGGCGGCATCATGATCACGAGATCCTCGGCGACCAACCGCGCCACGGCCTCGAGTGACGCGATTCCGCGACCGAGATGCACCGTCGACGCGCCGATTTCGGCCCCGATCAGCTCAGCCGCCTCGGTGCACGCCTCCTCCACGGCCGCTCCGCCAATCGAAGCCACGCATGCCCCGTGGGCGATAGCGAGGAGACGCTGCTTCTCGGCCAGTTGAGCATCGAGATCACCGTCACGCACAAGCCATTCGTCGAGTGCGACCGGACGCAGGCCGATCGACCAGCGGTCCGGTCGCACAGAGCTGAACGGGTTGTACGGAAGCACGAAGCGAACCGTAGCGAACCCGTGCCTCGGGGTCCCAGCAGGTCGAGGCACAACGCTCGCCCCAGGACGTTCGCGCGGATTGGCGCCGACTCGCCACAGAATTCGTGGGAAGCCCTACGCCCCGCAGGCCTCGAGAGCGCGGCGGGTCAACACGCGCGCCAGGTGCTGGCGGTACTCCACGGAGGCGTTGAGATCGGACGGCGGCTCGGTGCCGTCGGCGGCGGACGCCGCGGCGTCGGCGGCAGAAGCGCCGCTGTTCACTGCCGCTTCAACCGAGCCGGCCTTCACCGGCGACGAGCCCATGTTGACCAAGCCGACGCCGCAGGCGCCGTTCAACTTCCAGGCCGCCACCCCGACGATCGCCCAGTCCTGGGCGCGACGGTTGAACTTCTGATAGTTCGCCTTGGCCCCGGTGATCTTCGGCACCCGGATCTCCGTGAGCAGTTCATCGGCTGCCAACGCAGTGGTCAGGAAGCCCCGGAAGAAGTCGGCGGCGGCGATCGTGCGCTCACCCTTGGGTCCCCTCGCCACCAGCGTCGCGTTCAACGCCAGCATCGCCCCCGGAAGATCGGACGCGGGATCGGCGTGGGCGATCGACCCGCCGATGGTGCCGCGGTGGCGAACCTGTGGATCGCCGACCTCGCGGGCCACCAGGGGAAGCAGCGCAACGTGTTCGGCGAGCACTGTCGATGTCTCGACGGCGCGGTGACGGGTCATCGCGCCGATCGCGATGTGGTCGCCGGCATCTCGAATGAACGACAGGTCCTTGACGCGGCCGACGTCGACGAGCACAGATGGCGACGCAAGACGCAGCTTGAGCAGCGGTACGAGTGAGTGCCCGCCCGCGAGGATCTTGGCGTCCTCGCCGTGTTCGACGAGGGCGGCGACGGCAGCATCGGCCGAGTCGACTCGGACGTAGTCAAAAGCGGCGGGAATCATCGGGCACTCCTGGGTAGCGGTTCGGTGGTGAGACAGGTGACGAAGCAGCGGTTCATGGGGCAACCGCGACGCGAAGGGTTTTTCAGACGGTGGACACCGAGGCCGGCATCGCTGTGTCGGTTCTCCGGACGTCGTGGACGGACCGACTCAGGCGTTGGACTTCTCGGCGACGGCGAGGACAGCTTTGACGATGTTGTGGTAGCCCGTGCAGCGACACAGGTTGCCCTCGAGCCCGATCCGCACATCACGCTCGGTGGGGTTCGGGTTCTCGTCGAGGAGGGAGATCGCGGCCATGACCATCCCGGGGGTGCAGTAGCCGCACTGCAGTCCGTGATTTTCGCGGAACGACTCCTGCATCGGGTGCATGACACCGTCTTTGGCCAGCCCTTCGATGGTGCCGATAACGCCGCCATCGGCCTGCACGGCAAGGATCGTGCACGACTTGACCGCCTCACCGTCGAGGTGGATGGTGCATGCGCCGCACGAGGACGTGTCACAGCCGACGTTGGTCCCGGTGAGTCCGCAGTTCTCCCGGATGTAGTGGACGAGCAAAGTCCGAGGCTCGACGTCGTGGCTCTGCAGTTGACCGTTGACGGTGATGGAAACGTTCACGTGGGAACCCCTGGTGCTAGGTGACGAAGACAGCACTCGTTCTAGCACCGGTCGCGGGACCGGTGCCCACCGTCACAGACTCTGAGACGAGACAGCGCGTTCCTCTCGGAGCCGAACGCCTCAGACGAGGTTCATCAAGCGGGCGAAGTCGTGCAGCGTTTGCCAGAACGACGAGTCTTGGCGCTCGACGGGAACGTTCGGAACCCGGTCGAGCGTCGCCCCCGACGAGGTGGTGAGGCTGCGGCCACCGTCACCGAGGCCAGGGATCACCAGCAACTTCTGCCCCGGCGGGACCATGGCGTATTGCTCGCGGGCGATGCGCTTGATCTCGTCATCGGTCCGCAGCAGGCGAATCCGCTCGCGAAGGTCCCGATTCTTCTCGGTGAGGAGGGTGAGGCGGGCCGTGGAGCTGTTCATCTCACTGCGCTGGGTCGCCGCGGCCCGCACCGGAAGAACACCGAGGACGACCAGCAGTAGGACAAGCGCAGGAAGGACGAGGACTCCGACGAGGGTGCGGGCGGCACGAGGAGAAAGCAGAGATGACATGCGGATGCCCCGGCTCAGACGCTGCGCATCGCGCCGCGGGGAGCCAATGCGTCACGCCCCCAGAATCGGGCGGCCTCACCGAGTTCCTCCTCGATACGGAGCAACTGGTTGTACTTGGCCACGCGATCTGAACGGGCGGGGGCGCCGGTCTTGATCTGGCCGCAGTTCGTGGCGACTGCGAGGTCGGCGATCGTTGAGTCCTCGGTCTCTCCGGAGCGGTGCGACATCACGGCCGAGTAGGCGTTACGGGTGGCGAGGGACACCGCATCGAGCGTCTCCGTCAACGAACCGATCTGGTTGACCTTCACGAGAATCGAGTTGGCGACCTTGCGATCGATGCCCATCTGGAGGCGTTCGGAATTCGTCACGAAGAGATCGTCGCCGACGAGTTGGATCCGACCAGAAAGCGCACGAGTGAGCGCCGTCCAACCGTCCCAGTCATCCTCAGCCATGCCGTCTTCGACGGAGACGATCGGGTACTTTCCGGCGAGCTCGGCCCAATAGCCGACCATCTCGTCGGACGTGAGCGAGCGCCCTTCGCCGGCGAGGTGGTACTTCCCGTCACGGAAGAGCTCGCTCATGGCCGGATCGAGGGCGATCGCAATCTGCTCCCCTGGGACGAAGCCGGCCTTCTCGATTGCCTCCATCAAGATCTTGATGGCATCTTCATTGCTGGCAAGGTTCGGCGCGAAGCCGCCTTCGTCGCCGACCGCCGTGGACAGTCCGCGATCATGGAGCAGTTTCTTGAGGGTGTGATACGTCTCGACGCCCCAGCGCAACGCTTCCGAAAAGCTCGCCGCGCCAACCGGCATCACCATGAACTCCTGCATATCAATGGTGTTGTCAGCGTGGACACCGCCGTTGACGACGTTGAGCATCGGCACCGGCAGCACGTGGGCGTTCGGCCCGCCGATCGCCCTATACAGGGGAAGGTCGATCTCGTCGGCAGCCGCCTTCGCGACAGCGAGCGATGTTCCAAGGATCGCGTTCGCGCCGAGTCGCGCCTTGTTGTGCGTGCCGTCGAGCTCGATCATCGCAGCGTCGATGATCCGCTGGTCCAGCCCGTCGTGGCCGATCAACAGGTCGGCGATCTCGCCGTTGACGGCCGCGGTCGCCTTGAGCACTCCCTTGCCCAGATACGCACTACCGCCATCGCGGAGCTCGACCGCTTCATGTTCACCGGTCGATGCACCGGACGGCACGATGGCACGTCCACGCGCACCGGACTCGAGGACGACCTCGACTTCAACGGTCGGGTTTCCCCGGCTGTCGAGAACCTGACGACCGACAACGGTTTCGATCCTGCTCATGAAGATGACCCTCGGGGAAGTGAACGAAAAGGGCGGGTGCAGCCCACGGCCAGAAGGACGTCCCGAAAAGGTCGGACCCCGGCCAAGGTGGGAACACCGTAGGTGGTCGAGCGTAATCGAGCGCGGATAGGCCGACTTGAAGAACCAGGTGTCCGACAATCGAAGCAATTCCGTGGAAGTGATCGAACGTTCATTCGCTCATCTTTGAGATCAGTCGAACGTGTATTCGGTGAATTGAGCCAATCAGGCAGCTCAGCGTTCGGGGAGGAACGCGCGGGGATCGGACCGCTCGCCGCTCTTGATCGCCTGCCAGTTGCGGCGGACCTCTTCGGCCGTGTCCGCTCGCCACTCGTCTGGTGACGCCCCAACGGGCGTGAACACGTGAGGGTGGCGGCGGACGAGCTTCGCGGCGAGCCCGTCGAGCACGTCGGTGAGCGTGAACCAGCCCCGCTCGGCCGCGAGACAGGCGTGGAACACGACCTGGAACACGAGGTCACCGAGCTCGTCGGCCAAATGATCGATCGCCGCATCCGAAGCGTCGTCCAGGTTCCCGTTTCCACTCTCGATCAACGACTGCACCGCTTCGACGAACTCCGCGGCCTCCTCGGTCGCGTACGGAGCAAGCGAGACGTGCGTCTGCTCACGATCCCACGGGCATTCCGCCCGGAGGGAGCGCATGATCTCCTCGAGCGAAACAATCGACGAGGCGAGCGGCGTCCGAAGCCGGGGGATCCACAACGACGTGAGGTGATCAGCCGGCGTTCGATCGAGATCGTCCCAACCGATCTCGGTGATCGACTCGTCGGGAAGGCCGAGACGCGCGAGCACTGTCACTGCTGGCGGTGGGTCGTTCTCGAAGGCCAGCTTGATCGACGAGAGGATCTCGGCGGAGTGGCATTGGGTCACGAGGAACGGGCCGTGATCGCCGGCGACATCCTGGGCGAAACGGTGCCCGTCGACGATGCGCGGCCGCTCCGTAAGCGGATCCACGCCAAGTCGCACCCAGGTCAGGTCGACGAAGGACAGGGCCGCTAGGACATCGAGGTCGATCCGATCGTCGAGTCGCAACATCTCGACCGTGCGCTCGGCCACGGCCGGCGAGCCGGGCACGGCGTAGAGCACCTGACCGTGTTCGATCGCTGCCGCGACGAGTCGTTCGACGATCTCGTCATAGACGTCGGCGAACGACGCCGCCTTCTCGTACACGTCGTCGAACGACGTTGCCCCCTCGACCGCAGACGCGCCAGGGTGGCGGCTCGTGCGCAGGAAGCGATGCGGATGCGATGCGATCGACGACAGGGTCGCCGTGGTGAGCAGGTCGGGACCGGCCGGGCCGAGCCCGACGACGGTGACGTGCGGACGGGACACCTCCGAGACGCGCTTAACCCTGGGGCGGTGACGGGTTGGCGGCCGCACCGGTGGAGACGGCGGGCGTGACGAGCACCGCCGGGCGTCCCTGCTGGTCGGTCCCAGCCACACCGAAGAGGGGGTCGACCGACAGGTCCTTCGCGTAGCCCGCGACCTCGCCTTCGACGTCTTCACGGGCCTTGGCGAGCATGTCATCGGCGATGGCGCTCTTGATCTGATCGAACGGCGCGATCTTGCGGCTCTTGACCTGGATCAGGTGGAAGCCGAACTGGGTCTGCACGGGCTTGCTGAGCTCGCCGACCTTCAAGGTCCGGACGGCGTTGGCGAACTCCGGGACGAACTGCTTCGGGTCGCCACACCCGAGGTCGCCGCCCTTGCTACCCGAACCGGTGTCGGTGGATTCCAGTTTGGCGAGCTCGGCGAAGTCGGCGCCGGCAACGATCTTCGCCCGAACTGCCTCGAGCCGGGCTTTGTCTGGGATGAGGATGTGGCGAGTACACGCCTCGAGGACGAATCGTCCGGGGTTGGCTTTGTAGAACTCCTCGGGGGTGCCGAGGGTCTTCGCCTTCTTCTCGGCCAACTGCGCCGGAAGGCCGACGAGGCGGAGCTCGCGATCCTGAAGCTTCTTCGACAGTGCGGCGAAGGCCTTCTGGCCTCCCATGGCGTCCTCGGCGCGCTTGCGCAACTCGGCGGTAATCGTCACGGTCTTCGCGCCGGAAGCAGCGAACGCCGTGTCCAGGGCGATCGAGCCGACGCGTCGATTCAGCACGGCGACCGTGAAGTCCGGTTTGAAGCCCTTGCTGGTGCGGAGTTGGCCCTGGAGCTTCGCCTTGGCGTCGGCCGTCGGGGCACTGGCGAGCAGCGCCGTCTCATAGCCCTTGAGGTCGGCTTCGATGTCATCACGGCTCACGCGGGTGTCTCCGACCCGGAGGGCTGACGGGTTCACGGTGGAACACCCGGAGGCGATCACCCCGAACACACCGAACGCGAGAACGGCAACGAAGGGGTGTGGGCGATGGAAACAGTGCGACATAAGTCGGCCAGCCTACCGGCGGACCGGGAGCGTTCCGGGTCGCCGAGGACTCAAGGACGGGGCCCCGTCGGCCGATGTGTATCGACAGGCCGCCCCATGACCATGCCCAACCCCGACCGAACCCGCGCAAAGTCGCTCTCGCCGACCGACCGCGTGCGCGCCGAATGCCTCCGTCTGGCTCGTCCTGCGCTCCGACGGAGCGCGATCGCGGTCTCTGCGCTCGCCGTTGCTGCAGGCGCGGCCACCTACGGCACCGTTTCCGCGCGACTGCTCGGTCTGTGGCTGGCCATCGCGGCATGTGGAACCGTCATCGTGATGTTCGTGGCGGGTTGGCGGGACAGTCTCGACACCCCTGAAGCCGTCACCACGCATCATCGCGAGATCGTCTCGGCGGCCACGATTGCCGGATTCGCGTTCGGGTCCGGGGCATGGCTGCTCTTCGACGCATCGAGCACGCAGGCAACGACCAGCGTCAGCCTGGCAATCATCGCCATGGCCGCGGCCGTTGCCATCGGCCTCCAGCTCGTTCCGGGCGCGTCGATTGCCGCCCTTGCGTCCGCCGTGATCCCGGTGGCTGCTCGCTACGTGGAGATGCGGACGCGGATGTCGTTCGGCGCCGCCGGGGTGATCTCGGTCTCCGCCGGAGCACTCGTGCTCCTGATGCGGGAGGCCGCCGAGAACCAGGTGAAGCTCGTGCGGAACCGGCTCGAGAACGAGATGCTCGGACGACGGTTGCAACGCGCCGTCGAGGTCGGGCGCGCTGCGGATGAGGAGCTCGGACGACTGCAGAGCACCATCGAGGAGACCCAGCACCGCGATCAGATCACCGGCGCCTACAACCGTCGCCAGCTCACGCAGCGACTCGCCGACTCGTGGACGCAGGCGAAGAACGGCTTCGACCCGTTCTCACTCGCCCTCATCGAGATCGACCGGTACGAGGCCATCGTCGAGAGCCACGGGCCGAAGGTCGGCGACGAGCTCCTCCGCCAGGTTGCCCGGATCATCAGTACGAACCTCAGGACTGACGATGTGCTCGCCCGCCTCTCCGGCTCGCAGTTCGCCGTCGTGCTCCAGAACACGATGATCGAAGGTTCGCTCATCGCGCTCGAACGCATCCGACGCGGTCTGTCGAGTACACCGATCGACGCCGGCGAACCGCTCATCGTCAAGGCATCGATCGGTGTTGTCACCTTCGACGCCCAGACCCTCCCCCGCGAGATGCTGCTCCGCGTGGACGAGGCCCTGACCGCTGCCCGCCGCAACGGCGGCAACCGGATCACCGTGAACGAGTCTGAACTGCGTGAAATCACCGCGATGGTCTGAGCTTCACGATCCGGACGGTTGCCCGAGAATTCAGGTCTCACCCCGGGACGGAGGATCAGCCCTTCGGGTAGAGCTCGCCGAGGAAGACGAGAAGGAACTCGAGCGCGTCGATGCCCGGACGGAGTGGCACGATCAGCTGGCCTTCGCGCTGCTTGTAGACCGCTGTCCGGGACAGCCGCTGGAGTCGGACCTCTTGGCTCGTCTTCAATTCCACCGGCGAGAGGCGCGCCGCCATCGAACCCATCATCAGGCTCGCCCCCATACCGATGGCCTTCGTGACCGTCACCTCGCGCAGACCGATGCGGACGCACTCCGCTCGGAGTCTCGCCACGTCGAGCAGGGCGGCGGCACGTTCAGGCACCGGGCCGTAGCGGTCGAGCCACTCTGCGGCGATGTCGTCGACATCCGCCTGACTCGTCACTTCGGCCAGACGTCGGTACGCGTCGAGCCGCAGCGGTTCCTTGCCGATGTAGTCGTGGGGGATGTTGGCGTCGACCGGGATCTCCATCTTGATCTCGGCCGGCTCCTTCTTCGTCTCGCCTTTGAGTTCCCCGACGGCCTCGATGACCATCTGGCTGTAGAGGTCGTAGCCGACCGCGGCGATATGGCCGCTCTGATTGCCTCCGAGGAGGTTGCCGGCGCCGCGGATCTCGAGGTCGCGCATGGCGATCTTGAATCCGGAACCGAGCTCGGTGTGCTCGCCGATCGTCTTCAGGCGCTCGTAGGCCTCCTCCGACAGGGACACGTCCGGGGGATAAAATAAGTACGCATACGCTCGCTGGCCGGAACGCCCCACCCGGCCGCGAAGTTGATGAAGCTGCCCCAGGCCCATCCGGTCGGCGCGATCGACGACGAGCGTGTTCACCGTCGGCATGTCGATACCGGTCTCGATGATCGTGGTGCAGACGAGCACGTCGTAGCGGCCTTCGGCGAAGTCGTAGACAACCTGTTCAAGCGAGCCCTCGTCCATCTGGCCATGGGCGATGGCCACCCGCACCTCAGGCACGAGGTCACGGATCTGATTGGCCTTGCGCTCGATGTCGACGACCCGGTTGTGGACGTAGAACACCTGACCTTCGCGCAGCATTTCGCGACGGATGGCTTCGGCGATGGCCCGGTCGTCGTACTCACCGACGTAGGTGAGGATCGGCTGCCGATCGGCCGGGGGCGTGTTCAAGAGCGTCAGGTCCCGGATACCGGACAAGGCCATTTCGAGCGTGCGCGGAATGGGCGTGGCAGTCAGCGTGAGGACGTCGACGTTCTCCTTGAGGTGCTTGATGGCCTCCTTGTGGGTCACACCGAAGCGCTGCTCCTCGTCGACCACGAGAAGACCGAGGTTCGGAAAGCTGATGTCCGCCGACAGCAACCTATGTGTACCTATGATCACATCGACGGTGCCGTTCTTCACCCCTTCGATGACCTTCTTCGCCTGGGCGTTGGTCAGGAAACGCGACAGCACTTCGACACGGATCGGATAGTTCGCGAACCGTTCCGAAAAGGTCTGAAAATGCTGCTGGGCGAGAAGCGTGGTCGGGGCCAGGATCGCCGCTTGCTTCCCGTCCTGCACCGCCTTGAAAATGGCCCGAAGTGCCACCTCGGTCTTGCCGAAACCGACATCGCCGCAGACCAGGCGGTCCATCGGCGACGACGACTCCATGTCGGCCTTCACGTCCTCGATGGCCTTGAGCTGATCCACCGTCTCCATGAACGGGAACGCCTCTTCCATCTCCCGCTGCCACGGCGTGTCCTGCGCAAAGGCATAGCCTGGGGCGGAGATGCGCTTCTGATAGAGCACGACCAGCTCTTGGGCGATCTCGGTGACCGCCGCCCGGACGCGAGCCTTTGCGGCGGCGAAATCCTTGCCCCCGAGGCGGTGCAGCGTCGGCGGTTCGCCGGTGTAGGCCCGCACCGCGTCGATCTGATCCGACGGGACGTAGAGCTTGTCGTCTCCCTTGAACTCGATGAGGAGGTAGTCACGTTCGACGCCGCCGATGAGACGCTTCACCATCCCGGCGAAGCGTCCGACGCCATGCATGTAATGGACGACGAAGCTTCCCGGAGTGAGGTCGTCGAAGAAGGCCTGCAACTCCCGCCGCTTGCGCGGCTTGGCCTTGCGATGGGCGCGCCGACGACCGGTCAGGTCGGCCTCGGCGAGCACCGCTACCTTCACGGAAGGGGCGATGAAGCCTCTCTCGATCGGCGCGACGACGACCTGGACGCCTACGGTCGACATCGTCTGCGCGCGTACATCAGGGACCTCGCCGGTAGGAACTCGCGTGCAGCGGAAGCCCTCGTCGGCAAGGACCGTGACAAGGCGATCGGCCGACCCGTCGCCGTCGGCCGCTACGTACACCCGATAGCCGTCGGTCGACAGCTTGCGCAGTTGCGTCACGAGCGCACCCGGATCGCCGGCCGTGGTCGCCCACCCCATTGCCGGGAACATCGTGGTGTCGGGACCCTCGGCACCGGGTGCGACCGTCCACACCGGCGCAGCGCAACGGGCCAGAAGACGGTCGAACGGGAGGTGGAGCATCGGGAACGCACCATCGTCGGCCAAGCGGGTGCTCGTGGCATCGGCGTTCCAGGTGCGCGACAGCGATTCGATCAGCGACGATTCTTCAGCATGGAGATCCTCGACCCGATCCCGCATGCGTCGTGGTTCGAGCAGCACCACCATCGCCTTCGGCCCGACGAGGTCGAGCAGGAGGTGATCGTCGTCGCTCAGCCACGGGAGCCACGACTCCATCCCTTCGAAGACCGTTCCCTGGCTGATCCGTTCCCACTGGGCTGCGCCCCACGGCTCGCTCTGCAGGAGGGAAAGGGCC
>JANLRD010000117.1:0-3890 GCA_031368215.1 Acidimicrobiia bacterium | reverse complement strand
GCGATGATGGTGGGATGCCACCACCCGATGGTCATGATCCGGCACGCGAAGACCTGAGCCTCGACGAGCTCGCC
Organism: Acidimicrobiia bacterium; assembly: GCA_031368215.1. Lineage (GTDB taxonomy): Bacteria > Actinomycetota > Acidimicrobiia > Acidimicrobiales > JANYDT01 > JANLQX01. The sequence goes on along the minus strand of JANLRD010000117.1, from coordinate 3,816 downwards.
GAACGGTCCGGCGTCAGCGCACGCACGATTCGGTACTACCAGTCCGAAGGCATTCTTCCGAACCCCCGCAAGGTTGGCCGCGACGCCCGGTACGCGGTCGGTCATCTGGAGCGCCTCGAACAGATCTCCGATCTCCAGGCGCGCGGACTCAAGATCGAGGCGATCAAGCAGTTGCTCGGGCGGAACAGGGACCATCGGTCCGTGACCGAGTGGTTGGGGGTCGACGACGTGCTCCGGGCTCGCTGGGCCGACGATGACCCGGCGGTGATGACTCGGGCCGACGTGCATGCCCTGCTCGGTCGCCATCCTCACCGGATCGTCGGTGAGATGGTCGACGCAGGACTGCTCGATCGTCGCGATGACGGAACGTTTGTCGCTCCGAGCCGTGCGATGCTCGACCTGTCGCTGCGGATGCTCGACGCCGGTGTGAGCGTCGACATCGGGACGAAGGCAGCGGCGTTGTTGCGACGTCGTCTCTCGAAAGCGGCGGACGATCTTGTTGAGCTCTTCGCCTCCGAAACCGGTCGATCCTTCGCCGGTCGAGGCCGACCCGACGAACTCGCCGCCGCCGTCGATGCGGTTCGTCCCATTGCCTTGGATGGGGCGCGGCTCATACTCGCCCAGGAATTCGAGCGGTCACTTCGCCTCCTTGCGTCAAAGCCTCAGAGGACCAGGCGCGGCTGATCGTGGGGGCGTAGGGTTCGGTCGTGAGCACCGGCGCGAGGACAGCGGATTCAGTGACCGCTTCCGCCGGACCGCAACTCGACGGCGGTCGAGCGTGGCTCGACATGGCGCTCGCTGCGCTGTCCATGTTCACCGTGTTCGCCACGGCCTATTCGTTCGGCACCTTCGTCAGGCCGATGGCCGAGGAGTTCGATGCCGGACGTGGTGCCACCGCGCTCGTCTTTGCCATCACCGCGTTCGCCTACTTTTCGCTCGGGGCCGTGACCGGGCCGCTCGTGCATCGCGTCGGTCCGCGGCGCATGGTCGTTTTCGGCGGGACGGTCCAGGTCATCGGGATGGTGATCACCACCCGAGTGCACGCGCTGTGGCAGGCCTATCTGTCCTACGGCATCGGCGTCGGCATCGGCGTGGCGTGCTGCTACGTTCCCCTGGTTGCCGTGGTCGGCGGTTGGTTCACTCACCGGCGGCCCACGGCCCTCGGCATCGCTGTCTCCGGGATCGGCCTGTCGAGTCTCTTCGGCGCCCCGATCGCGGCCAGGCTCATCAAGGCCCATGGATGGCGGGACGCCTACCTCGTGTTCGCAATCGCGACTGGCGTCTTGCTGAGTGTCGTCGCAGCCTTCATACGTACGCCGCCATCGTTCGGCGTCGCCCCGCCGATGAGGCTCAGCGCGGCGCTACGTACACGTACCTTTCTCCTCGCGTACTTCGCCCTTGTTCTCGCGTCGATCACTCTTTTCAACGTCTTCGTGAACCTGGTCCCGTACGCGGAGGACCACGGAATCGCGAAAGTTCGTGCCGCCACGCTGCTCAGCCTCCTGGGCGGCGCGTCGGTCGTCGGACGCAACGCTCTCGCCCTTCTTGCCCGGCGCGTCGGCACGATGGCGACCTACGGTCTCTCGATCCTCACCATGGGCGTTACGCAACTTCTCTGGCTCGGTGCCGAATCGAGCTACGCCATACTCGCCGCCTTCGCTGTCCTGTTCGGTGTCGCTTACGGCGGACTGATCGCGCTCGGCCCGATTCTCCTGGCCGAACTGTTCGGCCCTGAGCAATTGGGAGGCCTGGCCGGCGTCAATTACACCGCGGCGGGAGTCGGAGCGCTGTTCGGCCCGACGATCGGGGCCTGGCTCGTGGATCGCACCGGCAGCTACACCCTCGGCACGTCGCTGGGGTTTGTGCTCGGACTGGGCGGGGCGGCTCTCCTTCTCGTCCTCTGGCGTGGCGCGCGACCCGCCATCCCGGGATAGCCCGGAACCCGAACGATTGCCGAAACGGCCTGACCGGCCTACGCCAACCTCGCGAGAATCTCCGCCGTGGACGACCCGAGCGCTTCCACCGGTCCGGGACGCTCCTCCCAGTCGCTGAAGCCGACGGGCGATGCCGCGAGCCGATACGGACGTTCCCCCGCAGCCTCGTCGACCGGCATCTGGACCCATGCCCCGGCCGCGGCGATCTGGTCGTCGTCGAGCGCGTCGGCAAGTGAGTTGATCGGCGCGAACCAGACGTCGCACTCGTCGAACCGCTCAACCCATGTGTCGTACGGCAGCGTGGCGAACTCGATGTCGAGCATGGCGATGAGGGCACGGGCGTTCGCCGCGCGTCGACCGGCGGAGGTGAATCGTTCGTCATCGGCCCACTCGGTCCGCCGCAACGCCTGGAGCAGCGTGGGCCAGTGGCGGTCCTGTTCGAGCCCGAGCAACCAGAAGCCGCGACCATCGCCAGCCATGTAGGAGTTGATGATCGGCGCGCCCATCTCGGTGCGGTGCTTGGTCGACTGAATCCTGCCGAAGTACTCGCGGATACCCAGGTCCCAGCCGTTCACGTAGACACCCGTCCGCAACAGCGACGTGTGCACGAGCCGTCCTTGGCCCGTTCGGGTCCGATCGAACAGCGCCGCGCAGATCCCCGACACCATCGAGATCGCGGTCGTGTGGTCACCCATTCCGGAGCGGGAGGCCGGCGGCAGTTCACCGGGGGGCACCATCGAATGGGCGATCGACGACCGTGCCCAGAAGGCCCCGATGTCGTAGCCCGCGCGATCGCGATCGCTGCCGGCCAACCCGTAACCGGTGACTGATGCATAGATGAGTGTGGGATGGCGGGCCCGCACCGACTCGTGGTCGAAACCGAGACGCTCCAGTGCGTCCGGCCGGAGGTTCGTCAAGAAGATGTCAGCGTCAGCGAGGAGCCCGTCGAGCTGCGTGCGGGCTTCGTCGGTGCGAAGGTCGAGGACGATGCACCGTTTTCCCCGGTTGTCGAGCTCGTACGGCGGCACGCGTGCCTGATCGATGCCGAGGTTGCCGAAGAGGTTGCGCATCGGGTCGCCCGTCGGCCCCTCGACCTTGATCACCTCGGCGCCCCAGTCGGAAAGGATGCCTCCCGCGCCCGGTCCTGCCACCCAGATCGCCAGCTCGACAACACGTACACCGGTCAACATGGACGCCGACCCTAAGGCATGCAGGCGTGCTGCGGCCAGAGTGCGACGCTCGTCGGGCTGACTTCGCGAACGAGGGACGGCGAGAACCACTACCTTCGCAGTGGTGACGACCTCGCCCGCAATCGTTGCCCACCGCGGAGCCTCCAAGGCCTGCCGGGAGAACACGGTTGCGGCCTTCGTCGAAGCGAGACGTCAGGGCGCGTCGATGGTCGAGTTCGACGTGCGGAGAACACGAGACGGAGCGCTCGTCATTCACCATGATCCGTTCGTCGCCGAAGTCGGCGTCATCGTCGAGCTTGACGCGTCCGCTTTACCGAGTTACGTCCCCACGCTCGTAGAGGGTCTCGACGCGTGCCGTGGCATGGACGTGAACATCGAGATCAAGAACGACGAACGCGAACCGGATTTCGATCCGAACGATGTCATCGCGGCTCGCGTCGTCGAACTGCTCGCCTCCCGAGATGATGCCGACGCCATGCTGATCTCGTCGTTTCGTCGTGCGACGATCGATGCCGTTCGTGCGGCGAACGCGGAACTGCGGACAGGTTTGCTGTTCACCATGCCACCGCTCTCGCCGTTACGACTCAAGGCGATGATCCACCGGACTGCGGCGGCCGGTCACGTGGCCATCCACCCGTATCACCGCGGCGTCACGCGGCGGATGGTCGACCAGGCCCACGAGGTGGGTCTGG
>JANLRD010000105.1:0-2549 GCA_031368215.1 Acidimicrobiia bacterium | reverse complement strand
GCGATCGAATACCCGGACTGACGGAGTACGAAACCGCCCGCTCCTCCGAAGAACGAACCGCCGAACACGGGGAACAGGTAGGCGATCGGATAGACGCCCCACAACCCGAGGATCATCCACCGCAGCATGGACATGGTGTGTCGAACATCAGCCGGCTGACTCTTCATGGCCGCGCTCAGCTCAACGAACAAGACGTAGACGACGTAAAGGAAGGGGATCGTCGAGAGCAGTCCCCACACGACACGTGGTCCGTTGCTGTTGGCGACTTCGCCCGGGTAGCCGAGGACGATCATCGCTGTCGCTGCCGGCACGAGCTTGTAGAGCAACTTCTTCTGGACCGCCTTCGCCAACGCAAGAACGGCGACCGTCTCGAGGAGCAGCAGCGGCACCGTGAGAAGCCAGTCGACGTAGCGGTAGCCCTCGTTGAATTTCACGGCGGAGAGCATGTGCGGCGCCGTTGGCGTCGCTCCGGCCGGGTACGACTCGCGGAAGTTCTCGAAGATCCGGAAGTAGTGGTACGCGGCGATACCGCACACCATCGCTGAGACAGTGACGGCGTTCCTGTAGGCGGGTCGAACAGCCGAACGGGAGACGAGAAGATAGAGAGAAGTGAACGCCATTGCGGCGAACACCAGGGAAAAGAGGTTGTAGACGAGCGCGAATTGCGACTCGGAAAGCTGGGCGATGTTTACGGCTGCGGCGATGGTCACGGGTGCGCTTCTCCTGGGAAATTTCTGAGCGACAAAGAATCCCACGAGACCTCCCGCAACCGTTAAAAATCAGAAAACGCAACAGAGAACCTCGCCGTAGGCGAGCCTCGCCCCTTGCGTCAGACTGGGAAGGTCGTTCCTGACGCCAGAGAAACGGAGTCGTCATGATTGCCCTGCCCCGAAACACCTATCGCCGTCGAACCTGCGGCAGAGGTGTTCGTGTCGTCGCGACCCTTGCCTGCGCGCTGCTGCTCATCACCCAAGCGGCAAGCGCCCAGACGGTTACCGGGACTGTGCCTCCGTCGAACCCGTTTACGACGAAGGACATCCGCGTTGAACTCGGTTTCCCGGCGAACACCGTTCCGTCGAACGTCACCGGCTTTCGCGTAAACCTCTTCTGTACGGCGTCGCCCGTAACCTTCGATGGCACCTGGACCGCCATCGTCACGTTCGCCACGACGGGAACGGGTGCCACGGTGCCGACGCCGTTCGGCAGCACCACGCAGTGCACAGTGCGGCTCACCGTGCTGGGCACCGGGAGCCGTCCGCTTCTCCTCACGAGCAACTCGATCGACGGCTCCAACGTGACCGTTCGCTATCTCGACACCGTCGACGGCGTCGGGGTCGACCCGCAGACGGTCATCGAGTTCGGTCCGATCCTGGTCAAGGACTTCTCCACCATTCGTTTCGGGGTAGCGGCACCGGTGACGACCACCTCGACGACGACCACCACGACCTCGACGACCACCACCTCGACCACAACGACCACGACCACCACGACCACCACCACGACGGCGCCGACGACGACCCGGCCGCCAACCACCCAGCCCACCACGACCACCGCTCGTCGTCCGGTTCGCTATGTCCGTATCTGCGTGAAGCGGGTCAAGGGTAGGTGCACGGTGACGCGCCTCGTGCGGAGGTAGCCACGCCCGCGTCCGTCCGGCCGTCGGGCGCAAAATGGCGGGTCCACTAGCCTTGATCGCCCGTGTCGTTGCGTCCTCTCCCCGCCCTGCTTCGCGTCGACACCGGTCTCGTCGACCTGTTCGGCTCACGAACGGCAACCATCGGCGTCGCCGATCCGGCCCGGGCCTACCTGCTCGCCGGCCTGGCGGAACTCGGCGGGCGACGGCCTCTCGTCGTCGCTACACCGACCTCACACGACGCCGAACGGATCGCCTCCGACCTTCGGATGTACCTCGGCGAGTCCGCCGTCGATGTGTTTCCCGCGTGGGAGACCCTCCCGTTCGAGCGGGTCAGCCCGGCCGTCGAGACGATGGGTCGACGGCTGCAGGCGATGTGGCACCTGACGGGCGGGGCCGATGAGGCTCCGGCGGTCATCGTCGCCCCCGTCAAGGCTCTTCTGCAACGCCTAGGTCCGCACGTCGAGGACACCGCGCCGGTCGAGATCCGGGTGGGCGATCAGTGCGACCCGCAGGAGCTCGTGGCACGTCTTGTCGACCTCGGCTACCGCCGGGAGTATCAGGTCGAGCACCGGGGCGAGGTGGCAATCCGCGGCTCGATCGTCGACGTGTTCGGATCGACCAGTGACGTGCCCGTGCGTATCGACCTCTGGGGCGACGAGGTCGATCGGCTCACCGAGTTCAGCGTCCATGACCAGAGGGCGACCGATCCCATCGAGATGGTCCAGCTCTTCGGATGTCGGGAGCTCCGGCCCACCGAAGAGGTGCGGGCCCGGGCCCTTTCCCTCCTGCAGAGCGAGCCGTGGGGCGCAGCCCAGTGGGAACGGATCAGCCAGGGAACGGTCTTCGAAGGGATGGAGTCGTGGCTCCCGTGGCTGAGCGACGACGATCACCTCCTGCTCGACCTCGTCGGGCC
>JANLRD010000050.1:0-7268 GCA_031368215.1 Acidimicrobiia bacterium | reverse complement strand
CTCCGCTCAATCCTCGCCTCAGTGGCGATGGGGCATGCAGAGCTCGTCGTATTCCGCGATCACGATGTCCTTCGGGTCGATCGAACATGCCGGGCAGTTCGGATCGCGGCGGATCTTCAGGGGGCGGAAGCTGGCTTCGAGCGCGTCATAGGTGAGCAGGCGACCCGACAGCGAATCACCGAGGTTCAACAGGTACTTGATCGCCTCCATCGCCTGGAGCGACCCGATGATGCCGGGCAGCACACCCAGCACACCGGCCTCGGCGCACGAGGGCGCCATCTCGGCGGGCGGCGGTTCGGGGAGCATGCAGCGGTAGCAGGGGCCGTCGTGGGGTTTGAAGATCGTGACCTGGCCGTCGAAGCGGAACAGCGCGCCGAAAACGACGGGGATACCGAGCTTGAGCGAGACGTCGTTGACGAGGTAGCGGGTCGGGAAGTTGTCGGTGCCGTCGACGATCAGGTCGTAGCCGGTCATGATCGCTTCGATGTTGTCCGCTCCGAGGCGGGTGTCGTAGGTGACGACATTCAGATCCGGGTTCATCAGGGTCAGCGTCTTCTTCGCCGAGTCGACCTTGCGGTCACCGATGCGGTCGAGATTGTGAAGGATCTGGCGCTGCAGATTCGACGCGTCGACGACGTCCATGTCGACGATGCCGAGCGTGCCGACACCGGCGGCGGCGAGATACAGGGCGGCGGGGGAACCGAGCCCGCCGGCGCCGATCATCAGGACCTTCTTCTCGAACAGCGCGAGCTGTCCCTTCTCCCCCACTTCCGGCAGAAGGAGATGACGCTGATAGCGGTTGCGCTGCTCCGGGGTGAGCGATGCCGGGGTCTTCCACGGCTTGCCCTCGTCCTTCCAGCGTCCGAAGCCGCCGGCCATGGAGACCACGTTCGTGTAGCCGAGCTCACCCAGCGTCTTCGCCGCAAATGCCGACCGCACACCACCGGCGCAGTAGACGACGATCGGTGTGTCGTGACCTGCGATGCGGGCCTCGACCTGCGCTTCGAGATGGCCACGGGGAATGTGGACGACGTCGGCGAGGGCACCCTGCTCGTACTCGTCGGGCTCACGCACGTCGAGCACCACGGTGCCAGGGGCGGTGATTCGGGCCGCCGCATCATCGGTCGACACTTCGACGATCTGGGACTTGGCGGCCGACAGGAGTTCACGGAACGAAGCCATACCGGACAATCTAGTTCAAAACCCGACTAACTCACTCGGGTTTCGGTCACACCACCAGCATCGGGAGAAGGGTCCCGATGGACCCCCGGAGCATCACGGTGGCGAGGCGGTCCATCTCGGTCGGTTCGGCGTTGAGGATCACGATTGCCGCTCCCGATCGGTACGCCACCGGAACCATCTGGTTGACCGGCCCGACCGAAAGTGTGGACCCGACGCAGAGCAGCACGTCGGCCTCCGTGGCGGCCTCCATCGCCCGGGTGATGTCCGCTTCGACGAGTGACTGCCCGAAGCTGATCGTCGCTGACTTCACGATGCCGCCGCAGTCGGGACATCGCGGGTCTCGCTCCCCGGCACGCACCCGTTCGAGGAACACCTCCATCGGCCACTCCCGGCGGCACGCCCAGCACAGCGCGCGGCGCATCGTGCCGTGCACCTCGACGACCAACTCGGGCGATGACCCCGCGCGCTGGTGGAGCTCATCGATGTTCTGGGTGACCAAGGTGTGGAGTCGACCCGAGCGTTCGAGCTCGACGAGCGCCCGGTGGCCGTCGTTCGGCTGGGCGTGCCACGCCGGGTTGGCCAGCCTGCTCTGCCACGAGATCTCGCGCACCTCGGGGTCGTTCAGGTAGTGCGAGAGGTTCGACATGCGCTCGGCCTTCGGGTTCTTCGTCCAGACACCCTGCGGCCCGCGGAAATCGGGAATGCCGGAATCCGTCGAGATGCCGGCACCTGTGAGCACGACCACGCGCCGGGCCGCCGCCAACAGTTGGAGAGCCCGCGCCAGCGCGCCGTCCAACGATGTTTCGCCCACCTGCTGATCATCGCCTGACATCACCATGGCAGCGTTGCCCTTCTCTTCCCCGGATCAGAACACGATCTTCCTCGTTCCCGGAGGTCTTCATGAACATCGCCATTCTCCCAACCATCCACGACGCCGCGCCGACCACCTCCCGAAGGCCGAGCGCGCCGTCTTCGACGGCTTCGACGGCGTTCGGGCAACGCGGCGAGATCCACATCGAGCAGTGGCCCGACCACGTGACGGCGGAGGTCGGCCACGACCCCCGCTCGGCCTACGTCGAGCGCTTCTGGCTCGGGGTCGTCGGACCTTCGGCGCTTTGGCTGCTCCGTACGTTCGCGTATGGCTTCGACACCGCCCCGCAGGGCTACCCGCTCGACGCGCACAACGTCGCCCGCGCCCTGGGCCTGGGCGATCGCGTGGGACGGCACTCCCCCGTGCAACGCGCCGTGGACCGACTCTGCCACTTCGACCTCGCCCATGTGCGGGGCGGCGTGACGTTGCTCGTACGCCGTGACATCCCATGGCTCGACGAACGAAAGGTCTCGCGCCTTCCGGCACTCCTCCAAGTCGAGCACGAGCAGTGGGATGCCGCCGACCTCGCCCAGTCGGCGCAGCGCGTCGCCCGTCGACGGGCCGCAGCGATCGCCCTCGGGTGTGCGAGATCCGGCGGGACGGCAGAGGACATCACCGGGCAACTCGAAGCGTGGCGCTATCCCGCCGCCGGCATCGAGGAGCTGACGGCGTGGGCGTTGGAGCAGGTCTCGTACTCCATCCGCCGGGTCACGTGACACCGTCGCCTGAAGTGCGCCGTGGACCGCTACCTGGTCGGAACCTCGAAGGTCTCGATCACCTGGAGCAGCGTGCGCACCATGGCACCGGTTCCGCCCTTCGTGATGATCCCCTCGTCGGTCGACGTGTACGCCGGCCCGGCGATGTCGAGGTGCACCCAGGGGGTGGAGCCGACGAACTCTTGGAGAAAGAGCCCGGCGATACTGCTTCCGGCCTGACCCGGGTTCCCGATGTTCTTCATATCCGCAATCGACGAGTCCAGATGCTTGCGGTACCTCGCCGGCAGCGGCAGCTGCCAGGTGTCCTCGCCGACGACGGTTGCCGCAGCGCGGACCGAATCGACGAAGCCCTGATGGTTGCCCATCACCGCGGTGATCTCGTTGCCGAGCGCAACGAGGGCCGCTCCGGTGAGGGTGGCGAGGTCGATGATTGCGTCCGCACCGTCTTCGACCGCGAGCGACAGGCCGTCCATCAGGACGAGGCGACCCTCGGCATCGGTGTTGTGGATCTCGACGGTCTTGCCGTTGCGCGCCGTGAGCACGTCGAGGAGCTTGTAGGCATCGGGCCCGGGCATGTTCTCGGTGAGGCAGCAGTAGCCGACGACGCGAATCGCGGGAGTGAGTTGCGCCAGCGCCGACATCGCACCGAGCACCGCGCCGGCACCGCTCATGTCGCACTTCATGGTGAGCATGCCATCGCTCGTCTTGAGCGACAGCCCACCGGAGTCGAAAGTGATCCCCTTACCGACGAGGGCGAGGGTTGGCGTGCGCTTCGTCGCACCCTTCGGCGAGTACACGATCTTCACGAGGCGGGGCGGCTGATTGCTGCCGAGGGAGACGCCGAGGATCCCGCCGAGGCGCTCACGGGCGATGTCGTGCTCGTCCCACACCGTGATCGAGAGGCCTCGCTGCGCGCCTACTTCGAGTGCGATGTCGGCGAAGTGCGACGGGGTCAGCGTCATGGGCGGCTCATTGACGAGATCGCGGTTCAACGCCACGGCCTCGGCCACGACGGCACCCCGCTTGATGCCCTGATCGACGAGCCGGCCGACCCGGCCGATGAACACGAAGTTCTTCAGCGCGCGAGGCACGGTCTGCGACTTGTAGTTGGTGAACTGATAGCTGGCGAGGAGTGCACCCTCGGTGATGGCCTGCGCCACCGCAGTGCGGTCGAGACGGCTCGGCGCAGCGTCGACCAACGCGGTGGCGATCGTCGTCTCGCCGAAGCCCGATCGCACAAGCAGCGCGGCAGCGGAGCGGAACGAATCGTGAGTGAGATCCGCCGCCCGGCCGAGCCCGACGTAGATCGTCGAACCGGAGCGCCCCGGAACGACGCTCACCTGGCCCGGCTTGCCCTCGAATCCGCGTGCCGCCAGCACCGAGGCCGATGGTGCTCCAGCCGGGAGCTCGGGACCGCCGCGGCCGATCAGGACGCCGACGCCGATTGCGACGGACTTCGGTGCGAGCTTGGCGGATGAGACGTTCAGCGTGAGAGACACAGGAAGTTCCTTTGCTGCAGGCGCGGCGTTGGGTTGGCGGGGGAAGCGGGGGTCGTTGGCATGAGCGTCACGTGCGGGCCGTCAAGGTGACGCCGTGTTCGGCAAAGCGGGCGAGGGTCCACAACAGGTCGGAAAGGCGGTTCAGGTAGGTGAGGACGAGCGAATCCTCGGCGACGGCCGTGAGGCTTGACCGCTCTGCCCGGCGGGTGACGGTGCGGGCGACGTCGAGCAGCGCAGAGACCCGGTTCTGTCCGGGCACGACGAACTCCTTGGGGAGTTCGAAACGGGCCGAGTAGCTGTCGATCAACGCTTCGAGCGCATCGATCATCTCGTCGGTCACCCGGGTCGCCCCGGCGATCAGCTTGGAGCGGTTGATCTCATCGGTCGCGAGGTCCGCCATGAGGACCCAGAGATCACGTTCGAGGGCGATGAGGGTTTGATCGAGCCCGGCGAGGGTGACGTCGTCGGCGGCCGCAACGCGAACTTCAGCCCGGGCGAGCCCGATGGCCGCCTGGGCCTCGTCGACATCTCCGTAGGCCATCGGGGCCGGATCGTCCTTGCGGACCCGTCCGCCGTAGTACAGACCTGTTGTCCCGTCGTCGCCCTTGCGGGTGTAGATCTTCATGGTGCAGGTGCCTGACGTGGTGGAGGAGCGGGCGAAGAAGCGACGCGAGCCTACCGGCGCGGACATTGGGAGAGAGGTTGCCCCCACATATGGGGGCAGAACACCTCCCAACGGCGCTGGGAGGTGTTCTACTGCACGCGCGAACCGGGTCCGGCACCAACGCGCGGTGGCTGGCCGAACCGTGTCGTGCGCCGCCGACGGCTGATCAGCCGAGGGGCGCGACGAGACGGAATTGCGTCCCGGCAATGGTCGTCACGCGCCCAGCCATCGCCGGATCGGCCGCGACGAGGTCGATACCCACCAGACCGTCGCGTCCGTTGGCGACGGGGGCACCAACGCCGACGAACGAGATACGGGAACCGTCGCCCAACACCAGCACACCGGCCTCGCCGTCGGTCGCCGGCAGCGCCGCCAACGCGAACGCGGCGGCCCACGTGACCAGTAAGGCGGACGGATCCTTCGCCGCCATGGTGATACCCGCGACGCCGGTGACGACGCCGTTCCGGACGTTTGCCGGCCAATCCGGCCCGCCCCACCGCCACGATGCCGGCGGACGCGGCTCGTCGACCGAGACGATCGCCCCGCCGATCGAGGCCGGATGAAGATGATTGGCCGAGATGTCGCTGAGGTCGGCCGACCACACGAAACGGTGACCCAATGACGTCAGATGCAAGCGGGCGTCGGCGATCGACGCCACCTGCACGATCACCATGTAGCCGCGGTCGCCGCCACCACGCTCCATCCACCGCCCGGCGGCCGTACCATCCCGAAACGGCGTGACGACCTCGACGAACTGGTCTCCGACCGGCAAGACCCCGTTGACCAGCCCGAACTCCGCCACACCCGGATCGGCGAACGCCTCGCCCAGCCCGAACGCCGTTTGCAGTGCCGACACCGTCGACTCCAACTCGGCGGCGGCAACGACAACCTGACGAAGGCGGGTGACGAGCATGCCCCGGACCGTACCGGCTCCCCGGACTCGTCGCCACCAGGAACGGTCGACCCACCGATGATGCTCCCAACGGAGCGGCCCACCGGCCCTAGCCTGGGCCCATGCCGATCGACGCCTCGACTGCCCGCCAGCTCCGTCTCGCCAAGGTCCGCACCGCCATGGTCGAGACCGGTGTCGACGTGCTGCTGCTCTCCCTCGGTGCTGACCTCCCCTGGCTCACCGGCTACTACGCCATGCCGCTCGAGCGGCTCACCATGCTCGTGCTCCCGGTCGACGCGGACGCCACGCTCGTAATCCCGGGGCTCGAGGCCGCCCGGGTCGAAAAGGATCCCGAGTTGTTCGCCATGGCTCCGTGGACGGAGACCCAGTCGCCGATCGAGCTCGTGGCCTCGCTGGTCGGTTCACGGAAAAACCTGGCGATCAGTGACCGGTGCTGGGCGCAGTTCCTCGTTGCGCTGCAGACGGCGATGCCCGGACGCTCGTGGTCGACCTCGTCGTCTGTGGTGTCCCCGCTGCGCATGCGCAAGGACGCCGCCGAGATCGCTGCGCTCAGCGCAGCTGGCGCGACTGCCGATCGTGTCGCCGCGCAACTGCACGGCGGTGAGATCGCACTCATCGGACGGACGGAAGCCGCCGTGTCCGCCGACATCTCGAGCCGCCTCATCGCCGAAGGCCACGATGTCGTGAACTTCGCCATCGTGGCATCGGGGCCCAACGCTGCTTCACCGCATCACCACGCAGGCGACCGCATCATTGGACCGGGAGAGATCGTCCTCTGCGACTTCGGCGGCACCATGGACGGCTACTGCTCGGACATCACGAGGTGCGTCTTCACCGGAGAGCCGCCGGCGGACGTGACCGAAGCGTATGACGTGCTCATGGCGTCGAACGCCGCGGGTGTTGCCGCCGGCACCGTTGGCACACCGTGCCAGGACGTCGACCGTGCCGCACGGCGCGTCATCGACGAAGCCGGCTTCGGCCGGTACTTCATCCATCGCACGGGCCACGGCATCGGGATGGAGGAGCACGAGGACCCCTACATGGTGGAGGGCAACGTGTTGCCACTGGCCGCCGGCCATGCGTACTCCGTCGAGCCCGGCATCTATGTGACCGGCAAGTGGGGCATGCGGCTGGAGGACATCGTCATCGCGACCGACGACGGACCCCTCCCCCTCAACGAGGCCGACCACCGCCTCATCGTCGTCGAAGCGTGACCGAACACGGCGCTGCGCTCTCTCGCACTGCGCTCTCTTGCACTGCGCCCCTCCGCTGCGCTCCAGTGCTCGCAACACCAACCGGACCACAACCATGATCAAGCTCGACGGCACTGCGCTCTCTTGCACTGCGCCCCTCCGCTGCGCTCCAGTGCTCGCAACACCAACCGGACCACAACCATGATCAAGCTCGACGGCACTGCGCTCTC
>JANLRD010000034.1:0-9690 GCA_031368215.1 Acidimicrobiia bacterium | reverse complement strand
AGCAGGTCGCCGTCGACGGCCTCCCACAGGACAAGGTCGGTCGGATTCACGTGCGCATAGGACGTGGTCTCCTTCTTCCGCAGCACTTCGAGTTCGCGACCGGCAGAGTTCAACACACCCTTGAGCCGTCGAGATGCCATGCGGTGGGTGTAGACGAGCGCATCGAACCCGTCGAGGTTCTCATACGAGTTCGCCGACGCACGGATGCCCCGGATCTCCTCGAACACTCCGTCGGGGACGAGCTGGAACCGCGATGCGGCATCGTCGTCGGGCGGCAGCACCTCCATGCGAAGGTCGTCGTGCACCACTCCCCCAACCTGGGCACGCATCTCCGACCAAGGTACGCGCACATACGGATAGCTTCGTTCGAGGATGTCGTTGCCCGAGACGTCCTCCTCTGGCACGATCGTGCCACCGGGCAGATCGAGCGTGAGGCCCATGCGCTTGGCGAGCTCGACGAAGAGCCCGGCCTCGTCGACCATGCCGTCGTCGGCTTCGAGCACCGAGTCGGTGTACATGACGTAGGGGTCCTCCCACCAGCGATCGACGTTCGTCGGCACGTCGGGACGCTCCAGGCTTAGCTTCGACGGGATCACGTAGTCGGCGAGGCGAGCCGTGGCCGACACGGTGATGTCGAGGGCGACATGGAGGTCGAGCGACTCCAATGCACGGATGACGTTCGCTTGATCCGGCCACGCCACGACGGGGTTGCCGCCGACGGTGAACAGCGAGCGGATCTGCCCCTCACCGGGCAGGAGGATCTCATCGGCAAGCGCGGCCGTCGGACCCTGGCCGACAATGGTGTGCAGTCCCTTGACTCGCGCCTCGGGGCCGTTCGTGAGGAACTCGGGCCGCGGCGCATTCACCTGGGCTTTCGGTGGGCGCGGTTTCTCGTTCAACGACAGCACGCCGGTCGGGCACTGCACCATCTCGCCTTCCCGTGAGTACCGCCCGCCGATCACGTTGAACGACTGCACCAGGTGTTCGAGCAGCGTGCCATGTGGCGCCATGCTCGGCCCGGTGCCGCACATCGCCGTGCCGCGCGGGCCGGCCGCGAACATGCGGGCCGCAGCGACGATGTCGTCAGCGCGAACCCCGCTCCGCGCCGCCGCCCAGTCGAGGTCGAAGTCGCCGACCGCTTCGTGCAGACGGTCGAGGCCATCGACCCAGCGGTCACAGAACTCGACGTCTGCCAGACCCTCATCGAGGATCACCTTGATCATCGCACCGAGCAAAGCCGGATCCTCACCCGGTGTGATCTGGAGATGGATATCGGCGAGCATCGCTGTCTCGGTACGACGGGGGTCGATCACGATCAGCTTGACCCCGCGCTTCTTCGCCTGCTTGAGCGCGGCAAGCGGGTTGATGAAAGTCGGGCCGCCTGCCTGCGCGAACATGGAGACCACAACGTTGGAGCCCACGACCAGCGAGACATCGACGGTCGACCAGCCCTGCATCCCCGCGCCCCAGGTGCCGAGACGCAGCGGGGTGACCAACTTGCCCGGTTGGTCGATCATGATCGACGTGTAGAACGACGGCGAACCGGTGGCCTTGTGAAACGCCCGGATCACGGGATGGGCGGCGGCGTTCTGGAACGTCGCGGTTCCGCAATAGGACGCCATCGAGCGTGGACCGTGCTCGTTGAGCAGCGCCATCAACCGTTCGGCGATCTCGTCGAGCGCACGCGACGTTGGCATAGGCGTGAACGACCCATCGACGTTGCGCTTCAGGGCGGTGCGCAGGCGCTCGGGGTTGTGGTGCTGGGCACCGAGGTTGCGCCCCTTGATACAGGTGTAGGCACCGAAGAGGGGGTCGTTGCTGTCGCCGCGCACGGATACGACGGTGTTGTCGCGCACGTCGATCTCCATCGGGCACGCAGCGTGACAGAACCGGCAGAACGTCCGGTGGGTCACGGTGGCCGACTCGGATCCGTTCGCCTGACCGGTTTCGATCAGGTCAGTCGTCTGTGCAGACACGCATACCTCCGTTGGGGGATTAAGCCGCCCCGGACCTTACCGGGACGCGCACCCCAACGACGAGTCCGACGCCTCAGTTGTGTTCGTGCGCTTCGGCCCGGACGATCATCACCGGGCAGGTGGCGTGGTGGATGCAGTAGTTCGCCGTCGAGCCGAGGACAGCCGAACGGAACCCGCCCCGTCCGCGGGAGCCGACCACGAGCAGATCCGCTCCCTCGGCCGCAGCCAGCAACTCCTTCGCCACGTGTCCGCAGGGAGTGAGCAGGGTGACGTCCGTGGCGGACGGCCCGAGCACCGCGCTGACCTCGCCGGCGAGGAGTTCCTCCTCGCGCTCGATCGTCGTACCGACTTCCCCGGGAAGGGGATACACGCCGCCGACGAAGTCCACGTAGACCGGGAATGCCCACACCCCGACGACCTCGAGCCGCGCGCCGCGAAGCGACGCTTCGCGAGCTGCGATCTCCAGCGCTCGACGCGCAACCGGCGATCCATCGACCCCGACGACGACCCGCTTCTCTGCATCACTCATGATCGATCCTCTCGGGTGGCTTCTCCCCCTCGACTGTGCTGACAAGCGGCCGGGGGCACTAGGGACCTTCGTCACCACCCCCCAGTGCGGAACGGGGGCGCCCGGCCGTACCGATTGCTCTACCGCCGCTTCAGCGCGTGGAACAGGATCACTCCAGAACCCGTCGGCTCGCCGGCGAGCAGGTGACGCGAGGAGCGTGAGGTCATGAACACCATCTCGGACATCGGGGTCAAGGCCCCGGTGATGGTTTTCGGCGACGACGGATCGGCGAGTGCCGATGTGGCGTGCCTGTGGGTCGCCAATCACCGATGGGAAGGGTGGGACCTGGAGGTCATCACGGCAACGATGCCATCCCTCCCGCTGCCCGACACGCAGGCCGTGTACCACGAATGGAGTTCGCCGCACGAGCGGACAATCCTCGTCCATGCCGGGTTCGAAACCCTGCGCCACTTGGCGATCGAACGAGATCCCCGCCTGGTCTTCGATGCACGCAACGACGCATCGCTGATCGTCGTCGGCGATCGCAACGAGAAGCGGCCTGCGCCGAACTTCCTCGGGAGCACCGCCGAATGGCTCGTACACCATCCGCCCGCACCTCTCGCCGTCATCCGCTCCGCCCGACCGGTGCACAACGTGCTGGTGTGCGTCGATGGTTCCGGTCATGCCCAGACGGCACTCCGGGCCTTCATCGCCCTTCCGTTCAGCCGCGACGCCGACGTCACCGTCATGCACGTGGACGAAGGCATCGGGCATCGCCGGGCGGTGGACGACGCCGTCGACATGCTCACTGCCGCCGGCATCACTCCGCGCCTCAGGTCAGACAGCGGGCGGCCGGCCACCTGCATCACCGAGGAACTCCGTCGGGAGCCTCGCGACTTGACGGTTCTCGGAACCCGTGGCCTCACCGGTCTCAGTCGTCTGCTCCTCGGATCGACGGCCAATGCGGTCGTACGATCCGGACATGGCTCGGTGCTCGTCGCCTCGGACCACCCGCTCGTCACCGACGACGCCGCGCCCACGGCGTGACTTGGCAGCATTGTCCAACCCGGCTACGGCAGTGTCCCCACTTCGCCCTCTTCGATACCCATCAGGAAAGGACGGACCACCATGCAGAGTTCAACCGTGCACCAGTGTCCATACTGCGAGCTGAAGTTCCTCTACCTCACGGAGGTGAAGGACCACGTCGAGCACGATCACCCGAATCACGCCGACGTGGTGTCGAACATCGACGCCCACGAGATGCCGAAGAACTGAATGCGGCCGCGGCCGCGTGCCGAACGAGGTTCACCCGCGGATCAGAGGGTTATACGCGCGGATCGATCACCCCCCGAACCTTGCCGGGTTGATTCGGGCGGTGTGCGCGCCGACGGCGGGGAACTGCGCGTGGAGGAGGTGGGGTTCAGTCCGCCTGGCTGATGGCCGGGCGACCTGTTGACGCATGCGCGGGCGGCTTCGGCACGCCGAAATGATCGGGCGGATACGGAAGCAGCCCCGCATTGACGCGGTCCCATTCCGTGCGGAGTTCGGCAAGCAACTCCGGATGATGTCGCTTCACATCCGCCGCCTCATGGCCATCGACAGTGACGTCGAACAGGAACTCGTAGTTCCCCCAGAACCGCGGCCAGCTTCCGAGGATCGCGCGGTCACGCCCGTCGCGGAAGTACTTGAATCGACCGCGCCGCAACGCGCCCTGGCTCGAGATCCGCCAGAAGAGATCGTGTGCCGGAAAGGCCGCGCCGTCGACGAGCCACGGCAACAAGCTGACTCCGTCGAGCGGCCAAGCATCAGCGATCGTCACCCCTGCGGCGTCGAGGAACGTCGCCGTCCAGTCCATGGTGATGTTCGGTTCGTCCGATCGTTGACGCGCTGCAACCACGTCGGGCCACCGGAGGATCAACGGTGTGCGAATGCCGCCTTCGGTCAGGTCACCCTTCTCGCCGATGAAGGGCCAATTCATCGACCACCGCTCCCCACCGTTGTCGGAGCAGAACACCACGATCGTGTTCCCGGCCTTGCCCGACGATTCGAGCGCCGCAAGAACGGTTCCGATGCCCGCATCCATCGCTTCGACAAGTTCGGCGTACTTTGCCAGCGAGCCCCCGTCGGACTGGAGCAACGGCAGGAAGACCTGGCCTGATTCGAACTCAGCACGAATGCGCCTCCCTACCTCGGCATCGTCAGGACCCTCCCACGGCCAGTGCGGGGCGGTGTAGTTGAGTTGGAGGTAGAACGGGCGAGCGCGTTCAGCCGCGACGAAGTCCGCAGCCCGATCGGAGAGCATCTGCGTGTAATACCCGGCCTCCTCGACCGCCGTCTCACCCTCGAACAGATCGGGCTCACCGAGCGTGCCGATGTGCTCGAAGTAATCGACCGCTCCATCGAGGTTGCCGAAGAAGTGCTCGAACCCTGCCCGCCGTGGACCGTGCCACGGCAGCCAGCCGCAATGCCACTTGCCGATCAACGCCGTTTCGTATCCCGCACCCGCAAGCATCGAGGGCAGCGTCGGTTGGTCGTTGGGGATGCCGTTGCCCTCGGCGCGGGTACGCAGCGGCTCCTCCAGGCCCGCCGCCAGCCGTCCGGGATTGCGTCCCGTGTAGAGGCTGAACCGGGTCGGAGAACACCACGACGACCCGGCGTAGGCATGGGTGAACCGGATCCCTTCGGCCGCCAGGCGATCGAGATTCGGCGTGACGATGTGCGGCGATCCGAAACAGCCGAGGTCGGCCCAACCGAGATCGTCGGCGAGGATGAACAGCACGTTCGGCGGCGAGGTCGGACGCCCCCCGCCCAGACTGGCGAAACCGGTTTCGAGCGAGTGCTGAGGAGCGGTGAGCGTCATTGGCTTTTCGCTTTTCGCTTTTCGCTTTTTCGGCTCAGAGCGGGAGGCGGGCGAAGGAGGGAGGACGCTTCTCCAGGAACGACCGCACACCCTCCGCGAAATCGGGACGGGTGAAGCTCTCGACCATCAGACGGGCGGCATCACGCTCGGCCGCGCCGATGCCGGCGTGCAGTTGCTCGTAGACCTGGCGCTTCATGATGCCCATCGACGTCGGCGAACTCGTGGTGGCGAGACGCTCGATGTAGCGGCGGCAGAACGGCAGGAGATCGTCGGCGTCGACGAGGTAGTTGGCGAGGCCGATCGAGAGCGCCTCTTCGCCGCCGACTTTGCGCGAAGACATGAGCAGATCCAGCGCCACCGACGGACCGACGAGACGCGGTAGCAGCCAGCTCAAGCCCCACTCGGCGATCAACCCGCGCTGGGCGAACGCGGTGAGGAACAGCGCGTCGGGCGAGACGACGCGCAGATCGCAGCAGAGAGAGAACGGGAACGCCATGCCGGCGACGGCCCCGTTCACGGCAGCGATGATCGGCTTGTCGATCGTCATGAGATACGGGAAACGTCCGGTGAACTCGCCGGTCGCCTCGGTGGCACTCGCCGCGGCAGCCCGGCGATCGGGTCGATCGGCACCACCACCTTCGGAAAGGCTGCTCAGGGTCTTCATGTCGGCCCCGGCGCAGAACGCCCGCCCGGCACCCGTGATGACGATGCCGACCACGGATCGGTCAGCTGCCGCGCTCTGTAGCGCGTCCTTGATCTCGCCGTCCATCACGTCCGTCCATGCGTTCATCGACGCCGGACGGTTCAACGTGATGACGGCAACCGGGTCGCTGACCTCGTAAAGAATCTCGCTGTACATACCCCGACGCTTCCACAGCGCGAGACACGCGATCCACTCGCGCGGCCCGGCGGCCGCTCCTAGAGCCGTTCGATGATGACGGCGGGGGCCATGCCGCCGCCCGCGCACATGGTCACGAGACCGAAGCGACCGCCGCGACGCTCGAGCTCGTCGAGCACGGTACCGATGAGCATCGCACCCGTCGCACCGATCGGGTGCCCGAGAGCAATCGCTCCGCCGTTGACGTTGATCTTCTCGCGATCGATGTTGAGGTCGCGGATGAACTTCTCGGTGACGACGGCGAATGCCTCGTTAACCTCGAAGAGATCGATGTCGTCGATGCTGAGCCCGGCTCTCGCCAGGACCTTGCGGGCGGCCGGGACCGGTGCGTTCAGCATCAGCGTGGGGTCGTCGCCGACGTTGGCGATCGCCACCACGCGGGCCCGCGGCTTGAGTCCGTGGGCCTTCGCGTAGTCGGGACTGGTGATGAGCAGCGCCGCGGCGCCATCGACGACGCCCGACGAATTGCCGGCATGGTGCACGTGGTCGATGTCGAGACCGGGATAACGCTTCAGCACCATCGAGCGATACGTGTTGCCTTCGTCGTCGAGCACCATGTCAGCGAGAGCGGCAAACGACGACGGAAGCTGGCCGAGGCTGTCCGCGGTGGAGCCAGGACGGGGGTACTCCTCGCGGTCGAGGGCCACCGATCCGTCGGCTCGCATCACCGGCACCAGGCTCTTGGCGAAGCGCCCCTCGGCAATTGCCACTGCGGCCCGACGCTGAGACTCCGCGGCGTATTCGTCGAGCGCCCGCCGCTCGATCTTCTCGATCGTGGCGATGGCGTCGGCGGCGACACCCTGGTTCGTCTGCGGATGGAGCTCGCGCAGTTCGAGGTTGCCCCGGTCCATGAACGGCAGGCGTGGGCCACCCTTCCCGTTCGCACCGTGCCCCGACATCATCTCGCAGCCACCGGTGATCACGACGTCCTCGAGGCCCGACATCACCGACGCAGCACCGATGTTGGTCGTCGTGATGCCCGACCCGCAGAAGCGGTCGAGCGTGACCCCGCTGACCCGGATGTCGTAGCCCGCGGTGAGCGCCGTCATCCGACCGATGTCGCCGCTCTGCGTGCCTGTCTGCGACGAGGTACCCCACACCACATCGTCGACATCGGCGGTGTTGAGGTCGTTGCGCTCGCGGAGAGCCTTGAGGACCGTTGCACCGAGCACCTGCGGATGGATGTCGGCGAGCGAGCCCTTGCCCACCTTGCCGATTCCTCGGGGGGTGCGGACGGCGTCGATGATCCAGGCTTCGGGCATGGTGGTTCCTTGCGGTGTCGGGCGCCGGCGGAGCGCGTGGGATGCACAGTACCGGCTGACCTCGTACATCACCCAGCCGCCGGATGGCTACTGTGCCCGGGATGAACGCCAACATGCCCGCCGTTTCCCTCATCGCCGTTCCCGGACGCCGGGCCGCGACGATCGCGCTGGCCAAGGAACTGGAGGACCGGGGTTTCGCCGGCATCTGGTGTCCGAGCTATGGCGACTGCATGGCGCTGTGCCAGGAGATCGCGCACGCCACGTCGACCATCGTGTTCGGCACGTCAATCCAACCGATCTACCTTCGTCATGCCATCGATCTCGGCAATCACGCCGGATTCCTCCACGAGATCAGTGGCGGAAGATTCCGCCTCGGGCTCGGCGTCAGCCACGGTCCAGTCCATCAGCAGCTCGGCGCGGCAGCCGGAAAGCCTCTTAGTGATATGCGCGCATATGTTGAACAGATGCGCTCGAACGAGCGGGCATCGGGAACGCTTCCTCCACTCGTGCTCGCGACCCTGCGCGACAAGATGCTCGACCTCGCCACGGAGATCAGCCAGGGCGCGGTGTGGGCAAATGCTTCGGTGTCGAACATCGCGACGCAAGCCACGCGCGCCCGCACGAACTCCTCCGATGCCTTCTTCCTCGGCAACATGGTGCCGACGGTGATCGACGACGACCGTGATGCCGCACGCGCAATGCACCGCAAGACGCTTTCCGGCTACATCCGCCTCCCCAACTACCGCAACTACTGGAAGGCGGCCGGGTTCGAACAGGAGATGCTCGACATCGAGGCCGCGCTCGAAGCAGGCGACCGCGATCGCCTGCCGACGCTGATGACCGACCGCTGGCTCGACGACGTGACGCTCTCCGGCTCAGCCGCGCAGGTGCGGGAAGGTGTGGAGCGCTGGCAGGCCGCCGGGGTCACGCCGATCGTCGTACCGGCGGCGGCATCGGGGGGCCAGATGAAGGCGTTCGCGGACCTCTTCGCGGCATACGCCTAGTGTCCATAGAGGTTGTCGACACGGGTGAACCGCACACTCGGTGACGAGGCAAGCCGGTACCGGCTTCGGCATTGGCGCATCATCGCTCAGGCGAAACGCTGTCCGGTCGAATCGGTGGTGGGAGTCGCTTCAGGTAGGCGCTCGAAAAAGCCTTCGAGATTTCTTTCCAATTCTTCTCACCGGCCCCGGGTTTGTCATACCCCCTTCGTACACTTGTACGCATGGATCTCACCGGAGAAGACGAGATCATGAGCGCACTGAGCGGCAAGAACGTTGGTGCCGCCGACAAGGCCACGACCCTCGCCGCTCTCACGGGCGTGCAACGCGTGCGTGGGTTCCTCGACGCCTTCGAAATCGAAGCCGCTCGTCGGCTTAACGACCTCACGCACAACGCCCCCGCCGAACTCGCCACCGCAACCCAACGCTCACGCCATGCCGGCGATCGGGTCTACGCACGCGCGGCAGCCCTCGCCGCAGTTCCCTCGTTGACCGAACCGCTGCAGACTGGTCGCATACAAGCAGCACACGTCGACACCTTTGCCAACGTCATGCGGACCGTCGAGGACAAACACGCTTCCGCGTTCGCTGCAGCACTGCCCGCCCTGATCGATCAAGCGGCCACTTCGAACGCCACACCCGACGATCTCGCCCGCGCACTGAACCGTGCCGCACGGGCACTCGAAAACGACGACGGAATGACCCGCTTCACCCAACAACGACGCGACACCGCACTGCACACCTGGACCGACAAACGAACCGGCATGTTCCGACTGTCGGGTCGATTCGATCCCCTGAGCGGCGTGGTCTTGCACAACCATCTCCAGGCCATGGTCGCCGCCCTGTCCTCCTGGCGCTCGTCGTGCAACACCAAGCGCCCGGACTCACTGCCGTGCCCAACAACCCCGAAGCATCGTCGGACTCATCGTTCAGCGAAAGCGACGACGACTGCGACGACGACGACGCCAGCGACGACGATGCAGACAGCAGCCATGCCGGGGCCGGCACAGGTGACCTCGACGAATTGTCGGAGTTCTTCCGGACCGGACCGAGCAGGCTGGGTCGCCCGGAAATCGTCGTGGTCGTCGACACCCGCCGAGAAACCCTCGACACCAACCGCGGATCACCCGTCGTCGACTGGGGACTCCCCGTCGAACTCCCACCACGGGCACTCGAAGACCTGTT
>JANLRD010000009.1:0-91590 GCA_031368215.1 Acidimicrobiia bacterium | reverse complement strand
AGGATGTCCAGCAGCATGAGGTACTCCGCAGCCTGCCGAACCGTCGGCAATCGGGATCGACAACGCCCGCCTCTTCCTGCGGATCCGAGGAGTGGCGGCGAGCGAGGAACGCAGCCGCATCGCCCGCGACCTCCACGACCGCATCGGACAATCCCTCGCCTACCTCGGCTTCGAGCTCGACCGAAGCGCAAAGACCGTCGGTGACCCGGCAATCAGCAACGAGCTCAGTCGAATGCGGGGGGAAGTCACGAGGGTGATCGCTGAAGTGCGCGAGACGCTGTACGACATCCGCACCGAAGTGAGCGAGGGCAACTCCTTCGTCGTGACGCTCGAGCAGTTCCTCGAACGCGTGAGCGACCGGTCATCGATCGTCATCGACTTCCGTCATCGGGTCGTCGGGACCCTTCCGCCGCGGCAGGAACGCGAGATGTGGCACATCGCCCAGGAAGCCATCGTGAACGTCGAACGACACGCCAAGGCCCGCAACGTGTGGGTTAGGTGGGAGACCGACGGGAAGAGCGCCCTCCTCGAAATCCAAGACGACGGCAAGGGCTACGCCGCCTCGGAAGGCCGACGCGACTCCTACGGGCTTCGCGGATTGCAGGAACGCGCGACATCAATCGGTGCGCGCGCCGAAATTTCGTCGCAACCCGGTCAAGGAACGGTCGTGCGTTGCCGATTGGAGGGTCTATGAGTTCTCTGCTTCCCGCAGCGCCTGCACGATCGGCCGGGGCGCGTCCCCTCCGGCTGCTCCTGGTCGATGATCACCGCATGCTCCGCGAAGGCCTCCGACGATCGATGGAGCTCTACGGCTTCGATGTCGTGGCCGAAGGCAGCGACGGCGAGGAAGGTGTGCGGCTCGCCCAGGCGCTACGCCCCGACGTGGTCCTCATGGACGTCAGCATGCCGGTCCTCGATGGCGTCGAAGCGACCCGCCGGATCCGCCAGACGTGTCCCGACACCCAGGTCGTCATGCTGACCATGCACGCCGACAAGGATGTTCTTGCCAAGGCGATCCGCTGCGGTGCAGCCGGCTACCTGGTGAAGGACTGCTCGACCGACGAGGTCGCCGACGCCGTTCGCGCCGCGTCCAACGGCGAAGGGACCGTGTCTCCCGAATTCGCGAAGTCGATGCTGCGTGAGGCGAAGTTCCCGATCCCCGACCGCCCCGGTGAGTCCGTCATATCGAAGCGGGAAGAAGAAGTGCTCCAGCTCGTCGCCGACGGCTTCTCCACCGTCGAAGTGGCCCAGAAGCTCTACATCTCGATCAAGACGGTAAAGAACCACCTCGCGTCGATCTACCAGAAGCTCGATACTGCCGACCGTACCCAGGCCGTCGTTTGCGCCGTACGCATGGGCATCATCCGCCTCGACTGACTCGCCCGTTTCGAGCGCCCGGCTCGAGCAACGCACCGCAGATCAGGCAGGTTCTGCCGCAGATCAGGCGTTTCCTGCCTCAGATGCGCCGGACTCGGCGCGAAAGCGGGCGAAATTGGCCGATGTGCGGCAGAACTGGTGTCAGGTGCGGCAGGGATGGGCCGATCTGCGGCGGGAGCGTCAGCCGGCGCTCCGGGCCGGCATCCGCCGAGTTGAACGCAGACGCGTCGAAGGGGCGCTCGGGGCGCCCCTTCGTCGTTGTGCGGCCCAGTGGCGCGATCAGGCTTCGGGAGCCTCGGGAGCTTCGGGAGCCTCGGCGGTTGCGGCCTCGGCTGCGGCGGCGCCGGCGGCCTCGCTGGCCTCGGCCTGCTGACGGTTGTACTCCTCGAGCCACGCGGCCTGGGCCTCGTTGTCGGGCGTGAACTCACCGGTGGTGTATTCGCCGATGTAGTTGCCGGCCTCGTCGTAGGCATGCTCGCCGAAGGCTGCCTGGTACTCGGCGGCGACGACGCCACCTTCGGCGGCCTGCTTGATGGACAGGCTGATGCGGCGACGCTGCAGGTCGAGGTCGATGATCTTGACCCAGAGCTCCTCGTTGACGGCGACGACCTGCTCGGGATGTTCGACGTGGTGGCCGGCCATCTCGGAGATGTGGACGAGACCTTCGATGCCCTCGCCGACCTGTACGAACGCTCCGAACGGCACCATCTTCGTGACCCGTCCGTAGACGAGCTCGCCGACTCGGTGGTTCGACGCGAACTCCGCCCACGGATCCTGCTGGGTGGCCTTCAGCGAGAGGCTGATGCGCTCACGGCTGTAGTCGACCTCGAGCACCTGGACGGTGATGCGGTCGCCGACGGTGACGACGGTCGACGGGTGGTCGACGTGCTTCCATGAGAGTTCGGAGACGTGAACGAGGCCGTCCATACCGCCCAGATCGACGAACGCACCGAAGTTGACGACGCTGGACACGACGCCCTCGCGGACCTCGCCAGGCTTGAGGTTGGCGAGGAAGTCCTCGCGCTGTTCCTTCTGGGTCTCCTCGAGCCAGGCACGGCGGGAGAGGACGACGTTGTTGCGGTTCTTGTCGAGCTCGATGATCTTCGTCTCGACCTCACGGCCCACGTAGGGCAGCAGGTCGCGAACACGGCGGAGTTCGACGAGCGATGCGGGCAAGAAGCCACGCAGGCCGATGTCGACGATGAGGCCGCCTTTAACGACTTCGATAACGAGGCCCTTGACGACGCCATTGTTCTCTTTGATCTTCTCGATCGTGCCCCAGGCGCGCTCGTACTGGGCGCGCTTCTTGGAGAGGACGAGCCGACCTTCTTTGTCTTCCTTCGTGAGGACAAGGGCTTCGATCTCCTCGCCGAGCGAGACGATCTCCGACGGGTTGACGTCGTTGCGAATCGAGAGCTCGCGAGCCGGAATGACGCCCTCGGACTTGAAGCCGATGTCGAGGAGGACTTCGTCCTTGTCAATCTTGACGACGGTGCCCTTGACGATGTCGCCATCGTCGAACTCGACAATCGTGCCGTTGATCAGATCTTCGAAGCTGGTGCTGAGATCGTTGAAGGTGATCTGACGGGGGGTGTAGTTACCCGCCTCATCGAAGGAACCGAAGAGACCCTCGGTCTCCATTGCGGTTGCCATATCAGTCATAGAGGTACTGCCTTTACATCGCTCGGGGCGATCGCCCAAACCGGCGCGACCCTTCGGACGGGAATTCGTACGAAGGGAAACAACGCTACCAGCGCCGCCCGGTCACCCCGAACCACGCGGCGAGCAGGTCAATCGGCCGCTCGATGGGCGAGGAGCAGGAACTCGGGCAGGTCGACGATCGGACGGTTCCTTGCGTACGAGCCGGGCGTCACCGACCACACGGCGTCCACGGTGAGGCCGGCGCGCTCGGCGAGCAAACGCAACTCCCGGGGGGTGAAGCAGGTGGTCCAGAGATCGGCCGCTTTGCTCCGGCCGGCGGCGTCCCTCACCTCGGTCGCCTCGTGGTTCACGCCGGTTTCGGCGTCGAACGTGTCGCTCGACTCGAGGTGGCGGAGCTGGAAGTACGCGCTGAACGCGCTCAGGACCAGACGACCACCCGGTTTGAGGGCACACGCCATCCGGGCAAGGACATCCCCGTCGGCGGCGCCGTCGGCGTCACGGCCGAGCAGGCCGAAGCCTCCCTGACACAGCGAGAGCACGACGTCGTACTCCCCGACGATGTCGAGGTTCCGGGCGTCCAGCCGCCGGAACGTGGCGGGCAGCGACCGTTCCCGAGCGGCGGACGCTCCGAGGTCAACGAACGTCTGGGAGATGTCGACACCGTCGGCGAACACCCCGAGCTCGGCGAACGCCAACGTGTGACGCCCCGGCCCGCAGCCGACGTCGAGGAGCCGGTCGCCCGGCCGGACCTCGGTGACGTCGGCGAGGAACGCGACTTCCTGGGCCGTCCCCTTGGTGAACGAATACCGCAAATACGATGGACCCATGTGCGCGGCAAGGTCCTCGAACCAATGACCGCGTGCGGCCGGTGCATCCGGGCCACCAACTGGAGCATCCGACATGGCTGATCGTTCTATCCCACCGCTACCCGAAGACGCCGATCATCTCGCCATGAGCATGACGACGCCAGCGACCCTCGCGGAGGTCTACCGGGCGCGGTTCGATCGTGTGCTCCCCTATCGACAACGCGTGTGGCGAGTCCTTGTCGACGACCTCTTCCGCAAACGGCTCGGCCATCCAACTCGGGTCCTCGACCTGGCCGCGGGCTACGGCGACTTCATCAACAACATCGACGCCGACGAGAAGTTCGCGATCGACCTGAACCCGGAGTCGAAAGCCCATCTTGACGCCGACGTCACCCTCTTCCCGATCGACGCCACCGAGCCGTGGCCGATCCCCGATGGGACGCTCGACGCGGTGTTCACCAGTAATTTCTTCGAGCATCTCGCCAGTGCGGACGACCTCCTCGCCGTCCTCGCCCGGGCCCATGCGTCACTGCGGTCGGGCGGTCGCCTGGTGGCAATGGGACCGAACATGCGCTATACGCTGAAGGAGTACTGGGACTTCCTCGACCATCGATTGCCCCTCACCGAGCGCTCGTTGAAGGAAGCGATGGAGTTGCGGGGCTTCCATGTGATCGAGTGCATCGATCGACTCCTCCCGTATTCGATGGAGAGCCATCGACAGGTCTCCCCGAAGCTCATTTCGCTGTACTGCCGCCTCCCGATTGCGTGGCGCGTCTTCGGCAAGCAGTTCCTGCTCGTCGCCGAGAAGCGCTGACGAAGGTCGCCGGTCGGTAAGTCGGGACCTGTCGCGCTCAGTCGCTTCAGGAGCGACCCATCGCGACATGTCTCAGCCCGGTTCAGCCCTTGGCGTCCGCCCACGTGGGACCCCAGGCGATGTTGACCTCGAGCGGAACGGAGAGCTCCGCAGCGTCGCGCATGGTCGAGATCGTCAGCGCGCGTACTTCGTCTCGCTCGTGCTGCGGCACTTCGAGGATCACCTCGTCGTGGACCTGCAGGATGATCTGGCTGTCACGTCGCGCCTCACGTAGGGCCGCGTCGAGACGGACCAGGGCGACTTTGAAGATGTCGGCGGCGAGCCCCTGGATCCCGGCGTTCATCGCCTGTCGTTCCCCCATCTGACGGATGCGGAAATTCGGATTCTGGAGCTCGGGGATCTGGCGGCGACGTCCGAACAGCGTCTCGGTGTAGCCCTTGTTCCGGGCCTCGACGACAGCGGCGTCCATATAGGACCGGACGTTCGGAAATGCAACGAAATACGCGTTCAGGATTTCCGTGGCCTCGGCCACAGGCACGCCGAGTCGCTGAGCGAGCCCATAGGACTCCATGCCGTAGGCAAGGCCGTAGGAAACCATCTTCGCCTTCGAGCGCATCGCCACGCTGACCTCGTTGGCCTCGACGGAGAAGATCCGTTTCGCCGTTTCTGTGTGCACATCGGCACCGGTGGTGAACGCCGTGATCAGGCCCGGGTCCTGGGCGAGATGGGCGATGACCCGCAACTCGATCTGGTTGTAGTCGGCGACGAGGAACTCGCAGCCGTCGGCGGGGATGAAGGCGCGACGGAACTGGCGTCCCTCCTCGGACCTGATCGGGATGTTGTGGAGGTTCGGCTGATCGCTGGACAATCGTCCGGTGCGCGCCACCGTCTGATTGAACGTGGCGTGGATCCGACCGTCGCTCGCCACTTCCGCCAGCAGGTTCTCGCCATAGGTCGAACGGAGCTTCTCGACCTCGCGATAGCGGAGGAGCGCGTCGACGATCGGGTGCTGATCGCGCACCTTCTCCAGCGCCTGCGCATCGGTGGAATAGCCGGTCTTGGTCTTCTTGTCCGTCTTCAGACCGAGCTCATCGAAGAGCACCGTGCGGAGCTGAGGGACGGAGTTCACCGTGAAGCGTCGTCCCGCCAATTCCTGCACCTTCTCCTCGAGCTCGTGCGCCTGCGCGGTCAGCGACTGCGAGAGCTCCTTGAGGTAGGTCGTGTCGACCCGGACGCCAGCGATCTCCATGCGGGCGAGCACACCGATCAAGGGGCGTTCGATCTCGTCGTAGAGCTTCGCCAACCCGCGGGCACTGAGCGCGGCGAGCAGCGGCGGCGTGAGCCGAACCACGGCGAGCGCGCGACGGCCAACCGCGACCGCCGGCGACTCGACCTCGCCGCCGAAGTCGAGCTGACCGATCGGCGGCGCATCGGCGCCACGAAGATCGAGGCCGGCGTATTGCCGTGCCAACTCGTCGAGGTCGTAGACGTTCTCGGCAGGATCGAGGAGATACCCCGCGACCGCAGTGTCGATACCAAGCGCGCGTAACGAGCCGAGGTCCATTCCGAGATCGTGGAGGGAACGAAGGAGCTCCTTCAGACGGTGACCGTGCGCCCACAGCGTCGCAGACCCGAAGGCGTCGGCGAGCGCGGCCAGACCGGCGCCGCCGTCGTGTTGCAGTACGTCCGCGGACGCGTAGACAACGCGGTCTTCGGAGGCCCATGCCAGGCCGAGCAGCGCGGATCGTCCCGGAGTCCCGGCCCAACGTCCATCGAAGCCCAGGTGCCCCTCGGACGGAAACCCGATCCGGTCTCCAACCATCAGCTCATCGACAACGACGTCGAGGTAGCCGTACACGGACTCCGTAACCGAGCCGGCGGATCCGCTCGACCCACCGAACGACAGGGCGAACGCGTCGAGCACACGCTCGCTCAGGGCCCGGAACTCCAGTGTCTTGAAGAGCTCGCGGGCCGCCGTCAGATCGGGCTTCGGCGTTATTGCGACGTCGATCGACACGCCCGGCACGTCGCGGATCAACGGAGTGGCCGTGGCATTGCGCCGCACGATCGCTTCGTGGTCGATGAGGTTCTGGCGGAGCTTCGGGGTCGCCTTGTCGAGGTTGGCGAAGATGCCGTCGATGTCGCGGTAGTCGTTGATCAGCTTCGCCGCCGTCTTCTCCCCTACGCCCGGAACGCCCGGGAGGTTGTCCGAAGTGTCACCTCGGAGCGCGGCGTACTGGTCGTACTTGGTCGGGTGCACCCCGGTGCGATCGATGATCCCCTGCTCGTCGTAGAGCGCATAGTCACTGACGCCACGCTTGTTGTAGAGGACCCGGATCGAGCCTTCCCCCGGTTCCTTCGCATCACGGACCAGCTGGTAGCTGTCGCGGTCGCCGGTCACCACGATGATGTCGTCGCCCTGCGCAAACCCCTGGGTCGCAAGTGTCGCAAGTACGTCGTCGGCCTCGAACCCGACCACTTCGAGCAGCGGGACATCGAGCACTTCGACGACGCGCCGGACGAGACCCATCTGCTGACGGAGGATGTCGGGCGTCTCGGCGCGACCGGCCTTGTAGTCAGGGATGGTGTTGTGGCGGAATGTCGGTTCGGGCCGGTCGAAGGTGGCCACGATGGCATCAGGCCGATGTTCGTTGAGCATGTATTGCAGCATCGACGTGAAGCCGAACACAGCATTGGTGACCTGCCCTGATGCCGTCGCCATGTCCGCCGGCAGAGCGAAGAAAGCCCGATAGGTCAGCGAGTTCCCGTCGAGCAGCATGATCTTTCGGCCCATCGCCGCAGCCTACGGCCGGCCCGACGCTCTCGCCGCCGCGCGTTGTATGGCGGGTTGGCGCCGCGTTGGCGTCGAAACGACGTCGCAGTCTGGACGACTTGGCGCCAACCACCCACACGAGTGGTGGCAGGCGGGGAGCCTTTGGACCCTGGCGTCAGGCTTCGTCGAGGATGGCCGACGCCACGGTACCCATGGAGGTCCGCCCGTCCATGGCGCGTCGCTGAATCGTGGCAAACGCCGACGCCTCGTCCATCCCATCCGCGATCAGCCTGGCCTTGGCCCGATCGATCAGCGTCCGGGCGGCGAGGCGGTCCTCCAGGGACCGGACCTCTGCCACGAGTGACCTCCGTTCATGTTGACGCTGCGAACAGACCTCGATCGAAGCGATGAGCTCGGCTTTCTGGAAGGGCTTGAGGAGGTACCCGAGCACGCCGGCATCGGTGGCCTCGGCGATCAGCTCGCGCTGGGAGAAGGCCGTGAGGATCACGACGCCGCACTCCCCCGCCGCCGCCAGGGTCCGGGCCGCGCTGATCCCGTCGAGGCCGGGCATCTTCACATCGAACAGCGCAAGATCCGGCTTCGTCGCGCGCACCACGTCGATGGCGTCGTCGCCCCGGGACGCCTCCCCGACGACGTCGTAGCCTTCCTCACGGAGCATCTCCACCAGGTCGAGACGGATGATCGCCTCATCCTCGGCGACCACGATGCGCAGCGGCCCGCCGACCCGGCCGGTCATGCGCTCCCCAGCTTGTCGAGGAGTTCGTCCTGCTGCGCGCGTAGTCGGGCCAGGCGCTTCTCGATGGACGCCCGGGCCGAGGCGAGCGTGTCAGCGCTCCGCTGGGCGTGGAACCCGTCAAGGGTCGCCTGGGCATCATCGGCCACGAGCGCCCGGATCCGAGCCTGCTCGGCCTCCTCGCCGACCTGCTCCAGTTCCGCGTCGATCTGGCGGAGCTCGTCCAGCGCCCGGCGCACGCCGTCGGTGAGGGTCCGCAGACGACGTTCGATCAGCCATCGCACGAGGTCAGCCTACGGCCGTTCAACGACGACACAGGGTCGATTCCTGCCCGGCGGTCGCACCCCGCGATCGCCCGGACCACAACGCCTGTGGGCCAGCTCACTCGCTCGGGCCAGCTCGGCACGGAAGAGCCGGTGTTTCCCGGCCCATGCAAGCCAGCTGGCCCACGAACACGCCCCCACGGCTTTCCGAGAGCCGGAGCGTCGCGTTAGGGCCGCGATGCCAGCGTCCACCGCCAGCTCACGGTCAGCTCGGCGAGTTCACCGGCTTCGAGACGAGACCCGGTGGGATCGATCGTGAACGCATCGGGGGGACCGGACTGCGGTTCGACACAGATTGCATGCGGCGGGTCGTACATCACGACGCACGGCGCGTCGTGGAAGACCTCTACGTCGAGTGCGCCCGGCCACCGCAGCACGATCGGACCGACGTCGACGAAGCAGTCGTCCCAGGGACGCGGGCCCGGTTCGACGAGCTCGCCGGTGCTGATCCCCTCGGCATCGCGTTGGATCCTCGACGCCTGGGACATGTCCGCGTCGAGTTCGAGAGCACCACCGCGTTCGAGGCGACGGCGGAACCATGGATGCCATCCGAAGGTGACCGGCATCGCGTCGTTGCTCGGGACAACACCGAGCACCTGGGTCAAGCCAGAAGCGGACAGGCTGATCAAGTGGGTGACCGTCGCGGCGAAGGGCCATGGCGGCGTGAGGTCGCCGCCGATACGGGTGCCGAGCAGGGCCCAGTCGTGCGAGCCGGCGAGCAGTTCCCACGGGCGATCGAACGAGGTGCCGTGAATTGCGTGAGGTCCCATGTTCGCCGGCATCGCGTACGTCTGGCCGTCGAACGTGAACTCGCCGTGGCGAATCCTCCCGGCGAACGGAACCATCACGTAGGAACCCCATCCGAACGGATGGTTCCCGCTCGTCCTCTGCTCGAGCAGCTCGAGACCGTGCACCCGCAGGCTCGCCAGCCGTCCGCCGGCGGCGAGATCGATCTCGACGGAACAAGGACCTGCGGTGAGGAGCACGCTCATGAGTCTGGCGCGCCGATCTGCACAGCGCGCCACGCCGACCGAGCGACTCTTGAGCGACTCGGCTGCGACGGCCGTCCGCCTTGGCTACCGTCGAGCCCGTGAAAGCGGATCCCTGGGGTGTGTCGTTCGGCTACACGGACAGTGACGAGACGTTCCACGCGGCCGATCCCGACGTCCGTAGGACGATCCACCGGGCCATGTCTGCGCCCGAGGACGGGTCCGGTGGACCGGCGCCATCGGCAGCAGTCGCGGTCATCCTTCCCGGCGAGAGTTTCCCCGCGTCGACGGACACGGAGATCCGGCACGAGAACGGGTCCACCATGACCGTGCCCGCGGGCGCCTCAGTGGACCATGCAGCGCTCGGTCTCGGCTATCACACGGCCACGCCAACAGGCGGAGGCACGGCCAAACGCCTCATCGTGAGCCCCGGTTCATGCCATGTCGACCCCGATCTCCACACGTGGGGTTGGGCGGTCCAGCTCTACGCCACGCGTTCCACCGACAGCTGGGGCTTCGGTGACTTCCGCGACCTGCGCCGGCTGAACGAGTGGAGCGCCCGGCACGGTTCGTCGATGGTCCTGATCAATCCGCTTCATGCGCCTTCGCCCGTGGCGTCACCGCAACCGAGCCCATATTTCCCGACCAGTCGTATCGCCAAGAGCCCGTTGCACCTCTGCATCGAGGAGGTTCCCGGTTGGGAGTACGCCGACGATGAGCTGCGAGCTCTCGCGTCCATGGCACGGGCACTCAACGACGACCGCCGCATCGACCGTGACCGGGTCTATGCCGCGAAGATCGGTGCACTTACGAAGTTGTGGACCCAGTTCGGAAGTGCGGGCGGAGACGCGCGGCAGTCGTTCGATCGCTTCGTTGCCAAGCGGTCGGCCGCGCTGAAGCCCATCGCCACGTTCTTTGCACTCGTGGAACTCCACGGTGGCGACTGGCGTGGGTGGCCAGGTGCACTCCGGGATTCGGGATCGAGTGAGGTCGCCGAGTTCGCTCACGACAACGATCGCGTGCGGTTCCATCTCTGGGTCCAATGGCTGCTCGACTCGCAGTTGCGAAACGCCGGACGGGTCGGAAGCGGTCGCTTCGATGTGATGACCGATCTCGCCATCGGCTGCGACCGCGCCGGCGCCGACGCGTGGGTCAACCCAACTGCGTTCTGTCTCGACATGTCTGTCGGCGCACCGCCCGACGACTTCAATCAACTCGGTCAGAACTGGGGCCTGCCGCCGTTTCACCCGTGGGGGCTGCGGGAGTTGGCGTACGAACCGTTCGTGCAGACCGTTCGCGCTGCGTTCAGCGGAGCCGGAGCCCTCCGGATGGATCACGTGATGGGACTGTTCCGCTTGTACTGGATCCCCGATGGATGTTCACCGAGTGACGGCTGCTATGTGTACCTACCATTCCGCGATCTTCTCGCCATCGTCGCGCTCGAGTCCCAGCGAACCGGTGCGTACGTGGTCGGCGAGGACCTCGGAACGGTCGAACCGTATGTGCGCAAAGAGCTCGCGAACGCGAAGATCTTCGGCTATCAGCTCCTCCAGTTCGAGCCGGGCTCGGCCGAGGACCTCCGTTCCGACGTACTCGCCGCCTTCACCACCCACGACCTCCCGACAATCCCCGGTATCTGGACGGGCAGCGATCTTCAGGCCCAGACCGATCTCGACCTCGCCCCGAACGTCGCCGGTGTCGAGGTGATCCGCTCGTCGATCGCGGAACGCGCCGGCGTCGACGAGTCCGACCCGACTGTCGACATCGACGATGTCGTGCTCGGTGTGTACCGGGACCTCGCCCACGCGCCATGCGCCATCCTGAACGCCACCCTCGACGACGCCCTCGGCGTCGAGGAGCGCCCCAACATGCCGGGAACCATCGATGAGTGGCCGAACTGGCGAATCGCCCTTCCGCTCCCGTTGGAGACCATCCTCCAGGACCCGAGAGTCGCGGCGATCGCCAATGCGCTCACGAGATGACCGAATCCCCGGAGGGTGACCTTTCCGGCTGAGCGGCGGCGAACATCCCAGATCGCTCGCCGCGGCATCCCAGACAGGCCACATCGAGCAGCTTTCGCGTCGGAAACGGGCCATCCGGGATGCCGCCGCCCGCGAAGTGGGATGGTTCCGTTTGGTTCCCTACAGTGGTGGGCATGACAACGATCTCGCTCACCGCCGCCGATGGACACGAACTTGCCGCGTACGTGGCGGAACCCACGACCGCCCCTACCGCAGGGATCGTCGTCATCCAGGAGATCTTTGGGGTCAACCCCCACATCCAGGAGGACACCGATCGCTTCGCCGCCGCCGGCTACCTCGCCGTTGCGCCCCATATGTTCGACCGGGTCAAGCGCGGCGTGAGCATCGGGTACACCGCGGAAACCATCGCCGAGGGGCGCGACTACGCGATGGCCCTCCAGCCCGCCGGGATCGCCGCCGACGTCAGCGCAGCGATCGCCTACCTGCGCAGCCGTGGCGTGGCCAAGGTCGGCATCGTCGGGTACTGCTTCGGCGGCACCGTCTCCGCCATGGCGGCGGCGAACCTCGACGTGGACGCTGCAGTGGCGTACTACGGCGGCGGCGTCGGCGATCTGGTCAAGGGCGGTGTGGTTCCGAAGGTCCCGACCATCTGCCACTTCGGCACGAAGGACGTCTGGATTCCGGCCGACGTCGTCGATGGCGTCGAGGCCGCGTGGCCGGACGCGAAGGTGTACCGCTACGACGCCAACCACGGCTTCCACTGCGATCACCGCGCCGACTTCGACCAGGCGTCGTCCGACGTCGCCCAGGAGCGCACCCTCGCCTTCTTCGCCCAGAACCTCGCCTGAGCGCCGGGCAAGAATCCAGCTTCAGGGGTCGTTGATCCGCACATGTCGTTCCTGATCGAGCAGCTACCGCTCTGGCTGGCGGAGACCAACGCGTACATCGTCGCCGCTGACGGCCCGGGCGGTGAATGCGTCCTCATCGACGCGCCACCCGACCCGACCCGCTTGCTCGAGCGGATCCATCATCACGGACTCAAGCTCGTGGCTCTGCTCTCCACCCACGGCCACATCGACCACATCGGAGGCGTGAAAGAGGTCGTGAAGGCCCATGCCCACCCGATCCCGGTGCACATCAACCGCCACGATCGCCACATGCTTCTCGATCCGCGGGGCAGCAGTGGGTCGTTCGGGCGCATGCTCGGTGATCTCGACGTGAGCCCGCCGGAGCTGATCGAGGAGCTCGACGACGGTCAGGTCGTGAAGGGGGCCGGGATGAAGTTCACCTGTCTCCACACCCCCGGTCACACCATGGGCAGCGTGTGCCTACGACTCGACATGGACGGTGCCGCGCCCCTGCTGTTCAGCGGCGATCACCTCTTCGCCGGTTCGATCGGCCGCACCGATCTCGCCGGTGGCTCGTTCCCCGCGCTGATGCAGTCCATGGCCGACAAGATTCTCCCCCTCAACGACGACGTCGCCGTCCTCCCAGGCCACGGGCCGACCACGACCATCGGCCGCGAACGGGTCACGAATCCCTTCCTGGTCGGTCTGATCGACGGCGACTTCGACGACACACCGCGCACCTGGGGCTGACCAGCCTTCGATCCCGCCGGCGGCTGCCGGACCGCTGCGTTGCGGGGTCCTGCCGCCGTTCATCGGTTCCTGCGTCTACCGATTTCCCTGCCCGCTGCGTTGCGGGGTCCTGTCACCGATCCTCCCCACCCACTCCGGTACTCGCCCGTTGCTCCTCCGTCGCCGGGTCTCCGTTCCTCGGGGCAGGGCCCCATCGGCGCCACCCCTCCACTTCGCTCGTGCGTCCTTTTGACTCCCGAGATATCGTTCTGCCGGGCGACGAGAGGGAGTCGAAAATGGCAAGAGCGAAGTGGGCGGATCTTCCCCAGCTGGGAGCGCCGCTGTTCCTCACCGACGGCGGCCTCGAGACGACCCTGGTGTTTCATTTCGGGCTCGATCTTCCCGACTTTGCGGCGTTCCCGCTCCTGGACACGCCCGATGGCCGCGTCGCTCTTGCGCAGTACTACTCGCCGTACTTCGATGCAGCTGAACGTGCAGGTGTCGGCATCATCGTCGACACGCCGACCTGGCGAGCGAATCCCGACTGGGCCGCGAGAAGCGGCTACGACGTTGCCGGTGTTGCGGCCGTGAATGGTCGTGCTGTCGCGTTCGTCCGCGGGCTCTCCGCTGCGCGTCCCCAGGTGCAGACGGTCGTCAGCGGAGCGATTGGCCCTCGGGGGGATGGGTATGTCGTTGACGCAACCATGGAACCAGCGGAAGCCGCGCACTATCACGACGTCCAGGTTCGGGCGCTCGCCGACGCTGGGGTCGACCTGGTGACTGCACTCACCATGACGCACGTCGAGGAGGCCATTGGCATTGCGCAAGCAGCGAGGGCGCACAACGTTCCGTGCGTTGTTTCGTTCACCTTGGAAACCGACGGGAAGCTGCCGTCCGGGACGTTGCTCGCCGACGCGGTTCGCGCAGTCGATGAGGCAACCGACAGCTTTCCTGCCTATTACATGATCAACTGCGCGCATCCTTCGCACTTCGCGTCGACACTTGCAGCGGACGACCCGAGTTGGCTGCGACTCCGAGGCGTTCGAGCCAACGCTTCGCGGATGAGCCATGCCGAGCTCGATGCCGCCGTTGAGCTCGACCGGGGTGATCCCACGTCGCTCGCTCTTGACTACCGGGCGCTTCGCTCGACGCTTCCGGGGTTGACGGTCTTCGGCGGATGCTGCGGCACGGACCACGAACACATCAGCGCGATCGCCGCGGCCCTCACGCGGTCCTGACGCGCGGTCCTGATCCCAATTCCCGTTGCGTTGCGGGGTCCTGGTCCCACTTCCCGCTGCGTTGCGGGGGCCTGATCCGACTTCCCGTTGCGTTGCGGGGGCCTGACGCCGATCCTCCCCACCCACTCCGGTACTCGCCCGTTGCGTTGCGGGGGCCTGACGCCGATCCTCCCCACCCACTCCGGTACTCGCCCGTTGCGTTGCGGGGGCCGGGTCTCCGTTCCTCGGGGTAGGGCCCCATCGGCGCCACCCCTTCACTCCACTCATGGTCCGTGCCCCGTGGTCGCCGGTCCTGAGTCGGCCTTCTCAGGTTCAAGTTCCGGGAGGTTTCGGTCTTCTCTGGGTTCAAGTTCCGGGAGGTTTCGGTCGACGTTGACGGTGATGTCCAGGTCTGGGGGTTCGGTGGCACGCGGAGGCGTGTTTCTCTTTGGCCTGGCGTTGTTGCCGCTCGTTGTGCTGCCCGACTCGTCCCTCGGCGGGGAGTCGGTCTTTCTCGTACCCAAGCTGATGTGGCTTGCTGTCGTGCTCGTGCCGGCGGCACTCGCGCTGGCGTGGCGCAGTCCCGTTCGCATTCGTGTTCTTTGTGCTCCGGCGCTCCTCGTTGCATGGATGTTCGTTGCTTCGCTTGCGCATGACGATCCGTGGCGCTCGCTGGCCGGGCGCGTCGAGCGTTACGACGGGGCGCTCGCGCACCTTGGTCTGCTGGCATGTGCGCTCGGTGGCGCGGCGCTGGCCGCGTACGGTCGTCGTCGCTCGCTCGGCTCCGCGCTGGCCCTGACCGGTCTGATTGTTTCGCTGGTGTCTGTCGCGCAACGCGTCGGAGTGTTTCCGTCCCTCGCATCACATCAGAAGAGCATCCTCCTCGTCGACATGCCGAGCTCGCTGATCGGGAACCGTGGGTACACCGCATGCTTTGTGGCTGCGATGTTGCCGTTCGTCATGGAACGCGGGCTCGTCGCTCGCGGCCGACCTCGGATGGCGTGGTCGGCGAGTGTCGCAGTATGCGCGCTTGCGATCGGGCTCGGGTGGACCCGCGGTGCGTCATTGGCCGCCGTCGCGGCGACCGTTGCGTTTGTCGCGACGTCGCGAGGCACACGGGCGCGCGCAGCAGTTCTTGCGGCGATCGCCGCCGTTGGACTGGTTGTCGGAACGGCTTCAGTGCCGACCGGAGATGGCGGGTCGGCAGCTCATTCCCTCTCGTCGTCGGACTCTGGACGGAGCGTGCTCTACCGCGCCTCTCTGAACGGCATCGCGGACAACCCCGTCTTCGGCCTCGGTGCAGGAGGCGTTCTGCACGCCCTTTTCGACGAACCGCCGGCCACCGTCCTGCGCTGGGCGCACATCGACGCCAGCGATGCGCGTGTCGACCCCGCCAGCACTCCCGGGCACCTGATCATCACCGGGTCCAGGAGCGACGGATCGGAGGTTCGGTACGAGAACATCACCACGAAGTCCCACAACGAACTCCTCGACTACGCCGTTTCCTACGGCCTGCCCGCGGCCCTGCTTGCGGCGATGACGCTCGCGCTCGGCCTCTTCCGGGCACGGCGGGACGCAGCGCTGTTCGCTTCGCTCGTCGGCACTGCGGCGGGTTTGCTCACCTGGCCGCAGGTGATGCGGACGGCTCCGATCATCTGGGCAGTGGTTGGGTTCGCCCTCTCGCAACGGCGCGGCGCCTCACCATCGACGGAGCAGTTCATGGAGCACGAGCTCGGTGATCTGATCGACGGTGGGGAGCTCGTGGCGGGCGATGTCGAGCACCTCCGTCGTGAGGAACGCCTCTACCCACTCGGCCCGGCCCTGGAAGCTGATCACCAGCGACACGGTGTCGCCCAGCTTGGTCGTCAGCATGACCTCGATCAGCTCGCCCTGGCGGTCGAGATAGGTGATCGCGCCGAGCAGCGTCCCGACGTCGAGCAGTCGGGCGAAGGCCTCCTCGTGGAAGCAACGCAGCGCGATCGTGTCCCGGTCGACGAGCCACGCTCGTTTGCCGGGGTCGACCACAGGCTCTGAGACGTCCGACCGCTCAGCCGTGGCCTCAGACCGGGCTGGCGATCCACCGCGCCATGCCGTGCGAGCCCGGTCGAGGGCGACACGGTATGCCGTGATCAGCAGATGCGCCTGCGCTCCGTCGTCGGCCGTAGCACCGGACGTCGTGACATCGGGATGGCTCTGCCAGATCAGGTGCCGGAACGCCGCCCGGACGTCTTCCTCGACCGGCTCACCCCGCAGCCCGAGGAGGGTGAGGGCTTCCGCGTGTTCCATGTCCGAAACCGTCGAGGCTCAGGAACCGGTGCGTTTGAGGGAGAGCTGTACTTCGAGGGTGCCTGTCTTGCCGACCGTGACGAACGGCGACTTGCTCGGATCCTCGATTCCGAAGTCGGCGAAGGTGATCAGCGCCGTGGCGAGAACTTCGATCAGCGGCCCGTTGCGCCGGGCTTGCACGTCGAGCGTGACGGGCTTGTCCACACCATGGAGGGAGAGCGTCCCGTTCGCAGTCGCGGTGACGAGAACACCGTCCGCCGGAATCGAACCCAGCGCGATCGGTTGGGAGAGCACGAACGTCGCCACGGGGAACTCGTCGGTCTGGAGCAGGCGGGTGTGCACCTGGTTGTCGCGACGACTCTGATCGCTCTTCAACGTACTGAGGTCCACGTTGAACTCGGCCGCGGTGACGTCCGTCCCCGCGAGGGTGAAGCTGCCGTCGACGGTCTCCGTGCGCCCGACACCTTCGGACGCCTGGCCGTTGAGCGTCTCCTTCACCCGGTAGCCGGCCACAGACGGGGCGGTCACCATCCACTTGCCGTCGGTGGCAAGGCCGGTGGCAGACGGCGGCTCGGCCGACGGCGCCTCGGTCGACGCCCCGTCCGCACGCTGTTTGTCGAGGTTGTCGAGGGTCAGTCGAGGGGCCGGGTCGTTGATGAAATGGATGTACACATACGGAACGGCGACGACGCCGATACCTACGGCAACCACCAGGCCGATCAGTAGCAGCCACCAACGACGACGAATCCAACCCATGACGTCAACGTAGCGCCCGCAGGCTCATGACCGTTGGTTTGCGCTACTTGGCGAAGACGACGACGAACTCCATCAGGCCCTTCGGTTCGACGCTGATCTGCCCGGCGAACCCAGGGTCGGCAATCTTCCAATCCGACCAGGTGAGGGGCAGCGACCCGGCCACCTCGATCTTGCCGGCCTTGAGGCGGGCCTCGACGGCGACATCCACCGTCTTCGTGACGCCGTGCATGGTCATCTCGACGCTGCCCTTCTGCTTCACCACAACGCCTTCGGCCGGCGCTTTGCCGAAAGAGATGGGCTTGAGCAGCTTCAGCGTGGCGGTGGGGAACTTGGCGGTCTCGAGGATGCGGTTCTGCACTTGACCATCGCGGCGGGACTGGTCGCTCTTGAGCTTGGTCAGGTCGGCGGTGAGCGAGACTGCCTTCACGTCGGTGCCGGTAATGGTCATCGTGCCGGTCACGGCGTTGGTCTGGCCCGCGGCTTCGTCCTTCTGACCGAAGAGCACCTCCTTGGCCCGGTAGCCGACCTTTGATTCTGCCGTCGGCTTCCAGACACCGTCGAGGGTCGCCGCAGCCGCCGTCTTCGAAGCTTGAACCCACACCAGTTTGCCGGCGCGCTTCGTGCAGGTCAGCGTTCCTGAGGTGGCACCCTCCGGCGTGCACACCGCGCCTGACTTGGCGGTCGCAGCGAACGAGGGGGCGGTGACCACGACCGCCAATGGGAAGGCCATTCCGAGAACGATCGAGCGGGACATTCGGTTCATCAGGAGACCTTCCGTAGGAGTGCCAGCGGACCAAACATTGCTGCGCGCCGGGTGAGAGCGCGATGAAGAACCATTCTGCGACCGCCGTTGCGTTCACTACAATTGGCAGTCCACTCCTGCCCGGGTGGCGAAATGGCAGACGCAGCGGACTCAAAATCCGCCGCCGCAAGGCGTGCCGGTTCAAGTCCGGCCCCGGGCACCACGAAACGATCGCCTTTCGGCAAGCGATGGACTGCATCAGCGGGGCGATCGCGAATCAGGGCGGAGCGCACCGACCTCTCGCAAACCCCAGTGGCGGATCAGCCGGACGCACCGAGTTGGCCGAGGGTGAGTTGAATGTGCCGGCGGGCGTAGCGGACGGCATCGGCGAGTTCCATGGCCGCGCCCACGGCGGTGCATTCGTCAAAACGTGATTCGCCAAGCGCGGTCCGCAGTTGGCCGACACGCTCCGGCCAATCGGCCACCATCAGGGTGCTCGTGTGTTGGGTGGTGCTGCCGTAGAGGGTGGCGGCGATCTCCGGTTGACCGTGTCGGTCGAAGAACAGGGCGAGGTTGGCGAGCGTGGCCGCCACGTTGCCGACGTCACCAGCCTGACGGAACGAGTCGATGGTGCTGTCGAACATGATGAGGCCTTGCTCGAGTTGGCCGTGGACCGCTTCGAGCCCGGCAGCTTCTCGGGCGATCACCCCTTCAAATTGCAGGATCCGATGCCGCTGGCAGTACTCGAGTCCTTCGCGGTATGCGTCCAGCGCCCGGGCCGGATCGGTCTCGGCGAACGCCCGACCGTATCCGGCCAGCGCGTAGGCGACATTGCCCGGGTTACCGTAGGAGCGTGCGGCGGCGAGGGTTTCGTCGGCGATTGCTCTGGCTTCGGCGGCCCGCCCGACGGCCGGAAATATGTAGGTCAGTCCACAGAGTCCACCGAGATGGGCCAGCTCGGACTCGGTCTCGACCGCGAGGGCCGTGCTGATCTCGACGAAACGGTCGATACGCCCGGCGAAGCCATGAGCAGCTGCCTCAAAGGCCTGGCTCCATCCGTGTTCGAAGGGGTCATAGCGGAGATCAGCTTCCAACCCAACGGCCCGCTCCGCCAACGCGACGGCGTCGTCGGCGCGACCCGTGAACATGCAAAAAGCCGCGGCGAGGTACAGGCGGGGAAGGTACGCGAGGTCGGCGGCAGTAGCGGCGGGCAGGAGTTCTTCGGCCCATCCGACCGGCTCGAAGCGTTGCAGGAGGTAGCAGAGGTTCACGGTGTGGGCGGCGATGGCGGTGGCGGTGACGACGTCGTTCTGGTCGGTGGACCACCGGAACCCGGCGCGCAGGTTGGCGAACTCGACATCGACCCAGTCGAGCGCGACCCGTTGGCGCGGACTGAACAAGGTCTCGAAGTGGGCGACGGCCTGTTCAGCGAACCGGCGGGCGTGACGATCCCGAACCTCGCCGATGGCCCCTGTCGCCGCGAGCTGGTCCTCGGCGAATTGACGAATCGTTTCCAACAAGCCGTACCGGGTGCGCCCACCCACCTGAGCGGTGGTCACCAACGACTTGCGGACCAAGGAATCCAGCAGGTCCAACACTGCGTACTCATCGAGGCCACCACCGATGACCTCCGTCGCGCCGGCAAGGTCGAACCCGTCGGCAAACACCGAACAGCACCCCAGCACCATCTGTTCATCGGCCGTCAACAGGTCATAGGACCACTGCACCGCCTGGCGCAGCGTCTGATGA
Organism: Acidimicrobiia bacterium; assembly: GCA_031368215.1. Lineage (GTDB taxonomy): Bacteria > Actinomycetota > Acidimicrobiia > Acidimicrobiales > JANYDT01 > JANLQX01. Next base: position 71,783 of record JANLRD010000009.1, on the reverse strand, counting down.
CGCTCCAAACCCCGACGCGAGCCCGACAACAACCGGAAACGATCGTTCAACCGGGCCAACACCTCGGCCGGGTTCATCGACACCATCCGCGCCGCCGCCAACTCGATCGCCAGCGGGATGCCGTCGAGTCGACGACAGATCTCCACCATTGCCGACGAATCAGGCCCATCGTCGGTCGTGAAGCCCGGTTTGACCGCCCGAGCGCGCTCGACGAACAACTCCACCGCCGCCGAACCCACCCCTTCGCCAACACCCAACGACGGCACCGGCCACAGATGCTCCGCCCCGAGCCGCAACCCCTCACGGGACGTCGCGATCACCGACACCGTCTTCGTGCGAGCCAACACCGCCTCCACCAACTCGGCCGCCGCGTCCAACACGTGCTCACAGTTGTCCAACACCACCAACAACCGTCTGCCCGCCAACGCCTCCGCCACGCTCTCCGTCACCGTGCGCCCCGCCTGCTGCGTGATCCCCATCGCCGTCGCCACCACATCAGGCACCGCCCCCGGATCACCCACCGGCGCCAACTCGACCAACCACACCCCGTCATCGAACTCCGGCACCAACTCCGCCGCCACCTGCACCGCCAACCGCGTCTTGCCCACGCCACCAACGCCCGTCAACGTGACCAGACGATGTGCCCGGACGAGACCCGCGACTTCGGTCACCTCCGCATCACGGCCGACGAACGACGTCGCCTGGACCGACAGATTCCCCGGCGCGGCATCGAGCGTCCGCAGACGGGGAAAATCGCCACGAAGACCATCGGCTCGCACCTGGAACAGACGCTCCACGCCGGTCAGATCCCGCAAGCGGTGCTCACCCAGATCCACCACGTCAACCCCGGCAACCAACCCGGCCGTCGACGCACTCAACAGCACCTGACCCCCGTGACCGACCGCCATCACCCGAGCGGCACGATTCAACGCCGGACCGAAATAATCCTCGCCACGCTGCTCCGCCTCCCCCGTCGCGATACCCATCCGCACCGGCAACCCCAACAACCGCTGTGCCGCAACGGCTGCGTCCACCGCACCACGAGCGGAGGCGAACGCCGCGCATACGCCGTCACCGGTGTGCTTGAACAACCATCCACCGTTGCCCTCCACCCCCGACCGCAACACCTCATCATGCTCCGCCAACGCCACCCGCATCGCGTCGGCGTCCGCCTCCCAACGGCGCGTCGACCCCTCGATGTCGGTGAACAGGAAGGTCACCGTCCCCGACGGCCTCTGTTCAACGCCCATACCGGATACTCGCACACCGGGCGCTCCCAGGGTCGGCCCCACCGCTCAGACACGCTGGCGTGACCGCGGCAAAGACACCAGGATGTAACGCGCGGCGCCTCGCCAAGGTCTTAGATAGAGCTGCGACTGTTTGGCATCGTGCCGTCGGACGTTTGGGAGCTCGAATGACTGCGACAGGACAGCTGGCCTTCACGTTTCCCGGGCAGGGCTCCCAGAAGCCCGGGATGGGTCAGCCGTGGATGGACCATCCGTCATGGGAGCTCGTCGACGAGGCGTCCGACGCCTGCGGACGCGACGTCGCCAAGCTGTTGCTCGACGCCGACGCCGACGAGCTGAAGCTCCCCCGCAACACCCAACTGGCCACGTTCATGCTGTCGATGGTCGTCCTCGACGCCATCGAGCGCACCGGCCTCGAGCCGGCGATCGTGGCCGGGCACAGCCTCGGCGAATACACCGCGCTCACCGCCGTCGGCGCCATCGATTTCGCCGACGCTGTCAACCTGGTCTCGACCCGCGGCGAGGCCATGCAGGACGCCGCCGACATCAACCCCGGCACGATGGTTGCCCTCCTGGGCATCGAAGACGACGATGCCGACGCCGCCTGTCGACGAGCCGATGGCGACGCCTGGGTCGCCAACTACAACGCACCCGGTCAGATCGTCATCGCCGGAGAAGCCGGCGCCCTCGAACGAGCGGGTGCCGCGGCCAAGGAGCTCGGCTGCAAACGGGTCATGGCCCTCGCCGTCGGCGGCGCCTTCCACACGCCCTACATGGCTCCGGCCCGCGATCGCCTGCGGGCCGCGCTCGCCAGCGCTCGGCTCACCGACCTCACAGTGCCCGTCGTCGCCAACATCGACGCGAGGGCCCACGTGCTCGCCGCTGATTGGGCCACGCTGCTCTCCGCCCAGCTGGTGTCGCCGGTGCGGTGGAAGCAGTCGGTGCAGACCATGGCCGACACCGGCATCAGCACCTTCATCGAGCTCGGACCAGGCAGCGTGCTCACCGCCATGGCCAAGCGGATCGTTCCCGACGCCCGGGCCATCTCGGTGTCGACACCCGACGACGTGGACCGTCTCCTCGAGCTCCTGCAGGGTTCGGCGGCGGCTCCCCTCGCCCGCCACCACGAGGGTGAGCATCTCTCGATGACCGTCCGCATGGTCGTCAGCCCCACCGCCGGCATCTTCCAGCCGGTCCCCGGCATCGCCACCGGTTCCACGCTCGCCGTCGGTGGGTTGCTCGGGCACATCGGCGACACCGAGGTCCGCTCCTCGTTCGCCGGGCAGGTGTCGGGCATGATCGCCGTCGCCGGAGAACGCGTCACCGCGGCACAACCAATCGCCTGGCTCGACCTCTTCCACGGCAGCTGAGCTACCGCCGCCCATTTCCGCCATGTTCGCCATTCCTCTTGCTGATCCAAAGGACGCACCGATGATCCCCAACCACGCAACGGGGTCCGGACACCCCGTATCCGGACCGATTTTGGATCGTCGGCCATGAGCCCGCGCAGCGGCGTCATCACCGGCATCGGCATCGCCGTGCCCGACACCGTCGTCACCAATGTCGACCTCGAGAAGCTGATGGACACCAACGACGAGTGGATCGTCGAACGGACAGGCATCCGCGAGCGGCGCTGGGGCGATCGCGGACCGTCGTCGCTTGCCACCGAGGCGTGCCGGAAGGCCATGGACAATGCCGGTGTCGGCCCGGCCGACATCGACCTGCTCATCCTCGCCACCTGTTCGCCGGAATTCACCCTGCCGGGAAGTTCTGCGCAGGTGCAGCACGACCTCGGCCTCAAATGCGGGGCCTTCGATCTCGGGGCAGCCTGCTCCGGTTTCATGTACTCCATGGTCACCGCACATGCCTTCTTCAACATGGGCATGAACCGGATTCTCATCGTCGGCTCCGAGCAGTTGTCGCGGATCATCGACAAGCACGACCGGGGAACGGCGATCCTCTTCGGCGACGGCGCCGGTGCCGCGGTCATCGAGGCATGCGAGGGCGAGGGAGACCTGCTGTCCTTCGACCTCGGCGTCGATGGCTCCGCAGTGAGTGCCCTCTATACCGTTCCGGGCCAGTTCACCCAGATGGACGGCAAAGAGGTGTACCGCAAGGCGGTCCGTGCCGTAGTGGAAACGTCGAAGCTCTCCCTCGAGCGGGCCAAGATGACCATCGACGACATCGACTGGGTCATCCCCCATCAGGCGAATGTCCGGATCATCGAGGCGGCGATGTCGCGTCTGCACTGGCCGATGGAGCGAACCAGCACGTCGCTCGAGTGGTACGGCAACACGTCGGCGGCGTCCATCCCGCTCGCACTCCACCATGAGCTCGAACAGGGTCACATCAAGCCCGGCGACAACGTTCTCATGTGCGGTTTCGGCGCCGGGATGACCTGGGCGAGTGCCATCGTTCGCTGGGGCGGCGTGCACCGCGAAGGCGAACACGGGCCTCGACGCGCTGCGGTAGCCCCGACGTGACGGCACGAGTCGTTCTCGTCACCGGCGGCAACCGGGGAATCGGCCTGGCCATCGCCCGGAGGTTTCAAGCGCTCGGTGACACGGTCGTCGTGACCTGTCGGGGCGAAGCGCCCGAGGGGCTCGCCTCCGTCCGATGCGACGTCACCGACGCAGCGCAGGTCGACGCCGCCTTCAAAGAGATCGAGGCGAACTACGGCCCGGTTGACGTGCTCGTCGCCAACGCCGGAATCACCAAGGACGGACTGCTCATCCGCATGAGCGAGGAACAGTTCACGAGCGTGATCGACGCCAACCTCACCGGCGCATGGCGCGTCTCCAAGCGGGCCGCCACCTCGATGATCCGCCGCCGGACGGGACGCATCGTGCTGATCTCGTCGGTCGTCGCGTACTTCGGCGTTGCCGGGCAGGCCAACTACGCCGCCTCGAAAGCCGGGCTGATCGGCTTGGCGAGATCGATGGCCAGGGAGCTCGCCAGCCGCAACATCACCGTGAATGTCGTCACTCCTGGAGGCGTCGACACCGAGATGGTCGCCGCCATGGCCGACGCCCAGCGCGACGGCCTCATCGCCGCCACCCCGATCGGGCGGTTGGCAACACCCGACGAGGTCGCCGCAGCGGTAACGTTTCTCGCTTCGCCCGAGGCGTCCGCCATCACCGGGGTCATCCTCCCCGTCGACGGCGGCCTCGCCATGGGCCACTGATCGCTCCAACCCCAGCACCTGATCGTTCCCACCAACACCAACGGACGCCACGCCGAGCACCGGCCGGCGTCCACCGAAAGGACCCCAGAATGAACCGTGACGAAGCCTTCGAGACCTTCAAGGCCGCCGCCGTGGAGGTGCTCGCTGTCGACGCCGCCAAGGTGACCGAAGACGCGAGCTTCGCCGACGACCTCGACGCCGACTCCCTCGACCTGGTCGAGTTCGTGATGGCGCTGGAGGAGAAGTTCGACGTCGAAATCCCGGAAGAGGAACTGGCCGGCATCAAGACCGTTGGCGAAGCCTTCACCATGGTCTGCGCCAAGGTCGGTATCTGAGGCTCCGCGCCTCGGACCGAATCGCATCGCCCGACCGCTGCAAAGGAGCACAACGATGACTGCAGAGTTTCAGCGTCGGCGCGTGGCCGTGACCGGCCTCGGTGTGGTTGCCCACTGCGGCATCGGCGTCGAGGCGTTCTGGAGTGGCCTGCTCACCAGCAATCCGGGTGACGTCAGCCGCAAGGTCGTGGACTTCGACCCGACCCCGTTCTTCGAGAACGCGAAGGAAGCTCGCCGGTCCGACCGGTTCAGTCAGTTCGCCATCGCCGCGGCCGACGAGGCGCTTTCGGACGCCGGTCCGCTCGGGATCGACCCTGCCCGCATCGGCGTGCTTATCGGCACCGGCATCGGCGGCCTGGCCACGCTCGAGGAACAGATCATCGTCCGCCATGAGAAGGGCGAGCGGCGCGTTTCACCGTTTCTCGTCCCGATGATGATGGGCAACGCCGCCGCCGCCTCGGTGTCCATGCGTCACGGACTTCAGGGGCCGTGCGAGACCACCGTGACCGCCTGTGCTGCCGGCACCCATTCGATCGGCAACGCCGCCCGTCTCATCCAGATGGGCTACTGCGACGCCGTCCTCGCCGGCGGCTCCGAGTCCGCACTCACGCCCACCGCGTTGGCCGGATTCGGCAACATGACGGCACTCTCCACCTCGGGCTGGTCCCGACCGTTTGACGTCCGCCGTGACGGTTTCGTGATCGCCGAAGGCGCCGGCGTGCTCGTCCTGGAGGAATGGGACCACGCGGTGGCCCGCGGCGTCCACATCTATGCCGAGATGCTCGGCTCGGCATCCACCGCCGATGCCCACCACATCACCGCTCCGTCCCCCGGCGGAGCGGGGGCGATTCGCTGTATCGAGCTCGCCCTTGCCGATTCGCGGGTACGTCTCGATCAGGTCGGCCACATCAACGCCCATGGCACATCCACCCCGCTCAACGACGCCGCCGAAGCGGAAGCGATCGCCAAGGTCTTCGGTACGCCAGGCCCGATCGTCACGTCGACGAAGGGCGTGACCGGGCATGCCCTCGGCGCGGCCGGTGCCATCGAAGGTGTCGCTCTCGCTCTCACCATCGACCGCGGGCTCATTCCGCCGACGCGTGGAACCGCTGCGGTCAGCATCGATCCCATCGTTTCGCTCGACTTGGTGCTCGATGAGCCCCGGCCGTGGAGCCCGTCCATCGGGATCTCCAACTCCTTCGGTTTCGGCGGCCACAACGGCACGATCGTGATGGGCCCCGCCCGGGCCTGATCTCCGGGCGCTTCCTGACACCCCGGCACTCTCTGCTCGTGTCGCTTCTCGAACGACCCGTTGACCAGTTCGGCCTTCAGTTCTAGCTTGTGGCCTTGCCTGTTCGAAGAGCAATCCCCAAACTCGAGTGGCTCGTACTCGGGGGCATTGCTTTTTTGGCGTTGCCGATCCTGATTCGCCCGTACACCGGCGATCAGTCCCTCTATCTCTTGATGGCAGACCGCCTGCGGCATGGTGCCGTGTTGTACCGAGATGTGTGGGAGATCAAGCAACCCGGACTTCCGATCTTCTTCACGCTGACCTCGGCCCTTGCCGGGGGTTCGTCCGCCGGCCCACACATCGGCGAGTTCGCCCTGCTCCTCGCCACGGCGTTCGCGCTTCAGAGGACTGTTCCGCTCCGGTCTACCTGGCTGCGGGCGTTCTCGCCGATTGTCGTGATCGCGCCGTATTTGATCGACGCCAGAGCCGGTGATCTCACCCAGCTCGAGCTGCTCGTGTCTGCGCCTCTGTATGCGTGCCTCTGGGCTACGTCCGCCCCCGAGGGAAACCGCTCATCACGGGCGTGGGCCAGAGTCGCGACAGCGGGAACATGCGCCGGAATTGTGGGTCTGTTCAAACTCGCATATCTGCCGATACCGCTGCTGATGTGGGTCGTGGCAGAGTACCGACGGGACTCTGAGCTGCTGGGCAGGTTCAAACGAGGTGCCCAGTTCTGTGGCTGGATCCTGCTCCCGTGGCTCCCCTTCCTTGCCTATGCCGAGCATTACAACCTGTGGACAGATCTGTATGACACCTGGTTCGTCCTACCAAGGAGCCTGTCGTCACTCGGAGGCCGACCCCTGGGTCGATTGGTTACCAGCGTGGGCGGCATCGCCACCGTGCTCGCACCATTGCTTCTGCTCGCCACCTTCGGCACCGTGAGACGGATCCGGAACCGCTCATTCGACGTGTGGGTCACGAACTGCTTTGTTTGGCTTGTTCTCGCTGGACTGGCGGTGTTGACGCAGAGTTGGTGGCGTTATCACTTCTACATTTTCGTTATGCCCGTCGGCCTTCTGGCTCTCGATGGACTCGATGCATTCGTTGGTACGGAACCGAAATCACCTGCTCTGAATCGCATAGTGCCGATCGTGATCGGTGCGTTCTCTCTTCTGCCGATTGTCGATGGGAGCGCTCTCTGGAGACACCTTGTTCAGTCGGATCTCGCGTTGGGGCAGTCGGCACGAGACCGATTCCAATCGCAAGAAGACGCATACCGAGGGAAGGTCGCTGCAGAACTCACACCTCGTCGCGCCATTGACGCGCCTGATGGGGTGTTCTACTTCGGCAACCCCGCACTCCAACGTGCCGCCGGCGACCCATTGATCACGGCCGTCCACGGTTGGTCGCCCGAGTTCTACACCGCGCCGATCTGGGAGCGGTTGTCCAACGAACTGAAACGTGCCCACCCCAACGCCGTCTACGTCGACTCCTTCTCCGATCCGCTCATCCGCAAACGCGGGGAATCAGTGCAGACCTGGTTGGATGGCTCCTACCGCTGGCGTGCCCAGACGCCCGGTGGTATCTGGTACTTGAGGGAACCGATTCCGCCAACGACCGGATGAAGGGCCATCTTGGGTCCTGGCGCCAGACCGGGCGCTCGTCGACTGTTCGCGCCTGCCTCAGCGATCGGCGAGCACGAAGAGCAGTTCCGCCTCGCTGGCCAACTTGCCGTTGACCGTCGCCCGCCCCGTGCCCTTGCCGGCTCGCGAGGACATGCGCCCGAGCGTGACTTCGAGAACGAGGGTGTCGCCGGGAACGACCTGATGGCGGAACCGGACGCCATCCACACCGCCGAACAACGGAAGCTTGGTCGCGAACGCTTCGTCGGCGAGGATCGCACAAGCGCCGGCCTGGGCCATCGACTCGATCATGAGTACGCCCGGCAGCGTGGGGCGCCCGGGGAAGTGACCGGCCCAGAACGACTCCTCGCCCGAGAGCACCCATTCGGCCACACAGAAGCTTCCGGGCTCGATCTTGGTGATGCTCGTGAGCAGCAGGAACGGATCGCGGTGGGGCAGCAGATCAATTGGTCGGGGAAGTGCGATGCGCTTCACGGATCTCAGCCGAGCGCGTCGAGGAGGACTGCGGGCGTGTCTTTTGGGCTCACCTTGTACCAGGCCCGCTCGATCCTGCCCTTCCCGTCAATGAGGAACGCCGAGCGTTCGATGCCCATGTACTTACGTCCGTACATCGATTTCTCCTTCCAGACGGCGTACGCCTCCGCAACCCGATGCTCGGTGTCGGCAAGCAGCGGGAAGCCGAGCTCGTACTTCGTGTCGAACTTCTTCTGCCTTGTTGCCGGGTCCGGGCTCACGCCGACAATGGCGGTGTCGCCGATCTGGCCGGCGATGTCGCGCAGGAGACACGACTGTTGGGTGCAGCCGGGCGTGTCCGCCTTGGGATAGAAGAAGACGCAGACCTTGCGACCCTTGAACTGCGACAGCTTGACGATGTTGCCATCTTGGTCGGAGAGGTTCAGGTCAGGCGCCTTGTCACCGGCAGAAAGCATGGACGCCACCGTAGCGAAGACGGCGCGTCGATCGGCGTCACCGGCCGCCGCGTGCACCGTCGGTCGAAAGCGTCAGAGCGACGACCTGTCGATCTCCAAGCCGAAGCGATGACGACCGATCGTTTCGTACACGCGGCTTCCAACCATCACATGGGCTGACGCGGTATGGACGTCACGGAAGCAGCGCTGGAGCGGCGAGGTGGCATAGACCGCGGAGCCCCCTCCTGCTTTGTAACAGAGGTCGACCGCGGCGCAGGCCTGTTCGCCCGCGTGGGTGGCGGCCAAGCGAGCGCGAAGGCGAGTCTCGAGCTCGACCCGGTCACCGAGCCGGACCCGTCCCCACGCCTCCCCGACGGTCTCGTGCAGGAACGAGCGGGCGGATCGGACGGCCGCTTCGGCCCGGGCGATGTCAACCTGGGCCAGCGACGACTGGGCAAGGGTCTTGGACGACTGCACCGGCTTTTTCGTCTGGGCGAGGACGGCCAACTCCTCCATGGCCCGCGTCGCGATCCCGAGCATCACGGACGCGACCCCGCCCGAGAACAGCACGAACAGCGGCATCCGGGAAATCGCCGCATCGACCGTTGGCCGCGCCGCTGCCAGATCGACCGAGTGTCCAGCGGGAACGTGGACGTCGTAGACGCTGAAGTCGTGCGAGGCCGTGGCCCGCAGACCGTTTGAATCCCACGTGTCGTGCATGGTGAGGTCAGAGGATCGGAAGAACATGTGACGTGACGTGCCATCGTCGTTCACCGCGCCACCGGTCATCCACGTGGCGAAGGACGACCCGCTCCCCCATGCCCAGTGCCCGGTGACGTCGTAGGAACCGTCACCTCGAGCCGTGCCACGTCCGCTCGGCGCGTAGGCACCGCACACCGCGGCGTCGGCCGGACCGAAGATCTCCTTCGCCGCTTCGGCCGGCAGACAGCCGGCGATATGCGAGGTGAGCGAAGCGATCGTGGCGCACCAGCCCGTCGATCCGTCGGCGGCGCTCAGCGATTCGATGATCGACATCGTCTCGAATGGTGAGTACTCGGGTCCGCCGTAAGCCACCGGAACGTACGCGCGCAGAACATCAACGTTCTTCAGTCCATGTACGACCTCGTCGGTGAGGCGGCGCTGGTGCTCATTCGCCTCAGCGTTCTTGAGCGCGACGGCAGCCGCGTCGGCCGTGCGTTGCGCCAACGTGGCGGTCATGTGTCGATCCTTGCCGGTTCTGAGAGCGGGCGACTTGCAAGCTTTCGCCACAGTGCCACATAACTCGGGTATTCGAGCGCCGGAGGAATGTGACCGGCGGCCACCAACTCTGCGTGCAGGCGGGGCAGGTTGCGCCACGGCACGCCCATGTCGGCGTGATGGGCGATGTGCCATCCGGTGTTGTACGGCACCATCCAGAAGCGAGCCGACCGAGATTGGTGGACGTGGTGGGTCGTCAGTCGGTCGTCGTCGCTGTTGGTCATTCCGCCATGCTCGGCAATAGCCCGCAGCCGATTTATCACGCGCCAGACGGTCAACCACGGAGCAAACCACAGCACCGGCCACGCCCACCAGCCAACGCTCAGGCCGAGAACGACGAAGAGCACGGCCTGGACGGCCAGGACCTGGAGGACGCTTCGCCGAGCGACCGGATTCCCGAGTGCTCGAAGCAGCGATTTGGTGACCTTGTAGCCGGACTCACCGGTGGCATCGCGTCGCAGACGCCGACGCAGGGTCGGCCAGGTGACGGGGTAGTCGCGGTAGAGGGTCTGATCGGGTTCGTTCGGGCCGAGCGGATCGCGATGGTGCGAGAAATGCGCCCGTCGGTACGCTCCCTGGGAGGTGAACCCCAACCCGTTGCAGACGACGGTTCCGATGGCATCGTTGAGCTGTTGGTTCGCGAAGAGCAGCTTGTGGGCCGACTCGTGGCCGAGGATGGCCAGCAGAGCGAAGCCTCGGCCCATCAGGATGAACGTCACGGCGTAGATCGGCCACCAACCGGTCTTGTCGACGACGAGCGACGAGGCGACGATGAGTCCAACGGTCTGCGCGAGCGCGCTGATAACCGTCACAACGTTCCGCCAGGACGCGATCACCCGGAGCTCGGGGCGGAGCGCACCCGTGGGCATCCCGCGTTTGTTGAGCCGAGCCGTCGGGAGGACATCGGGGAGGAGTTCTGGACCAGGGAGCATCGTCGCGGTCATGACTCGATATTACTCAATTCCTACAGGTGATGGCAATTCCGTAATGGGAGCGAAGGCAGTTTTCTCAAGACTTTCGCAAGAAATGCCGATGACTACACCCGTCACGTTGTCAGCGGAAGAGGTCTCATGACTAGAACCACCCCCGCCGGAATGCGCTTCATCGGCCGCCACCGCCGTTCTCGAGGGCAGCTGCTCCTCGTCGAAGCACTCGGCGTCGCATCGCTGATCGGTGTTGCGCTCCCGCTCGCCACGATCTCATCAGCAAATGCCCAGGTCAGCCCGGAGACGGCGTTTCTCGGCGTCGTCAACGCGCAACGCGAGACGGGACGCAACTGCGGGTCGAACGGTGCCTTCGGCGCGGCTGCGCCGGTCCGCATCGATTCGCGACTGTCGGTCGCGGCAAGGTTGCACAGCGCCGACATTGCCGCTCGCCGGATTCTCAGTCACGTCGGTCGGGATGGGAGCTCCTTGACCCAACGCATCGTCGCTCAGGGTTACACCGGTTCGGCCAGCGAAGTTGTTGCCTCGGGCTTCCCCAGCGGCGCGTCGTTGGCCCAGGCGATGTTCTCGAGTCCGTGGGCATGCGCCGCCCTCATGAAGCCGTCCGTCCGCGATTTCGCCCTCGGCGTTGCCGCGCCGAACAACACGCCGTATTGGACCGTCCTGCTGGCGACGCCAGCGACGATACCGACCACCACGGTCGCTCCGACCAGCACGCCACCGGCCAGCGGAGTTCCGGCCACCACGGCATCGCCGGCCACCACCGTCGTTGCCCCGACGACCGTGCGTCCCACGATTGCGCCCACGACGACTGCAACTCCGACAACGCCGCCGCCCGCAACCGCTGCGCCGACAACGACGCCGGTGACGACCGCTGCGCCGACAACGACGCCGGTGACGACTGCGCCCCCGACGGCCCCGCCGACCACCGCGCCCTCGACGACAGCCGCACCGCCGACGACCGCCCCGCCGACCACGCCGCCGCCCGTGACGACCGCACCACCCGTGACACCGCCGCTCGACGGCTCGGCGGTGGCGTTCCTGGATGCGATCAATGCCCAGCGTGCCGGTGTTCGCTCGTGCGGCGCCTACGGGACATTCGGACCCGTGCCCCCGCTGAGGTGGGACAGCCGACTTGCTGCGGCTGCTGCCGCCCACAGCGCTGACCAGGCCAGTCACGGCGTGATGAGCCACACGGGCTCAGATGGCAGCGACACCGGAACCCGCATCCAGCGACAGGGCTATGCCCCGTTCTCGACATGGGGAGAAAACGTCGCCTACTGGTATCCGAGCCTCTCGGCGGTCATGGACGGATGGATGACCAGTCCCGGTCACTGCCGCAACATCATGTTCAGCGGCTTCAAGGACGTCGGCATGGCTGTTGCGTACACCCCGTCCGGGGTCCCCTACTGGACCCAGGATTTCGCCGCGCAACGCTGAGCGCTGGGAAGGACTTCGGCCCTCCGATGGACTCTTTGGGCAGCTTGCGCCGTCGATTTCGGCACGAAGGCAAACCGAATCGCTCCTGAGCGCCGACCGGGATCCACCTGCCCCACCTGGCAGCATGGTGGTCGCGATGCACGAATGCCACTGCTCTCGTCCTCGGACACCATGAGTGATCCCGCGTCGCGCCCCCTCACGGCCCGATCCATCATCGCCAGCACCCTTCTCGGAACGCATCCCCCGCGCATGCCGTCAGCGTTGTTGGTCAAGTCCTGTGAGTTGTTCGGCATCCGAGAGAACGCCGCCCGAGTCGCGCTCACCCGCATGGTCGCCGCCGGCGAACTCACCGTCGACCGCAGCTCCTACGAGCTGATCGGGCCGTTGCGCGAACGGCAGCGGCGCCAGGACCGAAGCCGGCGAGGAATCAGCCCCGACGCCTCGTGGGACGGAACATGGCGGCTCGCCATCGTCACCGGAGAAGCGCGCTCGGCATCGGACCGGGTTGATCTCCGACGTTCCCTGGCTCAACACCGCTTCGGAGAATGGCGCGAAGGGCTGTGGGCCCGCCCTGACAACCTCGACGCCGCCGACATCGCCGGGTGCACGATGGTTCCCGGCGCCCGCCCTCCCGATCCCAGGTCGATCGCCTCGCGCCTCTTCCCGGTCAGCGCGTGGGCACTGCGAGCACGATCCCTCGTCGACGACATCAGACGCATGCAACGCCGGCTCAGGCCGGGCGACAGTGGAGCGCTCACCGAGTCGTTCGTCGTGAACGCCGCCGTGCTTCGCCACCTGCAGGCTGATCCGCTTCTTCCGGCCGAGCTCCTCCCCGGCCACTGGCCCGGTCAACGCCTACGCGACCGTTACGAGCACTTCGACGCCGCGTTCCTTGCCATCTGGCGCGACCACCTGCGTTCGTAACCGGAACGTTCAGGCGGACGCCGCGTCCGCGGCGCGTTCGGCCAACACCTTGCGTCCGAGCCGGCGCAGCTTTGCATAATGCGCGTCGAACATCGCCGCGACCTCTGCACCACGAACTCCCGAGCGGTGGATCGGAGAACGCTGGCCGAGCGCCTCCGTGACGGCAACGCGTTGTGGAATGTCGGGCGTCCAGACGGTGGACTTGCCGAGCATCCGGACGAGTAACTCGTGCTGCCGGTCGGCCTCGTGGGACACGGGGGGAACGCGATTCACGATCACCCCGGCGATGTCGAGCCGGTCATTGAACTTCTCCCATACCTCGTCGACCAGGTCACTCACGCCAGCAATGCCACGGGCCGAGAGCGCGGCCGGCTCGACGACCATTAGGGCGAGGTCGGCGGCGGCCAGCGCATTGGTGGTGAGGGGGCCTAGTGCAGGCGAGCAGTCGATGATCACCAGTTCGTAGCGGTCGGTGATGCCCTCGAGCGCGACACGGAGTCTGCGGGCAAGACGCTTCTTGCCGGTCTCGGTGTCTCGCAGCTGCAACGAGCGCGACGACGGCAGGACATCGATGAACTCGCTCCACGGCGAGGTCACGATGCCGTGCGAGGCGGCACCGGAGCGGTCCGCCTCGATCGCCTCCGCCGAGCCGTGGGTCACGACCTCGGGGTCGATTCCCAAAGCCCACGTAGCGTTGGACTGCGGATCGGCGTCGACGATGAGCACCCGGTCCCGGTGGGCCATCGCCGCCGACGCGAGACCGAGGGTCACGGTCGTCTTCCCGACGCCACCCTTCTGATTGACGACGGCGACGACGGCTCCCACAGCACTCGATCGTCGCGCACTTGGGGGCGGGGAGCCACAAGCAGCTGCGTTCGCCGACGAAAAACCGGCGAAGCCCTCATCGAATGCGGAGGCGACCGGCCCCGCCGGGCACCGCCGACGTCACTTCGCCGATGACCCGACCGGGCGTCTCCGTCCCGTCGAGTGAGCGGAGGACGGCGTCGACGCGCTCCGGGCGGACACAAAGCACCAGCCCACCGGACGTCTGCGGGTCGGCCAGCAGCGGCTCCCACGACACCCGGTCGGCGGTCCAGTCGACGAAGGGGTCGACGAACTCGACGTTGCGGCCGGTGCCGCCGGGAACGAAGCCACCGGCGAGCAAGTCCTTCACGCCGACGAGCAACGGCATCGTGGCCGTCGTGAGGGTGAGGTTCACCCCGCTCCCGAGCGCCAGTTTATGCAGATGGCCGAGGAGCCCGAAGCCGGTCACGTCCGTGCCGCAACGCACGCCGTTGGCCGCCGCGACTTCGGCGCCGACCGCGTTCAGCGTGGTCATCGAGGCCACCGCGGCGTTGTAGGCATCGGCCAGGAACCCGCCCGGACGAATCGCCTCGGCCGGGGATCGCTTCAACGCGGTCGTGATGATCCCCGTTCCAAGGGCCTTCGTAAGGATCAGCACCTCACCCGGCCGGGCGGCGTTGTTCGTGATCATCCGATCGGGGTGCACCTCACCGGTCACCGCTTGGCCGAGGAACGGCTCGGGCGCGTCGACGGTATGGCCGCCGGCGACGACCCACCCGCCGCGTGCGGCGATTTCCGATGCACCGGCGAGTGCCTCGCCGAGAAGGTCGAGGGGCAGCAGATCGCGGGGCCAGCCGGCGACGTTCAGGGCAAAGAGTGGACGTCCGCCCATGGCGTATACGTCCGACGCCGAATTCGCCGCGGCGATAGCACCCCAGGTGCGCGCGTCGTCGACGACCGGGGTGAAGAAGTCGACCGTGGCGACCAACGCCCGGTCGGCGGATACGCGCCAAACGGCGGCGTCGTCCCCGGTGGACGTGCCGACGAGAAGATCAGGCGCGGATGGAGCAGGCACATGGCGCAGCACGTGCGCCAACTCGGACGGACCGAGCTTGCAGGCTCAACCGGCTCCGTGGCTGTACGAGGAGAGCCGCACCTCTATCGGGAGCGGCTCGTTGATCTGATTGGACATAGACGGCACTCAGTTTGCATCCCCCTGGGTCGAGTCGGCGACCACGACGGAAGCGAAGAGCCAACGGAAGGCGATGCTTCAGGGGCTCTCGGTGCCGTCCCTCGGGGAATCGGCGTCGTGAAGGGTGAGCGTCACAACGGCGCCGCCGTCAGGATGATTCGAGGCCGTCGCGGTGCCGTGATGGCTGGCCGCCGCGTCGGCGACGATGGCCAGGCCCAGGCCCGTCCCGCTGAGCGACCGCGCTGCGTCGGACCGGAAGAACCGATCGAAGACCCGATCGAGGTCGGCGGATTCGAACCCCGGTCCATGATCGCGGACAGAAATCCGCCCGGCGTCGACCGTCACCTCGATGGGGAGCGACGTCGGGTCGAACTTCGCACTGTTCGCCAAGATGTTGTCGACGGCTCGAGAAAGCTGCAGGCGTCGTCCTCGGAGCATCGTGGTGGTCGCGGCGTTGCGAACCGATCGACCGGTCCGGCGCTGAAACCGCTCGATCGACCGCGTGACGAGTTCGGCCAGATCGATGGAGACGACCGGATCGTCGGGAGTGGCGTCGGCGGCAAGCACCAGCAGTTCATCGGTGAGCGTCGAGAGCTCGCGAAGCTCTTCGTCCATCTCATGGAGAATGGTCGCGCGCTTGTCGGCCGGGAGGTCGGGATACTTGGCGAGGACCTCGACGTTCGTTCGCAGCGTGGTGAGGGGGGTGCGCAGCTCGTGCCCGGCGTCCTGGGCCAGCTGGCGCTGCTGGGCGCGTGAGGTTCGCAGTGACCCGATCATTGAAGTGAAGCTGAGCGCAAGACGACCGAGCTCGTCGCGGCGGCCCGTGATTCCTGGCTCTATCGCGGTGTCATTGTCGAGTCCGCCGCTAGAGGCGATAGACGCCGTGACCTCGGTGAGCATGTGGATCGGCCGTGCGAAGGCGCGGGCAACGAACGCGCCAAGCGCCGCCGCCGCCAAGGTGACGAGAAGACCGATGAGTGCAAACCGGTCGCGCAGTGCACCGAGGACCCGGTCGCTCTCCTTGAGGTCTCGGGCCACCATGAATGCGCCACCGCCGGCAATGGCGCCGGTGGCGATGCGCAGCTCCGAAGAGTCGACCTTCGAGCTCCGGAGTCGCACGCCCCGCCTGAGCGCGCCGCGTTGTGCGGTATCGACCCCGGGGATCCGCACCACACGCGATGGAGGTTGCCCTGCTCCAGCGGCCGGCTCCTCGTCGATTCGCTGACGCGCGATGGCGCGGTCGCGGTCGTCGACCGGGAGAGCGCGCGTCGGATCGTTGAGCAGACGATCGTCCACCAGGACGGTGCCCTGCTCGTCGATGCACTGGGCACGGACATCAGGGAGATCGAACGCACGACGCCGTTGCCGATCGCCCCCGCCATCGTTCGCTCCGGGCGGCGCGACGTCGAGAAGGGACCGGCAGACACGGCCGTCGGGCCCCGGACCGATGGCGCGCCCGACGACTTCGCGGAGTGTCGAGTCGATCTCCGAGCGGACGCGTGTGGACGTGCTCGTGTAGCCGACGATGGCTGCAGCAAGGACCGACAGTGCAGCGAGGACGGCGAAGGACAGGGTCAGTCGAGATCGGATAGACACGTGTCGTCTCGCCCGGTCAGTTCGTCCGGAGCGAGTAGCCGACGCCTCGCACGGTGTGCAGGATGGCCGGCTCGCCGTCGGCCTCGAGCTTGCGGCGGACATAGCCGATGAACACGGCGAGCGTCTTCGACTCGGGGCCGAAGTCATAGCCCCACACCATCTCGTAGAGCATGCTCGGCGTACAGACGGTCGGCGATTGACGGGTCAGCGCCTCGACCAGATCGAACTCGGTCTTCGTGAAGCTGATCTCACGATCGCCACGCCAGGCCCGGCGGGCGCCGAGATCGAGACGAAGGTCGCCGACGACGACGTCGGATGTCGAAGCATCGTCGGCGTATGACGATCGTCGCAGCAGCGCGCGGATCCGGGCCAGGAGCTCTTCGAGCGCGAACGGTTTCGGCAGGAAGTCATCGGCGCCGGCATCAAGGGCCGCAACCCGGTCGCCGAGTTCAGTACGCGCGGTGAGCATCAGGATCGGGACCTGCGATCCGCGTGCACGCAGACGCTGGCACAGGGTGATCCCATCGAGATAGGGCATCATCCAGTCGGAAACGATCAGGTCGGGTTCACCGGCATTGAACGCCGCCATCGCCACCTCGCCGTTCTCCGCCAACTCGATCTCGTACCCCTCGAGTTCGAGGGCGCGCGCCAGCGAGGTACGGACGGACCGATCGTCCTCGGCGAGCAGGAGCCGGGTAGGCATGACCAACGGTCTAGGCGGAAACGGTGAGAGTCCGGTGAGAGTGCCGTCGGATGCCGACCATCCCAGCCCGGCTCACGTGTTCAGACACCGGCGGCGAGCGCGTCGCGGAGGAAACCAATGTCGGAAGCCAGGCCTTCTTCGGGTGTCTCACAGATCACCGGCGCATTGGCCTTGCGGACGATGTCGACGAGGATGCGCGGAGAAACGGTGTTGTCCGTGCCGAGCACGGAGAAGTTCTGGTGTCGATCACGTCCGCTGCCTTCGGCATCGCGCGAGCCGTTGCAGTGGACAAGGTCGATGCGTCCGGTGATGGCCACGATCCGCTCGACGCTCGCTGCGAGGTCCTCGCCGGATGCATGGGTATGACAGGTGTCGAGGCAGAAACCGATCCGCGGATCGTCACCGATGGCGTCCCACAAGCGGGCAAGCGTGTCCCATCGACGCGCCATCGCGTGGTCTCCGCCGGCGGTGTTCTCGAGAAAGATCGGTACGTCGCTCTCGATGGTGGCAAGACCCTTCTGCCACCGAGCGATCCCTTCGGGAATGTCGTCATCGGAACGCACGTGGCCGCCGTGGACGACCACCGCCCTCGCTCCGGCGGCGGCGGCGCAGTCGCACGCGGCCTGCAGTGACTTTCGCGAAGGGATTCGGATCTTGTTGTCGGCTGAGGCCAGGTTCACGATGTAGGGCGCGTGCACGTAGACCGGGATACCGCTGGCCTTCAGTTCGGCCGAGTCGGCGCGCGGCTTCCATGGCTTCCAGCTCTGCGGGTCGCCACAGAAGAGCTGGATGCACGCCGACGTGGTGGCAACGGCGGCACCAAGCGGTTCGTTCTCGCGGACGTGGGCACCGATCAGCACAGTGGCCACGATACAGGCGACCTCGGGCATTCCCGCTGCTGACTGTTCACGCTGCGTTGCGCTCGCGTCGGCAGTTACCGCATGCGAGGACGGTCAGAATGGACGGATCATGACAACCGTTGCCTTCCTCGGACTCGGAGTCATGGGTTCGCCCATGGCCCGCCACCTCTCCTCGCACGGACACGACGTGACCGTCTACAACCGGACCGCGAGCAAAGCGGAAGCGTGGGTCTCGGCCAACGGCGGTGGGAGCGCTTCGACACCCGCTGAGGCGGTACGCGGGTGCGAGATCGTCTTCGCATGCGTCGGCAACGACGACGACCTCCGATCCGTGACCGTCGGCGCGCATGGCGCCTTCGCCGCGATGTCACCCGGGGCGGTGTTCGTCGACCACACCACTGCCTCGGCGACTGTTGCCCGTGAACTCGACGCAGTCGCCGCCGATTTGGGCCTGTCGTTTATCGACGCACCGGTGTCGGGCGGCCAGGCCGGTGCGGAGAACGGCGCTCTAACGGTGATGTGCGGAGGCGATCCGTCGGCGTTCGCGACCGTGGAGCCGGTGATTCGGTCGTTCGCGAAGGCGGTCACCCTCATCGGACCTTCGGGTGCCGGACAGCTCACCAAGATGGTCAACCAGATCTGTATCGCCGGAGTGGTGCAGGGATTGGCCGAAGCCGTCAACTTCGCCCAGCACGCCGGTCTCGATCCCGATCTGGTGATCGCGACGATCTCGAAGGGCGCAGCCCAGTCGTGGCAGATGGAGAACCGGGCGGCGACGATGGCGAAGGGTCAGTTCGAGTTCGGCTTCGCCGTCGAATGGATGCGCAAGGACCTGGGCATCGTGCTCGACGAGGCCGATGCCAACGGCTCGCTCGTGCCGCTCACCGCGCTGGTCGATCAGTTCTACAAGCAGATCATGGCGAGGGGCGGCAAGCGATGGGACACATCGAGCCTGATCCATCTCCTCCAGAACCCGTGAGGTAGGTCGGAGGCGCGGGGGCTTTCCGTCAGCGATTCCAGGTGATGGCGACCGGGGGCCGGGCAGGCGTCGGCACCGCCACGGCATCCGCGCGATAGCCCAGGTAGACCACACCGACAATCCGGGTGCCCTCGGGAAAGCGGCACAGCTCGTTCACGGTCGCAGCAGTAGTGACGGCCGGGGTGGACCAGAACGAGGCCAGGCCACGGGCTGTCGCCATCAGGAGGAGCGTCTGGATTCCCGCGGCGACGGCATCGCGATCATCCGCGGCCAGATGAGGAGTCGGCGACGGGGCACACCCGACGACGAGTACGTGAGGTGTGCGCGCATACTTCGTGAGGGTCTTCACGCGCTTTCCCTCATCCCCGAAATCGTTGGCGATCATGTCGGCGACGAACGCCTCGCCGAGCCGCAGACGCGAGTCCCCGCTGAAAGCGGCGAACCGCCACGGCCAGGTGCGCTTGTGGTTGGGGGCCCACTGAGCGGCGTCGCACAATGCCGCGATCTCCGAGTCGGGAACGGGCCGATCCATATCAACGAACATCGAGGTGCGGCGAGCGCGGACGAGAGCCGCGAACGCTGCAGGCGCAAGCAGCGCGTCCGGGGTCATCGGGTCATCGCCGAGGATTCCCGACACCGGGGCTCCGCTACCAGCCACCGTCGAGATGGCTGGTGTCGTTGTAGGCGCGGATGCGCCAGCCCATCGGTGTTCGGACGGCGCTGGTGACGGAACAGTTGTCGACACCCAGAAAGTGCGACATGTTGGCCCCCGTGATGTCGGCGACGACGGCGGCGATCACGCCGCCGTGCACCACACAGACGACGCGTTCGTCGACGTGGCGGTCGGCAATTCGTTCCAGCGCACCCATGCACCGTGCCGTCAACTCGGCCGAGGTCTCGGCACCGGGCACGTGGCCCCACTCCCCCTGCTGCATCGCGGCCGCGACAGCCGGGTGGCCCTCCGCGGCACGTTGGCGGAACTCGCCGCCTTCCCACTCGCCGAGGAAGACCTCGCGCAGGTCGCGCTCGACGATCGGTTCGAGCCCGATGGCGGCCACGAGTGGTGCGGCGGTCTGCACAGTGCGCCGGAGCGAGGTGACGTAGATGGCGGCGATCGGCGCTCCATCTTTGTGTTCACGGAGCAGGCGCCGACCGGCGTCGTCGGCTTGCGCGAAACCGCTTTCGGCAAGCCCCGGATCACCATGGCCTTCGGCCAGCGGGAAGGGCTCCCCAGGCACGTACCCAACCGTCGCTCCATGGCGGAGCAGCGTGATGGTCGACGAGCCCGCGGGGGCTGTCCAGCGGGTCTGGTGATGCCCCATGGGGGCTTGAGCGGTGGTCACGGCACCTATTCTCCCGCGGCTTCGTCGCAAGTTGGCTCAGTTCGCCGAGATTTCACCCAGATCAGCCGGTCGCAGGCCGTCGACTGGAGGGTCGTGCTCAAGCCTTCCCGTCAGTTCGCCGATGAACTGAACGTGGATTCGGTGAACGCGGGTAGGCGCGGCCCGTTGCCGCAAAGGCGCGTCCGAGCGTCACTTTCGTCCGAAGGGTCGACGATTTGGACGCCGTCGAAACCGGAGGTCTCTGCGGTGGCCAACGGTCTGTCGTTGCTGATGCCGGCCCTCGAACCGTTCGTGATGAAGGCCGTCCGCACAGGAGCCGCTCTCCCAGAGCTGGACGACGGGCTTCGAACACGGGCGCTCTCGTTCGTTCATCAGGAGGGGGCGCACCAGCAGGCGCATCGCGACTTCAACCGAGGGCTCACCGCACAGGTTCCCGTCCTCCGTCACATCGAGCGAGCCCAGCGGAGGGTGTTCCGCTTCTTCGAGGACCACGGTTCAACCCATTCCATGCTGGCGCACGCCGCAGGTGCGGAGGCCGTTGCCTTCTTCACCGCCCGATGGGTTGATCGGCGGCGCCACTCGCTCCTCGGTGATGCCAGCGGGCCGGTCGCAACGATGTTCGTGTGGCACCTCGCTGAAGAGGTGGAGCACAAGGACGTGGCTTTCGACCTGTACCGAGCGAGCGGCGGGGGACGCGCCAGGTATCTCCTCGGCATCGTCAGCGCGCTGATGATATTCGCGCTTTCCGTTCTCGCAACGAGCGTCGTGCTTCTTGTCCGGGAACGCCAGTGGTGGCGACCGGCGGTGCATGCGCGGATGCTTTGGTGGTCGCTGTCATTCGTCTTCGAGGTGCTTCCGCTCCTCGGACTCTGTTTGCTCCAGGAGCATCACCCCGATCGATGGTCCGATCCCGACTGGCTCGGCCAGTGGCTATCGGTCTACGACCGCCGAGGCGGCGACGCTCCGGCGTGGAATCGCGACACCCTCGACGGTGTCTGGACCGACGAGCCGATCAACGCGTCCGCGAACACCGTCGACACCATCCTCACGGCCGTCTGACACGACCGCTCCTCCTGGCCGGCGATCCCGGCAGCCTGACGCACCGTCTTCTTCCTCATGCACCGAGTCGGACGGAAACACGCTCGAGTGGGACGACGCGGATGAGGCGCATCCAGATCCACGCGATGGGTGGGAGCAGTGCGGCGGCAACGATGCCGTCGAGCCACCAATGGTTGCCGGTCAGGACCACGGCAAGGCACGTCAGCACCAGGTGGGCGATCCCGATGGCCCGACCCCGGCGGCCTCCAACCTGCCAGAGCGCCCACGCGATCAACGCCGCCCATCCGACGTGGATGGAGGGCATTGCCGCCAGCTGATCCGACACGCCGCGCCCGAAGCCCCCGTAGACCGACTGGTTGTAGGCCATGGCCGTGTCGACGAAGCCGAGCTCGGGGAGCAGTCGGGGCGGCGCGACCGGCACCAGACGTATCAGTACGTCGGCACCGGTGGACAGCGCGAGGAGCGCCCGCCAGTAGCCGTAGTCGGACCGACGCCGGAAGAACATCCAGAACAGGAACGCGATCATCGCCGGCACATGGGCGATTGCGTAGTAGCCGTTCATGAACTGGACGACAGGCGACAGGCCGATGACGCGCTCTTGGAGCCAACGTTCGGACCCGAGCCCGACCGCCCGTTCGAAATGCCAGATCTGCAGGCCGCGCTCGGCGGCCCCGTCGAGACGAACGTCGACCCGGTTGAACAGCCGCCACATCGTGTAGAGCGTCAAGACGCACGCTGCCTCCCGGCTCGGGCTTGCTACTGCCGGAAACCGGCCCTGCAGCACGAGGCTCACCCCGAACAGCACGACGGCACAGACTGCTGCGATGTTCGCCGGAAGCCACATGGGGCGAACATCTTGCCTGCTCCGCGACCGTTGACGACTCCACCTTGTGGTTGGTTGGCGCCACGTTGTCGGGTTGGCGACGTCGTTTCGGCGACAACTCTGCGCCAACCAGCCACACATGCACTCCAGCGGCGGAGCGAGCTACGAGGCGATCGGTGCTCCGAGCAACTGGGTCTTGAGCTCGCGTTTGACGAACTTGCCGTTCGCGTTGCGCGGAATCGGCTGATCGAGGATCCAGATCCGGGCAGGCACTTTGTACTTGGCGATGCGCTCGCCGAGGAAGGCCTGGAGCTCCTCCTCGGTGACGACGGCGCCGGGATGTGGGAGCACGGCGGCAGCGACCTCCTCACCGAGGCGTTCGTCGGGCATGCCGAACACCGCAGCCTCGGCAATGGCCGGATGGAGGTAGAGCGACGTCTCCACCTCGGAGCAGTAGACGTTCTCGCCGCCGCGCAGCACCATGTCTTTGGCCCGGTCGACGATGTAGACGAAGCCATCGTCGTCGATCCTCGCGATGTCACCGGTGTTGAACCAGCCATCGCGGATTGCATCGGCGGTCGCCTCAGGCTTGTTCAAGTATCCCCGGATGACTGCCGGACCGCGCACACAGAGCTGACCCGGCTGCCCGGCCGCGACGACGTGGCCGTCCTCGTCGATGAGCTTGCCCTCGAAGGTCGGCATGAGCGGCCCGCACGATGCCGGCTTGGCGAGGAAGAACTCGGCGGAGTTCGCGGTGACGATCCCGCAGGTCTCCGTGAGCCCATAGCCGGTGGACGGCTGACCACCGCCCAGCGATTTGTCGATCTTCTCGACCAGGTCGGCCTGCAACGCGGCTCCACCTCCGCCCATCGCGGCGACCGACGACAGGTCACGCTTGGCGAAATCGGGATGGGCGAGGAGTTCGCGGCTCATCGTCGGCACACCGGAGAAGTTGGTGACCCGCTCACGCTCGATCAATTCGAGGGCGCGTCCCGGATCCCACTTGTAGGTGAAGACGATCTTCGCTCCCGTCAGCGTGGCCGGCTGGAGCAGGCAGTTGTTGGCTGTGACGTGGAACAGCGGGGTCGGCGCCATGAACGCCGCCGGGTAGGGCGAGGGCGTCTCCGTCCTCCCCTCCGCGGCGAGGCGTCGGGCCTTGGCGAGGGCCGCGGCGTTGCCCCAGAAGGCCAAATGCATGAGGTTCGTGACGCAGCCGCGGTGGGTGAGCTCGGCGCCCTTCGGGAAGCCGGTGGTCCCCGACGTGTAGAAGATGCACGCGTCGTCGTCGGGATCGATTGTGGAGTCGGGCAGCGCGGCCGGGGCACTGGCGGCGGCGGTGACGTCGGACCAGGCGATCGCTCCAGCGGGCGTGGAGTCGGTTCGAACGGCGATCAGCGCCATGTGGTGGTGAGCACGGACTGCGTCGAGGTGGGGAGCGACCCGGGCGAGACGCTCGCCGTCGGCGATCAGCACCTTAGGGGACGAGTCGATGAGTCCGTACTCGAGCTCCGCACCGGTCCACCAGGCGTTGACGCCGACCACCGCAGCACCGGTGGCGAGGGTCGCCCAGTAGGCGACGACCCATTCGGGGTAGTTGCGCATGGCAATGGCCACGCGGTCGCCCGATCCAACACCGTGGTCGTTGCGCAAGTGAGCGGCGAGTGCGCGGACCTGCGTGGCGATCTCGGCGTAGGTGTAGCGCTCGTCCTCGTAGACGATGTAGTCCCTGTCGCCGTAGGCGGTGGCGATCTCCCACACCGACCGCATGTTCGGCGGGGCGGTCACGAACCCCTTCATCGGGATCCCGCCCACGGTGATGTCGGTCATGGCGAACGGGGCGCCGGGGGAGGTCAGCTCGGTCCAGACAGCCTTCAGGTGGTCAATCACGCCGAAGGTTGTAGTGCAGATCCCGGGCGTCTGTGAACTCGGGCACGTCCATCGGAGTGGGCCGGCTGGCTCGCAGGGGCCGGGAAACACCCGTTTTCCTCCGTCGAGCTGGCCCGAGCGAGTGAGCTGGCCCACGAGATGGGCCCGATCAGCGGCCGACGACGTCGAGCAGCTCGCTCACTGCGGGATCGACAGCGAGTCGAGAGCAGTTCGCCAGCCGCTCGGCGGCGTACGCGTCGTAGTCGATCGCCGGTTCGACGCTGATGGCCGACTGCACCAGCGCCCAGAGTCCTTCACGGCATTCGCTGACGATCTTCATCAGGGCGAGCTCCGCCCGAGCAGTGTCGGTCACGGTATCGAAGGCGCCGGCGAGAACGACCTCATCGAGGTGCTCGTCGAAGCCGCAGTTGACCGAGAGGTTGGCGAGGTCGAACATCGCGTTGTTCATCCCTGCGTATTCGTAATCGATCAACCACACGCGGCCAGAGGGCGCGAGGAGCACGTTCGCTGGCAAGAGGTCGTTGTGGCATAGCGTCGACCGGAGTGTCGACGGATCGAAGGCGGCCTCGATCCGTGAGGTCGTATGGAGCAGATCGTCGAGGGACTCGTGGTCGCGTCCGTGGGAGCGGGCGTCGCGGGCGTGCTGGCGGATCACGTCGAAGATCGGGAACGCGAACGGGACCGGGTCGAGGTGATGAAGGACTCGCACAGCGTTGACGACCTCGCGGAGGACCTCCGGCTCACGAAGGTCCTCGGCAGTTGCGGTCCGCGCGTCGACGAACTCGCAGATGACCGTGCCGAACGCGGGTAGCTCGCACAACGTCATCGGTCCGATGCCGGCGCGGGCCGCGGCGACGGTGATGGCCGCTTCGGCGCGCCGGTTGATACCCAGCATCTCGGTCTGCGCGCCGGGAACACGTACGACGTATGCGCCGTGCACGGTGGTGACCCGGAGGCTCCGATTGGTGATGCCGCCTTCGAGGGCAGTGACCTCGGTGATGGCATCGTGCCATCCCGGCACCGATTCGAGGATGATGCGGAGGTCGTGGTCGTCGTTGCTCGTGGTCATGTCACGCCTTCACGCGTGCCGAGGTCGGGTCGTACAGCGATCGCAGCGACACCGAGGCTCGGTGGCGCTCCGTGGCGACTTCGAGCTCGTAGGTCCCCGAGAGAAGCCAGTCTGCGGTGACCCCCTCCGGGTGGCGCACGTAGCCCAAACCGATGGACCGACCGACGGTGTAGCCGTAGCCACCGCTGCTCAGCCATCCGACCCGTTCACCGTCGCGGTAGATCGTCTCCCGACCGAGGAGTACGACATCGCAGCCGGCCGTCTCCGGGTCGATGCTGAATGTGGCCAGCATCTTCTTCACTCCGTCGGATCGCTGCCGGGCGATGGCGCCCTGTCCCCGGAACTCCACGCCGCTCCCCTTCTTCACCGCCCACCCGAGGCCGGCCTCGACGGGTGTGTGGTCCGGTCCGATGTCGGCGCCCCAAGCCCGGTAGCCCTTCTCCAGCCGGCACGATTCGATGGCCCGGTAACCGGCGTTGACGAGACCGTGAGACCGCCCGGCGGCGACCAGTGCGTCGTAGACCGCAGCCGCGTCATCGACGCTCACGTGCAACTCCCAGCCGAGTTCTCCGACGTAGGTGATCCGCAGGGCCTTGACGCAGGCCCCCGCGATGGTGATGACGCGCATCGTGCCGAAGGGAAACACCTCGCCAGACACATCATCGGAGGTGACGGCTTCGAGGACGAGGCGGCTCTTCGGGCCCATCAGCGAAAGCACCGTCGACGACGCCGTGACATCGGCGAGCCCGACCGAGCCGTCGGCCGGGAGGGACCCGGCGATCCAATCGAAATCGTGGACGGCGAAGCCGGTGCCGGTGACGAGATAGAACGCGTCCTCGTCGGTCCGGCACACCGTGAGATCACCTTGGATTCCACCGCGGTCGTCGAGCATTTGGGTGTAGGTGAGCGAACCTACGGGCTTGTCGACATCGTTCGAGCAGATCCAGTTCAGGGAGGCCAATGCGCCGGGTCCGCGCAGGGTGAACTTGGCGAACGAGGTCTGGTCGAACAGCGCCACGGTCTCGCGGACGGCGCGGTGCTCTCGACCGACCGCCGCGAACCAATTCGGCCGTTCGTAGGTGTACGTATCGATTGGACGTTCAGCGTGTGCTGACGACGCGAACCAGTTCGGCCGCTCCCATCCGAGCTTCTCGCCGAAACAGCCACCCACGGCGCTCAGGCGGTTGTAGAGCGGGGATCGCTTCGCCGGCCGGGCACTCGTGTACTCCTCGTGCGGCCAGGCCATCGTGTAGTGCCGGGCGTAGGCCTCGAGCGTTCGGCTTCTGACCCACGCGGTATCACGGTGCACGTCACCGAACCGACGGAGGTCGACGACCCACAGGTCGTAGGGCGCGATGCCGTCGGACACCCATTCGGCGAGGGCCATCCCGGCGCCCCCGCCCGCAGCGATGCCGAAGGCGTTGAAGCCGGCGCCGACGAAGAAGTTCCGCAACTCGGGAGCTTCGCCAAGGATGAAGTTCCCGTCCGGAGTGAAGCTCTCGGGGCCGTTGATGAGGGTGTTGATGCCGACGTCACGCAGCGACGGGACGCGCCCGCACGCCAACTCCATCGTCGGGGCGAAGTGATCGAAGTCCGGCTCGAGGAGCTGGAACTGGAACGGCCGAGGTATCCCGTTCACCGCCCATGGAATCGGGTTGGGCTCGTACCCGCCCATCACCAGGCCACCCACCTCCTCCTTGTAGTACGTGAGGCGGTCGGGATCGCGCAGGGTCGGCAGGTCGCGCGGCACGCCCATCGGTTCGGTGATCACGTACTGGTGCTGCACGGGAACGAGCGGCACGTTCACGCCAACCGTCGCACTCAGCGCCCGGGTCCACTGTCCGGCGCAGACCACGACCTTCTCGCATTCGATGCGCCCTCCGTCGGTGACGACGGCGCGGATCGCCCCATCGACGACCTCGATCGAGAGCACCTCGGTGTCCTCGCAGATCGTCACCCCGGCACTTCGGGCGCCCCTCGCGAGCGCCATCGTGATGTCGCTCGGGTTGGCCTGGCCGTCGGTGGGCAGGAACGCCGCGCCGACGACGTCGTCGACCTCCATCAGCGGCCACAGGTCCTGCGCTTCCTTGGGCGAAAGGAGTTCCATGTGGAGACCGAAGCTCGTCGCGGTCGTCGCCTGGCGCTTCACCTCGGTCCATCGTTCGGCGTTGCAGGCCAGTCGCAGACCACCGTTCATCTTCCAACCTGTCGCCTGCCCGGTCTCCTCCTCGAGGCGCCGGTAGAGCGCCACCGACTCACCGAGGAGTTGGGTGATGTTGGCGCTCGTCCGCAACTGACCAACCAGTCCGGCGGCGTGGAAGGTGCTTCCCGACGTGAGGCGGTGCTTCTCGACGAGCACAGTGTCAGTGTGCCCGAGCTTGGCGAGGTGATAGGCGGTGGAGCATCCAACGATGCCACCGCCGATCACCACGATGCGGGCAGACGTCGGCGCTACAGCCATGCGGTGATTGTCTCACGGGCTGTGCTTCGGCGCTGCTCCCGTGCACCGGGCGCGGCGTCGGGTTCCCGTAGTACGCCGGGCCCCGTAGCATGACCGCTTCTTCTCGCTCGACCCTCAAGGAGTCCAAGACATGAGCACCATCTCCCTCGGCGGAAACCCCGCGCACACCTCCGGTGAACTGCCCGCCGTCGGAGCCAACGCTCCGCAGTTCACGCTCGTCAAAGTCGATCTGTCGACGCTGTCAAACAGCGACCTCGCCGGCAAGAAGGTCGTGCTCAACATCTTCCCCAGCCTCGACACCGCCGTGTGCGCCACCAGCGTTCGCAAGTTCAACGCTGCTGCGTCCAACCTGGAGAACACCGTGGTCGTCTGCGTTTCTGCCGACCTACCCTTCGCCCAGGGCCGCTTCTGCGGCGCCGAGGGCCTCACCAACGTCGTCACCGCGAGCGTGTTCCGCTCGCCCGCATTCGGCGCTGACTACGGCGTGACGCTGACCGACACCAAGCTCCAGGGACTCTTGGCACGCGCCGTTGTCGTTCTCGATGAGGCGGGCAAAGTCCTGCACAGCGAATTGGTCCCCGAGATCGCCACCGAACCGAACTACGACGCAGCCATCGCGGCGCTCCAGTAGCAACCGCGGCGGGGTCGGGGGTGATGCGGTGACGAACGTCCTGCTGATCACGCTCGACCAGTTCCGCGGCGACTGCCTATCCGCGGCGGGACACCCCATCGTCCGGACGCCGGGGCTTGACCGACTCGCGGCCGACGGGGTGTCGTTCCGACGACACTTCAGCCAGGCGGCGCCATGTTCGCCCGGACGAGCGGCGCTGTACACCGGCACCTATCAGTTCAACAATCGGGTGGTCGCCAACGGCACGCCCCTCGACCGTCGCTTCGACAATCTGGCGCTGGCCGCCCGCCGCGGTGGCTACCGACCCGTGCTCTTCGGCTACACCGATCAGGGCATCGATCCACGCAACGCCACGGGCCCCGACGACCCCCGCCTGTCCACCTATGAGGGCGTGCTGCCCGGCTTTGACGTCGAGCTCGACCTCACCGGCGAGGCCTCTCCGTGGATCGACGCACTCCGGTCCTCGGGCCACGACGTGTCCGGCGGTATCTGGCACCTCCTCGCAACGGAGTCGGCCCGTCCGGCCGAACACGGTCTCTCGGCCTTCACCACGGACCACGTCATCTCCTGGATCGGTGAACAACGGGCGCCGTGGTTCGCGCATGCGAGCTACCTTCGACCGCATCCGCCGTTCAGCGCGGCTGGCCGGTGGGCTAACGAGTACGACCCGGAGCAGTGCGGCGGAGCGACCCCGCCCGTCCCGACGCAATCCCGTCATCGGTCCCACCGTGGGTTGATGGGCCATCCGTTCTTCGCGCCTCCGGCCACCGAGCAGGAACTCCGGCACCTCCGCTCGCAGTACTTCGGGATGATCGGCGACGTCGACGAGCAGATGAGCCGCCTCTGGAGCGCGCTCCAAGAGACCGGAGCGTGGGACGACACCATCGTGATCGTGACGTCGGACCATGGCGAGCAGCTCGGGGACCACGGGCTGATGGGCAAGGGCGGGTTCTTCGAGTCGAGTTACCACGTCCCCGCGATCGTCCGCGATCCCCGGTACCCGGGTCAACACGGCGCGGTCGTTTCGGCCTTCACCGAGAATGTCGACGTCTTCCCCACGATCTGCGAAGCCATCGGTGTGGAGGTTCCGCAACAGTGCGATGGGCTTCCACTGACGCCGTTCCTCCGCGGTGAAGCTCCGCCCTGGTGGCGGACGGCCGCGCACTGGGAGTTCGACTGGCGATCCACCTTCATCACCGACGTTGCCCATGCCTGGCCGTGGGACCGTCGCCTCGAACGCCAGCATCTCGCGGTTCTGCGCACCGATGCCGCCGCGTACGTGCACTTCGGCGACGGAACATGGCGCTGCTACGACCTGGCGGCCGACCCCACTTGGCGAACGGAGGTCACCGACCCGGCGGTCATCCTGGCGTTGTCGCAGGAGATGCTCACGTGGCGCTCCACGAACGCTGACCGGACGATGACGGGCATGTTGCTCGAGCGTGGCGGCATCGGCCGGTGGCCGCCGCTTCCCGACGGAACCTCAGCGCGCTGACCATCTGCGCGCTGATCATCTGTGCGCGGAGCAACGTGGTTTAGGGCGCTCCGCTCACCACGATGATCTGCCCGGTGATCCACGACGCGCCCGGCGACGCCAGGAACACTGCAGCGGCCTTGAAGTCGTCGTCCCTGCCGATTCGTCCGAGCGGCTGCTTCGACGCCATCTTCTCGAACTGCGCGTCGGTGAAGCCCGATGACTCGTAGTAGTCCTCGGTGGCAACGGGACCCGGGGCGATCGCGTTCACTCGGATCCTGCGCGGCGCACATTCGAGGGCCAGTGTCTGCGTCAGGTGGTTGCCGGCGGCCTTCGCCGCGCAGTACGCACCGTGACCCGGCGTGCCGT
The DNA here is from genome assembly GCA_031368215.1 of Acidimicrobiia bacterium. Lineage (GTDB taxonomy): Bacteria > Actinomycetota > Acidimicrobiia > Acidimicrobiales > JANYDT01 > JANLQX01. The sequence continues at coordinate 41,420 of JANLRD010000009.1, read as the reverse complement.
CGCGGAAGGCGCCGATGGACGACACGTTGATGATCGTTCCGCCGTCGGTCAGCACCGTCTGGGCGACCTTGCTGGCGAGGAAGACCGCGGTGAAGTTGCGGTCGATGACGGAATGCCATACCTCCTCCGCGAGATCGGCAACGGTGCCCATGGGATCGCCCTGCAATCCACCGGCATTGTTGATCCACGTGGTGACCGGACCGAACGCCGCAACGGCTCGCGCCGCAAGGTTCTCGAGCTCGGAAGAAATCGTGACGTCCGTCGGCACCGCGAGGGCCCGTCGCCCGCGCGATTCGATCTCCGCGACGACCGCATGCAGCGGTTCAGGCCGACGTCCGGCGATCACCACGTCGGCACCGGCCTCGGCCAGACCGAGCGCCATCGCCCGGCCGATGCCCGTCCCTCCGCCGGTCACAACGGCAACATGGCCGTCCAGTCGGAAGAGATCGAGCACGGTGGTCACGTTCGGATCGTACGGGAGAGGGGTGCCGTGCGGCACATCCGACCGCCGGCGCCACGCCATCAACTAAGGTTGTGTCCGTTGCGTGACGATGTTCGTCGGGCAACGGTCGAGTGCAGCGCACTTCGTGCGCATGGTTTCCCCTCTCGGGGTGTTCGCCGTTTCGAACGGCTGGCCAAGCATCAACGGCCAACCACTTCTTTGAAACTGAGTCGAACGACCATGTCCACCACCCTCGCGAACGAGACGTTCGCGTCCCTCGGCGTGCCCGCCACGCTTGTCACTGCTCTTGCCGACAACGGCATCAGCGACCCCTTCCCCATCCAGGCCGCCACCCTTCCCGACGCCCTTGCCGGCCGCGACCTCCTCGGCCGCGGCAAGACCGGCAGCGGCAAGACGCTTGCCTTCGCCATCCCGACCGTCGCGTTGCTCGCCGCGTCCACGAACAAGCGGCGCACGAACCGGCCGCGAGCACTCGTTCTCGTCCCCACCCGCGAACTGGCAAACCAGGTCAGCGAGGTCTTCCGTCCGCTTGCCAAGGCCGTCGGTCTGCGCATCATGTCCATCTACGGAGGCGTCGGCCAGGGCCCGCAGGTGAATTCGCTGCGCGGCGGGGTCGACATCGTCATCGCCTGTCCCGGGCGCCTCGAAGACCTCATCCAGCAGGGCCATTGCCGCCTCGACGATGTCGAGATCACCGTCCTCGACGAGGCCGACCACATGGCTGACCTCGGGTTCCTTCCGGGTGTCCGCCGTCTCCTCGAAGCCACGCCGCGAGACGGCCAGCGCCTCCTCTTCTCCGCGACGCTCGACAATGGCGTCGACATTCTCGTGAAGCGATTCATGAACAATCCGGTCGTCCATTCGCTCGATCCCGAGGTCTCCCCCGTCACGACGATGACGCACCACGTATTCGCCGTGACCCGTGACGACAAGCTCGCCGTGGTCCGCGAGCTCGCCTCCGGGCACGACCGTTCGCTGCTGTTCATGCGGACCAAGCACAGCGCGAAGAAGTTGGCCCAACAGCTCACAAAGTCCGGTATCCCGGCGGTCGATCTGCACGGGAACCTCTCGCAGAACGCACGTGAGCGGAACCTCTCGGCGTTCGCTTCCGGTTCGTGCAAGGTTCTCGTCGCCACCGACATTGCCGCCCGCGGCATTCACGTCGACGACATCGCACTCGTCATCCACGTCGACCCGCCCACCGAGCACAAGGCGTACCTGCACCGCTCGGGACGCACCGCCCGCGCCGGGGCCGAGGGCATCGTCATCACCATGATGACGCCCGATCAGGTCAGCGACGTGAAGGCGCTCACCAAGGCCGCCCAGATCACCCCGATCGTGACCCGCGTGGCCCCCGGACATCCGACCACGCTCGAACTCGCGGGCGAGCCCGCTCCCCACGTCGAGCCTGCCCCGATGTCCGACGCGCCGTTCACACCGAGGATGAGCCAGGGCGCCCGCAACGCCCGCTCGGAGAGCACCATCCGGGCCAACCAGGCGCGCAAGTCGGGTCGTCCCGGCGGCACCTCGTCGGGTCGACCGTCGTCGGATCAGTCGTGGGGGCGCCCGTCGTCGCCGCGCCCGTCGTCAGGGGGTCACTCGGCGGGGCGTCCCGCTTCGGCCGGTCGACCGTCCTCGGAGCGCAGGAATGCGAACGCAACGACCGCGTCGGCGGCCACCAACAACCGACCGTCGACGCCGTCCGCCGGCAGGACGGCGTCGAACCGGTCGACCCGGCACCGCAACGGCGCGTAGGGAAAGCCCGCTGACGACACCGTCAGCGTGAGCGCCCCGCGCAGAACGACGAGCGCAACCGCATCCTCGAGTTCGACGGCTTCGCCTTTCGCGAACCTTCGAACGTCGAGGTGCGGCAATCGCGAGTCCTGCGTTCGCCGCACCATGAGGTTCAGATCACGGACCGGTCCATCGAAGAGCTCGGCGCTCGTCGGGAGATCTCCGGCGAAGGACACGGACTCGAATGTGCCCACCTCCTTTGCGTCGGAACCTTCGACCAACAGGCGCATGCCCTTGCCCGCCGCGACAACCAGGCTCCTGTCCGTCTCGGGAAGCAGCGAAAACGGTCCGTCCTCGTTGACGTCGGCAAGGCTGAGCCGCCACACCCACGCGTCACCGCTCGGGTAGGCGGCGATCTCCTTGGTCGAGCCCCGGCCGTTGGCCCATGGCATCACCCGATGGTCGCGTTCGGGTTGCCGCTTCATCAACATCAAGCTTGCCAGCCGCGGTGGGCGAAGGGGGTCTCGTAGGGTGAGAGCGATGGCACTCCGAACGGCGGCTCGTGTGGGCGGCGTCCTCGGCCCGACGATGTTCCTCTTCGGATGGATCATCAGCGCGCTTCGTACCGACGAATACTCGGTCATCGAGGACGCGATCAGCCGACTCGCCGCGGTCGGTGCTCCGACCCGTTGGCTCATGACCGCCGGCTTCATTGGTTTCACCGTTGGAGTGGCGTTCTACGCATACGGGTTGCGCGCGAAGTTGGACGGCCCGGCGTGGATCGCCGCGTTGATCGCGTCGATCGCCACCCTCGGGGTTGCGCTCTTCCCGCTCGACCACTCGAGCGGCGTCGATCTGCTCCACGGCGCGGCTGCCTTCACCGGGTACGTCGCCCTTTCCGCCCTCCCCCTCTACGCGGCCCCGGAACTGGCCCGACGAGGACACCGACGGGCCGCGCTTCTGTCGCGCCTCTGCGGCACGATCTCGTCCCTGGCGTTGGCGGCCACCCTGCTCGGCCCGGCACACGGTCTCTTCCAGCGCATCGGGGTGACCGTGGGCGACGCCTGGATCGCCGGATCTGCCCTGTGGCTGCTAGCGGGACCGGCGAAACTCGCGAGGCCGTAACGGTTGCGGACCTGTAGCCACTCGACCGCAGCCTTCGTAGCCTGGTGCGATGTCCATCGCCTCCGGCTACTCCGGAACCCCTCTGCCCAAGAAACTCGGTATCGCCGAGGGCAGCAGGGTGATCGCACTGGGTGCGCCTCCGGAAACCCTGGCGCTCCTCGACCCGCTCCCGGACGACGTCCGCGTTCGTACGACGCTTCGGAGCGACACAACCGCCGACGTGATCCTTGCCTTCGTGACACAGCGTTCGGCCCTGGATCGCCTCGTGAGACGGGCGGGAGCGGTCGTGTTCCCGGCGGGCGGGCTGTGGGTCTGCTGGCCCAAGCGCAGCTCGGGCGTACCGACCGACATCACCGAAGACGTGCTCCGCGACGTGATCCTGCCCTCCGGTCTGGTCGACAACAAGGTGTGTGCCATCGATGCCACGTGGTCGGCACTCCGGTTCGTGTGGCGTAAGGAGCTCCGAACGTAGGCACTGTGGTCGGACGGTCGCCCGGAGGAGAATGTTCCGTCTTCCGTTGACGAGCGCATTGCGACTGGACGCGACAAGGGCGCCGCCTCCGTTTCCGGAAGCGACGCCCTGAATCAGAAGTACGTGTGCCTAGAGCTTCTTCGAGAGGTCGAGGAACTCGTTCGTGTAGATGTCCGAAGGCTTGAGATCGGCCTTCGGAGCCGTACCGAGCTTCGTGTAGATCGGCGTGGCCTTGGCGATGAGGTCGGCGACGCGGGCCTCGTCGAAGGTGCCGAACACGCCGTCGGGGCTGTTCGCCACCAGACCGTCGCCGAGCATGGTTTTCACCGCGTAGTCAGCAACGCCCTGGCTGTAGACCCAGCCGTTGTTGTACTTGGTCACGAGCTCGAGGATGAGCGTGTTGGTGGCTGCCGGGTTCTTGACGTAGTCGATGGCCGCCTGCTGCATGATCGGGACGAGCTTCTTGAAACAGTCGGCGTACTTGGTCAGGTTCTCGGGCTTCGTGGCGATCGACTCGGCGTAGTTCTTCCACCCGGCATCGTTGATGTACGCGTACTTGACCGGCTTGGCCCACTCCTTCACCTCGTTCTGGTAGATGTAGGGCTCCGCGGAACCGAAGATCTGCGAGGCGGACTTGCCTTGGTCGGCGACGAACAACGCCGGTGAACCGTCGTAGTTGCCGTCGACCTGCGCCTTGGTGAGGATTCCTTCGGTCGTGAAATAGTCCATGTAGGCAGCGCCGGAGAAGTAGCGAACCTTCGCGCCGGTCTTGCCCAGATCGGCAATGGTCTTGACGTCGGGATACGTCGCCGGGTCCCACATGATGGCCTGTGGGTTCTTCTCGAAGGGCGAGAAGATCGCCTTCGTCGGGTTCTTGGCGGAAAGCTGGATGGCCTCGTCGGTGTACACGAACCCGAGAAGGAGGTTGGCGTCTTGATACATCTGCGAAGTGACGGTCTGGAATCCGATGGCCGGACCGCCAGAGCGAACCTCAACCTTCACGCCAGTGTCGACCCCACCGGAGACGAGCGTCCCGGAGACGAGCTTCTTGTCGGCGTTGATCTCCGGATTGGGACCGAACAGCTGGTAGAGGAAACCATGCTCGGCTTCGGGATTCCAGTCGGTCTGGATGGAAACGGTCGCCGGGCAGACGTCCTTCAAGCTCACGTCTGCCGCAGGAGCGGCGGCGGCGGTCTCTGCCGCAGCTGCTTCGGTCTCTACCGCTGCAGCTTCGGTCTGCGCCGCAGCCGTTTCGGGGGCGGCTGTCGTCTCCGCCACGGCGGGCGCAGTCTCGGCCGGGGCGGCGGTGGTGTCCGCCGAATTGCTGCTACAGGCACTCAGGGCCAGGACGGCTGCGAACGATGTCGCAATCAGGGCGCGCTTACGCAATGTGCTTCTCCTTAGAAGTTGGGATGGTCGGGTGGTACGGGAACTGCGGTGTTTCAACGGGTGCTCTCGTACCAGTGACCGATGGTCTTGTCGGCCAGCCAGGTGAAGAACACGAAAACCATGATGCCGATGAAGGCGGCGATGAGCACCGCTCCGTACATTGCCTCGTTCTGCAGACGGGAGCGGAAGTTGTCGATGAGGATGCCGATGCCCGGCTGGCCCTGGCGGAAGAACGTGTCGCCGACAACGGCCCCGATCACCGAGAGGCCAGCGGCGATCTTGAGCCCGGCGAACATCGCCGGCAGCGCCGCCGGGAACTGCAGCTTGGTGAGCCGCGTCCACCGGGACGCCTTGCGCAGCGTGAACAGGTCATGTTGACCCTGCTCCGCCGACAGCAGACCGAAGAGGGTGTTCGACACGATCGGGAACAACGAGATGATGATGCAGACGATCACCCGGGCCTTGAAGTTGAAGCCGAAGAACACGGCCAGCAGGGGGACGAAGGCAAGGATCGGCACGGCCTGGAGCGCCACAAGGTACGGGAACAGCGATTTCTCGATCCACCTCGCCTGGCTCATCACCACGGCGAGGAAGATCCCGAGGACGATCGCCACGACCAGACCGATGAACGCCACGCGTACCGACAGGACCGTAGCGGAGACCAACTGCTTGCGGACCTGATCGTTGGTGACCGACTCGTTGATCACCCGATGGGGCGGGGGAAGGAGGAATCCCGGCTTGTTGAACAGGTGCTTGAGCCCCCAGGAGGACATGAAGTACCAGAGCCCGAGAAACGCTCCGAAGACCACTACGGGAAGCGATCGGTAGAGAGCTACCCGGCCGCGTCGCTCGGCGACACTGCGCGCGTCGACGTCCTGCCCGGTGTAGCGGATCAGGTTCGATCGCACCGCCAGCTCGGCGGGAAACGTCGACGATGTGCTCGGAGTCTGGGGGTCGTCGGTCATCGGCCTGCTCATACGTGGGCGCCTCGCAGTGCATGCGACACCTGGCCGCACAGCTCGGCAAAGGCAGGGTCGAAGCGCAACTCCGGCGAACGCGGGTAGCTGAAGGGTACGCCGAAATCGCCGACGATCTCGCCCGGTCGGCCGGACATGACGAGGACCCGGGTCGAGAGGAACACGGCCTCGGCGATCGAGTGGGTGATGAACAGCGACGCGAACCTCTGGCGCTGGAAGAGTGAGAGGAGTTCGTCGTTGAGTCGCTCCCGGGTGATCTCGTCGAGCGCACCGAACGGTTCGTCGAACAGGAAGACACTCGGATTCATGACGAGGGCCCGGGCGAGCGAGCACCGCATCTTCATTCCGCCGGAGAGCTGCTTGGGGTATTTGTCCTCGAATCCCCTGAGGCCCACGAGGTCGATCACGTCCGACGCCATCGCCCGACGCGTCGCTTTCTCGACACCACTCAGCTCGGCCATCAACTCCACGTTGGACTGCACCGTGCGCCACTTGAGCAGCGTCGCGTCCTGGAAGACGTAGCCGAGGCTCTCCCGGTCGACGGCGACGGTCCCGCCGGACTGCTGGACGAGCCCGGACGCAATGCGCAGAAGCGTCGACTTGCCACAGCCTGATGGTCCGACGACCGTGACGAACTCACCGGGGTGCACGGTGAACGTGGCGTTTCGCAACGCGAGTGTCCCGTCCGGAAAGGTCATCGAGACGTTCTCGAACACGAGAGCCGGCGTGCGGCCGTGGTCGTCCATCAGTGCATCACCATCCCACCGGAGACGTTCATCGCCTGGCCGGTGCAGTAGTCGGAATCCGTCGACGCAAGGAAAAGCGCGGTTCGGGCGACGTCGGAGGGCTCGGCCAAGCGGGCGAGCGGGGACTTCGACGACCATGCATCGATCATCGCCTGCGTGCGCGTGGCGGCTCCCATCTCCGTGAGCACGTAGCCGGGGCAGATGCAGTTCACGTTGATGCCGTGCACCCCGAACTCCATCGCGCTCACGCGGGTGAAGGCGATGACCGCCGCCTTCGACGCGCAGTAATGCGCCTGGTTCGGGCTGCCGAGCTTCCCGCCCATCGAGGCCATGTTGACGATCTTTCCAGCGCAGGTTCGCTCGCCGCGGCCTTGTTGGATCATCGCCCGGACGGCGATCTGGGTGGTGAAGAGCATGGACCGGGCATTCACCTCGAACATCAGGTCCCAGTCCTCGGCGGACATGTCAAGAATCGACGAGAAACGAAGCACCCCGGCATTGTTGACAAGCACGTCGATCCCGCCGAGCGCGTCGATCGCCGCCTGCGTCGCCCGACGGGCGCCGTCGGGATTGCGGAGATCACCGACGATCGGCTTCGCGCTCAGCGCGGCCGCGACCCCGCTGAGCTCATCGGCGAGGAGATCGATGAGGGCAAGCTCGGCCCCTTCGGCCGCGAAGACCTGGGCGATCGCCGACCCGATGCCACGAGCGGCGCCCGTGACGACGACGCGGCTCCCCGCCAGGCGGCCCTCCTTGTTCTTCGTAGGAGGTGACGACGACACGCCACGAAAGGTAGCCGCTCTTCGTTTCCGGCGTGTGTCCGACCCGGGGCTGGAGCATTGCATCGTTCCACCTGGCACCGAGCGGCTCGGAGCGCTTGCCCGCCGCCGGGGCGTCCATCACGGCTGTCACACCCCTCCCGCCACGATGGAACCACTTTCCTGCCGAACGGAGTCTGACTATGTCCATCTGCGAATTGTGTGAACACGAAATGCTCAACGACGGGGTGTCGTGCATCGTCGCTCCGGTGCCGACGGGTACCGGTGTGTTCCATCCGATCGCCTTCGGGTCCGAACGCGTTCGCGGCTGGAAGGCCGAGAGATGCGGCGACTGCGGTGTGCGACCGGCCGGGTTCCATCACCGCGGCTGTGACATGGAGGAGTGCCCGCGATGCCGGGGCCAGCTGATCAGTTGCGGCTGCGACGAGTCGGAGTCGCCTTACGACGAGCTGTTCGACGATGAGGACCTCATCGTACGAGTCCCCATTCGCCTGAGCATCGTGCGGACGGATGGCCCCCGCTCGATTGATGCGCAACGCCCGGCGGTCCGCGCGATCGCTCCGCCTGCGCCCGCCGCCCGCAGACTCGTCGTGGATGCGAACGAGCGGGCTTATCGGGGCCTTGCCCGCGCAGTGGGAGGACATGAACAGCTCCGCACCCTCGACACCGTCAACCCGCTGCCCGACGAACCCTTCCGGTGGGCCGGCGTGGCGCCCCAGAACCGGGTGGCGGTGCAGGCCGCGCTGGCCGTTCTGGACCGCACGCTGGCACGACACGCGGTGCCGGTCGAGCTGACGACAGCGTGCCGACGCTTCCTTGCCGACCTGGCCCGGACACCGGTGCGACAACTCCGACCGACGGCCGACGGCGCACGCATCGCTGCGGGCATCGTGTGGGCCGTGTTCACGGCCAACGAGTCCATCGGCTCGCGCTGCGGATGGCGCACCGGCACCGTGTGGAGCGTCTTCGGTGTGACACCCAGCGCTCGCCGGGTCGGCGTCGCCCTGCGGCAGACGGCGTTCCGCAACCGCACCGGGGAGTTCGTGCCAGCAGACGGTCCCGCGCTCGGCCACCCCGCGTTTTATACCCTGCGCATGCGCCGGCGAATGACCGCCCGTGCTGCGGTTCTCCGCGAGATCATGGACCGTCGGGCGAGCTGAGCTCGCTCGGCGCTACCCGAACTCCGACAGGAGCGGCACCCACGAGTCGAGGTCGCGCAATACCCCATCGCGATCGCCGGCCCACGAGGTGAGCACGGCACGGTGCACGCCTTCGGCGGCAAGGCTCGTCAACCCCTCGGCACTGGTCGTGGCGCCGAACACGCTGACCATGACCGATGCCGGATCTCGGCCCACGCCCTCACATACCGAGTGCATCGCGTCAAGGCGCGAGCGAAGCGATGCGCGGGCCGAGATCGGGAGCCAGCCATCGGCCCATGCCGCCACCTCGCCGAGAAGCCGAGGACCCGCCCCACCGCCGAGGTGCACCGGCGGCCCTTTCAGCTGGGCCGGTTTCGGCCACTGCCACGAAGGAGCCACATGGACCAACTCGCCTTCGTATGCGCCCACATCATTGGTCCACAGCGCGCGCATCGCCGCCATCGTCTCGCGCACCCGTGTCCACCGGTCGGCGAACCGCATGCCGTGGTTCTCCATCTCCTCGCGGTTCCAACCGATGCCGACGCCGAGCTCAACCCGGCCTCCGCTCAGGTGGTCGAGGGTTGCGACCTGCTTCGCCGTCCAGATCGCGTCGCGCTGACCCAGCAGGACCACGCTGGTCCCCAAGCGGAGTTTCGTCGTGACGGCAGCCGCCATCGACAGGCTGACGAACACATCATGTAAGCGCGCGTAGGGAGCGGGGAGCTGCTCGCCGGTCAGAGAACCCGGCCACGGCGACTCGCGGCTGATCGGGATGTGGCTGTGCTCGGGGAGCCACATGCTCTCAAAACCCCGCTCCTCGGCCGCTCGCGCGAGATCGTCGGGACGGATTGTCGTGTCGGCAGAGAGAAGCGTCACGCCCAATCGCAACGGGCTCGACAAAGAAGGGTTCACCGGATCGGCGTGGCGGTGGTGGGAAGGTCGACGTAGCGGAGCTTCAGTTCCCGCTTGAGGATTTTGCCGCTCATGTTGCGGGGCAATGGCTCGGGCGATGACACCACATAGCGGGGCAGTTTGAAATCCGCCAGGGTCGCCGTGCAGGCTTCGAGGATGACCGAGGCGTCGAGGGCCGCGCCGTTCGTCCAGGCGATCACCGCCGGCGTCTCACCCCATCGTTCGTCGGGCACCCCGATCACGGCCACCTCGACGATTCCCGGAACATTCACGAGCACCCGTTCGATCTCCGCGGGGTACACGTTGAGCCCGCCGCTGATGAGCATGTCCTTCTTCCGGTCGACGACGAACAGGTAGCCCTCGTCGTCGAGGTAACCGAGGTCGCCGGTGTGCAAGACACCGTTGGCGAGCGCTGCAGCCGAGGCTTCCGGCTTGTTCCAATAGCCCTTCATGATCTGGGGTCCGCCGACGGTGATCTCGCCGACCGTCCCGACTTCGACTGGGAGCCCGTCGTCGTCGACGATACCGATCGAGCCGTGGATGATCGGCAGGCCGGCCGAACCGATCTTCCGGGTCGCCTCATGGTTCGACAGGATCGTTGCCGCCGCCGAGGCCTCGGTCAGGCTGAAGCCCTGGAGCATCGGCACGCCGATTGCCTGGATCGCCTTGATGAGCGGCACCGGGACCGGGGCGCCGCCGGAGCACGCGACCCGCCAACTCGACAGATCGGCGCCGGCGAAACGGGGATGGCTCACCAGCTGCTGAAGGATCGCCGGCACCGAAAGGAGCGCCGTGACCCTTTCCGTCTCGAAGAGATCGAAGAGACGATCGGTGTCCACGGCCGGTTCCAGGACCAGGCGCGCCCCAGCCCAGTAGGCGAAGAGAAAGACGGCGAGGCCTCCGGTGAACGCGAGCGGGAACGGCAGAACGACCCGGTCCTTCGGCGTGAGTTCGATGGCCTGGGCCCAGCCTTGGGATGCCACGTTCCACGATCCGTGGGTGAGGATCGCCCCCTTCGGATCCCCGGTGGTGCCCGAGGTGTAGCAGAGGAACGAGGGAGTGGACTCGTCCGTGATCGCCGTCGCGAACGACTCACCGTCGACGTCGACGGCCGCGATGTCATCGGCGGTCAGCACAGTGACGGAGGCGTCGACCATCGAACACGAGGGAGCGAGCGTCTCATCCGTCACGATGATGCGGGTTCCGGCGTCGCGCACCACGAACGCGACCTCCGCCGCAGTGAAGCGGACGTTCAGTGGAACGACCACTGCGGCGACCTTCCATGCAGCGATCGTGACCTCGATCCATTCGGGCCGGTTGAGCATGAGGATGGCGATCCGATCTCCGGCGCTGACACCACGCCTGCGCAGATCGGTGGCGATCGAAGAAGTCCGGGCATCGAGCTCCCGCCAGGTGACCGAGCGGGACCCGAAGCGGATCGCGATCTCATTCGGCTGCCAACGTGCCCAGTGCAACCCGATATCGGCGAGGTTCATCGTGACTCCCAACGTGCGGCTCCGGACATCCTGTGCTTCGCAGTCTGCCCGGCCGCTGTGAACTGGGCGAGTCCGCTGATTACTCCACCTCTCGGCTCACTGCTGCGGGTCGGTGCGGGTGCAGCCGGTAACCGGGTCGGTGATCCTGTCGGCGAAGTGCAGCCCCCGTGGCCCGCCGAGTGACTGCCGGGCCAGCGTGCGGCCGAGGACGCGGTACGCCTCGAAGTCCTCGTCGGTGAAGAACTGATCCCCCGTCGAGACGTTCGGGAACTCGGGGTGCTTCTCGGCGTAGGCGTGCACGTCGGCCGGGAGCCCGTCGACCATCGACGCATCGATGAGCAGAATCGTGCCGGTGACCCGCTCTGCCCCATCCGGGGAACCCGGCTCCAGGGGGAAGCGGATCGTTCCGAACGCGAAGCCGTTCGGTGCGGCCCGACCGACCAGGGGTGTTGCGCCCCCTGCTCCGAGCAGGTACTCGCGTCCGCTCGGCAGGGGCCCCGGTGCATCGCTCAGGAGGGGGCGAGTGTTCCACACGGCGTCGATGTCGATCTCGACACCGAGGTCGGTGCGGGCGATCTCGATGGCGGACGCGAACGTCGAGTTCGAGTACAGCCCGTCACCGGCCGCGGATACGACGACGATGTTGGCGCACCCCCGACGAAGGAGCTCGACCAGTCCGAGGTTCTCCCAATGCCCACCGTCGGTCACGTAGAGGTACGGGGCCCGCGGGTCGAACCGGCGGAAGACTTCGCGGACGAACCACTGCCATCCGGGGAGATGACGCCAGGCGCCGTCATCGACCGACGCCACCCAACGAGGATTCGGCAACCACGCGCCGAGCCGGACATTGAGGATCGCCAGAACGGAACCGGCGGCACCGAGATCGGACCGCCCCATACCCGGACTGGCTGCCGCTCCCGACGTCGCCATCAGGCCCGGGAGACTCACGTCCCAGGAGCGGCGCAGCGACATCTTCGAGCGGTACGTCTTCGTGTCCATCCAGCCGATCTCCGGCGAGCCGATGTAGGAACGTGATGCGGTGAACGACACGGCCTTTCGGGCCGTGGGCGCCCGGTTCTCCCCCCGGACGTTGACGGCACAGCACAGCACGTGCTCTGTACCGTCACCTTCGGCCCCTCCGGCGAAGCCGCCGAAGGGGCCGCTTGTGAGGTCCTGCCAGGCCAGTGACGTCGTGACCTGTTCCTCGGTGAGCGGGCGATCGACCGTGGACTCCGAGTGCACCGCTTCGGCCCGGCCGTAGGGCCGGCGCTCTGCGCCCGACCCGACCCGGGACCAGGCAAACCCGTAGGCCAGTCGGCGACGGTAAATGGGCGCCATCGACCACGACACGGCTTCGGTGAAGCTGACGGTGGCGAGGAGGAAGAAGACCACGATGATCCATAACGTGTAGTCCGGTGGCAGCCTGCCCACGAGCAGATCGCCCCACACCATGTCGCTCAGCCAGGTGAAGCGGCCATTGGGACCGTTCAGCGCCCCCACGGTGAGGATGGTGAGCATGTTCACGACGGCAACAGCGATCAGGCCCAACCCGATGACGGCGCGCGTGACGACGCGTGTCGCCTTCTTCGTGAATGCCCGGGCGTTGCTCTGCCCGGGTTCGGATGTGGCTGCTGCGTTCGCGCCCTTGTCGCCTCTGAACTGACGCTGCACCGACCTCACGGCGAGCACGAGGAAGGCGAGGAGATTCGACAGGCTGCTCGGTGGAAGCTGGAAGCCGAAGACCTTCGGTCGCGAGGACGGCGACGGCCCACCGTTCGCCGCCTTGGAGATCGCCCGCGGGATGGATTCGACGGCCGCTGGCAGCAGCCACCACACGATCAGGAGCGCTATTCCGACCAGGGCAGAACGCAGCGCCCATCGGTTGAAGGCCCGGTAGTTATGGGGCCTGCGACCGACGCGGTAGATCATCAGTGCCACCGCGAGCGCGAACGCCACCGAGGCCGGGGCGCTCGCTGATCGCCGCGAACGCTCGTCGTCACGGCGGTCGAGGATGCTCACCGGTGCGACCAGACGTCGCGGGCCAGGGTCGTCGATGACCAGGAACTTGGTGATCAGTTCAGTTGGCCCGATCCCCACGGCATCGGAGCGAAGGGAAACGGTCGGCTGGATCACCTTGACGAGACCAGCAACGATGTCCCCGGCCGGTTCCTCTGCTTGCTTCCCAGGGCACTCGTCCGGCTTGCACCAGCGAGCCGCCATCGTCGCCTGTCGTTCGACCCGCGCCTTCCCCTCCTCGATGATCACTACGGCGGGCCGGACCATTTCGAGCCGAATCGGCTTGGTGCGCTCGGCGATCGACGGCGGCGAAACAAGCGCGATGCATTGGGTCGGCGCGGCGACCGTGATCTCGAAGCGGCGGGTCGTGACCGACGGGCTCGACTCGACGGCGTCGACGATGGCAATCTGCTTCCGCCCGATATCGGGCCCGAAGTCCCGGCACTTCGGGTCGTCGGGTGAGAACACCTTCGTGGCCACAGGCTGCTGGACGCGCAGCCCGGGGGCCACGGCACCGGAGCCGATGAACCAGCCGACAGGACGCATGATGGCGAAGGTGAGCAGGTACAACACCACGAGATTGACGAAGAGACCGAAGAGGATCCGTCCTATGGCAGCGGTGAGGACCCCGGTGCTCGTCGCGAGGTAACGCAATGATCGACGCAACGCCTGCTCCTCCGGCGAGTTCTCCTGCCACTGCTCCGTTTCCGCGACCGGTGCAACGGTCGATCCCGAGGCATCCACGCGCGGTTGGTTCATCGCCGTGAACGCGGTCGCGGTGTAACCACCTCCGGATACCGACGCGAGATAGCGGGCCCGTCCCAGCAGGCCACGGGCGCGGAGTTCCTGCAGGACACCGAGCGAAAACGACGCAGATCGGATTCCGCCCCCCGAGAGGGAGACGCCGAAGCGACGTGGGTCGGGCTCCCACTCGTCGATGACGCCAACGGCGTCGAGCCGGCCGCGGTTGGCTGGACCGTGCCACTGCCGGTCGCGTCCGTGCACCCGCCTCCACCGACTCGGCGGCGTCAGCCACCAACGTCCCCAGTTCGCCGGGTCAGCGATCCGTTTCGGCAGTGTCACATACCACGACGCGGCGAGCGCGAGCATGGCCGCACAGAGAAAGCCCCACTTCGCCGCCGAAGCAGTCGAAAGCTCCCGGGCGGCGGCGGCGGTGATAGGCGGACCACCAACACGACCCTTGGCCCGAACGATCTCGTAGAGCGAGCGGTTCTCCGCTTCGTCGGCGAGGAAGTACAAGCCGATGCCGACGAACGCAAGTATCCGCCAGCCACGGTTGCGGCCCACCAACAGCGCCAGGATCGCCGCGAAGACCGCGGCGAAGAACATGTCCATCGCGACCAGCTGGAGCGCGTTCCCGGGCAGCGCGGCGGCGGACATTGCTGCGGCCGATCGACCTGGGAGCTCGAAGAGGCCATCGTCGTTGCGCATCCATCCGAAGAGCAGGGCACCAGCCACCGTGATGAGCGCCAACAGGACGAGGTTGCGTCGGACCTCCCACCACCGCCGACCGGGCGGCGCCACTCTCGCCGGGGCCGACCCGCCTTCCGGCGGAGGCGCCGCCACCACGTCCGAGTCGTCCGTCGTCGCACTCATCGCCTGATCGTTGCAGAAAAGGCCCCGACGATGTCGAGTAGGCAGTCACCTTCGGAGAGAGGTTGCCCCTACTCGCCCGGCGCTGCGCTGCTCGCTTCGCTCGACTGCTCGCAACACCAGTGACCCGTCCACTTGGAGAGAGGTTGCCCCCATATGTGGGGGCAGAACACCCCCCAACGCCACTGGGAGGTGGAAAAGTGTACCCTGGGGGGTATGTGCAGACGGGTGCAGTGCAAGTGGTGCAACAAGCCCTCCTGGGCCGGTTGCGGCGCCCATGTCGAAGCCGTGCTGGGTGACGTGCCGGTCGATGGACGCTGCGCGTGCCGCTTCGAATCCCGATCACCGGCACGCGCAAACCAGGCAGGCGCGTCTCGGTCCGGACGCTTCGCTCGTTTCTTCGGCAGGTAGGTCCGAGGGCCCGCTGCCGACAAGAACCGCAACTTCGCTCAGGTGAACCTCAGGCCAACTTGGTGAACATCTTCTGCACCTCGGCGATATCGTAACCCTGCTTCGCCGAACGCTTGGGATCGGCAATGCACCAGGTGAGCCCCGCGGCGATGAGGACGAAGCCTGCCTGCTCGACGGCCTTGTTCGCGGCCGACAGCTGCGTCACGATGTCACGACAATCCCGCCCTTCCGTCAGCATCTGTTGCACGCCTCGAAGCTGGCCCTCGGCGCGGCGGAGCCGCTTGAGCAGGTCACTGACGGTTTCCTCGGGAAGTTCCATGGAGACCAGTGTGTCATACCCCTCCCCGTATGCCGAGATGACCGCCCCTCTATCGGAGATCGACGGCCGGACGACAACTCGGCTAGACCGGCACGATGCGACGTATCGACATCGAGAAGGAACTCCACGAGGGACGGATCTGGCTCCTCGCCAAGTTCGAGGCGCTCTCGCATGAAGAGCGCCACCAGCCACTCACTCCGAGCGAGCACGATCCATCGAATCTGTGGACGGCTCTCGACCACCTCGCCCACCTCTCGCTGATCGAGCACAACTTTGTCGCCATGGTGCGTCGGCACCTCACCGGGCACGCCAACCCGGTTGGACTCCGGTCCGACGACTCCGGGAAGCAGCGGACCACCGAGGAGATCATGGCCACGGTGCACGCCATGACCGACCAATGGCAGCGCAAGCACGCTGGCAAATCGTTCGACGAAGTCGTGGCGCTCGGACAGGAGTCCCGGGCGGTCACCCTCACCCTCCTGTCGGAGCTCAGCGACGACCAACTCGGCGAGAAGCTCCCGGGCGCTCCCTGGGCCGACGGTTCGATCGGCGGCGTTCTCGCCGCCAACGCCGGACACGGCCGGATGCATTGGAAATGGGTGACCGACGCCTTCGGTGCGGCGCAAGGAGACACCCCGTCGCAGTAACGGTGGCACGCTTGTGGGGTGAGCACTCCCGATCGTGACCAACGCCCGTTCGATCTGATCGTCTTCGGGGCCACGAGCTTCGTCGGCCAGATCGTCGTCGGGCATCTTGTCGAGCGCGGTGACCGGAAGCTTCGGTGGGCGATGGCCGGCCGCAACGCAGCGAAACTCGGCGAGGTTGCAGCCACGACCCTCGCGACCGTCGACCGCATCGTGGCCGATGCCGGTGATCTCGACGAGATGCGCGCACTCGCCCGGCGCGCCCGGGTGGTCGCGTCGACCGTCGGGCCGTATGCCCTGCACGGTTCGAACCTGGTGCAGGCGTGCGCCGAGGAAGGGACGGACTACGTCGACCTCACCGGCGAACCGCAGTGGATGCGGCAGATGATCGATGCCCACACGGTCGCCGCGACGGTCTCCGGTGCGAGGATCGTGCATTCCTGCGGTTTCGACTCGATCCCCTCCGACATGGGCGTCTGGTTCACGCAGCAGCAGAGCGTCGAGCGTTTCGGCGAACCGTGTGTACGGATCGGGATGCGGCTCGCTGGGGCGCGTGGTGGGGCAAGCGGCGGGACGATCGCCAGTCTCCTCAACGTCGTCGCCGAAATGTCGAAGAACCCTGACCTGCGCGACGTCATGAAGAACCCCTACGCCCTGGCTCCGGCCCACCTCCGCACCGGGCCGACCCAGCCGAACGTGACCTTCCCTCAGCGCGACGATCTGTCGGGCCAATGGCTCGCTCCGTTCGTGATGGCGGGCATCAACACCAAAGTCGTGCAGCGCAGTCATGCCCTGCTCGATCGGCCCTGGGGCGAGGACTTCCTCTATGACGAGGCGATGCTCACCGGAACCGGACCCCTCGGTGCCGCGAAGGCGTCCGGTGTGGCCGGCGCGATGGGCGGATTCATGGCTGCGTCGCTTCTCGGTCCGGTACGGGGCGCTCTGTCCCGTTTCGTGCTTCCCAAACCCGGCGAGGGGCCGTCCCCTGCCTCGCAGGCGAAGGGGTACTTCGACCTCCGGTTCTTCGGCGAGACGAAGTCCCGCCGGCGCATCACCGTGAAGGTCACCGGCGACCGCGATCCGGGGTACGGATCCACTGCCAAGATGATGGTTGCCGCTGCGCTCACGCTCGTTGGCGTTGACCGGGGGACGACGCCTGGCGGCTTCTGGACGCCGTCCACGTCGATGGGTGGCGCGCTCCTCGAAGCGCTGCGAGGCGATGCGGGGCTCACCTTCGAAGTCATCGAGTAGCCCCGCGGCCGCCTCGAGTCATCGGGTCATCGGGTCGTCACCGCTTCGATCCCGACGACGTCGAGCGCCCCGTTGCCCGGGCCGGTAATCGTCAGCGTCGTGGCCGATGTGGCCGACGGAAGCACGATACGACGTTCGGACCACAGCACGGCCCCGCGCCGCAGTCCGGCCTCGGCGATCGGCGCCCCGACCGATGCGGCCGGGAACCGAACTTGCGCCGACCATGGCGGCAGCGCCTGGCCCGGATCGGAGCCGGTGACGGTCGCCGTGACATCCGCGCTGGGGGCGACGCTCAGCGGATCGGCGAAGGCTCGGACGACGAGCACCGCGCCCGCGGGGAGACGCCGGTGCGACAGCCGGAGCGTTCCTCCGACAGCCGTCCAGTCGAGATGGAGCGATGCCGGCCGGCCGACCAACTCGCTCAGTTCCACGCGGTGGCAAGACTCCGTGCCGGGAGCAAGAAACGGCGACGACATGCCCGCCGGGCATCGGACGATGCGCAGTCCCGCGACCTTCGCCTCGGCGATCGGCCAACCGGCCGACGGTGCCAAGAGGGTTCGACGACGAATGGTCGGATCGAGCTGCACCAGTCGGATCCCCGGAGCGAGTCGATCGTCTGCACGCGTGACATCGAGCAGCGACCGCGCGGCCGTGGGTGCTACCGCATAACCGATCAGCGCGCGTACGACCTGCGGCACGAGATCCGCAAGTTCCGATCGCTGGGCGGCTGGGCCGAGCCTGACGTTGTCGGCACAATCCGGATTCGCCCGATCAGGAGACTCTGGACTCAGTCGTTCATTGACCGCGTTGTGTGTCGCGCCGCGCATCAAGAACAGCGCGATCGGACTGCGACGGACGCGAGGCACCGCCGCCGTCAGGAACGCACCACCGTCCACCCCGGAGTCACCGTCGCAGCTCCCGATCACCACAGCAGACGGCACATCGGCAAGAAGCTCGGGGCTGACGGTGTCGGAAGTGGGAGCGATCAGCACCGAAGCGGCTACGGGCACGGACAATCGACGCCCCGGATCGCCACGTCCGAGCACGGCGGCGACCGCTCCCCCTCGCGAATGACCGATGAGAATGATGGCCGACCGGTCGACCACTACCGGATCCAGCCACGAAGCGAACTTCGCTCCGGGAACCGACAGCGGCGCGAGAACGTCTCGTTCCACCAGCGATGCGGCGACTTCCCCGACCTCGTCGGACGGTCGAGCGAACTCCGCGTTCATGCCGATGGCGATGGTGACAAAACCCTGGCGGGCCAGCGCCTCGGCGAGCCACGAGAAGCCGTCATGGTTCGGCACCTCCGTACCGTCCGGGCACGGCCACTTACGCGCCCGACCCGATGCGCAGAAGGAGTGCGCGCCGTGGAAGAGGATCACGAGTGGAAACGGCCCGCGCCCATCGGTAGGTGCGCTTACGACGCCCCAGCTCCTCACCGGCGTCGTCGTGGTTCCGACGGTCAGTGGGCGAACGCCGCCGTCGAAGAACGTCGTTCGGATGGCATGAACCCGTGTTCCGGTTCCGCTGGTCGTGATCGTCGGAGCGGACGAGGTCGACGGGGTCGACGAAGTGGAGGAAGCGACCGGTTTCGAAGGCGCGGCCGACACCTCGCGGCCGGCACCCGCGGAGAGCAGGAGAGCAACCAGCAGGAAGCGCACCACGCGGTGACGTCGAGCACGCTCTTCACCCCGACGCGCCCGAACCCTCGACGTGGACACCCCGAACACCTCTTCAGCGTGACAGACGGGCCGGGCGTCGCGGGACGAACGCCTCTATGGCGCAAGCCGTCCGACATGGTGGGATGGGTGGGTGGCCATCCCTGCACCAAGAGCGGCCGAGTCGTTCTGGTCCGGCGATGCAGGTGGCCTCGTCGAGCAAGGACCTCGCGGCGCCGCGGGCCAGATCATGACGTTGCCGCGACCGGTGGCCACGAGCGGCTGGGGCAGCGGCAAGGCCGCGCCGTGAACCACCCGAGAGCACGAGTCGACCACCGGGCCTGGCTGACGCGGAACCTCAAGACGCTGTCGGTCGTGAGTCTGCTGCAGGACACCGCGTCGGAGATGCTGTATCCGATCCTGCCGCTGTTCATCACCGGCGTGCTCGGAGCTCCGGTCGCCGTGGTCGGACTCATCGAAGGACTTGCCGACGGGGTCGCGGCGCTCACGAAGATCATCTCGGGACGATTGGCCGACCGATGGCGGCGGCGCCCGCTCATCGGCGCGGGGTATGGCGTTGCGGCAGCGGCGAAAGCACTCATCGCCGTCTCGACGGTCTGGCCGCTGGTGCTCTTCGCGCGCATGCTCGACCGCTTCGGGAAGGGCGTGCGCGGAGTACCTCGCGACGCCCTCATCGCCGACGACGTTCCCCGTGAACATCTCGGCCGTGCGTTCGGCTTCCACCGGGCGATGGATTCCGCCGGCGCGGTGATCGGACCATTGCTCGGCCTCGGCCTGTTCGAGATGTTCCATCGTCACTACCGGCCTGTCTTCGTCATTGCGGTCATCCCGGCGGTGTTGAGTGCCGCCGGGGTGATGTTCGTGCGCGAGTCCTCGGCCGGACCGGCGATCCGGAGTCCGCATGCAGCGTGTCCGGAGAGGCAGGGAACGACTCGACTGCCGAAGGCGTTCTGGGGTCCGTTCACCATCCTGTCCGCCTTCGCGTTCGTGAACTTCTCCGACGCGCTGCTCATCGTCCGGGCCAAGCACCTCGGGCTGAGCGTGTCTGCAGTTATTGCGGCCTACGCGTTGTACAACCTCACTTATACGCTCGCCAGCTATCCCGCGGGCGTGCTTGCCGACCGCGTGCCGAAGCAGGCGATCATCGGCGTCGGATTCGCCATCTTCGGCGTCTCGTACCTCGGCCTCGGACTGGCAACGAACGCTGCGTGGGTGTGGCCCATCTTTGCCCTCTACGGCATTTACACCGCGCTGACCGATGGCGTCTCGAAGGCCTGGATCTCAACAACGGTCGGATCGGGAACACGCGGTCGGGCGCTCGGCCTGCAGGGCGGTGCCGCCGGTGTCGGGTCGATCATCGCCGGCGCATGGGCCGGTCTGGCATGGAACGGCTCGGGACGTGGTCCGCTGATCACCGCGGGCGGCATCGCCCTCGCTTTGGCGGTTGTCGTCGGTGCCTTGACGTTTCGGCGATCACGCCGTCCCGCTGGGTGACCGTCGGCCGGACGGGAGACGTCCTTTGCCCGTGGGCGCGGTGCCTGCGGTCTCGTACCGTGCAACCACCGGAGCACAGTTCCCCAGAGTCCCACCGGTGTCCGATGGGGAAAGAAGGACCGCCGACGTCGCCCACAAAATCATGCGCTTCGTGCTCGCCCGAACCGGCAAGGTTCCCAGGACGGTTTGACGGAACCGCCCGGGGAACCGAACCAATTGCCGAGCACGAACCCCTGCGCGGCGGCAAAGGCGAGCAGAACTACCTACCCGCGTCCTTGTAGACGGCGCTACCTTGGCCTGCGTCCACCCATGTTTCGGTGCCGACCAATCTGGCCCGGTCGGCCATCGTGAACATCGCCGCCCCATTCTCCTTGGTTCCGGGCCCGTAGAAGCCAGGCAGATCGTCGGTGTCGTACGCAACGACGATCTGATCGGCGGTCGCCCAGTAGTACTTGGCAGACGTGATCCCACGATGCCCTCTGGCGGCGCGGCAGACGGCGTAGGCAGCTGCGCCGAAATCCTCTCGTGACGCAGTGTCGCGACGGTCCCAATGGTTGACGATGACCCATCCCATATTCGATTCCGTTTCCCGGATCCGTGGGATCCGATACTCAGTGCAAAGGCAACCGGCTTGCGGCGCAAACACTCTTCGCCTCTGGGGCGACCGTAACGCCGGGCTTCGGTGGCGTCAATCGCCGTGGGCAACTGACGACTTCGCTGCGACGGACCGCTCCATGGCGCTCAGACCGACCAGCGTCCTTCAGCACCGCGAACAGTGTTTCGAGGAGACTCGTCACGTGATCCCCGATGACCGTCCCAGTGAGGAGGGCGCAGCCAACGAGACCGCGATCGAGCGTTTTCGGAAGAGCATGCACGTCACCTACGAGATGTGGCACGACGGCGTCGGCTACGACCTCGACGCGCTCGAGGCAGCGACGGCCAGACGAGCGCGCGCGAGGGCCAAGCGGCAGTGCACTTCGCTGCGCTGCTCTTGTTCATCCACGGGATCACCGATGAGCCGTTCGCCTGGTCGGAGCGCCCCTTCTTCCTTCGCTTTCACAGCACCGGCAACGAACGATGGATCGTCTTCCAGGAGTTGTGTCAGAAGCTTGGTGTCGACCCCACAGAATGCAAAGCAGACATGGCATTCGACCCGAACGCGCAGACCCCGGGATCAGCCGGACCCGTAGGAGTTGAGGGCCTCCTTGACGGCCCTGCGAAACTCCGGCATTGTGCAATCTCAACCAAGGGGGAATCCATGACAACGCTTCGGAAAGCAACAACGATCGTGTTCGTCGCCCTGATGTTGGCAACGGGAGGTCGACCGGCCGGAGCAGCGGAACCTTCGAAGGCGAGCTTCATCGCCGCGGCCGACAAGATCTGTACCGCCGGCAACACGAAAATGGACGCGCTAAGCAAGAAGGTGTTCGCCGACCTCGCGCCGAATACCCCGCCCACGCCTGCCGCGCTGAAGGCCTTCGCTGCGAAAGCTGTTCCCCTCCTCAGAAACCAGGTGAAGGAGATTCGTAAGCTCGCACAGCCGAAGGCCGAAAAGGCGAAGATCGACAGCATGCTCAAGGAACTCGGCAAGGCGATCGACACAATCGCGAAGGACCCGCAGAGCATCATGAACAATGAGCAGGTCTTCGCGACCTCCAACAAGCAGGCGGCTGCCTACGGCCTGAAAGTGTGCGGTAAGTAGGACCCCTCGGGTCCGGCGTGTCCACCAAGACCACTCCGCCGTCGCGCCGGCGATGGTGTCCCCCGGACCGCTTCGGCCAGCGGCCCCTTCGGGGATCCCGTGCCACGAGTGACTCAGCCGTGGCCGGGGATGGTGTTCCACGGGCCGCCGTCGGCCCGGGGCTCCTTCGGCAATCCGAGGATCTGCTCGCCCACGATGCCCTTCTGCACCTGACTCGTGCCGGCGTAAATCGTGCCGGCGCGGGCGTTGTAGAACACGCCGACCCAGTTGGCGGTGTCGTTCGGCGAGCCCGGCTGATCAGTGCGGAACGCCGTCTGCGGTGCTTGTCCCGTGGGTACCATCGCCTCGGCACCGAGGATGTCGACGGACAACTCGGTGACCTCCTTGTGGTACTCGCTCCAGAACAGCTTGCCGATGGAGGCATCGGGCCCGGGTGCTTGCCGTGGAGGAAGTTGGTCAACGCTTTGTAGCCGAAGTACCGCATGATCTCGACCTTCGTATGCGCACGTGCGAGTCGCTGACGGATGATCGGGTCGCTCGTTGCACCGCGTTCCCTGGCCAGGACCGTCAACTTGTTGAGCTCGCCGCGAAAGCTGATGGCATTCACAGCCGCCCCCGCTCCACGCTCGTTGCCGAGCAACGTCATCGCTACGGCCCATCCGCCGTTCACTTCGCCCAGAACTGCTTCCTTGGCGCAGCGGGCATCGGTGAAGAACACCTCGTTGAAGTCCGACTCCCCCGACATCATCTTGATCGGACGAACCTCGACACCGGGCTGGCGCATGTCGACGAGGAGGAACGAGATGCCACGGTGCTTCGCCTCGTTCGGGGCGGTGCGCGCCAGCACGAAGATGTGGTTCGCGAGGTGGCCCTGGGTGGTCCAGATCTTCTGACCGTTGATGACCCACTCGTCACCGTCGAGCACCGCACGACAGCCGAGGTTGCCGAGATCGCTGCCCGCCGCCGGTTCGCTGTAACCCTGGCACCACAGGTGCTCCCCGCTCAACACCTTCGGGAGGTAGTGGTGCTTCTGCTCCTCGGTCCCCCACTTCAGCATGGTGTTGCCGAGCATGCCGATACCGAAGCCGTCGTTCGGTCCGCCCGTCGGGACGCCGGCCCGGGCGAACTCCTCGGCCAGCACGACGGATTCGAGCGGTGAGAGACCGGCGCCGGAGTACTCCTTCGGCCAGTTGAGAGCGAGGTAGCCGCTGGCGCTCAAGGTTGCGCGCCACTTCGTGGTGAACGCAATCGCGTCGGCGTGACTGAGCGCGCCGATACCGTTCCAATCCGCAGGAAGGTTCGCCCGGAGGAAGCCACGGATCTGCTCCCGGTAGGCGGTGGCTTCGGGCGGGTAGGTGAGCTCCATGGCGTGAGCGTACGGGCGACGCGGTCCAGGGTCGAATTCGGGCGGGGTTGTCAGGGGCGTGGCCGTCTGCGGAGAAGACTGATGTGCAGGGCATCGAACCCGTCGGCTAGAGAAGACGCATGCCCACTGTGCCGTTGCTGACGACCGACCAGATGGCGTCGTTCGTCGCCCGTGGTTTCCTGCGTTTCGAGGCTGCCGTGCCAGAAGACATCAACGCCCAGGCGATGCAGGAGCTCCCTACGCTGTTCCGGGCGTGGCTCGACGAGTTCCGGGGAGCAAGTCGGCCTTCCCCCGCGGGCGGCGAGGAGGGCGAAGTACCTCTCCCCCGCTCGGGCACTGCTCTCGAGGACGCGTATCCGGCCGATTCCGCCTTGGGGCGTATGGTCCGAGTTCCCCTGATCGCCGGTGCAATCGCGTCCCTCGTCGGACCCGGCCCGGTGGTCGATCATCACTTCGTCCATATCAAGATGGCCGGCGACCTCAACGCGCAGGGCCTGCACTGTGACGCCATCATCGACGATGGCGTGGCCTTCGACATCCAGCTCTTCTGGTTTCCCCACGACGTTGCACCACGCGAAGGCGGAACGCGTTATGTACCGGGCAGCCATCTCCGACGCGTGAACATGGACGATGTGGCGAGATACCAACACCTCGCCGGTGAGCACTACCACAGCGGACCGGCCGGGACCGTGGTGATCTTCCATCACGGACTCTGGCACGCCGGCGCGCCGAACCACGGCGCCGGGCACCGCGTGCTCGGCAAGCTCCGCCTCAACCCGATTGTGCCCCAGGTCCGTCTCTGGGACACCTCCGATGTCGACGACCGCAACCGGGCCGATGACCACATCTGGGCGAAGACCGATCCGGCTATGGTGGCCGGTGAATTGCGTCGTAGTGAGGACTGGTACGAGCCGTCGGTGCACCGTCT
Organism: Acidimicrobiia bacterium; assembly: GCA_031368215.1. GTDB lineage: Bacteria > Actinomycetota > Acidimicrobiia > Acidimicrobiales > JANYDT01 > JANLQX01. Next base: position 16,761 of record JANLRD010000009.1, on the reverse strand, counting down.
CGAAACGGTGCAGCGGGCCACTCTCTGGCGCTACCTGACCGGCGATCCTGCGTTCGATGTCGACTGGTATCTCACCCGAACCGAGCGGCGCGCCGTGCTCGCCGCAGCCGCAACACGATGACCGAGAATGTCCGTCAGCAGGTGCTGATGCTGTGGCTCGCCAGTCCTGGGCTCGACGGGCGGGTGCTCGGCTGGTCCTTCTTCGACGGCACGAACGGCGTAGGCCCGCAGCCCGACGGCGACCCGCCGTATGCGAGCGGCACGGGAGCGTTGGTGGCGGGTTGGCGCCTGCTCCAGATGTCGCCGCTCGTTCCGCCCACCCCGGGCCATGAGCGTGAGACGTCGTTCCTCAAGCACGAGTTCGTCTTCGAACGCCTTGTAGAAATCGATGCCACGGACTCGACCGGGCGCGCTGACCGTTCAGCGAGCAACCCGACTTCCACACCCCCACCAGCGCCTCTCGGGAACACGAACCTCGCTCATTGACCCGAGCCGCAGGTCGTCGATCTCCATCGCCGTGCCCGGCCGCCGGGATCACCTTGCGAGATAGCCACCGTCAACGGCGAGCACGTGACCCATGGTGAACGACGCGTCATCGGAGCAGAGGAACAACGTGGCCTTCGCGATCTCGTCGACCGAACCGAAACGGCGGATCAGGCTGAGCCGGTCGATCACGTCCTTTTCTGAACCGCCCGGCCGCCGTGCCATCGCGTTGCGCAGCATCGGCGTATCGATGGCACTGGGAGCGATTGCGTTGATCCGGATTCCGTACTTCGCGCAGTCGATCGCCGCGCTCTTCGTCAGGCCGACCACGGCGTGCTTCGACGCGGTGTAGGCCGTCTGGTTCTGCTGGGGACGGTACGAGCTGGTGGACGCGAAATTGACGATCGCCCCGCCTTTGCCCGTCGCCCGCATGGCGAGGATCTCGTGCTTCATGCAGAGGTAGGTGCCCCTGACGTTGATCCGCTGGATTGCATCGAAGAGGTCGTCGTCGAGCTCTGCGATGGAAACGGATTCTCCCTCGATCGCGGCAGCGTTGACCGCTGCGTCGAGGCCGCCGAATCGGTCGACGGCGAGGTGGACCATGGCGGCCACGGCATCGGCATCGGAAACGTCGGCGTCAACCACGATGCTCGTTCCGCCGAAGACATCGATCATCGAGCGCGTCTCGTTGAGGCCGGCAGCGTTGACGTCCGCGAGAACCACGGACGCCCCCTCCCGCGCAAATGCAACGGCGATCCCTCGGCCCATGCCGGACGCCGCTCCCGTGACCACCACGGACGATCCTTCGAATCTCCTCGACGTTGCACTCATGGGTGTCAGTTTCCCGGACGCGCGTCCAACTCTCCAATCCCCGAGTACCGGTCCCTGGACCGGTGGCGATAAAGCCACCGGCCCGAGGGAGATCGGTCAACCCTTCGACGCGCCTCTCGCCCATGCCAGCGCCTGCAGGTTGATCGGCACGATCTCCTCGACATCGACTACGGGAACGACGTTCACTTCGTTCCAGTAGATGAACTTCGAAACGAACGAGGCGACGACCTTGGGGTCGCTCGTCTCGACGAGGACATAGCCGCCGTCGCTGTTCACGTGTGACACGAAGGCGAGGACGTTCAGGCCCTCCTCGGGCTGCCATTTGCCGAAGGCCGTGAGGAGCGCCTCCTGGTTGGCGAAGTTCTGCTCATGCGTGAGACCGACCGTACGAACCTTGTATTCGACCATGTACTTCATGTGTTCTCCCGTTTCTGGCCGTCCGAACCGAGGGTGGCTCAACGCCCGTCGCGAACGGTACTCCCGGCAGTTGGCGATTGCTCGGGGAGCCGTCGACCGTGCCGGTCCCGTCTTCGGAAGAATCGCTCGAGCCATCGTGAACGCGTAGAGTGCGTTTCCGGGCCGCGAGCAGCGTGTGTGAGGGCCTCCCCGTAGCAGGAGACGACGATGAGCACGACCGAACTCCCCGCCGTCCCGGCCGATGCCGACGTCGAGGGCACGATCCGCTTCGTGACCGACCACACCCCGACCACGTTCCTGTGGAACTACGAACGGTCGCGCCCGCAACTCGTAACGCTCTACAACAAGGCAATGGCGTCACAGTGGTCGAGCGTGACCGAGCTCGACTGGTCGACACCTGTCGACCCCGAGGAGATCATCGACTGGAACGCGCCGGTGATGGTGCTGGCGAAGGCGGCGAAGGATCTTCCGGGCTCGCCCTTCAAGTCGTGGGGAGACAAGGAGTTCACCCAGCTCGGCCTCGAACAGCTGAAGGCAACGCTGAGCCAATTCGTCCACGGCGAACAGGGGGCCATGCTGACGGCGGCGAAGATCACCTCGACTGTGCCCTGGATCGACGCGAAGTACTACGCAGCGACGCAGACGATCGACGAGGCCCGTCACACCGAGGTCTTCCAGCGCTATCTCAGCGAGAAGGTCGGCGAGCAGTACCCGATGGGGCCGTACCTGCAGGAGCAGGTCTTCGGTCTGTTGGAGGACAACCGATGGGACATGGCCTATCTCGGCATGCAGGTCATCATCGAGAGCCTGGCCCTTGCGGCGTTCGGTGAGATGCTCCGGCGAGTCGACGAACCGTTGCTGCGAAAGCTGCTCCGCTACGTGCTCGCCGACGAGGCCCGCCACGTCGCATTCGGCATCCTGAGCCTCGGCGAGTACTACCAGGAGCTCTCGCAGGCCGAGCTCAAGGACCGCCAGGAGTTCCTGGCGGAGAACACGCTCCGCAACCGCTCACGCTCGACCACCCCCGAGATGTGGGAGCGGCTCGGCGTCAGCGTCGACAAGGTGGTGCCGTACCTGATGCAGGCCGCCGGCACGCTCGGGCTCGACCCCGGGGCGGCGTTCCAAAAAGCCTTCTTCTCCAAGCTCGTGCCCAACGTCCGCAAGCTCGGACTGCTCGATGCCAACAACGGCTACCTGCGCCGACTGTGGGACGACGCAGGTCTGCTCAAGTACCAGTTCGACGACGACACCGCCACCGACTACGAGCTCTACGACGCCGTCGCCCAGGACCGGGCCATGAAGGCTGCGGTGGCGTCCTGACCTCGATTCGGCGACCAACCCCTCGGCTGGTCGTTGCATCGATACTCGGAGCGGCCGGCGTCGCGCACTTTGCGTTCCCCGCAGAGTTCGACCGGATTGTCCCCACGTGGATGCCCGGGTCTCCGCGGACCACGACCTACACCAGCGGCGCCGTCGAACTGGCGGTAGCCGTCCTTCTGGCCAGCAAATCGCGGCCGAAGCTCGCCGGCTACCTGGCGTTCGCCACGTTCGTGGCCGTGTTCCCCGCCAACGTGCAGTCGGCGATCGACGGAGGCATCAAGGGCGCGCCGCCGCCCTTCGACTCGGCGATCGCCGCGTGGCTTCGACTCCCTCTTCAGCTTCCCCTGTTGTGGTTGGCGTGGCGGGTGGTCCAGGACGCCTCCTAGGCGCGCCGACGCGCAAGGGGCGCCGGTTCAGACGGCGAGATGCCCACCCCCACGCTCACGTCGAGAGTTCGTGAGGCCAGACAATGCCTGCGCTGAAGTGGACGAAGGCTGGCCTGCCGTACATTCTCCGGGTCGCTTCGCCCGAAGGAGAAGTGGTAGACCGCCATCCATGATGGTGTCGATCGACCGGGCGGGGCGAGTCGTCATCCCCAAGGAGATCCGGGACCGTCTGTCGTTGGAAGCCGACGCAGCTCTTGACGTCACGATCGACGGCGATTCGATCCGCCTCGCGCCGGTACGCAAGCGAAGTCGGGCAATCGTTGCCATTGATGGCTGGCCGGCGATCGAACGCGTTGACGCAACGACCATCACCGATGCCGACGTGCAGCGGTGGCGCGATGCCGACCAACGCTGACACCTGGGCCGTGGAACCAGCGTCTCGGTCGCCGCTCTCGACGTATCGCACGCCGCTCACGTCGTTTGCCGGGACGCGGTGCGAAAGCACCGTCCGGCACTGGCCGGACATGCCGCGTTCGAGACATTCTCCGTACTCACGCGCCTACCGGGTGAACTCTCGATCGACGCGCCAACCGCACAGAGCATCATCGTCACCGTGTTCCCCTCCATCTGCTGGCTCGAGCATGACGCCGAAACAAGGCTTCTTGCGCGACTCGGTGTCATCGGGGTTTCGGGCGGCGCGATCTACGACGCGCTGGTCGGTGAGGCGGCCCGAGCCAGCGAACGTCGACTCTTCACAAGAGATCTCCGAGCTCGGCGCACCTACGACCTCATCGGCGTCGACTACGAAGTCATCGGTCTCTGACCCCCTGCAGCCCGTCCCTGACGAAATGAGTAGCGCAAGTTGTCGTCAGGCTCACGCCTTCACCGAGGTGATCACGCCAATCAAGCTCGCATGACGACGTTCTACTTCGAGATCTGGACGTCGTAGCGGGACCCCGATGCTGGGGCACGTGGCTTTGGTCATGTTCCGTGCGGTCCTTCGAAAGGATGGCACGCGCGCATATGGCCCGGCCAACGTGAACGGACCTCAGCTGGCGATTCGATCGATTCGGTCGACGGCGACCATTGCGTCGCGCATCGTCTCGGGCAGCGGCCGAGAGGTACCGATCTCGATCGCCGACGGCCACGGGTCGAACGTCGCGGTCATCCGCACGGCAATCTCCTCCGTCGCGTCGGAGGGGTTCGCTTCGTCATGGCGCCGATGGCGCAGACGCTCCTCGCACACCTCCGCCGGAGCCACACAGCGCAGCTCCACGATCGCGCTGTCCGTCGCCGCTGCGACATCGCGCGACGCTGCTAGCCACCGTTCATCGTCGAACGACGCATCGATCACCACACTCTCGCCACCACGAAGCGCCACCCGGGCACGGTGCATCAGTTCGGTGTAGGTCAGTTGGGTTCCGGCCCTCGAGTAGACCCCTTGGCCGAATTCCGCGGCGGCGGGCCCCGGCCCGACATGGGTCACCTCCTTGCGAACCACATCGGCGACGAGCACCGTCCATCCGAGCGACCGCCCAAGGTCTGCCGCGACCGTCGACTTCCCCGTTGCAGGAAGCCCACCGAGGGTCACAACGCGCACATCCGCACGCCGAAGCCGGGCGAGGCACAGTTCGAGGTAGTCACTCGCATCGACACCGCGAATCGCGGCGATCTTCGCGCGTACCAGCGCTCGATAGGCGACGTACTGATCGAAGAGCGATGACGGGTGCACTTCGTTGGTGAACTCGCGGTAGTCGTGCAGCAGCGTTTCGGCCAGGTCCGCGCGGCCGAGTCGCTCGAGGTCCATCGCCAGGAACCCGATATCGAGCAATACGTCACCGAAGCGCAGTTGGTCATCGAACTCCAGGCAGTCGAGGATGCGTGGTCCGTCCGAGAGGCAGAAGATGTCGTCGGCCAGCAGGTCTCCGTGGCCGTCGACAATGTGCCCGGACGCGATCCGGTGCGCGAACAAGTCGGCGCGGCCATCGAGGTAACGCATCGCCAGCGCGTCGATCATGGCGAGTCGATCGTGTTCAGCCGCCGCCGACGGAATGGTCGCCAAGTCATCGAGGGATCGACGCCAGAGGTGGCGCACCGCGTCGGCCGTCGCAACGGCGTCGATACGAGCGCCTCGATCAGCCGCCTCGTGGGCGACCGCCACACGCCTGGCGATCTCGCGGATCGGGTCCCGGAGGTCGTTCGGTGTCGCCAAGAGCGTCGTAAGCCGACGATCCGACGGCATCCGGCGCATCTTCACGGCATGGTCGACCACCTCGTACGCCGGGTTGCGGATCTCGATCACGCTGTCGTAGACGTCCGGAGCGAAGCGGCGATTGAGATCGAACTCCCGCCGGCAGTCTTCCTCCCTCAACTCCGGCGTCGACAGATCGATGAACTCGAAGCGAACCGGCTTCTTCACCTTGTAGGCCCAGCCGTCGGAGAACAGCACTGTGGAGATATGGGTTTCAACCCGCTCGATCGGTGGGGGAAGCGTTACGGTCAGCAGGTCGACGGCGTCGACCGGCGCGGTCACCCCGGCCATCGCAACAGGGGCGGGGGCGTTGTCAGCATCCATGATGACTCGTGACTGGAGAAGGGTCGAGTAACCCGTACCCATCGTCGGCGTCCGCATTCCGATGCGGAAGTGCCCAACGGTGGCCCCAGGCAGACATCGGACACCGGTTGTCGCTGACTTCCGTCCCGAACGCTGCGACCCCGGCACGCTGGGCCGTCGATGGCTTCCCGTTCCTTCTGAGCTTGCGGATCTGCGTGGACTCCAGCTCGTCGCGACTCCATGCGGCCCTAGTTCGCCAGGCCCTTCGGCCCTCCCCGGTGCGACGTTGACCGGCGTAGACCGACAGCGATGGACACCGCCTTTGACGCCGACGGCATTGCTGCCCTTCATGGCCGGAGCCTGCTGACCACTCACGACTGGAGCGCATCAGAGCTTGACGCCCTGCTCGGCGCGGCATCGGCGTTCGAGGCGGCGGACCGGGCGGGGCGCTCGACCGCCCTGCTGCCAAACGAGCTGGCCTACGCGATGTTCTTCGACAATTCGACGCGCACCAAGTCGGCCTGGGCCGGGGCCGCCGCCCGCCTCGGAATGATGCCGGTGATCGTGGACGGATCCTCGACCCAGGTATCCCACGGCGAGACGGCAGAGGAGACCGGTGCCATGCTCGGCATGAACGCCCACGCCTTGGGGGTGCGCCACGATCTGGTGCTCGGCGAGGGCAACGCGTTCATGCACGACGTGAAGCGGGGCATCGACAGGTACCTGACAGCGACCGACGATCCTCGGGTCGTGCCCGTCGTGAACCTGCAGTGCGACGTCGATCACCCCACGCAGGCCCTGGCCGACCTGATGTGGCTGCGCGAGCACTTCGGCGGCGATGTCCGAGGCAAGAAGATCGCGATGTCGTGGGCCTACTCGCCGAGCTACGCCAAACCGCTCTCGGTCCCGCAGGGTGTCGTGTCACTGCTCACGCGTTTCGGTGCCCACGTGACGCTCGCCCATCCCCCCGGCTACGACCTCCTCCCCGAACCGCTGACTTGGGCCCGGGAGGGTGCCGCGTCATCGGGCGGATTGTTCGAGATCGTCCATGACATGGACGCCGCGTTTGCCGGTGCGGACGCCGTCTATCCGAAGTCCTGGGGGCCCCACGCCCTGATGCTCGAGCGGGTGGCGGCCAACACGCGCGGGGACGCCAACGACATGCGCGAGATCGAGCAACGGGCCCTCGCCGCCAACGCCGGGCATCGCGACTGGATCTGCGACGAACGACGGATGAGCCTCACCGCCGACGCACTGTACCTCCATTGCCTCCCAGCCGACATCGGGTCCGAAGTCAGCCCGGCGGTCATGAAGCGCTTCGCCGTTCACGTGGCCCGCGAAGCCAACAAGAAGGTGTACGTCGTCATGGCGTTGCTCGCCGTGGCCAAGGTCCCGGATCTCGCGGCCCGCCTCGCCGCGATCGCGAAAGGTGCATGAACATGTCCGACACGCTGCAGTCGACGCTCGACGCCCGCGTCGCCGAACTCGCGGAGCGGTACCGGCCCTTGGCGGTCGCCATCTTGAAGGAGGCCATCCGTATCCCGGCTGACTTCGTTGACCGTGCCGAGGATCAGGGCGGTGACCACCGTGCGGGCCTGTCGAACCACGAGCACGCCCGCCTCACCTTCCTGCGCGACGCGATCATCGATGTCAAAGCGGTGCTGGCCCCGACCGACGTGTGGTTCGACGAGTTCGGCAACCTCGTGTGGACGGTGCAGGACGGCGGTGACGGCGTCCACCCGGACCACAAGAAGGTCATCTATCTCGACGGCCATTCGGACACCGTGCTGGCGCTGCGCGGGCAGTGGCACGAGAAGCTGCACGGTGCCCTCGATCCCTATGACGGCCTCACCGATCCCGCCCGGCTCGTCCCCGGTGCGCTCCGCCAAGAGTTGGGATACGTCCCGCCGGAAGCCGATTGGCACCACCTCGTGTTCGGACGGGGATCGGCGGACCAGCTCGCCGGCGTCGTGTCGCAGATCATCGCCACGAAAATCCTGCTGGAGCTCGTGCCCCAAGGCTCGTTGTACGGAGCGGTCATTCGCTCCTATGCCACCGTGGCCGAGGAGGACAACGACGGAGGTGGCCCCCGCTACGTGATGGCCAAGGTGCTTCCCGGCGCTCCCCCGAGTCTCGTTCCCGACGTGGTGATCCTCACCGAGGGCACGGGCGATTCGGTGAAGGGCGCGCTCGGGCTGTACCGGGGACAACGAGGGCGGATGCAGATCGAGGTGACCGTCATCGGGCGCTCCTGCCACGGTTCGATGCCCCATCTGGGCCTGAACCCCCTGGAACACGGTGGCGCGATCCTGGCCGAGGCCGCCCGGCAGGCCGCCACGGTGGGGTTCGGGGACCATCCGTTCCTCGGCCGGGGCACGCGCACGGCGTCGTGGGCCAAGCTCGACACGCCTAGTGACTGCGCCGTACCCGAGCGCTTCACGTTCCGCTTCGATCGCCGCCTGACCGTCGGCGAGACACCGGAAGTCGCCGTCGCGGAGATCGAGTCACTCGATGCAATAGCCGGGGCGCGCGCCGCTGGCCTCGTCGTCGACGTGATCGTCCCCCGTTACGACCAGCCAACTGAGACCGGGTACCACCCCGACAACGCGCAGATCTACCCGGGGTGGGCCACACCCGAGGATCATCCGGCAATCACCGCCGCAGTGGCGAGCTACCGTGCTGTCGTCAGCGCGCATGTCACTGAGCCTGATGGTGGGGCAACGGCCGGCGCCCTGCGCAGCGAACCACGTGTGGACCGCTGGGTGTTCTCCACCGACGGTGTCGGCTTCCCCGTCCACGTCGACAGCTCGGCCATCGACGTGCCGGCATCGAAGCAATGGGTCACGTCGGGAGCCGTCAAGCACCCGGCCATGTTCGGGGTGGGGGCCGGCATCGAGCAGAACACGCATCGCATCGGTGAGTGCGTCGACGAGCGCGAGCTCCAGCACGCGATCGCCGTCCTGGCCCGGTTCCCGGCGATGTTCGTGTCCCTGTCGGCGTCCTGAACGGACGGGGACCGACACCGTGCGAATCGTGGCGGCGCTCGGCGGCAATGCACTCCTGCGTCGGGGGCAACGGCCCGACGCCGATGTGCAGGAACACAACGTTGCCGTCGCCGTAGCGTCGCTGGCCCCGCTCGCGATTCGCCACGAACTTGTCATAACCCACGGCAACGGTCCGCAGGTCGGCCTCCTGGCGTTGGAGTCCGCCGCCGACCGGTCGTTGACGCGGGCTTACCCGCTCGCCGAGCTGGGTGCCGAGACGCAGGGCCTGATCGGCTACTGGCTGCTCCAGGAGCTTGCGAACGCCCTCCCCGGGCGCGATGTGGCGGCGCTCGTCACCCAGACCGTCGTGGCCGCCGACGATTCAGCGTTCGATTCCCCCACGAAGTTCGTCGGGCCCGTGTACTCCTCGGAGATCGAGGCGACCCACGTCGGCGGACGGATGGGTTGGACCATGCGGGCCGACGGGGTGGTGTGGCGGCGCGTGGTGGCCTCACCGCAACCGCTGCGCATCGTGGAGGAGGCGATGGTGGCCAGGTTGCTCGAAGCCGGAGTCGTGGTGATCTGTGCCGGTGGCGGGGGTATCCCGGTGGTGGTCGACGCCGGTGGCCACCGGCGTGGGGTCGACGCGGTGATCGACAAGGACCTCACGACCGCTCTCCTCGCCGAGAACCTCGGGGCCGACGCCATGCTCCTGCTCACCGACGCCGACGGGGTGATCGACGGCTGGGGCACCCCCGATGCGACGGTGATGCGGTCCGTCACGACCGGCGAACTCCGGGCGCGACGTTTCCCGGCAGGCTCCATGGGCCCCAAGGTCGAAGCGGCCTGCCGGTTCGTGGAGCGCACCGGCAAGCGCGCCGCCATCGGTGCGCTCGGCCGGGCCGAGGCCGTCCTGTCCGGGGAGGCCGGCACGACCGTGCACCCGGGCTGACGTCGGACGCGCTAGGACTTCGGGTAGAAGCCGAGGAGAGCTTTCGATTCGAGGAACTCCATGATGCCGTGCTTGCCGAATTCGCGGCCGTTGCCCGACTGCTTGTAGCCGCCGAAGATCGCGTTGCTGTCGGTCCCTGCGCCGTTGAGGTGCACATTGCCCGACTTGATTTGCCGGGCGACCTTCTTCGCCCGCTCGAGGTCGTTCGACGAGACATACCCGGCGAGGCCGTAGACGGTGTCGTTGGCGATGCGGATGGCCTCGTCCTCGTCGTTGTAGCCGAGGATGGACAGGACTGGCCCGAAGATCTCCTCGCGGGCGATGGTCATGTCGTTGGTGACGTTGGCGAACACGGTCGGCTGCACGAAGTAACCGGCCGAGAGTCCGTCGGGGCGGCCGACGCCTCCGGCGACGAGCGTGGCCCCTTCGTCGATGCCCCGCTGGATCAGCCCCTGCACCTTGTCGAACTGCGCCTTCGACGACACCGGGCCGACGGCGGTGCCGGGATCGTTCGGATCTCCGACAGCGATTTTCTCCGCTGCTGCTGCGGCGATGGCCGCGGCTTCTTCCATGCGCGCCGCAGGGACGAGCATGCGGGTACCGGCGTTGCACGACTGACCGGAGTTCATGACGAGCCGGCCGACATCGCGCGTGATCACCTGCTCCAGATCGGCGTCGTCGAGCACGATGTTGGCGGACTTCCCGCCGAGTTCCTGGTGCACTCGCTTTACCGTCGGTGCCGCGTTGCGGGCAACCTCGATGCCGGCTCGGGTCGAACCGGTGAAGCTGACCATGTCGACGTCGGGATGCGACGAAAGTGCTGCGCCAACAGTGGGGCCGTCGCCGTTGACGAGGTTGAACACGCCCTTGGGCACTCCCGCGTCGTGCATCACTTCGGCGAAGATCAACGCATTGAGCGGCGCCATCTCCGAGGGCTTGAGCACCATGGTGCAACCCGCCGCGATGGCGGGAGCGACCTTGGCGGCGATCTGGTTGAGCGGCCAGTTCCACGGGGTAATAAGCGCGCATACACCGATGGGCTCGTACTCGATGCGACTGGTTCCGACGTCTTCGGAGAACTCGAGCGACTCGAGCGCCTTCGCGGTTGCCATCAGGTGGCCGAGACCGGCAGGTGCCTGAGCCCGCTGGGCGAGGGTGAGCGGTGCGCCCATCTCGCTCGACACGGCGACCGCAATGTCGCCGAGGCGCGCCTTGTATGCCTCGATGATCTTGCCGAGGAGAGCGAGCCGCTCCTCTTTCGTTGTCCGCGAGAACGTCTCCGAAGCCGCTTTCGCCGCGGCGACGGCACGATCGACGTCGGCCTGCTCGCCCAACGCGATCGTCGCGACCACCTGTTCCGTTGCGGGATTCACGACGTCGTGGGTTCGGGTGCCGGAGGGGTCGGTCCAGGCGCCGTCGATGTAGAACTGGCGCAGGTGTGAATTCGTCATGGTGTGAGGCTAGGCAGCAACGGCAGACTGAGACGAATCGCGACGCCCACCGGGAGGCGACCGATCATCGGATGGCTCGTACGATTGTCGGAGTGGACGCGGAATTCTTTGGCCAGGTCCGCGACGCTGTCGAAGGGTTCGTGGCTGTCGTCGGCCCTGACCTGCGGACCACCTCGCACGGTCGGGGTGTGAAGGTCTGGTTCGGCGACGCCACCCGTGAGCACTACGAGGCCCAGCTCCTGCGCCTCGGGGACCAAGAGGTATTGGAGATCGGCTTCCATTCAGAGCATCCCGAGGCCGCGAAGAACGCCGAGGTGCTCACTCGTCTCGCTGCGCAGGAGACAAGTTGGCGTCGCCAGTTGGGCAAGGAGCCGCAGGCAGGCCCGTTCCTGGGCCGTCGCGGGTGGACCCGCGTCTCCGAGTGCTGGGACCCGCCCGCAGCGACGCTCGACGCGGCAATCGACGTGGCGGCGCGGCTGGCGGACTTCGTCATCGCGATCGAGCCGCGCCGGCGGCTATAGCCCAAAGAGGGTTGGGATGTGAACCGCGGCCGAGCGGGGCCGCCTCCGCGATTTTCGAGCTGCACCAATGGGGCGGCAGTCCGCGGACACGCTGTGCTTGCGCTCGTGGCACGGCGACCCGGCCTGCGATGCGGCGACGCGACACTCGTGATCGGCCGGCCTCTACCGCTCCCGCGTCGAAAGCGACATCAGACCGACGGTGTTGTCGTCGGGCTGGCGGAGTGCTGTGTCAGGACCTAGGCAAGGATGCCCCGCGTCGTCGGCAAGGGCCGGCTGGGTGTCGAAAGCCCGGCAGAGGCCGAGTAACTGGCGCTGCGTTGGAAATGCTTGGTACACGTACTGTCCGCAGGTGCCCGCTGATCGCCATTGGGAATCGGGCAGACGTTCTCAATCCTCTTGTCATATGCACACATACTTTTCTACGACTCCAGCGTGACCGACCCCACACCCTGAATGGTCGGTTCTTCGGAGAGGTCGCTCCCGGAGAGGATTGAAAGGATCTTGTCTTGCTCCGCCCTTGCCTCGGGCGAGCCGCTCCCGGGGCGCCCGGTGGTCCAGCGGGCCAGCATGATCGCCGTCGAATGGTTGTTGTTCGGGCGTTGCGGGTCGGCGCCGGCGTCAAGCAATGCGCGTACCGCGGCCGAGCATCGGTTGCGGACTGCCCGATGCAACGGTGTCACACCGCCAGCGGCGACCGCGTCGGGGTCTGCTCCCGCGTCGATCAGAAACACCACCATTGCCACCTGTTTCTGCGGATCCCACCCAAACGACCCAGGCCCACCTCTGACCGCCTCATGCAACGGTTCCGCACCACGACGATTCCTGGCCCGAACGTCGGCGCCGACCCCGACGAGTGTGCGAGCGAACCCCGCGTTGTAAGCGGCCGCGGCCACGTGCAGCGCGGTATGACCGGCGTACATGTAGACGCCGCAGTCCGGGAGAAAGAACTCCGCTGCCGACGCTCGGGACCCGTCTGCGACAAGCCGAGCGGAAGCCAGCTCCGGGGTCGCGTCCAACAGCTGCGACGCGAGGTTGCCATCACCGCACGAGACCGCACGCATGAACATGATCAACGCTCGATCCTCGATCACCCGCACGATCGTAAACAACCCCGTTCTGCCTCTCGACCCAAGATCGAGTGCACTACGTCCCAGGCCGCCTCCGCAACACCCGCACCGGTCGCAGACGCCCTAGGTCCGCGCCGACGCAACTGTGGTACCTTGCGCGCGTGGGTGACACGCCACAACGGCGGGCGCTTCGGTGAGGCCCCCGGCGCACAAGCTCGGTCCGGGCGCGAAGCGCGCCGGGCAAGCGGTCTCGTCCTCACGACGCTCGACGACGACCTCCGCCGGGCACGGTGAGAGCGATCAGGACCCGGTCCACCATCTCCAGCAGTCGGTCGGGAACCGCGCGTTGGCGGCCATGCTCCAACGAGCGCCGAAGGACTCCGGCCCAACGAAAGACACCTCGCCGGCGGCCCTGAACCAGACCGTGCCCGGGGTCGGCACTGCCCCGCCCTCGCCGGGGGCGCTGGCCGACACCGTCCAGGGCACCGGAACGCCCCCGCCCTCCCAGGCCCACCTCATCGGACGTGCGGTACCGGTGGATGACGCCGAACTCCGTGCCGCCTACGCCAAGAACCCGAGTTCGGTGGTGAGGAGCCCGCACCCCGCCTGGCACGCCCAGATCTACGTGCTCGACCAGGGCACCGGCGGCATCCCGTCCGCCTACCGCTCGGGCAAGTACATCTTCGTGTCGCCGGACGAGCCGCAGCTTCCGGCGACGGACCTGCCGTCCCACGGTCCGACGGACGTGATCGACCTCAAGCCGCAGCAGAAGGCGGCACCACCAGCGCCGGAGGCGCCGGTGTCGAAGGGCGCGGTGACGGCCGGTGCGGGATCCACGACCGGCGTCGGTCGCACCGGCCCCCGCAAGGCACCCGAGGGACGCCCCTCGCAGCACCTGGCCCACACCCCGGCCACGCCCGCCACGGACGACGAGGTCGCCGCGGCGTACAAGGCGAACCCCCAGTCCGTGTACCGCAGCAACAGCCACGACTGGCACGAGCAGATCTACGACCTCGACAAGGGCGCCGGTGAGGAGTACCCGAAGGCCTTCAAGTCCGGAAACGTGTACATCGTCTCGCCCGACTACAAGGGTGGGGCGACGCCGATCCCCGACCACCTCGCCGAGGATCCGACGCATGGCCCCAAGGGTGGGGGGTCCGGCGGGGGCTCGTCGGGAGCACCCCCGACCCCGACACCGACCCCGACACCGACCTCGACACCGACCTCGACCGGCGGGGCGTCGGCCAAAGCCGCCCCTGCCCCGCCGCTGCCGCAGGCGGCCGGCACCGTAAACGTCCCGGGCGCGACCTACGACGAGCGGTCGAAGGGCAAGGCGTACTCGGCCACGGTCACCCAGGACCCGTCGGGCCAGACCCAGATCCGGGATCGCAAGCGTGAGCTGGGCATGGTCACGCACGGCGAGGAGACGACCGACGGCGAGCTGTCGAACCGGAGGGAGACGCAAAAGGGCGTTGGAGTGGGCGTCGGCGGCAACCTGGTCGGCGGCGCGTACGGCACGACCGAGACCTCCAAGGCCGGCGACGACCTCTCGGCCACGAAGGCCAAGCAGGTGAGCGCGGGGGTCACCGGGGACGGCAAGTTCGCCGTCGGGGGGCAGAAGAGCAAGGAGATCGTCTACGGGACGAAACCCGACGGCACGCCGCTCAAGAAGTCGTCGGCCGTCAATACCGGCGTCACCGTGGATCCGAACGGCACCGTCGCGGCCCAGGGGGCGTACAACCGGACGGGGCCAAGTGGGCGCCAGACGAGCGTCGGCGGCGGCTTCACCGACGACGGGAAGGGCAACACCTCGGTCTCGGGCAACGCCGGGGTGACTTCGAAGGGCGGTCACGGTGTGTCCGTCAGCGTCAGCTCGGGGCACACCGTGACGGCCGACGAGCCCGAGGAAGTCGCCGAAGGCGTCTGGGAGGTCCACTACGTCGTCAGCGACACCGAATCGGTCGGCGCGGGCGGCACGGTCAAGGCGGGGGCCGTCGGCTTCGGGCTCGGCGGCAGCGTTTCGGACGCCGCCAACCAGACCGGATCGCGGCGGTTCGCGAGCGAGAAGGACGCGAAGGCGTTCAAGGAGCATGCCGCCGAGCGCGTGGTGAAGGACGGCAGCCTGGGGTACTTCCCCATCACCTCCGTGCTCGGCGCGCTCGCCATCCCCGTCGGCGAAGCACGCGGGTTCGGCAGCTCCCACACGGAGTCGGGCAGCGCATCGGTCACCTTCGGCGCCACGATGGGCAAGAGCGGCCAGCAGACGACCGGCGACGAGATGTCCGTTCGACATGTGGGGGCCACGACCGTGCACGTCACCGCGACGGTCACGGCGAACGAGGGTAGCGACTGGTCGATCAGCGGCGGGCTGTCGAACGAGAAGGGCGGGTCGGAGGGCACCCTGTACGCGGTGACGTACGAGTTCGACCTCGGCAACACCGAGGGTCAGACGGCGTTCGAGACGTTCGCCAAGGTTGCGTTGCCGCCGATGGGTGGGGCCAAACGGGTGAGCGTGCGGACTCTGGGGACGCAGGAGGACCACGACAACTACAAACTTCTCGGCGGCTCGGCGGCGTGGACCGGCACCACGTGGCAGGACGAGACCTCCGACCAGCAGGGCAAGCACGAGAAGTACGGGGGCAAGCAGTCGCACGACCAGGACCCCGGTCGCTTGGCGAAGTTCCTGGGTGACGACGAGCTGCACTCCAACGCACAGGTCGTGCGCGGCCAGGAGAACGACGTCGACGCCGGCGCCCGCGCCGAGTTCACCGTCTCGGGCGAGTCGGGCGAGTTCAACCGGCAGGAGTTCGGGAAGATCTTCACGGGCGCGAAGCACCCGGGTACGGCCAAGGCGTCGGGCTCGTGGACGCTGAGCGCCGAAGTGCCGAAGGCGGCGATCGCCGAGCTCGAGAAGGTGAGCCCGCGCCTGCGCGCCGCCACGGGATTGGACGAGAAGATGAAGGTCTACAGCGAGCTCGTGAAGGAGAACGGTGCCCAGATGCTTGGCGGTCAGGTGGGCATGTCCAACAAGGCCTGGGACTTGCAGCTGAAAGGCGATGAGAACTTTCCCGGACAGAAGGGACGGGACCGGCTCAACGCCCTGCGCAAGTCTCTGATGGAACAGGTGCATAGGTCACCCGACACGGCGGGCGCGGCGATCGCCGAGGCCAACGAGGAGCTCGACAGGCTGACGAAGCGCCGCGCGGCGGTCGCCGACCCCAAGCGGTACACCGACATCCCAGACGGGCTGCGAACCCAGCAGCTCGGCGTCATCGACAAGCACATCGAGGACATGCAGACCGTGCGCCGGACGGCGCAGGCCGTGGCCATGCGGCAGGACCCGACCGACCGGGGCGCAACGGGCGCGAACGACCGACTGGCGAAGGGCGGTTACGACCTCGAGCACAAGCCGGCCGACCGTGAGTACGCCAAGCTGCAGGATCTCGTGCACTCGAGCGAGGCGAAGATCTTCCAGCTCAGCAAGGACGTCCGCGAGCAGTCACGCGCGCTCGGCGACGCCATCGGCTCCAAGGGCTCGACGGCGTTGAAGTTCAACGTCGACTCCGAGGTCGCACAGGTCAACATCGGCATCGCGAAGAGCTGGATCGCACAGGCCACGGCGGCCGACAAGGAGCAGGCTGCCCTCGATCCCCGGATCGACGCGTTGCGCAACGCGTGGACCG
Source organism: Acidimicrobiia bacterium (assembly GCA_031368215.1). Lineage (GTDB taxonomy): Bacteria > Actinomycetota > Acidimicrobiia > Acidimicrobiales > JANYDT01 > JANLQX01. The sequence goes on along the minus strand of JANLRD010000009.1, from coordinate 112 downwards.
ACGCCAAGGACCCGACGGGGCGCCTGGCCGCGATCAGGGAACTCAACGACGTGCTCGCACACCGGGTCAGGCTGATGGAGCTCTGCATCTCGCACATCCGGGAAGCCGGTAA